>JAJQFE010000048.1 GCA_021201295.1 Tannerellaceae bacterium | reverse complement strand
ATTACCCGCAGGGATAGAGGAGAGCGGCCCTGCGGAAGTCAACCTCTCCCCGTGCAGAAAACAACAGCCGGTTGTCAGGCCATCCGGGTGCTTTAGTCAGGGTAGGGGAAGACCATGTGTTTCCTTTTAGCTTCAGTCACCCCTCAGTCACCCGTCAGTCACCTTCTCAGTCACCCGGTTGTTAGCACCTAATAATCTAATTATTAAATAACTATACACAAACAGGTGACGGGTAACTGAAAAAACATAAAAACATTAGGGGAAAAGTTGGTTTTGAATGTGGGTAAGGATTTCCTGCTCCTGTTCGGGATGGAACCAGGTGATTTCCGGGTCCCGTTTGAACCAGGTCATTTGTTTGCGGGCATATACCCGGGTGTTTCGTTTGATCTTTTCGATGGCAAAATCCAGGGACCAGTTTCCGTCGAAGTACCGGAACAGTTCTTTGTAGCCTACGGTGTTTAAGGCATTCAGATGGTGGAAAGGATAGACTTTCCGGGCTTCCTCCAGTAGACCATCTGCCATCATCCGGTCTACCCGGAGGTTGATGCGGTGGCATAATTCTTCCCATTCCCGGGTAAGGCCCACCTGGATGATGCGGAAGGGTCGTTCCTTGCGGCTGTGGGTACGGAAAGAAGAATAAGGCTTACCGGTCATCCGGCAGATCTCTACGGCGTGAATGACCCGTTTGTAGTTCATTCGGTCTACCTCTTCATAATGGACCGGGTCTGTTCTTTTCAGTTCCTCCAGAATGGGAGGGAGCCCCTCTTCTTCAAACTGTTTGTAGAGCGCATTCCGTATGTCAGGAGTAACGGTAGGGATTTCATCTATTCCTTTGGTAACGGCATCGATATACATCATCGAACCTCCGGTCATCACTACCTGTGGAGTCGTGGCATGTAGAGTATGCAGCAGGGCCATCACCTCTTCTTCAAACCGGCTGGCGCTGTAGTAATCTGTTAATCTGAGTGTGCCTACCATGTAATGTCTGACCCGTTTCAACTGCTCCGGAGTAGGTGTAGCGGTTCCTATAGGCAGGTCTTTGTAGAGTTGGCGGGAATCTGAAGAGATGATCGGGGAGTGGAAGTGTTCTGCTATCCGGAGACTCAGCTCTGTTTTTCCCACTCCCGTCGGGCCTGATAGGATGATCAGGGAGTTAGAATCGTTCCTCATCGAACGGATTATCCATATTGTCGTTTAATCCTTCAAAGCCGTCTGTGTCCAATTCGTCCAGGTTATATTCCGAGTCTCCGTAGAAATCTTCTCCTAAGGTATCTATGGGAGTGCCTTTCAGGTCGACCTCGTCAAAGTCCACCGTTTGGGGAGGAGGCACTCCGACTGATTTACTGCAGACAGGTTCTGGCTGGTTCTGACCGGGAATGATCTCCCGTAATTTCATAAAGAACGCGCGTTCGGTCATATAGTCGAACACATATAATAATTTTTGTTGTTCGTCTTTCAGCAGTTCTTCCAGGCGGGTGTTTTCCATGATATAGCTATCTTCTTCAAAAGACCGGTCCATATCTACCAGGGTGATCTCTGTTCGTTTACTCCAGTCATCATCACAGATAAAGAAGGAGGTCATCTGGTCTTTCGTGTAGTTGACAGCATCCAGGATAGCGTGATGGAGATCCAGGAAAGTGGCCTCGGCATTCATTTTTATTTCGCGAAGGAAATCATCTGTTTCATCGGATATAAGAAGAAATCTAAATACCATAGTTTATTCGTTTTTGTTGGTTTAAAAGTAGTAAAAATTATATTACTTTTATGAGAGTGGGGGAATTTTATCGGGTAGTGGGTCGTTAGTAGTGGGTAGTACACTCACTTCGTTCGTTTGGGAGGGACTCGCCTGGCTCGTGTGAGTCCTTTTTTATGCTCTGTAGGAGAATTCCTGCTACGTGAGCGGAGCGAACGTACTACCCACTACTAACGACCCACTACCCTGTTTCCCTTTTCCAAATATAAAACAAAAAAAGCAGATTTGTTTAGAAATCTGCTTTTCCACTGTATATTTATTTCTTTTTAGTCGTCTATAGAGCCCCGGATGATGCCCCGGCTGGAGGATTTGATAAAATTCAGGATCAGGTCGCGTTCCACACTCTGGGCATATTCTGTTTCAATACATTTGAGTGCTTCCGTATTGTTTAGTCCTCTGGTGTATAAGGTCCGGTAAATATCCTGGATCAGGAAGATCTGTCCATTGGTAAACCCGCGGCGTCTTAGTCCTACGATATTAATTCCGCAGTAGATGACAGGGTCTCTGCCGATCAGGGTATACGGAGGAATATCTTTGCCGACCCGGGACCCGCCCTGCACCATGACATGCTGGGAGATCCGGCAGAATTGATGGACTAGGGTTCCCCCGCTAATGATGGCATAATCATCGATTTCTACTTCGCCGGCGATCTGGGAGGCATTTCCCAGGATGATATGGTCTTTGAGGATGCAGTCATGGGCCACATGGCTATAGGCCATGATCAGGCAGTCGCTGCCTACTACTGTTTTTTCCCGGGAAGCTGTTCCCCGGTTGATGGTGACACATTCCCGGATAGTGGTGTTGTTACCAATCTCGGCTATGGATTTCTCGCCTGCGAATTTCAGATCCTGGGGAATTCCTGCAATTACTGCTCCGGAGAAGACCCGGCAGCCATTCCCTATTCGTGCACCCTCTAAAATGACGGCGTGCGGATGTATTTCACAGTTATCACCGATTACGACATCGTTTTCTATGACAGCGAACGGACCGATGGTGACGTTTTCTCCGATTTTCGCTTCGGGGTGTATAACTGCTAAAGGTGAGTGACTCATTCTTGTTCTATTATTTATTTTTTATAATTTGTGCCATGAATTTTGCTTCCGTAACTAATTTTTTTCCTACGAATGCATAGCCTTTCATCATGGAAATACCTCTACGGATAGGAGCTAACAGTTCCAGCCTGAGGATCAGGGTATCTCCCGGCACTACTTTCTGACGGAATTTTACTCTGTCGATCTTTATAAAATAGGTGGAGTAGCATTTCGGCTTTTCTACAGAGTTCAGAACCAATAGTCCTCCGGTTTGTGCCATGGCTTCTACAATCAGTACCCCTGGCATCACGGGTTCCTGTGGAAAGTGACCGGTAAAGAACAGTTCATTTTCTGTAATATTTTTGATGCCCACAATATGGTTTCCCCCTACTTCGATGATCTTGTCTACTAACAGGAAGGGATACCGGTGCGGCAACAATTTTTTGATATGGTTAATATCCATGATCGGGGCTACGTTCGGATCATATACCGGAGCCTGGACATTATTCAGTTTGATGTCTTTATGGATCAGGCGGGCTAACTGGTTGTTGATCTTATGTCCCGGACGGGTAGCAATGATCCTTCCCCGGATCGGTTTGCCGATCAGGGCAATGTCACCGATCACATCTAATAGCTTGTGACGTGCCGGTTCGTTGACAAACACTAAGGGTTTGTTATTGATATATCCTAATTCTTCTGCGTTTTTTCGGGGAATGCCTACTTCATCTGCCAGTCTGTCCAGGTCTTCCTGGGGCATGACCTGGTCATAGATCACGATGGCGTTATCCAGGTCTCCTCCTTTGATGAGGTTATTTTTCAGCAGCAGTTCCACCTCACGGACGAATACAAATGTCCGGGAGGCTGCAATGTCTTCGGGAAATTCGCTCAGTTCGTTCAGCGTGGCATATTGATTGGATAAGACCACTGAGTTAAACGAGACCAGTACATTGACACTGAATTTATCATTGGGAAGAATGATCAGGGATGAACCTGTTTTTTCATCTTTGACTTCAATTTTCTGCTTGACGATATAATAATCTTTTGGTAAGTTTTGTTCTGCAACTCCGGCTTTGAGGATCTCTTCCACAAAGAAACGGGAGCTTCCGTCCAGGATCGGGAATTCCGGCGCATTGACTTCGATCAGGCAGTTATCGATTTCAAATGCATAGAGAGCTGCCATCGCATGTTCTATGGTGCTGACCTGTATCCCGTTTTTAGAAAGGACTGTACCCCGTTGGGCATTGGCCACATTTTCAGCTAAGGCATCTATAATAGGCTGATCTTTCAGGTCAGTCCGTTTGATTTTGTATCCGTGATTATCAGGAGCCGGGTGGAAAGTAATACGGATGTCCAATCCGGTGTGTAGCCCTTTCCCTTCTAATGAGAAACGTTTTGCAAGCGTTTTTTGTTTCTGCATATGTTTATTTGTTTAATTCTTTTTTCAGTTGTTCAATTTCACGTTGCATTTGCCCGATCGTCCAGTAGATGTCCGGTAAACGGTTAAAGATCGCGCTGGAACGCATAAAGGCTTTTGCATCAATGGCGGGGGCCCCTAAAACGGTACTTCCTTCTTTTATATTGCTGATAATACCGGCCTGTGCGCCGATGGTGGAATGATCTTCTATTTTAAGGTGGCCGGACATCCCTGCCTGACCTCCGAATTTACAGTGTTTCCCTACTTTGACAGAACCGGAAATACCCACCTGGGCAGCCATCACGGTGTGTTCTCCCACTTCTACATTGTGGGCGATCATGACGAGGTTATCCACTTTAACCCCTTTGCGGATAATGGTGGCATCCATCACGGCCCGGTCAATAGTCGTATTGGCCCCTATTTCCACATCGTCTTCGATCATGACATGCCCTAACTGGGGAATTTTGTTATATTGCCCGTTTTCCAGTGCGAAACCGAAGCCGTCTGACCCTATGACACTTCCGGCATGCAGGATACAGTTATTCCCGATCCGGCAATCATCATAAATGGTCGTATGCGGATAGAGGATGCAATTATCTCCGATGGTGATATTGTCTCCGATATAGACATGCGGGTAGATCTGGCAATTTTTTCCGATGGTCGTATGGTTCCCGATATAGGCGAAGTTCCCGACATAACATCCTTCTCCTACCCGGGTAGTAGCGGCCATACATGCCGTAGAGTCAATCCCGGCTTTTTTTACTTTGGAGGCTTCCGCCATTTTGAGCAACAGGGCAAGTCCTGCATAGGCATTGGGTACTTTTACCAGTGTGGCGGTAATCTCTTTCGTAGGGTTAAAATCATTATTTACCAGCACAACACTTGCTTGTGTCGTATATATATAGTGTCCGTATTTCGGGTTTGCAAGGAAAGTCAGCGTCCCGGCTTTACCTTCTTCTATTTTCGAAAAGCTGTTCACTTTTATTTCCGGATCCCCTACAATGGTTCCGTTTAAAAAGCTCGCTATTTGTCGGGCTGTGAACTCCATGTATTTTCATTAATTATTGAATATGTAATGAATCAAACTGTTCTCTATGCGTAAGATAGCCTACAAATTTGAGAAAAAATATTGGGATTGCCTATCCCTGTTAAGCAATAATTCCTTTCTCCTGCAGATATCCTGCCATTTCCTGTTGTACAACATGTGCTTCCCGGCCGGCTGCTGTTGCAAAACCGGGGGTGTTGTCTGCATAAATGATGGCCCGTGATGAATTCACTAACAGGCCGCATTCCTCATTCATCCCATAGGTTGCCACCTCTTCCAGGCTACCTCCCTGTGCACCTACACCGGGGACTAACAGAAAATGGGTAGGGGCATATTTACGGATATCGAGGAACATCTTGCCCTGGGTGGCTCCGACTACATACATGAGTTGCTCATCGGTTGCCCATTCCCGGGATTTTTTCAATACTTTCTCAAACAGCCTTTCACCGTCTGCTGCGACTGTCATCTGGAAATCCTGTGAACCTTTGTTGGAGGTAAGTGCCAGGAGGATCACCCAGCTTTCCGGATAGATCAGGAAGGGTTTGATGCTGTCTTCCCCCATATAAGGGGCTACAGTAACGGCATCCACCTGCATATGGTCAAAGAACGAACGGGCATACATTTCGGACGTGTTTCCGATATCTCCCCGTTTGGCATCTGCAATGATGAACTGGTCGGGATACTTTTCTTTGAGGTAGGCTACGGTTTTTTCCAGGGAAAGCATTCCTTTTACCCCTGAACTTTCATAGAAAGCCAGGTTGGGTTTGTAGGCTACGCAGTAGGCCGCTGTCGCATCAATAATGGCTTGATTAAAGGCAAAGATGGGGTCTTCCTCTGACAGTAAGTGTTGCGGGATCTTTTTTATATCTGTGTCCAGTCCTATGCAAAGGAAGGATCTTTTTTTCTGAATGTTCTCAACTAATTGCTTCTTGTTCATATCTCTGGATAAATTGGGCTTTACAGTTCGGATTCTTTCAGGCATTCTGCATTTTCAGCAATGATCAGCTGGTCAATGCAGTCCTGGATAGATCCGTCCATAAAGGCTGATAGGTTGTAAATCGTGTAATTGATGCGATGGTCTGTAATCCGTCCCTGGGGATAATTATAGGTACGTATCTTGGCTGACCGGTCACCGGAGGATACCATGGTTTTTCGTTTGGAGGCAATTTCATCCAGGTATTTCTGGTATTCCATGTTATAGATACGGCTTCTGAGTTCCACCATGGCTTTGGCTTTGTTCTTTAGCTGGGATTTCTCATCCTGGCATTGAACGGTGATCCCTGTCGGGATATGTACCAGCCGGATGGCAGAGTAGGTTGTATTGACAGACTGGCCCCCATGTCCGGATGCACAGAATATATCGGTGCGGATATCGGATTCTTTGATCTCTACATCAAATTCATCTGCTTCCGGAAGTACGGCTACGGTAGCGGCAGAGGTATGGACACGTCCCTGGGTCTCCGTCTGGGGAACCCGTTGCACCCGGTGCACACCGGATTCATATTTCAGTATCCCATATACGCCTTCTCCACTGACCGTAAAAATGATCTCTTTAAAACCTCCGGAAGTGCCTTCCGTAAAACTGGTCAGTTCTATTTTCCATCTTTTACTCTCGCAGTATTTGACATACATGCGGTAGAGGTCCCCGGCAAAGATGGCGGCTTCGTCTCCACCTGTACCTCCGCGTATTTCCACAATGGCATTTTTGTCATCCTGTGGATCGGCGGGTACCAGTAATAATTTAATTTCTTCTTCCAGGGCAGGGATGCGGGCCGTATGGTTGTCTAACTCTTCACGGGCCAGTTCCCGCATTTCCGGGTCCTGTTCGGTTTCCAGGATGAGTCTGGCTTCGTGTATCCCGTTCAGTACCTGGCTATATTCCGCCCGTGCGGAAACAATCCTTTCCAGGTCCCGGTACTCTTTGTTCAGTTTGACAAAACGTTTCATATCGGCAATAACTGCCGGGTCGGTAATCAGGGTACCTACCTCTTCAAAACGGCTTACCAGACCGTCCAGCCTGCTTAATAAACTGCTTTCTGTCATGTATCTTAATACGTGAAGCGACCGTTTTCGCTTTCAATAATTAATTCGTTTGTTTCTGCTTCTTCTACATAGCCTACGATCCGGGCATCAATGCCGAAGCTGTTGCTGATTTCAATGACCTGTTCTGCCAGTTCCGGAGCCAGGTAGATTTCCATCCGGTGCCCCATGTTGAATACTTTATACATTTCACTCCAATCTGTGCCGCTCTGCTCCCGGATGATCCGGAACAAAGGGGGTACTGGGAAGAGATTGTTTTTCGTGATCTTTTTGTTTTCCACAAAATGCATCACTTTGGTTTGCGCACCTCCGGAACAGTGAACCATTCCGTGAATGTGGGGCCGTAACTGGTCTAACAGGACTTTTATGACTGGTGCATAGGTGCGGGCAGGAGAGAGTACCAGTTTTCCGGCATCTATCCCTAATCCTTCTATTTCATCTGTAAGCCGGAGCCGGCCTGAATACACCAGTTGATCCGGCACTGCCGCATCAAAGCTTTCGGGATATCTGGCTGCCAGGTATTTGGCAAACACATCGTGGCGGGCTGAGGTCAGTCCGTTACTTCCCATGCCTTCGTTGTAGCTTTTTTCGTAGGTCGCCTGTCCGAAAGAGGCTAATCCAACAATTACATCTCCGCCCCGGATGCGGCTGTTGTCGATCACATCGGATCGTTTCATACGGCACGTGACGGTGCTGTCTACGATGATCGTACGTACCAGGTCTCCTACATCCGCTGTTTCTCCTCCGGTGGCATAACAGCCTACGCCCATTCCCTGTAGTTCGGTTAATAATTCATCCGTACCATTAATGATGGCGGATATCACTTCTCCCGGGATCAGGAGCTTATTTCTGCCGATCGTGGAAGAAACCAGGATGTTATCTACTGCTCCGACACAGAGCAGATCATCAATATTCATGATCAGGGCATCCTGTGCGATCCCTTTCCAGACAGAGAGGTCGCCCGTCTCTTTCCAGTACATGTAGGCTAAAGAAGATTTGGTTCCCGCTCCGTCTGCATGCATAATGTTGCAGTAATCCGGGTCCCCGCCTAAAATATCAGGAATGATTTTACAGAATGCTTTGGGAAAGATCCCTTTATCAATATGTTTGATGGCGCTGTGTACATCTTCTTTGGAAGCGGATACACCCCGCATATGGTAACGTTGATCGCTCATGGTCGTATTCTTTTGAGGTGCAAAGGTAATACTTTTTATTCGATTTAACAGATAGTTATCGGATCAGTAGTTACGGAGTTAAACAGTCAGCAGGGAAATCCATCCGATCCTTCTTTTGTTCTATCTCCTTTAACTCCTTAACTACTAAGGAGCCAGGCAACTCCTGACTCCTCTGGCTCCTTTTCCGAACCTACCTTAATTTCAGTACGTCGCCTTCTGCCGGCGTATAGTCGGGCTGTTTTTTATTTATCTTATACAAACTTTTCATCTGTATGCCATATTTCTGGGCAATGCTGTGCATGGACTCTCCAATCTGGACTACATGGTCGTAGTGGGGTTTATCTGCTTTTACTTTCTTTTTCTGCAGATATACAATATCTCCTTTCTGTAGCGGAAAATCCCCGGGAACTTCGTTGAACTTTTTCAGGTCTTTGGCTTTGAATCCGGTCCCTGCGGCAATCTCTTCAAACGTGTCGTTCGCTTCTGCATAAACATATAATAATCCGTGGGTTTTATAGATGGTTCGTTGGATGGTAGAAACTGGGGTTTTTGCATGAGAAGTTCCTTTTTTCCCTTGTCTGTCAAATTTATAGAGTTTGTAATCTTCAATCATTTTGATCAGTTTGTTGGCATAGGCTTTGTCTGTTGCATATCCGCATTTTTGTAAGCCTCTGGCCCATCCTTTGTAGTCGGTGATATTTAATTTGAATAGGGGTGCATACCGGGGGCGTTGGGTCAGGAATTTGGAATGGTCTTCATAGGATTCTTCTACTTTTTTATATTTTCTGAAACATTCTCCCCGCAGGTCGTCATCATGGTAGACACGACCTCCTTTCCAATCGGTATGGCATTTAATTCCAAAGTGATTATTGGAACGTCTGGCCAGATCGCTTTGTCCGGCTCCGGACTCCAGGATTCCTTGTGCTAAGGTAATACTGGCCGGGATTTTATATTTGCGTTGATGCTGTACAGCCAGGTCACTATACTCTTTAATATATTTCTGATAAGAGGCATTTTTTTTCTGTGCGGTGGCTGGCTCCGTAAGTGCCAGTGCCAGTAGAAAAAAGAGAACAAGGGTTCGTATGGGTGATCGCATGATTCTTTATAAATGATTGACAAACGCAAATGTACGTGATTTTTTATACATAACCAATTCGTCCGTCGTGTGGCTCTGTTACGGTTTCGTCACAGACCGGTAACATGTTTGCTGATAGTGACAGCCGTTAAAAATGGCTATAAATAGCTATTCCTAAGCTGGGGGATTGTCCTTATTTTTGTGCCTAAAAATAAACAAATGGATCTGGAAAAATTGTCACAACACAACCAAAGAAGGGCCTGGAAAGTACTGGCGGATACTCAGGTTAGACGAATCTGGGAAGATCAGGGGGCCACTGTGAATCTGGTGGGCTCCCTTCCATCCGGTTTACTGATGAAGCACAGAGATATTGATCTGCATATCTATACGGATGAACTGGTGATTGCTGATAGTTTCAGTGCTATGGCCCGGCTGGCGCAGCATCCGGGCATCCGGGAAGTTACGTATAAAAACCTGATCCGGACAGAAGAGGAATGCATGGAATGGCATGCGTGGTATGAAGATGAAGAACGGAATCGCTGGCAACTGGATCTGATCCATATCCGTAAAGGTTCTTTATATGATGGGGTGGTGGAGAAAGTCACTGAGTCGGTCAGGCAGAAACTGACCCCGGAAACTAAGGAGGCTATCTTAAGGATTAAATATGAACTGCTGGAGAAAGTGGAGTTTTCCGGTTTACAGGTCTATCGTGCTGTTCTTTCAGGCGGTGTCCGCTCTTTACTGGAGTTCTGGAAATGGCACGCGGATCATCCCTTTGTTGGCAATGAGCTGGACTGGATGCCTTAGTTCTCTGTTTATGCTTTGCCTGCTTGATGGATTGCTTCTATGGCATTATGGGCATCCAGTTTGGCAAGGATATTTTTCCGGTGATTATGTATGGTATGTATACTGAGATTCAACTGAACTGCTATTTCTTTGCTGAGTAATCCCTGGCGGATCAGGAGTAGGATCTCTTTTTCCCGGTTGGTCAGTTTATGTGCGGAGTTCCGGAATGTATCCGGGGAGATAATTTCTCCTGTTTTTCTGTGGACACAGGTGTATTGAAAGTTTTCTGCCGGCATCTGATCGGGTGAGATATCCATTTGGCCTAAAATAATCCATGCCTTTCCGGTACGGTCTGTTAAAAGTACCTGGTGATGGCTGATCATATGGATATACTGTCCGTTTGCCTGTCGCATGCGGAACCGGAATATATTCCGGAAGTCGTTTCTGTGCTCTGTGGGAAGGGAATAAATAAACTGACTGTGCCGGATGGACCTATCGATCATATGGTCATGGTCTTTCGGGTGTATCTTTTCTTCTAACAGGTCGCCCTGTTTTTCTATGGTCCGGATCTGATGCAGGTTGTATCCGAACAGATGGGCGAATGTGTCGGAGGCAAAGGTATATTTTTGTGCGTATACATCCACTGCAAACAGATGACCGGAAGTGCAGGCTGACCATGCCTGTAAAAGGTGTTTCTGTTCTGTCCAGCGGTCGTAATTAATATCTGCGCTGCTTACCTGTTGCCGCGCCCATTGGTCCTCACGGGTTATGTTTACTTCTGTCATAGCACGAAGATAAGGATAAATGTGAAATAGGAATGGGCTAAAAAGGAAAATTGCCTTTTTAATCCATCCCTATTACAGGCTATTTCGTTAGAAGAAGGTATCTTCTATCAGACGGATGATATGTTCTGTAGCTCCTAATTCTCCTAAGCGGGGGAAGATATGGATCAGGCTGTTGGTTTGTGATTCGGGGATGGTGTCTGTCATGGCGTCGGTAGCGAAGATCAGGTTATAGCCTAATTCAGCGGCTGCGCGTGCTGTTCCTTCCACTCCGATGCTGGTGGAGACCCCGGACAGGATAAGTTGGGTAATTCCTTTCTGCCTGAGTTGCCGGTGGAGATTGGTTTCAAAAAAGGCGTTCCAAACGTGTTTGGTGATCAGGATATCATTTTCCCGGATGGTGATTTCCGGTAATAATTCTGTGAAATGGGCGGATGGAGCATCTTTCGCTGGTTTTTTCTGTGAGGCTTCTGTCCGGATCCGGGTGAATAGCGCTCCTGTCGGGTCTACATGGACTATTACTATGGTTTGCCCTGTCTGCCGGAATGCTTTCTGTAACCTTTCCGCATTTCTTACCACCCGTTGCCTGTTTTCTGCCGGCAGCGAATCGGTTGTGCCTTTTTGCAGGTCTATAAGTACTAAGGCTGCTTTTTATCTATTTGAGTAATCATCGGCTTTTTTCTTTGGGTAACGTCTCCCGGGAAGGTTTTGTTCAGGGGATCCAGTCTCTTTTTTAAGAATATTCTAATATTCTTTTAATGGTTTTATAATCCTGTATTCCGGAACAGGTGTCTACTTTTGTTGTGTATAAAAAACGGAGAAAGATGGAATTAACTATGTATACTACACGCTTAGGATTAGCTTTTCTTTTTGGATTGCTGATCGGGGCGGAAAGACAGTTCCGGTTGAAAAATGCCGGGTTACGTACGAATACCTTAGTCGCACTGGGGTCGGCTGTCTTTATTTTACTTTCTATTTCTTTGACTGATGCGACAGGTGATCCCAGCCGGATCGCTTCCCAAATCGTAACCGGTGTCGGTTTTTTAGGTGGGGGACTGATCCTGAAGGATGGAATGAGTGTCCGGGGCCTGAATACGGCGGCAACTA
>JAJQFE010000015.1 GCA_021201295.1 Tannerellaceae bacterium | reverse complement strand
GGAAAAGTACCCGGAAGGTTGACTGGGTCTTTCTGTACGGGCTCAAAAGAAAGAATAATAAAAGAAAAGAAAGATCAATTGAATAAATCTATTATATATTTTTTATCTTCCCAGTATAGATGAGTATAACTGGCTAAAGCATTTTTATATCTTAAGAGTGGGGTACTTACCTCTATCCCTTTTGCATTGTATTGTACGGTTTCAGTGGAAAGCTGTCCGGCTGTTTTTGAATAATGGAACTCATGTCCGGTCACTAAAAGATTATTGTAACGGAATTGACGGTATCCTAACGTTAGTTTCATTTCCTGCATTGTGGCTTTCTGGTCGAAAATCCCTACCATAGGATATTCTTTTCCGTCTTTATCGGTAATGGACCGGGATAGATACATCATTCCCCCGCACTCAGCCCATAGTTTTCCTCCCTGCTCCACATAGGTCCGGATACTTACCTGTATAGCCGTATTCTGACTGAGGGTTTCCAAAAATAATTCCGGATATCCTCCCGGAAGATAGACCAGGTCCGCTTCCGGAAGCCGTATGTCTGTCAGCGGGCTAAAATAGTGAATCTCTCCTAAAGAAGCCAGCAGGTTGATATTTTCATGATAGATAAAATTGAAAGCCTCATCTTTAGCAATCGCAATTTTTATTTTACCAACGGGACTTTTTCCGGAAAATCGATAGGAAGAAGGAGAAGAAGCCGTTTTAGTCAAAGCAAGTAACCGGTCCACGTCGAGCTGTTTTTCTATGAATGCGGCTGCCTGTTCTGTAAACTCATCGAATAAAAAGTCTTTATCCATATTCAATCCCAGGTGACGGGACGGGATTTGTATCTTTTTTTGCATAGGTAACCACCCTAAAGGTTCTATACCGGTTTCCAGGCAGGCCTCTTTTAAATAGGTATAATGACTTTCCGAACTGACAAAATTAAAAATAGCTCCTGCTACCTGAAGATCCGGATAGAAATGTTTAAAACCATATAAAAGAGCACCCACGGAGTACGCCATAGATTTGGCATTGATCACTAATATAACAGGAATATTTAATAACGTGGCAATTTCCGCACTACTTCCTTTTATCCGGTCATATTCATCAAATAATCCCATCACTCCTTCCACTACACATACATCTTTACTTATGCTATGCGTATGGAATATTTCCTTTACGTGCGCTTCGGAACTTAAAAAGGTATCCAGGTTATAGGATCTTTCTCCGGAAGCCAGGTCATGGAATTTAGTGTCTATATAATCCGGACCACATTTGAAAGGCTGTACCCGGAGCCCCCTGTTATGTAAACATCTTAATAAGCCCAGTGTCAGAGTTGTTTTTCCGGATTCCGAAGCGGTCGCTCCTATCAGAAAACGTGAGATGGTATTCATAGCTTGCTTAACATATTATATGTAGGAGGCAAAAGTAAAGCTACTTTTTCTAAAATCTATGAAGACTTTAAGAAAAACAGTTGTACCTCCGGTACAAAGATGTTTTATTCGTTACCGTTTAATCAAAATCTCAGGAGAGCTATCTGTGAAATAGATAAATTTACTTTATCTTTGTCATGCTTTGGTGATGTACTACGGCATCCGCCGTTTGCATAAAAGGGAATCCGGTTTGAATCTGGAACAGTGCCCGCTACTGTGAAGCCAGATTATGGAGAGTAGAACTCACGCCACTGACGGAAATCTATATATAGCTTATGTATGGAAGAACGTTGGGAAGGCCACTCTCCGGGTGTAGTCAGGAAACCTGCCAGGTATAATATGACTATTGTTTTCACGGGGTCAGGAGAACTATTAGGTAGATTACAATACCAACTTGGAGGCATATAGGTCTGTAATAACAATCTGAAGGTGTTTGGTCTGATAAGAACAGCTAACGGATTGGAATTGTATGGTTTACCTATTTTTGTTCAGTTAATAAAAAACAATAATAAGTATAATGATGAACTCCCTTAAAGTTCTTTTTCTGATGACCTTTATCACCCTGTCTGCTGTTCAGGCGCATGATCATGGCAATTTTACGCATGTAGATTTCTTTTTCACCCTTACGGATGGAGATAAAGCAGCTTTATTGATGGTACATTTCGGAACGACACATGCAGATACCCGGAGCTATACTATTGATGTATTGAATCAAAAGGCAAAAGAAGCCTTTCCGGAACTGGAAGTCCGGGAAGCCTGGACTTCACGGATCGTTATGAGACGGATGAAGGAAAGAGGCGTAGAAATGGCTGATCCAGTAACAGCTTTAAACCAACTGAAAGCAGAAGGCTATACGCATGTATTAATCCAGTCCTCGAATATCATTGAAGGGATTGAAATGGAATCTCTCAGACGGGAAGTAGCAGACATACGTCCGGAATTTGAAGAGATCCGGATAGGAAATCCCTTGTTATACACTCCGGAAGATTATGAAGCCGTGATAGAGGCGCTTGCCAGCCGGTTCACCGGAGATAAGGCAGTTGTATTGGTAGGACATGGGACCTATACACCGGCAACTGCCCAATATGGTATGCTGGATTATATGTTGAAAACGAAAGGATATAGCCATGTGCATGTAGGCACTATAGAAGGATTTCCTGCTTTTGAAGAGGTAGTAAACCAACTGGAAGCTACCGGAACTAAAGAGATATTACTGTTTCCCTTCATGTTTGTAGCAGGTGATCATGCCAAAAACGATATAGCCGGGGATTGGAAAGAAGAACTGGAAGAGAAAGGGTATGAAGTGACTGTCCTGTTGGAAGGATTAGGACAGAACGCGGGCATACAGGAGATTTTTATGGATCACATCCGTTTTGTTATGGGACATAAAATGCAGGATATCCGGGAGAAAAAAAGAGAATATGCCCAGGGAAAAGATAAACACTCAAACAGACTGGAATAGCATACTAAATAAATGGCAACAGGTAAAATTATAGTCGCAGGTATAGGGCCGGGAGCTGAACAGGATATTACACCGGCAGTATTAAAGGCTATCCGTTCTTCTGAAATCATAGTCGGATATAAATACTATTTCCGGTTTATCACTTCTATCCTTACACCCGGAACCGTCTGTATAGATATGGGTATGAAGAAGGAACAACAGCGGGCAGAAGAAGCCTTCCGGTATGCGGAAGAAGGAAAAACAGTCTGTGTGATCAGTTCGGGAGATGCAGGCATCTATGGGATGGCTCCGTTAATCTATGAGATGAAAAAGGAGCGGCAAAGTGAAATCCGGGTAGAAGTTCTGCCGGGAATCAGCGCTTTTCAAAAGGCAGCCTCTCTGTTAGGTGCTCCGATCGGACATGATTTCTGTATGGTCTCCCTGTCAGATCTGATGACTCCCTGGGAGAAAATTGAAAATCGGATCATTGCAGCCGCCTCTGCCGATTTCGTAACAGCTGTTTACAATCCCAGAAGCAACGGACGTTACTGGCAATTTCCCCGTCTGAAAGAACTGTTTCTTCAATACCGGTCACCGGAAACCCCTGTAGGATATGTCCGCCAGACCGGACGTGAAGAGCAACAAATTACGGTTACTACGCTGGAAGCATTGGATCCGGAAGAAATAGATATGTTTACGATCGTCCTGATCGGCAATTCCCAATCCTATTTGTTCGGAAGTGGCCAGATCATTACGCCACGGGGATATTACCGGGAAAATGACCTGAAAGCAACAGGTATCGGACAGGATATTATGATCCATAGCTTCCGGAAAATAGAAAGTGAATTGCACAACAAAGAAATCCCGTTAGGAAAGAAATGGGCACTTTTGCATGCGGTTCATACCACCGCAGATTTTGATATGGAGCATCTTTATATACGGATCCGGATGCTGTAGAAGACCTGTACCAGGCCTGTGTGTCCGAAAAGATCCGTACTATCATCACTGACGTAACGATGGTGGGTTCCGGTATCCGGAAAGGAGCTTTGAAAAGGTTAGGGATAGAAACGAAATGTTATCTTGCTGATCCTCATATAAATACACTTCGGGCAGAGAAAGAAATGACCCGCTCACAGGCAGGGATCCGCTTAGCCATGGAAGAACACCCCGAAGCGTTATATGTTTTCGGGAATGCTCCGACTGCCTTAATGGAATTATGTGAAGGAATCCGTAAAGGAAAAGCCAATCCGGCCGGCGTCATTGCCGTACCCGTGGGATTTGTGAATGTAAAAGAGTCCAAATATATGGTGAAACCGTTTACCACTATTCCTAAATTAATTGTAGAAGGGCGGAAGGGGGGGGAGTAATCTGGCCGCTACGCTGGTTAATTCGATCCTTACATTTGACGATGCACAACACCTAAAGCCTGGGAGGGATGTCTGAAATAAAATTCATTGTGATTGGTATAGATGATAATCCTGAACAGTGTTTCCCTTCTTTTCTGGAAAGAATCATCCAACAGGCTATTGTTTTTTCCGGAGGAATACGACATCATGAAATTATGAAATCCTATCTGCCGGAAGAATATCACTGGATATCTATTGTTACTCCTTTGGATGAAGTTTTCCGGCAATATGCCTTTTATCAGGAAATCGTAGTATTTGCTTCCGGAGACCCGCTCTTTTTCGGATTTGTCCATACCATACAAAAACGGCTTCCTTCCGCAGCCATAAAAGTCTATCCTTCTTTTAATTCCCTGCAGTTGCTTGCCCACCGCCTGTTACTGCCCTATCAGGATATGCATGTCGTTTCCCTGACCGGAAGGCCCTGGGATAAACTGGATGAGGTACTTATCAGTGGCTACAGTAAGATCGGTGTTCTGACAGACCGGGAACATACGCCGGCTACTATTGCCGGACGGATGCAGGAGTATGGATATACCAATTATCAGCTTACTGTCGGAGAATTATTAGGAAATCCTGCAAAGGAAAAGGTTCAGACTTTTACTTTACAGGAGGTAACAGATAAAGAATTTGCTTTTCCCAATACGGTCATATTACAAAAAATGGCTGTCCGGCGGCGCCCTTTAGGTATTCCGGAAACGGATTTCCATCTATTGGATGGCAGGACGCGTATGATCACTAAAATGCCTGTCCGGCTTCTTTCCCTTAGTTTGCTCGACCTTCGGGACAAACAGGTTTTCTGGGATATAGGGTTTTGTACCGGATCGGTTTCCATAGAAGCGAAAATGCAGTTCCCTCACTTAAAAATCTTTGCTTTTGAAAAGCGAGAACAGGCAAAAGCAGTTCTTGAAAAGAATATGCGTACATTGGGTACACCCGGAATTATTGCCATAACAGGAGATTTTATCACACTTCCTGTCGCAGCCTATGAACAGCCGGATACGGTGTTTATCGGAGGGCATGGAGGGAAACTGCATGCCATTATTTCCAAAATAAAGTCTGTTTTACGTCCGGGAGGTAGTATCGTTTTCAATTCGGTTTCTGCTGATAGCCGTACTTTATTTATGGAAGCTGCAGAAAGAAATCAGCTGGAAATAGAAAAAAGCATACATATCCAGGTAGATGCATATAATCCTATTGAGGTAATAAAGGCCATACATCCTTTGACCTGAACAAGAATGAAATAAAT
This sequence comes from Tannerellaceae bacterium, assembly GCA_021201295.1. Lineage (GTDB taxonomy): Bacteria > Bacteroidota > Bacteroidia > Bacteroidales > Tannerellaceae > UBA4116. Next base: position 7,785 of record JAJQFE010000015.1, on the reverse strand, counting down.
AAGCACTATGTCAACAGCCATTATACTGATCTCCGGGGATAGTCTTCCCATTGCGAAAAAGATCCGGAAAGACTATCCCGGAGTAACCATCTATTCAAAGTCCGCACTACCAGACTGTCAACAGATCCGGTCGATAGAGGAGTGCGTAAAGGAAGTATTCCGGAAAGTGGACCACCTGCTGTTTATCGGAGCAATGGGAATTTGTGTCAGAAGTATCGCTCCCTACATACAGGATAAATATACAGATCCGGCCGTTATCAATATTGATAGTACGGGGACTTATGTAATCTCCGTTTTATCCGGTCATGTGGGAGGGGCCAATGAATTAACCCGCCGGATCGCCCATATCCTCGGAGGTGAAGCTGTGATTACCACGCAAAGTGACAGACAGGATCTCTGGGTATTAGATACGTTAGGGAAAACGTATCAGTGGAATACTTCCACTACTGAAAAGAACCTGAATACTTACATCGCTACTTTCGTAAACAGGAAGCCGGTCGCTTTATTGCTGGATATCCGGGATCAGGGCACGGATTATCTGGAACATACCTGTCCGGAACATGTAGATATTTATTACCGGTTTCAGGCTATTGAACTTTCTGCATATGAATTATTGATCGCTGTCACCCCTTTCTTATATACAGATGTGCCTGTTCCGGTACTTTATTTTCATCCTCCCGTCCTGCATTTGGGAGCAGGATGCCGGAAAGATTGCCGGCTGGCCGGCATTGCAGACTATATAGCAGGACAATTCCGGGAACGTCAACTGGCTATAGATGCTTTAAAAGATATTTCCACCATTGACCTTAAAGAAAAAGAACCCTTACTAACGGAACTTCAGGAGGCATGGGGAATGCTACCCATCCGGATCTATTCAGCCGGAGAACTGAAAAATATGTCGGTTCCCAATCCTTCCCGCAAAGTAGAAGAGGTAACTTCGGTTCCGGGTATTTCGGAAGCGGCAGCTATTAAAAGCGCGGATGGAGGATCACTGATAGTCGAAAAACAAAAAGGATATATCACCCAGGGAAATGAGTTTACTTTTGCTGTAGCAGTTGAGAAGGGAGTGCTTCGCGGAGAAGGACATATCGAAATTGTGGGAGCAGGCCCGGGTGACCCCGAACTGGTGTCTGTCCGGGGAAGACGTTTCCTGCAACAGGCAGATCTGATTTTATATGCGGGTAGCTTAGTACCTGTTGAATTGACCTGGTATGCAAAAGAAGGCACCATCGTACGGAGTTCGGCTTCTATGAACTTAGAGGAACAGTTTGAATTAATGAAGGAATTTTATGATAAAGGCTTGTTAGTAGTCCGTCTGCATACGGGAGACCCCTGTATTTACGGAGCTATTCAGGAACAAATGGCCTTTTTGACCAGTACCGGATGTCCTATCATATTACACCCGGGATCTCTTCGTTCCAGGCAGCGGCAGCAGCCTTATGCTCCCAGTTTACCATTCCGGAAAAAGTACAAACCATTATTCTCACCCGGGGAGAAGGGCGTACCCCCATGCCGGAAAAAGAAAAACTTTCTTTGTTAGCCCGCTCACAAAGCACCATGTGTATTTTCCTGAGTGCCGGCATTGCGGAACATGTACAACAGGAGTTATTGGAACATTACCCGCCCGATACGCCCGTTGCCGTCTGTTACCGGTTAACCTGGAAAGATGAACGGATCTATAGAGGAGAATTAAAAGACCTGGCGAAGATAGTTAAAGAAAATAAGTTAACGTTGACCACCATGATGGTGGTCGGTGAAGCCATTGGAAACCGGCAGGGGTTATCCAGGTTATACGCCCCTGAATTCAGTCATCTCTTCCGGTAGAGAAAAACATTGGGTCATACTAAACAAAGACTTTTTCTCCTTATTCCCGGATTAAAATAATCGTTAAACGGGTAGGGGGCAGGAGAGGAGAACAAACCTGATAACATTTCCGGAGGAGTAAGGAGTAGAAAGCTGCCTGTTCATCCGGAATGATTTCCCACAACTGGCGTGCCAGGGTTATTTCACGGATTTTCCGGATAATTTCCTCCAGACAGGCACTCTGTCGGGCTAACTCTATCAGAAATTCTTTATCCATCACAATCTTTTTGCTATGGGTATCCAGGGCACCAGCCGCCAATTTCACGGCTTTCCCGATCATAATGCCCATGGTAACCTGCTTAAAATCCAGTTCCGAGGCCATGGCCAGGGTTTTACCGATAAAATTTCCATACTGAATAAAGGCCTGCCGGGAAAGATCCGGGAATTGTTGCTTAACCAAGCGTTCACTTTTAGCCCCGGAATTGATTACGATATGTTCACAACCCACTGCCCGGGCTACCTGCATTTCCCGGCGGATAGACTCCGTAAAGGCTTTGGAAGAGAATGGACGGACAATTCCTGATGCTCTGATAATAGAGATGCCCCCGTAATCCCTAATTTAGGATTAAATGTTTTCTGAGCAATCTTTCCCCCTCCGGTACGAAAATAACCACTTCTACCCCTGTATGCTCCCGCTGGCCTGGCAGGAAATCCCGGTAACAGTCCAGTATAGCGGTTACTTCCTGCCGGATCATTTGTTGCGAAACCGGATTGATCGCCGGAGCTCCTGGCTCCAGTCCCAGCCCGGGAAGAGTGACTGTGCCTATGCCGGCCCTGCCTTTGATCCGGATCCCTTTTTCCGTAGCCAGCAGCCGGACAGAAGCGCAAATGGCCAGTCCATTCGTCACATCCGGATCGTCCCCCGAATCTTTTATGACAGTGGCATAGCCAGTGCCATCTTTTGAGAAAACAGTAGCCACTGGTATGTTTATCTGCTCTTTATTAGGCAGGGTAATCGTTACCTCAGCAGGTGTATCCCCGGATAAAAGCCGTAGCAAAGCAGCTTTAGTGGCAGCCGTGGCACAACTACCCGTTGTGTAGCCGGTCCGGAGAGGAAAGAAGCCGGGAAGTAATTTTTCTGTTTCTTTTCTCAGGCCATATTCCCCATATACGGTGGAAAACGAAGGAGGTAGTTCCGGTTTGCCAATAACAAGAACAGGTATCCGGAGTGCTTTAGCCGCTTGTACTTTTTGAATAAAATCTCTGGATTCTCCACTTTCTTTAGTGATGATCACAGAAGGATTGATCCTTTCAAAAACAGCTCTCTCCTTTTCCTCCGGATGGTAATAGATGATTGCTTCAGCCGGTAGTCCGGCCTGATGGGCTGTCTCCCGTGATTCGTTCCGGTCTAAAATCCGGAAGATACAGGGATGATCCTGCCAGTAAGGTTTTAACCTGATGATCGTATTGGCCCCGAATAACACCAAAGAATTTTCTATCCGCTTCTTTTTCAGGTAAGAGATTATCTCATCATACGTGTTGAAATAAAGCAAGTCTTCCGTTCTTTCCGGAAAAGTTCTTTCATACCGTATCACCGGGATAGCTAATGTACCGGAAGCTGTGGCAATATGTTGGTGAAGCTGTTCTGCGAAAGGATGATCGGCATCTATGATCAGCCGGATGCCCTGTTGCCGGCAGAACAGGAGCATTTCCTCCGCATCCATTCCTCCCGTAAGACGTATCCCATGAACCAGGGAAATTCCCTGGGAGTCCGATTTGGTAGAATAATAATAGGGTTTACCAGCCTCCTCACATACCCTCACAGCTCTTCTTCCTTCTGTTGTTCCACCCAATATCAGTATCATAGTTTTCCCTTTAAAACAGATGTCCTTCTCCGGTCAGAAAGAAGCATTCGTTATGTTGTCTACTAACTCTTCAATGGTTTCTACACTGTAACGATCCGTTTCCCGTAACCAGATATGGATTTCCGTTCCGTTAATCTCAATGTGATCTTCAGATTCTATCCGGCGGGAAGCTAGTATCCCGTTTCGCTGAAGCGCTTTCCGGATCATGACATACCGGGGACCGTGTCCGGTCAGCCTGACCTGTCTGTGAAATTCATTCTCTACCCTGAACAACCCGGTCTCCTGGTCAAAAATAATTCCTTTCCGGGCAAAGAAATGGCTTAGACTACCATCTAAAGATAAATCCTCCGGTGTGCCTGTCCGGATGCCGGCCTGCTGGTCCATTAACCAGATCTTGTCAGCTATTTGTAAGGCTAATTCCAGATCATGGGTAGAAAGAAAGATCGTCTTATTGGTCTCCCTCGATAGTTGATGCAGTAACTGCATCATTTCTACTTTACTGGGAAAGTTCAGAAAAGCGGTGGGTTCATCCAGGAAGATCACGGGTGTTTCCTGTACCAGTGCTTTGGCGATCATGACTTTTTGCCGTTCCCCGTCACTCAACGTATGAACCATCCGGGAAGCCAGGTTTTCGATCTTTACTAACCGGATCGCTTCCCGGATGATCTCTTCATCTTTCCGGGTAGTGGTTCCCCAGAAGCCTGTATAGGGACTTCGTCCCAGCCGGATCAATTCAATAGCAGTCATATTTTTAATATCCAGCTTCTCTGTGAGCACCACACTGATCACTTTCGCTAGCTCTTTTTCCTTATATGCACCAATCTCTTTTCCCTGGATAAATATCTCTCCTGCCAGTTTAGGCTGAAAAGCAGACAGGGTTTTCAGCAGCGTGGATTTTCCCACTCCGTTTCCTCCTAACAGACAGGTCAGCTCTCTGGAAAAAATAGTGCTTCCGATCTTTTCAGCTACCACTTTCCTGTGTTTTTTAGAGAGATAGCCAATGGAAAGACCGTTTATCTCAATCGTTGCTTCCCGCTGTCTCATATCGTTTCATTCATTTCATTTTTCCGTTTACCAAATAAGACTGAGATCACAATCGGAGCACCGATCAGGGAGGTGACCGAGTTGACCGGCAAGGCACCTTCAAACCCGGGTAACCGGGCAATCAGGTTACACACAAGGGCTAACGCTCCTCCTGTCAGTGTAACGGCAGGAACCAGTATGCGATGATCAGAAGTCTGAAAAATAGTACGGCATAAATGGGGTACCGCTAATCCTAAAAATACAATGGGTCCACAATAAGCGGTCACAATGGCTGTCAATACACAGGAACAGGCAATCACATATAACCGCGACTGCCTGACATTCAATCCTAAATTCCGGGCATAACTTTCTCCTAATAGCATCAGGTTCAATGTTTTGATCAGGAGAAAGGAAAGCGGGATTAGACAAATCATAATGCCTGTAAAGGTATATACCTGATTTCCGGATACTTTGGAAAAACTCCCTAATCCCCATATCACATACGCTCTTATATCTTCATCATTGCTGAAAAACTTTAACACACAGATAATTGCTGTGGCAATATAACCGATCATCACCCCGATAATCAGCAGGATCACATTGCCCATACCCGCTGGGAGATCCCGATAATAATAGCCATGACCAGCATGGCTCCGGTTATGGCAGCTATGGAAATAGCCACTTCACCGAAAAAACCTAACTTACTTAATGCGGTTGAACCGATCGTTCCGGATAGCAGGATAATAAACGCTACGCCCAGGCTGGCTCCTGAACTGATGCCTAACTCAGAAGGGCCTGCCAGCGGATTACGGAACACAGTCTGCATTTGTAAGCCGCTGATGGATAGCCCGGCTCCTGTCACTAATGCCGTTAAGGTTTGTGGAAAGCGTGATTTCCAGATGATGTTCTCCCAGATGGCAGACTCTTCTCCTATACCCCACAAAATATTCCATATAGACCGGATGGGGATGGAAATGGTTTCCCATATCAGGTTCAACAGGAAGAAGACCAGGATCAGCAGGGCAATCGGAAGGAAGAGCAGGAAAGATCGTTTCATAGGCTTATTTTAATAAGTCATAATATACAGGCGTATGATCCGGTAACAGATCTGGATGAAAAATCCGGATCAGGTCGGCTAATACCACTTCCGGTTCTACCGGAGTCTGTTCATAAAAGGGAGTTTGGCGGAGGTTACAATAAATGACCTGTTTGTCCCGGAAGGCTTTAAAATCCGCATACCGGTCATCACTTTGCCGGAGTGCTTCATAGCTGAACTCTCCGTTGAAGCTATTCACCACCCGCCAGTAATCCACTTCAGCCGCCTCCGAATAAACCGTTTCAAAATCTACGTAAAATCCTCCCGAACTCTCATCGTTCCTGCGAAAATACTCTCCGCCTGCATCCCTGAAAAGCTGGGCAAGATAACTATTGCCTCCTACTACATACCAGTTGCCGGAGTGCATCTCCCCACTTAACACAGAGGGCCTGTGTTCTGCGGAAGCAGCTAACGCTTTCAAAGCATTATATTTTTTTCTATTTCTTCAAATTGCCTGTTTGCCTTTTCTTCTATGCCTAATAACATGGCAGTAAACTGGATCCATTCCGCCTGTCCCAGTGGAGAAGTTTCTTTATAACCCAGAAAACTGATCAAAGGAATATCCAGGTTTCGGATAGTCTCATACCCACCTCGTTTGAAAGGAGACACCAGGATGATATTCGGGGCTAATGCCAGAATGACCTCACTGTCAAAATTTCCTTCAATTCCAATTTTAGAGGTAGTGCCTTGCCTGAGTTGTTCATTGATCTGTGAATTAAACAGGAAACGGGTACTGGTGATACCGACCACCTTATTCAGTTCGTCTAATTTAATGAAGTTAGAGAGTTGAAGGGAGGTCATGCAGATCACCTTCCGGATGAGAACTTCAATAATTTCATACTTCTGAGGTATTCCTGAAGCCGGATGCCCGCGATCCAGTAACGCATATTGATAGACCACATCACTTTCTCCGGCAGGATCCTGTATATCTACTAATTTGTAGCCGGGGAATTTCGACACCTTAAATCCCTGTGCATACCGGATGGAATAATCCTGTCCCTCAGTTAAGGAGGCAGCAGCCTGGTTTTCTTTTTTTCCGTCCGGACGACAACCGGAAAAGAGCTGTACCAGTAGAATACCTATAAAAATAGAAAAATATCTGTTTCTCATGGATTAGTGAATAAGATTGTCAGGAATGAATGATAACTAAAGAAAAATAGGGAAAAGCCCTTTCTACGATTTGTTTTTTATCAGTGGTGTAAAACTCTTTTTCCCGTAACCCTACATTTTCAAAATAATGGAAGGTATGATCCGATAATGCAGGAATCGCTTGTTTGATCGTCTCTTCACACTGCGAAGTTTTCATAAGGACGACTACCCTGTCCTGCCGGATCTCTTTTACCAGTTCGTCTAACGATACCCTCCCGGGAATGACTACCAACTGTTCCCCCTGTTTCACTAAATGGATACCCGCTTTAGCTTCGCAGGCAATAAAGGCAGGTATACCACCGATCTGGCTGACAGGAATACCCTGTTCTTTTAATTCATCCATGATATAATGCGTGGAGGAATAAAATCCGGCATCTCCTTCTACCGCCACGGCCACCTGCATCCCTTCCTGATAGTTTTGCCGGATCGTATGGGCTGTCTCTTTATAGGCCTGCATAGCCGCTTCCCGGTCTTTGCTCATCGGAACAGGAAATAATTTTATCTTAGCCGGTTCTATTTGCAGCTCAGCGAGAATAGCAGCGCCCCTGGAAGTCATTTTACCGGGAGACAAACAGGTGGCGGGACAATAAATGGCCTGGGCAGAAAGGAGTGCTTTCCAACCTTTCACTGTAATTAATTCTGCTTCTCCGGGTCCCAGAGAAACAAACTTAACCGGATGTAACATAGTCGTCAAACGGTTTTTAATAATTATACAATTACCTTTAGTATAGGATTAAAAAGATATACGATGTGCATATCTCCTGTTCATTTAAGCCTAAACCTCGAGCCTTAAATTAAAATGATTATCCGCATAATGTCCGTTGATTTATTGAACATCATATGAATGTT
>JAJQFE010000029.1 GCA_021201295.1 Tannerellaceae bacterium | reverse complement strand
CATTACAGCAATGACTAATTTTGGCAACGGATACCCGGAACGTAACCAGCCGACCGGAGGATTTTCTTATTTATATGATAAATGTGATATTCATGATAATCCCGAAGCCATCCGGGCACAACAACAATATATTGCCTCCCTGATCAGCCACCGCAACCCTTATACCGGACATACCTACATGGACGATCCGGACATTGTCGGATTTGAGATCAACAACGAACCATGCCATGCAGGTACGCAGGAACAAACCCTCTCTTACATTACAAAAATGGTGGAAGCTATCCGGAACACGGGAAATAAAAAACCTATCTTTTATAATGTAAGCCATAATATGCAACAACTTGAAGCCTATTATGCTGCTCCCATTCAGGGCACCACTTACCAGTGGTACCCGATTGGTTTAGTAGCCGGACATACACGATATGGTAATTTTCTACCTTTCGTAGAAAATTACCATATCCCTTTCAGCAACCTGAAAGGCTTTTCAGATAAAACCAAACTTGTCTATGAATTTGATCCGGCGGATATTATCTATTCTTATATGTATCCTGCCACTACCCGGGCTTTCCGTTCAGCCGGATTCCAATGGATCACTCAGTTTGCCTACGATCCCATAGATATGGCATGGGCCAACACCGAATACCAGACCCATTTTCTCAACCTGGCCTATACTCCCCGGAAAGCAATCAGCATGAAAATTGCAGCCGAAGTGGCGCACACCATTCCGCAATATGCCTCTTTCGATCCTTATCCGGCCGATACCCTGTTCGGTCATTTCCGGGTAAGCTATAAAGAAGACCTGAGCGAAATGAATACACCGGAGAGGTTCTATTATTCCAATCATACGCTTACTCAACCCATAGATGTAACCTCCCTCCATTCCATTACCGGTTACGGAAATTCGCCGGTGATCCGTTATGAAGGGACAGGTGCTTATTTTTTAGACCGGTTGGAAAACGGAGTATGGCGTCTGGAAGTGATGCCCGATGCTATCAAGATACGCGACCCGTTTGAAAAACCTTCCCTGCAAAGAGAGGTGGTAACCATCCTTCATCATGCATGGAACATGGACATCCATCTGCCGGATCTGGGAGAAGGGTTCAGTGTTACGGGAATTAATGACAACAATAACCGCCGGTCCAATAGTACCGGAGGAACCATTCCGGCACTTGAACCGGGTGTTTACCTGTTACAAAAAAACGGGGTTACACCGGTTACGAACTGGCAGAAAGATACTCATTGGCAACAGATCCGCTTAGGCGAATATGTTGCTCCGGCTTTCCATACTCATACCTTCTGGGTCAGCCACCAGGCTCCCGTTACCGTAGAAAGTGACCGGCCGCTGACTCTTACCGCAACAATTGCAGGCCCCGGACAGCCGGATTCAGTGTTGATTTATACTGACCGGGTCTCCTTCTGGAATCCTGAGAGCCGCTATATTAAAATGAAAAGAACTACCGGCTATACCTATGAAGGAACCTTTCCGGGAGAGGAAATACAACCCGGCAACCTTCGCTATCACATTGTGGTATGCCATAACGGACAGCAATATACTTTTCCCGAAGGAGTAGCAGCAGGACCACTGGCATGGGATTTCAGTTCTGCCGGTTATTATACCTCTAGGGCGGTTCGTCCTGAAAGTCCCGTAACCCTGTACACAGCCAGTCAGGAAGATATAGAAAGCTATATCATTCCCGAAAGCTGGGGTATCCGGAAAGAAATCCGGCAGGAGACCCCGGCCCGGATTCCTATGGCCTGTTTCACCTTCCGCAGCAAAGAAGAAACTCCCCGTTTCTTCCTGCGCAGATATATTGCGGCCGATATAGAACACAGGAAAGAACAGTTGGAAAATGCACAACAGATCTGTATGTATGCCAAAGACATACCTGCCGGCCTGCAAATAGGATTTGTTACTTCCGACGGCTATACCTATACAGCTATGGCCACTACTACCGGAGAGGATATTATCCGGATTCCGCTCCGGGCTTTACAGCAAACCTCCACGGCTCTGTTGCCACATGCCTATCCTACCTTCCTGGAAAAATATTTTACCCCTGTCATCCTCCTTCCTTTCCGTACCGGAGAGATCGAATATTTAGAAATATCTTTTACAGGTGAACAGGACACAGACTATAACCTCGAAATCGGAGCCGTATGGCTTGAATAATAAATAAATAATTGTCTAACAAATTAAAACCATTTTAAATAATAACAGTATGAATTGTAAAATCTTAAATCTTCACATGGTGGCTCTGGGCATATTGCTGCTCACAGCCCTCTTCGGAGGAAGTGTACCGGCCCTTGCACAGGGTGGAAGAACTGTCACCGGTAACGTGATAGACGAGTTCAATGAACCTTTAATCGGTGTTTCAATTCTGGTAGTAGGAACCGACCAGGGAACTATTACTGACTTCGACGGAAATTTCACGGTCAATGTACCTGCGAATGCATCTAAACTGCGGTTTTCCTACATCGGATATACCACCCAGACAGTGCAGATCCCAACTAACAACATGATCCATGTCCAGTTGCAACCGGATGCCCTGACCATTGCCGACGTGGTGGTGATCGGATACGGTACCCAACGGAAAAGTGACCTGACCGGTTCCGTAAGCAGTGTGAGCAGCGATGATTTCAACGTCGGACTGATCAACTCACCTGAACAGCTGATCAACGGGAAAGTATCCGGGGTACAAATCATGTCTAACAGTGGTTCACCCACCGGTGGAAGCACCATCCGGATCCGTGGGGGTGCCTCCCTCAATGCCAGCAACGACCCGCTGATCGTATTGGACGGAGTGCCTTTGGAGAACGGAGGAATTGCCGGGAATGACGGCAACTTCCTGAGCCTGATCAACCCCAATGACATTGAAAGCATGACCATCCTGAAAGATGCTTCCTCAACAGCCATCTACGGATCACGTGCATCCAACGGGGTTATCATCATCACAACCAAAAAAGGAACCGGTAGCGGCGTAAAAGTCGCTTTCAGTACAACCAATTCCGTTCAGACCCGTACTAAACTGGCCGATATGCTGAGTCGGGATGAGTTTGTCAACGTAATTAACTCACGCGGTACCGAAGCACAACGGGCTCTCTTAGGTGACTACAACACGAACTGGAACGATGAAGTTTACCGGACAGCTTTTGGAACCGATAATAACCTGAGTATTGCCGGACGGGTAGCTCCCAACTGGCCTATCCGTGTTTCTTTTGGATATTACAATCAGAATGGGATCGTACGGTATGACCAGGCAGAACGGTTTACCGGATCCTTGTCGCTCTCACCGTCATTTTTAGACGATCACCTGAAAGTGACCCTCAACGGAAAAGGCTCAATCAATAACAACGATTTCGCCAACGAATCCGCCATCTGGGCAGCCGCCACCTACAATCCTACGATTCCGGTTTATTCCGGCAACAGTGCCTATGGAGGCTACAATGAAGCCTTAGACAGTAGCGGCAATCCGGTAAACGGAGGTGTACGGAATCCCCGGGGACTGGTTGAACAATATTTCTCAACCAGTAATATCAAACGGTTCATCGGAAATGCAGATGTAGATTACAAAATGCACTTCCTACCGGAACTGAAATTCCACATGACGCTGGGGTATGACATTGCTGAAGGATACGGAGACATCTATGTACCGGCTGAAGCCGCCCAGAATTATTCCACAGGAGGACAGGATTACCGGTATGGTCCGCAGAAAAACATCAACCGTCTGTTTACCTCCTATTTTAATTACAACAAACTGTTCGATAGTTATAGTATTAAGAGTAATATTGATGCAACGGTAGGGTATGACTATCAGTACTGGAAAAGTACAACAGACCCCTATCAAACCTACAACGCATTAGGAGAGGTGTTAAGTTCCGTAGCTGCCGGTGACCAACGGCATGCCCTGGTTTCCTATTATGCCCGTCTGAATTATACACTTAATAATAAATATATGCTGACTGCCACTGTCCGGGGTGACGGTACTTCCCGCTTCCACAAAGACAACCGTTGGGGAACTTTCCCTTCTATCGCATTGGCGTGGCGGCTAAGTGAGGAAACATTCCTACGGGACAATACGGTATTAAGTAATCTGAAACTCCGGGCCAGCTATGGGATCACCGGGCAGCAGGAAGGAATCGGCAATTACAATTATCTGCCTGTATATACTTACAGCCAGGACGGTGCCCAGGCACAGTTTGGCAACAACTATTACCATACCTACCGTCCGGAAGCGTATGTGGAAGACCTGAAATGGGAAACCACCACTTCCTGGAATGTAGGGATTGACTTCGGATTCCTGGATAACCGTCTCACCGGTGCTTTGGACTACTATACCCGGCAAACGAAAGATTTGCTGGCCACAGTTCCTTCCCCTGCCGGCTCTAACTTTGCCAAAAATATCCTGACCAATGTTGGTAACGTAGACAGCCAGGGACTCGAATTTTCTATCAATGCCACAGCCATTGAAACCGACGACTTCACCTGGGACATCAGCTATAATATGAGCTGGCAGAAAATGAAAGTAAAAAACCTCTCTTTAGTGGATGGCGGAGCTGCTACTAATACCTTAGTCGGACCTACGATTGACAGCTATCAGTTCCAGGTACTGACTGAAGGATATGCTCCCTATATGTTCTATGTGTACCATCAATTATATGATGAAGAAACCGGCCGGCCCATCGAAGGAGCCTACGCTGACCTCAATGGCGACGGAGTGATTAATTCTGATGACCTCTACCGTTACCACTCTCCTGCTCCGGATCTGATCTTTGGCCTTAGCACCTCACTGAGATACAAAAAATGGAATCTCGGCATGAGCTTCCGGGCTAATGTAGGCAATTATGTGTACAACGGAATGGCAATGAATACCGGAGCCTGGAGTACAGTCAGTTATAATTCAGCCCAGTTGAACAATCTGAACAAAAGTTTCCTCAAAACCGGTTTCCAGAACCGCCAGCACCTGTCCGACCATTATGTAGAGAATGCCTCCTTCCTGAAAATGGATAACCTGAGTTTAGGATACAATTTCGGTCGTATCCACAAATATGTTGGACTGAATGTCACTGCTATGGTTCAGAATGTATTCTGTATCACCAAATATAGCGGAGTAGATCCTGAAGTACCTAATGGTATGGACTCCTCCTTCTATCCTCGTCCGCGTATATTCTCACTAAGTCTCGGATTTGATTTCTAACAGATAAATACATAGCAAAATGAAAAAAATAATATATATGTTCCTCTTTGCAGGCATTCTTTTATTCAATGCCTGTCTGGACGATCTTAACCAGATGCCACATGTCGAATCAACGGCAGATGATGTGTATAGTGATCCGGCTAATTACAAAGCCGTATTAGGAAAATTGTATACTGCCCTGGTCATACAGGGACAACAAAAAGATGGCAACAGGGATTTCGATGGCAATAGTGGAGATGAATCCTATATGCGTAGTTTCTTTAATCTTCAGGAATGTGGTACTGACGAAGTAGCCTCTACCTGGTTAGAAGGAGATAATATAGGTAACCTCACTTTTCTGAGTTGGGATGCCAACGATCCCTGGGTTTCGGACATGTACTACCGCATATTCTATAATATCGCTTTGTGTAACGAATTCCTGCGTCACGCAAAAGATGAAGAGATCGCCGGGTTTACTGAAAGTGAACAGGCAGAGATTCGCCATTACCGTGCGGAAGCCCGCTTTATCCGTGCCCTTTGTTATTACCATGCATTAGATCTGTTCCGTAACATTCCGTTTGTAACGGAAGATGATCCGGTAGGTACCTATATTCCGCCGCGCTATGAAGCAAAACAGGTATTTGAATTTATTGAATCCGAATTAAAAGAGATTGATACCGACTTACTGGCTCCGGCAGAGTGTGAATACGGACGCGCTTCCAAAGCAGCCGCTTACGCATTAATGGCTAAATTATACCTGAATGCGGAAGTTTATATCAATACTGACCACTATTCAGATTGTGCCACTTATTGCCAGAAAGTGATCGACCTTAACTATTTCTCACTCGAACCGGAATATTACAAATTATTCAATGCCGATAATAACAAACGTACCAATGAAATTATTTTTGCATTGCCGGTAGATGCTACCCACACTGTCACCTGGGGAGCTACCACCTATATTATCTGCGGTGAAGTTAGTAATACATCCGATTATCAGAAACCGGCTGACTACGGAGTAACTGACGGCTGGGGAATGTTCCGTGCCCGGGGAGAATTACCTGCTGTATTCGATAGCAACGACCAGCGCAGAATGTTCTTTGAAGAAGGTCAGAAAAGCCAGTATTTAGAGATCATTGATGATCAGGAATATGGTTTCTTCTTTGCCAAATGGACTAACCTGACGGATGCCGGCGAACAAGCTTCCAACACCGCCGACGGTGGGGTCAACACCGACTTCCCTCTATTCCGGCTGGCAGATGTTTATCTGATGCTGGGCGAAGCAGTTGCCCGGGGTGGCAGCAGCGTATCAACCGGTGCCGCCCTGCAATATGTGAACCTCGTAAAACAGCGTGCATACGGTGATAGTTACACTCCTGAAACCTCATTAGATGTTGATTACTTCATTGAAGAACGTGCCCGGGAACTGTATCTGGAATGTACCCGCCGTACCGACCTGATCCGGTTCAATATGTTTACAACTGCTAATTATATCTGGCAATGGAAAGGTGGAATCATGGATGGAATGGCAGTTGATAGTAAATATAACATCTACCCCATCCCGGCCACCGACCTCACCGCGAATCCGAATTTGTATAATGAAAATTATTAATAGTTCACATGAAAACAACAAACATCATAAAAGCTTTTTCCGGGCTCTGTATGGCATTGGGCTTACTGAGTGCCTGTGAAAAAGACGGAGATTTGATCTATATCAGCTCTCCTACCAGCAGTGAATTGCTGGCGAGCAAAAGTGAAGTCGTACTCTTACAGGACGACGCCGACCAGACAGCGGTCTCTTTTACCTGGACCAAAAGTACGGTAACGATCAGCGATGAAAGCATGGGTGTGGCCGACGATCTGATTACGACTTATCTCGAAGCCTCTACCACAGAAGATTTCTCCGGAAATGTAGTGGATAACTTAGTAACCGGTTTGACTAAAGATTACACCGTAGCTGAATTGAATACCCTGGCAACCAATGCAGGGTTACAAGCTGAAGTTCCCGGCACCGTATATTTCCGTCTAGCACTAACCACCGGAAATAATATGGAACGGGTATATGGAAATGTGATCAGCATACAAATCACTACTTACCGGATTGATATGTCTATCGGGTTTATATTGGATGGAAAGCAGGAAATGACTGATATGCGTCTCTCCTCTCCCGAAGAAAACGGAATCTATACCGGTTTTATGGGAGTAGTATCCTGGTATAATTTCTTCCTGATGGAAGGTGATGGAACCATCTGGGGTGAAAACACCAGCATCTTTGAAATATCCACAGCCAGCAATATCTGGAACCTCTGGTTCCCAAGCCCCGGAGGATCTTATTATGTAATTATTAATACGCCTATCGAAGAATGGTCTGCCCTTTATCTGCCAACTCTCAACATCAACGGAGATATAAATGCTGAAATGACCTTCGATCGTCCTAACAACCGCTGGACGTATGTATTCAACGCAACATCCACCACTGCACTCAATATTCAGTTAAGTACTACCGGAAAACAATATAACCGGGAAACAGCCGATAATGACGATGCCGCTATTGATACTCCAGTTGCTTTCGTACAGGAAGGCGATCACTTGATAATGGCTACCCAACCCGGCACCATTACCGTATCCGTTCCGGAAACAGGTGATTGCACGCTAATCGTAGACCTGAGCGATCCCAATAACTGGATTTATAAAGTAGTAAGTGGTATTGATGAGGGAGAAGATATTCCGGAGGTACTGTATCTGCCGGGTATTGATGATCTCATCAGCGGAGACTGGACTTTTGATAATTATGCATCCCTGTATGATGAGAATACACTAAGTTATGCAGGTGTATTTAATATCCATTCGGAATGGGGATACACGATAAACATTGAGGATGGTAACTGGAACGATAAATATACTTATACCAGTGGCGATGCATACGCCGGAACCATTGAATTCCAGGGAGAAGGATTAGTAAATATTCCCGCTCCGGCTCCAGGTGTCTATCTGGTAGACATTTCAACAAAAGCATTGACCTATCAATTAATTGAACTTGAAAATGAAGTATATGTGCAGGGGTTAAATGATGAATGGGACTTTGATACACCATTAACAGCCATATCAACCGGCGTATATCAGGGCTCCATAACGATCGAATTCCCTGCTCCCTATGGATTCCGCATTAATTTAGTCAATGGCGATTGGGATAATTACCGGTTTGGAGGAACAGACGGTAAACTATATTATGAAGGTAACAGTATGACAGATGATGAAAATCTGTCTCCCGGTACCTACACCATGACAGTTGATCTGATCAATGAAACATATACCATTGAATAATTCATAAAATCAGACATACATAGAAAAGATCGGATGTTCCTCCGGCAGTTGAAAAAGATAATTGGGTTATCTAAATATATCTATAAAATACAATAACTGCTAATGAACCATACTGCCGGAGGACATCGGTCTTTTATTTATCATGTTAGAATTAATAAATTACAACCTGAATGAAACATAGCAACAATTATTTATTATTGATAGTCATGGTCCTGTTTATGCTGGCAGGGTGCAGTGATCATAACAGGCCGGACGCAGAACCGGAACAGCCGCCCACGGATGAAATGGAAACCGGTTTCGCCAAAGGAGCCGATGTTGGTTGGCTCACCGAAATGGAAGCTGCCGGACGTAAGTTTTATAACAGCAACGGACAGGAAATGGATTGTATAGAACTATTAAAAGACTTAGGAATGAACTCCATCCGCCTGCGGGTATGGGTAGATCCGGAAGAAGGATGGAACAATGCCGAGGACGTACTGTTCAAAGCCTGGAGGGCACACAAGCTGGGCATGCGCCTGATGATTGATTTCCATTACAGCGACACCTGGGCCGACCCGGGCAACCAGACTAAACCGGCCGCATGGGCCAACCTGTCATTCGAGGAGCTGAAAACAGCAATGGCCCACCATACAACCGAAGTCCTTACTAAACTGAAAAATAGCAATATTGATGTAGAATGGGTACAAATCGGCAATGAAACAGCCGACGGATTGTTATGGGAAGACGGCCGGGCTTCCGGCAATAACAATGCCAATATGCCCAACTATGCAGCCCTGATTACCACTGGCTACGAGGCAGCCAAAAGCGTCTATCCCGATACAAAAGTAATTGTACACCTTGACCGGGGGGATAATAACAGCCTGTACCGCTGGAATTTCGACGGACTCAAAAACAACGGTGGCAAATGGGACGTGATCGGCATGTCTCTCTACCCCGAACCCGGTACCTGGCAACAGATGAACAATTCCTGCCTGAGCAACATCCAGGATATGATCAGCCGGTACGGTACCGAAGTGATGATATGCGAAGTAGGTATGTCGTGGGACCAGGCTTCTGCCTGCAAATCTTTCCTGACCGATCTCATTGAAAAAGCACGCAGTGTTGCCGATGAGAAATGTCTGGGAGTTTTCTACTGGGAGCCTGAGGCGTATGGTAACTGGAAAGGATATACCAAAGGAGCCTTCGACGACTCCGGCCGGCCTACCATAGCATTAGATGCGTTTTTTGATTAAATTTGCATATTATGAGATATAAAACACTATTCATTGCAGCCTTTTGCTCTTTTTTCAGTCTGCACGCCCAAACCGTACGGGAAGAGTTTTCATTAGAAAAAAACTGGCGATTTACCAAAGGTGAAGTCTCCGGTGGAGCTTCCGTAGTATTTAATGATTCCAAATGGGAAAAAGTAACCATTCCCCATGACTGGGCCATCTATGGTCCCTTCGACCGGGAGAACGATCTGCAAAATGTGGCCGTAACACAAAACTTTGAGACACAGGCTTCCGTGAAAACCGGACGGACAGGAGGTTTACCGTATGTAGGAATCGGCTGGTACCGCACCACATTCGATGTAAAGAACTTTGATCCGCAGCAAAAAAAGGTCACCCTGCTGTTTGACGGAGCCATGAGCGAAGCCCGTGTTTATGTAAACGAAAAAGAAGTTTGTTTCTGGCCCTATGGCTATAACTCCTTCCATTGCGACGTAACCGGAGCCCTCAACCCGGATGGAAAAGAGAATGTGCTGGCCGTACGTTTAGAAAACAAACCCCAGTCCTCCCGTTGGTATCCCGGCGCGGGATTGTACCGCAATGTGCATGTTATTGTAACCGATGTCGTTCACGTACCTGTATGGGGTACCTATCTGACCACCCCACACGTCTCAGAACAGATGGCCTCTGTCTATTTGCAGACAAACATTGAAAACAGTGGAGATAAAGAGATTCAGGTCATCACCGAAATCCTTTCACCCGCCGGCGAAGTTGTAGCCCGCAAAGACGATACCCGCCGGATCAATCACGGCAACCCCTTTGAGCAGAACTTTATCGTAGAACATCCGGTCCTCTGGTCGCCCGAAACCCCACACCTGTATAAAGCGGTCTCCCAAATTTATGTGGACGGATATTTAACCGACGAATATACCACCCGTTTCGGGATCCGCAGTATAGAAATCATTCCCGACAAAGGCTTTTACCTCAATGGCCGGCACCGCAAATTCCAGGGTGTCTGCAACCACCATGACCTCGGTCCCTTAGGGGCAGCCATCAACGTAGCCGCTCTGCGCCGCCAACTGGTACTACTGAAGGATATGGGATGCGATGCCATCCGTACCGCACATAACATGCCGGCCCCGGAATTGGTAGAGTTATGTGACGAAATGGGCTTTATGATGATGATAGAACCCTTTGACGAATGGGACATTGCCAAATGTGAGAACGGTTATCACCGGTTCTTCGGTGAATGGGCCGAAAAAGATATGGTCAATATGTTGCACAACTACCGCAATCACCCTTGTGTAGTAATGTGGAGCGTTGGCAATGAAGTACCTACCCAGTGCAGTCCCGACGGCTACCGTGTAGCCTCCTTCTTACAGGACATCTGCCACCGTGAAGATCCAACCCGGCCCGTAACCTGTGGAATGGACCAGGTGACCTGCGTACTGAATAACGGATTCGCTGCCATGATCCAGGTGCCCGGATTCAATTACCGTACCCATCGATATCTCGAAGCCTACGCACAATTGCCGCAAAACATTGTGTTAGGTTCCGAAACCTCCTCTACCGTAAGTTCACGGGGCATCTATAAATTTCCGGTCGAGATCAAGGCCGACGCCCTCTACGAAGACCACCAGTCCTCTTCCTACGATCTGGAACATTGCGCCTGGTCAAATGTGCCGGACGAAGATTTTGCACTGGCCGACGATTATGACTGGGAAATCGGCCAGTTCGTCTGGACCGGATTCGACTACTTAGGTGAACCTTCCCCCTACGATACCGATGCATGGCCCAACCACAGTTCCCTGTTTGGGATCATTGACCTGGCCAGTCTTCCCAAAGACCGCTATTACCTGTACCGCAGCCTGTGGAACAAAGAGGCTAATACCCTCCATATACTCCCCCACTGGACCTGGGAAGAACGTGAAGGCGAGATCACTCCGGTATTTATTTACACCAACTATGACTCGGCCGAATTGTTTGTAAATGGGAAAAGTTATGGGAAGAAGCGCAAAAATATCGAAACCCTGCAACACCGCTATCGCCTGATGTGGATGGATGTGGTATACGAACCCGGCGAGATCCGCGTAGTAGGCTACAATGCCAACGGGAATATCACCGAAGAGAAAACTGTGCGTACAGCCGGCAAGCCTCACCACATTGAAGTAGTGGCCGACCGCAGCGAATTAACTGCTGACGGTAAAGACCTGGCCTATCTCACCGTACGGATCGTAGATAAAGACGGCAATCTATGTCCTCATGATGGACGTCTGGTTGATTTCACCGTCAAAGGAAACGGTTTCTACCGTGCAGGGGCCAATGGAGATCCGACCTGTCTGGATTTTTTTCACCTGCCTAAAATGCATGCATTCAGCGGTGAACTGACCGCCATCGTACAAGCCGGAGAAATCGCCGGGCCCATCACTTTTGAAGCAAAAGCCAGCGGCCTGCAATCCGGAAAAATAACCCTTACTACCCGGTAAGAATTACCTGAAACAAGAAAATAAATCAGGCTCAGACTGCATGGATTACACAGTCATTAGTTTTAATAAACACCGTGTGATCCGTGCAGTTATGTTCAAAAGATTTATATAAAAAATTTTCCTTTTGAGAAGGTATATAAAAACTCTTTGAAAACAGATTCAATACAGAATTTGAAAGTTATACCTTGTTTTATTCCTATAAGGAATCAAAAAATAGTCCGGAATGTTAATTTTACACGTCTGTGTAAAATTAAAACGCGAAAAATATAGGTTTTAGCCTTATGTAGCAGCCTGTAACCGGTTGTTCTCCATATATTTCTTCTATGAGTGTTGCATAATTTTTCAGAATTACCCGGCGGCGTAGTTTCAGGGTGTCTGTCAGTTCCTCGCTTTCCATAGTAAAGGGTTTGGCAAGTAAGATAAATTTTTTGATTTTCTCGTATGAGGCAAGGTTTTTCTGATGTTCTTCTATCCGGGACGATCAGGGCACTTACAAATTTTCGTTTATCTCCTAATACAGCTATCTGTTGAATGTATTTATCACCTCCTACCATGCCTTCAATAGCTTGTGGGGTAATGTATTTACCATTAGAGGTTTTATACAGGTCTTTGATACGTTCTTTAAAAAAGAGGGTGTTACCTTTCAGGTACCCTGCATCACCGGTACGGAAATACCCATCCTCCGTAAATGCCCGTGCATTTTCTTCTGGCTTTTTATAATATCCGGAAGTAATGGTTTTACCTTTTACCAATATCTCATTGTTTTCCGGGTCAATTCGTAATTCTACTCCCGGCATAACAGTACCGATAGAACCGATTATAAAATGTTCGTCCGGACAAAAACAGATGGTGACTATATTTCTTCTGCCATTTGGATTTGTACACCCTCCAGCATATATTAGACCATAATAATTGTTCTCTTTAAGATGGTCAACTATTTCCTCTCTGGAGACTAACATGTCTCTTAAAAGACTACCAGCATATCAACCACCACCATCATAACTTCTTATACCCAGTTTATTATAAATTAACTGTACGTAGTAACCTACATAGAATAATATTTTTAGTTTTAATGAATCATCGATTTCGGCATGCTCTATATGATTGCCAAAATCATATAACATCAATACAAGTTCTGTTTCAGACTTATCATTTGCATTATCTACAATATATTGCATTAATCCTGTGCGGATTTGTAACTCTCCGTTTTCGTAAATCCTGCCAAATAAATTCTCTATTACTTTTTTTACCCTTTGGTTGTTTCGCATAATATTCTGTACTTATCTTATCCTGTACCACTTTATTGATTTTTTCGTTTTTATCATAACCAAAATCCTTAACTAACATTTCAAGAAATTCCATATCATTGTCAATAAGCCAAGTTAAGCTTGCTTGACTATCATTAAATAAAAACTTATTCTGATGAAATATATTTAATTTGAAACAAGTATGGTATAATCCATCTTCTTTCATTTTCGCAAAATCCTCACTTAATGTTGGACGAAATATAAAATTACGGTATATAAAGTTTTGGCTTTCTTTAGGGAATCCTTATCCCGTTTATAATAAATATCGGGATATAAGTATATGTTTGCCCAACGGGTCAACTAACTGATTAATCCAGTTTAT
>JAJQFE010000018.1 GCA_021201295.1 Tannerellaceae bacterium | reverse complement strand
CTGGCCAACTTAGCCCTGTTGGATCTGCCGGATTTGGCTAAGGACGATCTCCGATTGCAATCCGGTAGCACCGGGTATGAGAATCTACGGATCAGTCGGAGCCGGGAGATCTATGGATTACAAAGCTGGGGAGGCCGGGGAAAAAAGATCTCCCACTTTTTACTTTTCTGATGAATACAGATGATTCAAGGGAAAAGTAAGAGGGGGAGATCCTTTCTCAAAGATGTTACAGGAGGAAATTATTCCGCTGTCAGTTCAATCACGCGGCTATTCATCTGACCTAAGGTGAAGGCTTCTATACCTACTTTCATGAGGTAGTCGCCGGAATAACTTTTTCCATTTTCTTTTAACCGGGAAGTAGTACCGGGCATCAGGTTAATCTCTTTCACTGTGTAATTTCTGTGGGGATCTAATCCCTGTAGCTTAACCGGGAACAGTTTACCGCCGAAACGGGGATGGATATCATAGGTGTAGAGTAATGCCTGCCCTGCCCCTTCGCCTACATGCATCACTGCGGTATGGTTACTTTCATACGGGGATACCAGGCGATAGAAATCACCATCTAAAATCACTTTTTTCAACCGGTGGTAATTGGCTACTGCTTCTTTACAGAAGGCCAGTTCATTTTTATCCATTTCAGTTATACTGATATCAAAACCGAATTTACACATCATGGCTACATCCGTACGGAATTTAATGCTGGCTGCATGATTCCAGCTGGTCACATGGGCAGCCATGGATTTGATCGGGAAGACCTGGGAGAATCCCCACTGAATATAGAGGCGCTCTACCGGGTCTGTATTGTCACTACACCAGAATTCCGTAAAATATTTCAAGGCTTCATAATCACAACGGGCTCCTCCTCCTGAACAAAGTATAATCGGCAGGTCAGGATACTTCTCATTTACCCGGTTAAATACATTATACACACCTCTTACATGATCTACATACAACTGCCTTTGTTTCTCTTTCAGATAAGGAGAATAAATGTTAGTGATCGGACTGTTACAATCCCATTTGAAATAGGCAATGTCCGGGTTTTCAGTCATAATCTTATCTACTACACCAAACACATAGTCCTGTACGACCGGATTACTCAGGTCCAGGACCAACTGGTTCCGGTAGTAATAAGGTTCACGGTTAGGCAGTAAGATGGCCCATTCCGGATGTTTTTCAAACAGTTCACTCTTAGGACTGATCATTTCCGGCTCGATCCAGATACCGAACTTCACACCGGCCTCTTTAGCAGACTGCACCAACCCGGGAATACCGTTCGGCAGTTTGCTATGCATCACATCCCAGTCTCCCAGCCCTGCATGATCATTGACCCGGGGATATTTATTGGCGAACCAGCCATCATCCAACAGAAACATATCTACTCCCAGCTCTTTGGCCTCTTTCATCAAATCACTCAGGATCTTTTCATCGAAATCAAACGAAGTGGATTCCCAGTTATTTAACAGGGTAAGACGGTCTCCCTTTCCATCTTTCAACTGGTAATTACGGGCCCAGGTATGCAGGCTACGGCTGGCTTTACCGGCCCCCTCCTGGCTAAGTGTAAAGATAAACTCAGGCGTAGTGAATGTTTCGTTCGGTTTCAGTTCATAGTTGGAAGCATAGGGATTTATTCCGGAAATGACCCGTAGGTTAGAGACATTATCCATCTCAAAGGTAAAACGGAAATTACCGGTCCAACCAATCGTTCCGACCAACACTTTTCCCTGGTTTTCCTGTACTTTCTGACCTAATCCTACCTGGAAAAACGGATAGGCATGCATGGCAGCCCGCGAACCTAATTTCGTATCGATAATCTTTTTACCAAAGCGTAACTGCTGGGAAGTCATTCCTGCTTCACTGGCCCAGTCACCGCTAAATTCATTCAGGAAATATTGGGTATCTTCAAAGTAGACTATGGCTGAAGCATACTGGCTCATTGTGACCGGTTTCTTTTCCGTATGCCGGATCTCCGACCAGGTTTTGATCACATTCTCTCTGGCATGGGCAACATAATGCAGGGTGATCTCAACAGGATAGACCTCATCTTTTAGCTGAATGATGGTTTCCGTCGCATTTCCATCGATAGGCTTTACTTCATGGGACACATACTTCACAATTGTAGTCAGGTTGCCGTCATTATGTTGCATGACAAAAGCCGGCTCAAAATAGTCTTCCGCCCCTGATCCCGGATAGACTTCCCATCCACGGGGAGTTACGGAACTATCCGTAGAAGGACGGCTGATATAGGGAGTCAGGTTCTTCAGGTCTGTGTCATTGACTAATTTAGCTCCCAGATAAGACTGGTATAAACGTCCGGTTTCTGCTGTCTGCAGGATGAGGTCCGTCTCATCGGTTGAGATCCGGATCAGGGTTTGCTGAGCATAGATATGGACCATAGGTAGCATGGCCAGTAAAAATAAAACGATTTTCTTTCTCATGATATTTATTATAGTATTTAAAGTTGATCTGCGATATATGAGTTACCCATCGGATAAGGCCGGAATAGTTCCTTCACAATAGTCTTATTTTACAAAACTATTACGGAAACTATTCCTTTCCATATCCAGGTATATACAAAGTAGATCTTTTTTCAACACCTAAATATATAAATATTTGATCTGAAATGCATTATATATTATTATAAACTTTATTTAAGTAGACATTTATTAGGAGATAACAGGAGAATTATTGTATATTCGCAGGAAAAATCTAAGAGTATCCTCAGTCCTGCTATGCGAAACAGTTTTCTATGTTTACTATTCTATGTATGCAGTAGCCTGTTCCTGCAGGGAGCAGAAAAAACAGACTGGCTGGAAGAATTAGACGGGGTCATTGCTAACCGCTCCTTCTATATGGAAAGAAAAGAGAGCCGGATTGATAGTTTACGGGCTCTCTCCCGGCCGGACCTTCCTTTAGAAGAGCACTACCGGATCCATTATGCTATTTACCAGGAATATAGTACCTACCGGTTTGATTCTGCCATGCAATACGTATTCCTGAACCGGGAAATAGCAGCACAGCTAAATCATCCCACGTACCGGGATAAAACTGAAATTGCTTATATTATCCTACTGGCTACCACGGGGATGTATCACGAAGCACTGGATCATCTGGCATCTATCAACCGGGAACAATTAAACCCGGTCCTGCTTTCGAAATATTATTCCGTAGCCGAATGGACCTATTATGCGGCTGCGGCACTGACAGATGACTAGTTATATGCTCCCCAATATAAACAACTGGAAGACAGCTGTCGGGACTCCGTCTTCTCTGTCCTTACTCCCGGGACTGCTACGTATCTTTATTATGAAGGAAAAACAGCCTATTATACCGGTAATTTGCAAAAGGGGCTGGATCTGTTACTGGAACTATATCCGCAATTAGCCGTAGATACCCGCTTATATGCCATTGTGACCTGGGATATTGCCAATATTTATAAAAGCCTGGGACAGATGGAGCTGTATGAAAGATTTTTGGTACTGGCAGCCATTTCGGACCAGGTCTGTCCCCTGAAAGAAAACTTAGCCATGCAGGAATTAGCCATTTATCTCTATTCCCATAAACCGGAGGAGATTGACAGGGCGTATCGCTATATCCATTGTTTCATGGAAGATGCCCAGTTTTATAATAACCGCCTGCGTATCCTCCAGATCTCCCAGAAATTACCGATCATTCTGGATGCCTACCAGCAAAAAAAGTGAAAAAGAAAAGAACAGTCTGGCGGTCTCTTTACAGATAATCAGCCTGCTATCTATCCTGACGATCTTCCTTCTTATGTATCTTTACAAACAGATCCGTGTAGTCCAAAAGAGCAGACAGGAACTACACATCCTGAATGAGGAGCTTAACTCTTTCAATAACAAACTATCTGATGCCAACAGCACCAAAGAAGAATATGTAGGATTATTTATGAACCTGTGTTCTGCCTATATTGATAAGCTGGACAAATACCGGGAAACAGTGAAACGCAAGATCATGGCTAAACAGATTGATGATCTCTATAAAATGACCAATTCTACCCGGGCGATTGAAGTGGAACTGGACCATTTCTTTTTACACTTTGATACGGCGTTCCTCTCGCTTTATCCGACATTTGTGGAAGATATCAATAAGTTACTCACTCCGGAAGGAAAAATAAAGGTAAAAAAAGGAGAATTGCCGAACACAGAGCTCCGGATTTTTGCCCTGATCCGTCTGGGGATTAAAGATAGTTCCCGGATAACCGCTTTCCTCCGGTATTCTCCCCAGACCATCTATAACTACCGAACCCGGGTCAAAAACAAATCGGCAATTGACCGGGATATTTTTGAGAACCAGGTGATGGAGATCGGGAATCTTTCATAAAAGAGAAGGACAATCTGTAAGAAAAAAGGAAACTTTGTACATTTGTCAAATAATAAATACAACAGATATGGCTAAGTATAAAAGGATCCTGCTGAAATTAAGCGGGGAATCCCTGATGGGTGGAAAAGCGTATGGTATTGATGAAATACGTTTGGAAGAGTATGCACAACAGATCAAAGAGATCGCTGAAATGGGGGTACAGATCGGTATCGTGATTGGCGGTGGCAATATTTTCCGTGGTCTGAGTGGTGCTTCTAAAGGATTTGACCGTGTCAAAGGGGACCAGATGGGCATGCTGGCAACCGTGATCAATAGCCTGGCCTTAAGTTCTGCGTTGGTGGCAGCCGGAGTGAAAGCAAATGTGTTGACAGCCATCCGTATGGAACCTATTGGTGAATTTTATAATAAATGGGGAGCCATTGAACTATTGGAACAAGGGCATGTGGTGATTATGTCCGGGGGAACCGGTAACCCGTTTTTTACGACTGACACAGGCTCTTCCCTGCGCGGGATCGAGATTGAAGCAGATGTGATGCTGAAAGGGACCCGGGTGGATGGGATCTATACGGCGGATCCGGAAAAAGACCCAACGGCTGTTAAATTCTCTGAGATTACCTATGACGAGATCTATACATGCGGCCTGAAAGTGATGGACTTAACGGCTACTACCATGTGTAAAGAGAATAACCTGCCAATCATCGTGTTTGATATGGATACGAAGGGTAACCTGAAGAAAGTCCTGTCAGGAGAAAACATCGGGACCTTAGTGCATAACTGACATAACTGAAAAATAAGACCTAGCACGCAGATGGGGCGGATCATATAGATTTACGCAGATAAATAGTTACCCATACTTATCTGCCGGTCTGGTATTCTTTTTTTATAAAAACAGCGTGGAAGAAGAGAGGGTATGTAACAATTTTACCACTATTTGAACTATTTTTTATATAGCTGCTATGGCTATGGGATTACCTTTGCCTGTATTATAATACCTGAAACACACAGTATGATAAAAATCAGAGTTAACCTATTCAAACAGGTCACAGGTTGTTTGTTGTTTGTCTGTATGATGATTGCCTGCGGATCATCGGAAAGCCAATTAAGTATGGAATACAGAGAGAACGGAGAAATGGTAATCCGGATATTCAATCCTACCCGTTTTTTATTACTTCCCATTGAAGAGAAAGCTGACGAAGCACAGGTCTGCCTGAATAATCAGGATGCGTATCCGGTGCCTATGCATATCCGGTTAGCGGTTAATCACGTAGATTATTATGTACCGTTTCCACTACCGGAAAGTACAGAGCCCTTAGTGATCACTGTCCATCCAGTGGATAAAGAGGCTATTTGCTGGGATACGATGGCATTAAGTAACACGTTTGACGACAGCAATCGTGAGAAATTCCGTCCCCTCTATCACTTTTCTCCTGCATATGGCTGGATGAATGATCCGAACGGATTGGTCTATCTGGATGGGGAATATCATCTGTTCTATCAATATAATCCGTATGGTTCGATGTGGGGGAATATGCACTGGGGGCATGCAGTCAGCAGAGACCTGGTCCGCTGGGAACATCTGCCTGTAGCGATCGCTCCGGATGAACTGGGGACGGTATTTTCCGGAAATTGTATTATTGATAAAGAGAATACAGCCGGTTTTGGGAAAAATGCTATGATCGCTTATTATACCTCTGCCGGTGAACGCCAGACCCAGAGCATAGCATATAGTACGGACCTGGGGAGAACGTTTACCAAATATGATAAGAATCCTGTGGTTACAGTAGATATTCCTGATTTCCGGGATCCGAATGTTTTCTATCATGCACCTACCGGAAAGTGGATTATGGTGATTGCTGCCGGGCAGGAAGTACAGCTTTTTTCTTCTTCTGACCTACTGCACTGGGAGTATGAAAGTTCATTCGGGGAAGGCTATGGCAATCACGGAGGAGTATGGGAGTGTCCTGATTTATTGGAGCTACCTGTGGACGGGGATCCCGGCCGGAAGAAATGGGTGCTGCTACTCAATATTAATCCCGGTGGGATTTTCGGAGGTTCTGCCACCCAATATTTTACAGGGAATTTTGATGGTAAGACCTTTACCTGTGAATCTTCTCCTGAAACTGTTAAATGGATGAATTGGGGAAAAGACCACTATGCTACTATTACCTGGCATAATGCTCCGGAAGGAAGAGCCATTGCCATCGCATGGATGAGTAACTGGCAATATGCCAACCAGGTTCCTACCCTACAGTTCCGGAGTGCCAATTCCGTACCCCGTGAGATCAGTCTGTATACCAAAGAAACGGAGTCTTACCTGCTCCACCATCCGGTAAAAGAACTGGAAGAATTAAGGAAAGAATCTGTTGCTGTCTCTTCCTTTACAGTAAATAAATCCTATACTATAGACCAGTTGTTAGCAGACAACACAGGAGCCTATGAACTGGATATCTCTTTTAAAAACCAGTCAGCCGGAATCATCGGACTGAACTTATTTAATTCCCGTGGAGAATCGGTGGATATGTATTATGACCTGACTGCGCACCGGTTTATCATGGACAGGACGAAAAGCGGCCTGACTGGTTTCAGTCCTGATTTTCCTGCGGTGACCTATGCTCCGGTAGAAAAACAATCTGCTTACCGGCTCAGGCTATGGATGGATCACTGCTCTATTGAATGTTTTGATGGGGAAGGAAAGTTTGTCATGACCAATTTAGTCTTTCCGGATGAGCCTTATAACCGCCTTAATTTCTATTCCAAAGGGGGTTCTTTTGAGGTAGAATCCATTCATATTCATTTATTAGACATTCATTAATTAAAAAGACTTTTATCACATGCAAAACACGAAAAACCTATATCTGAAATTAATCCCGGTGATGTTCTGTTTCTTTGCCATGGGATTTGTAGACCTGGTAGGGATTGCTACCAATTATGTCAAAGAAGATTTCAACCTGACGGATACGACAGCCAATCTCTTTCCTTCTATGGTGTTCTTCTGGTTCCTGATCTTCTCTGTTCCTACCGGGATGTTGATGAATAAGATCGGCAGAAGAAAAACGGTGTTGCTGAGTCTGGGAGTGACGACCTTAGCATTACTGATCCCTACGGTTCATTACTCCTTTACCGGCATGTTGATTTCCTTCTCTTTTCTCGGGATAGGGAATACACTGATGCAGGTTTCTTTAAATCCACTGATCTCTAATATTGTCAGTGGAGATAAACTGTCCAGTTCACTGACCTTCGGGCAGTTTGTCAAAGCGATTGCTTCGTTTGTGGCGCCATTGATCGCAGCCTGGGCCTCTATGCAATTTGACAACTGGCGGTTGCTGTTTCCCATCTTTTTTGTGATTGCTGTTCTGGCTGTTATTGCCTTAGGAGTGACTTCTATCCAAGAAGAAGATGAAAAAGGAGAAACTTCTACGTTTGCCGAATGTTTTGCCTTGCTGGGAGATAAGGTGGTGCTGATCTCTTTCATCGGGATCATGTGTCATGTAGGAATTGATGTGGGCACGAATGTGACAGCACCCAAAATACTCATGGATAGACTGGGACTGACGCTGAATGACGCCGGTTTCGCAGCCAGTATTTACTTTTTGTTCCGTACCATCGGTTGTTTTACCGGCGCAGTGTTGCTTTCACGCATGTCTAATAAATTATTCTTCACGATCAGTGCCTTGCTTATGATATTGGGCATGGGTGGGCTGTTCTTTTTCCATACCCTGATGCCTATCTATATATGCGTTGCCCTGATCGGTTTAGGAAATTCAAATATTTTTCCTATCTTGTTCTCGCAGGCAATCCTTCATCTGCCTCACAAAAAGAATGAAGTATCCGGTCTGATGATTATGGGCCTGTTTGGAGGAACTGTATTCCCGTTGTTGATGGGGGTGGCCTCTGATGCCCTTCATTCACAGACCGGAGCAGTGATCGTTATGTTTGCCGGGGTCATTTATCTAATGCTAATATCCACCAGAATTAACACTAAAAAATAATATGGGCCAGATTATAGTTGGAATGGGAGAAGCACTGTGGGATGTGCTTCCGGAAGGGAAAAAAATAGGAGGCGCTCCTGCCAATTTTGCTTATCATGTGTCCCAGTTCGGATTGGACAGCCGTGTGGTAAGTGCTGTCGGAGAGGATGCGCTCGGAGAAGAAATCCTGGAAAACTTTGAAGAGAAAAAATTAAACTGCCTGATCGGGAAAGTACCCTACCCTACGGGCACAGTAGAGGTAGAACTGGATGAAGCCGGGGTTCCCTGCTATGAGATCCGGGAAAATGTAGCATGGGATCATATTCCTTTTACCCCGGAGCTGGAAGAAGTGGCCCGGAATACACAGGCAGTCTGTTTCGGTTCACTGGCACAACGGAATACGGTTTCCCGTGAAACGATTCATGCTTTCCTAGATACGATGCCGGACGAAGAGAACCGGTATAAGATCTTTGATGTAAATTTACGCCAGCATTTTTATACCCGGGAGGTACTCTGCCAGTCATTTGAAAAATGTAATATCATCAAGATAAATGACGATGAACTGGTGACTGTCAGCCACATGTTTGGGTATCCCGGTATAAATTTAGAAGAGAAATGTTGGATTTTATTAGGAAAATATAATTTGAAAATGCTAATTTTGACGTGTGGAGTAAATGGCAGTTATGTTTTTACTTCCGGAAAGATCTCTTTTGTGGAGACTCCCTGTGTCAGAGTAGCAGACACAGTGGGCGCGGGAGATTCTTTTACCGGAGCATTTTGTGCTGCTATACTAAAAGGCAGGAGTATTCCGGAAGCACATCAGCTGGCTGTTCAGGTTTCTGCCTATGTCTGCACACAGCATGGCGCGATGCCTGAGCTTCCGGAAAAATTTACAATGAATATATGACACACAAATTCTCATAATAGGATAGAATAGTTATTGATTGACTATTAAGGCCGTCTTTGTGAAAAGATGGCCTTAAAAATTTAAAACCGGCCGGAATAGCCTGGTCTATATCATCTGTATGATAAGCTAATTCAGGCTTTCGGGAATATGTAGTTATCTTTGTTTCAGAAACCCTTTGATCACCATGAAATATATATCTTTTATCATATGCCTGTTTCTTTTACTGAGTGGTTGCAGCCGGAAAACACCCCGGTATGTAATCGGCGTCTCCCAGTGTAGTGATGATGAGTGGCGGGATAAAATGAATAATGAAATTCTACGGGAGGCACTTTTTTATGAAGGAACGGAAGTGGAGATCCGTACCGTATATGATGATAACCAGAAGCAAATAGAAGATATCCGGTATTTTATAGATAAAGGGGTAGATCTGCTGATCGTCTCTCCTAACCAGGCGGCTCCTATCACTCCTATCGTAGAAGAGGTTTTTGATCAACAGATCCCGGTTATTATCGTAGACAGAAAGATCCTTTCGGAAAAATATACGGCGTATGTGAGCGCAGACAATTACGCTATCGGGCAGGCGGTCGGGAATTATATTGTTTCCTATCTAAAAGGCAAGGGGAATATCATAGAACTAACAGGGTTATCAGGTTCTACTCCGGCTATAGACCGCCATCAGGGATTTATGAGTGTAATCAGTGAATATCCCGGTATCCGTTTATTAGCTGTGGAGGATGGGGAATGGCTGAAGGAAGTTGCTGAAAATCAGACCTACACGTTACTAAACCGCTTTCTATCTGTTGACCTTATTTTTGCACAGAATGACCGGATGGCTTCCGGAGCCTATCTCGCAGCTAAACAACAAGGAAGGGAACAGAAAATCACGTTTATCGAGATTGATGCGCTTCCGGAAGAAGGATATGGGGTAGACCAGATCTTACAGGGTACGCTGGATGCCACTTTTATTTATCCGACCGGAGGAGACCGGGTCATGCAGATCGCTATGAATATTCTGCAGGGGAAAGAATATGAAAAAGAAAATATGCTGTATACGGCAGTAGTAGACCGGACTAACGCCCGGGTAATGAAATTACAGACGAATCATATCCAGGAATTAGACAGCAAAATAGAGTTTCTGAATACCCGGATGAATCACTATCTGGACCGGTTTGCCAGCCAACAATTGTTTCTCTATGGGGCTGCTATTATTCTCCTGCTCTTAGCCACTTTATTTTTGCTGGTGTGGAAAGCCTATCATGTGAAAAACCGGATGAATAAAGAATTATTCAACCGAAATGAGGAGATCACTGTCCAGAAGGAACAGCTGGAAAAATAACGGGACCAACTAATCGTTTTATCTCAGGAACTGGAAGAAGCGACCCATGCCAAACTGGTTTTCTTTACTAATATTTCTCATGATTTCCGAACGCCTCTCACTCTGATAGCTGACCCGGTGGATCAGTTGCTTGATGACCCAACCTTATCTTTACCTCAGCAGGGACTCCTGCAACTTATACGGAAAAATGTAAATGTATTGCTACGTTTGGTGAACCAGATTCTGGATTTTCGGAAATATGAGAATGGTAAATCTGATCTTTATTTAACCCAGGTCAATCTGCAGGAATTATTGACAGAATGGGTCCAGGCATTTGCTTCAGCCGCCTATAAGAAACATATTAAATTTAGTTTTGAGGCAGACCCGGGATATGACTATACGGTGGTGATTGATATTCAAAAAATAGAACGGGTATGTTTCAACCTTTTGTCAAATGCGTTCAAATTTACTCCGGGAAATGGGAAGATCCATGTAAGGTTATCCGGTTGTAAAAAAGAGAATGAGGAACATATACGTTTGACTATTTCCGATACCGGCATGGGGATAACTGGTACGGAGAAAGAGAAGATTTTCGAGCGCTTTTATATGACTGAACACCAGATGGCCGGTTCCAGTATCGGTCTGGCTCTTACTAAAGCCTTTATTGATCTACACCGGGGAAGCATTGCCGTAGAAAGCGAAGAGGGAAAAGGATCGGTTTTTACGATTACTCTTCCTGTCCGGCAACCGGGTCAAGAAGTAAGTGATCCGGATCCTGTAGCTATCCGGACTCTCCGTCAGGAACTGTTCCGGGAGGTGGAACAGTCTAACGCCACTTTGTCTCCGGATGATGAGCTTACGGACCTTTTGACAGAAGATACCCTATCCCGGGATTCTGTCCTTATTATTGATGATAATCCGGATATACGGAAGTATGTAAGATCTATTCTGGAGAAAGAATTTACTGTGATCGAAGCACATAACGGACAGGAAGGGATCAAAAAAGCGATGACATATGTGCCGGATCTTATTATCTGTGATATCCTGATGCCGGTGATGGATGGAATAGCCTGTTACAGGATCCTCAAATCGGAACTTCAGACCAGCCATATTTCGGTGATCCTGCTGACTGCCTGTTCCCTGGATGAACAACGTATACAGGGGTTTGAAACCGGTGCGGATTCCTATATTGCCAAACCCTTTAACTCCAAAGTGCTGAAAGCAATGATCCGGAACCTGATCCAAAACCGGAAAAGCCTGCAACAATTCTTCGGGGATTCCCGGTCTATGAGCAAAGAAACGATCACTACGATTGACAAAACCTTTGTGGAGAAATTTCAGTCACTAATAGAAGAACATCTATCTAATTCTGAGCTAAGTGTGGAGGAATTAGGGGAAAAAATGGGTATGAGCCGGGTACAACTCTATCGTAAAATCAAATCCCTGACCAACTATTCTCCCAATGAGTTAGTCAGGATTGCCCGGTTAAGAAAAGCCTCTTTTCTCCTGGCTTCTACAGAAATGACAATTGCTGAGATCACTTATGAAGTAGGTTTTACTTCTCCTTCCTATTTCACCAAATGTTATAAAGAATACTTCGGTGAAAGTCCCACAGACTTTTTAAAAAGAAAAGGGTGAATAAATACAATTGGGTTTTACATCTCCGGATTGTCTTCATCCGGTTTTTTAATTTCTTTGATAGGAACTCTTTCAGCTCTTCTTCTGTTCGTACGTACAACTGATAACCGACTCCTGCAATATTCCGGATTTCCAGTTCCAGATATATTTGAATACTTTTCCGGACCCGACTGATCATTTGCGTCATATTATCCTGGGAAAATACCATATCTGCCCATAACGTAGTACGCATCTCTTCATAGTAGGCATATCTTTCCGGATCTTTTAACAACAGATCAAAAAACACTACCTGTTGCCGGGTCAACTGTGCTTTTTTATCCTGTCCGATCAGACATTTTCGTGCTTTGTCAAAAGATATATCTTTCGTAACCGGGATCAATCCCTGTCTGTTTTTTCTTCTTTTGCAGGATCTTTTCTAAACAAAATAAAAGCGATAATTCCCATACAGATCAGCCAGATCATACCAATAATAGTAAGAGAAACTTTCATTTGCCTGAATACATAGGCAGAAGGGATAGCCACATATCCTTTGAATGTCAGTTCCTGGCGTACACCTGTAGTAAATGAAGAAAGGGTATCTGCTTTCAGATAAAAAGCACTGTCAGAAGAACTGGAGAACTCTATATTTTTAAGGTTATCTATATATTTAACAGCAATCTTATAAGGTAATTTTTGTGTGATAAGCAGAGATTGAAAGATACTATCCAAAGCATATACATCCGGTAATAAAGAATCCAGATATAAAGCTGTTTCTAATCCTTTATAAACTTTATTAGTATGAGGTTCTATTATTTCTCCTTCACTCTTTTTAATTTTACTAAAATCTGTAGCCAATTCTACAATAGAAAATCATTGTACTGATTTTTATTGAACTTAATACTATAGATAAACTCATTATCTATAATTCTCTTTTGCTGTTCCCTTTCTATAGCTTCAACAAAAAGAACAAAGCTTTCTTTATAAAGAAGTTTCAGTACGGTTATATAGGAATAAGAAAAATAGATGCAGATGATAAGAGTAATAAAAACAGATAAAAATATAACAATATTTTTCTTTATTTTATTCATATTGAGTAGTATCAATTATCAAAACAAATGTATTAATAAAAAAGTGGATACAAAATCAAAAATAGATTTCATTAATGATAGCCGATTAATAATACATAAAATTATTTTTTCTTATTTTTGCTTTAATTTTAATTTATCATTCAAATGAAAACACTTTTGAAATTATTTTTCATCTCAGTAGTATTTGGCGTAGCTATTTATAGTTATCTTGATTCCGATACTCCACTTTCTGCTTTAGAAAATGCAGAAGCATTAGGACAGCAAAGAATAGAAATCTGTGGAGGTACTGGTACTTTACTTTGTGATGGCCGTTATGTAAACTCCAGAGTAACTGTTAGATAAATGATTACCTCATAATGAAAATTATTATCTATTTTTTATTAATAGGTAGTTTATTTTCTTGTACTTATTTTACTCCAAATGATTTTTCCAGTTATAAATATTTTCCTGAAGAGGAATATTTAGAAGGAGAGATTATTTCATTGGATACCTTATGCATACGATATCCTTTCCAGATAAAAGTTAAAGATAGTGTGGCTATTATTATGGATTATCATAATTTTAACCACTTTTATTATGCAATTTCTTATCTGGAAGGGAAACATATCGTTTCTTTTGGAACAATAGGAGAAGCTCCGGAAGAAATGTTAAGTTGCGAAAATATGCTATTTATATCTATGAATTCTATCTGGGTTTTAGATCCAAATAAAAATCAGATAGGACGTTGGAGTATTGACAAAAATAAAAAATATTCATCTTTAAAAGAAATAATAAAATTAGATGAATCTATAGG
>JAJQFE010000056.1 GCA_021201295.1 Tannerellaceae bacterium | reverse complement strand
TAACTCCGACTTCAAATCCAGAATTTATAATAGGACATCATGCGGATAATCATATTACTTTATTAAACAGGTCTCCGATCCAAAGCACATTGATGGCTAATGCCTTGTTCTGGTAATCGGTATTCGCAAACTGGGAATTGTCCGAATTAACCACCTGTACGTCCATAATTTGCCTGGCAAATTTATAAGCCACATTTACTCCGGTAGCAGAACCGGCAAAATCGTTGAAGACCATGGTGCCCAAATACACATCTGCTCCGTTATAGTCATTTTCAAAAGTACCTATCTGTACAG
Source organism: Tannerellaceae bacterium (assembly GCA_021201295.1). Classification (GTDB taxonomy): domain Bacteria; phylum Bacteroidota; class Bacteroidia; order Bacteroidales; family Tannerellaceae; genus UBA4116. The sequence continues at coordinate 14,087 of JAJQFE010000056.1, read as the reverse complement.
GCTGTTTACCTGCCGTAATAGTCCAGTTGGAACCTATATCAAAAGCCAGGAAAGCATGATCTGTTGCACCTGAATAATTATCCCGTAAAGAGGTTTCACTCAGTTTATTGATCCGGTGACGGATTCGGTATCGAATACCTGGTACTACTTCTCCAAATAACCAGATACGTACTGTCTGCCCGACAAACGACATATTATCAAGCTTACCCTGTTCAATCAGATTTTGAAAATCAATCCGGGTATCTATGTAGATATTCAGTTTTTCATCATCCCAGATCAACTGGTCTAACATATTCTGACTTTCACAGTATTGGGCCTGTACGTGCAAAGTGGCTGAAAGAATTATTACAATACAAATTAATTTCTTCATTTATAAGAATTTTAAGGTATGCGGTAGTAGTAAAAAATCAAATACGGAGACACCAGACGTATGAGTAAAATGAAGAAGACGTGTCTCCGTATTGATTTTTAGCGAGTTATCATAGATATTTTAGCTATTGGTATCTTATGGTTGATGAGTAGCAATTTTCCAGCTTCTGACATATTCCTGCATGGTTTCTGACAGTTGCTGTCCGATTATTTTGTAATCTTCTTCGTTGAGGTTAGCAAGAGAGACCCGGACAGACCATTCCGGACCTGCGAATCCACCCCCATTCAGTAAGACGATATGAGATTTTTCTGCCAGACGGAAAATAATGTCCACCGGTTCAAAATTCTTTTCCAGGAATTTTACAAATTCCTGTCCGTAATTTCTTTCCGCCCACTCGTGAATATCTATCTCACAATAATAACAAGCCCGGTCCGGATCCGGAAAGACCGGAATATTCATTCCTTCCTAGAAAATATCAAACCTTTTGTGAAGCAGGTTTCTACAAGTCTCCTTATATTTATTTTTCTTATCCAAAAGGGCAAATCCTGCAAATAACATCATTTGGATCTGCTGGGGAAGGGATAAACCTGCCGTATGGTTTAAAGCTACCTGACGTCTATCTGCTACCATACGGTCAATAAATTTGATCTTTTCAGGATGTACCAAGAGGCTTTCATATAAAGTATGTAATCGTTTTTTTTCTTTTTCCGGCAAGGCAGAGATCATATCATCATAGATATTTTCTTTGTGGACAGCAATTACGCCTAACCGCCAGCCGGTACACCCAAAATATTTAGAGAATGAGTAGACACAAATCGTATTTTTAGGAAGATCTTTCATCAGCGAAGTAAATCCTTCCACAAAAGTTCCGTACACATCATCTGTTAAGATCATCAGGTTCGGATTCAGTTTTTTGACCACCTTTACCAGGTACTTTCTACACTGCTCACAAATCTCAACCGAAGTAGGATTACTGGGATTCGTAATAAAAAAGGCTTTAATGGATTTATCCCCTAATTTATCCAGTTCTTCTTCCGGGTATTGAAAATTAGATTTGCCATCCTTTGTTTTGGCAGAACCCTTCACATGCACCACTTTGAAGTTATAGCGTGCCAGTTCCGGAATTTCCAGATAAGGAGTAAAAGCCGGTACACCCAACGCTATTTTATCCCCTTTTTTAGTAATCCGTTTTCCATTAACGAGTCAAAAATGTAGCAGATAGCCGCTGTTCCTCCTTCTACTGCAAACAGGTCATAACTTTCCGTATGTGTAGCCGTATTACACATTTCCTGCATCAGGTAGTCATGCACAATGGACTCCGTATGTCTAAGCATGCGGTCAGGAGTGGGATACTGGTCACCAATTACCCCTTCCGCTAATTCCATCGCAAAAGCATCTGCCGAAAAGCCTTTCTCCTTTATGCCATATTGAAATAACTTTTTTAAAAGATCCGTACCCGGCATCTCTTTATTTTCTCTCAGGAAAGCCTGGAACCTTTTTCCGATTCCTTTTTGTTCAGGGATGCCCGCTATTCCGGAAGGATCATTCATCACTCTTCTGCATTCTTCTGTACCAAATTTACCCAAAGTAAAAAAAGCTTCCCGTGGAATCGTGGAGATCCAGTTGGGATTCCCCCGGCCGGCATTCAACATTTGGCTGGCCATTTTCTTTACCTTTTCCGGTTCTGCCAGCTTAATCAGATTATCTTTCAGTTCGAATGGGCTCAATCGTTCCAATTCCTGTTCTCTACGACGTGTAGTTTTCAATTTTTCTAACGTATCCATTGTGATCTTTTATTTTTTATGTAATTCTTTTTTAACTCATTAACAGAACAATGACTACCCCCCCCAGATAATCAGTAGTGTGTTTCCTACTGCATAGGTTATGGTATAGGAGAGGGCAGGGACTTTGCTTTGAGTAGCATCCTGAATAGCTCCTAATGCGGCAGTGGTCACACGGGATTCGGCACAGGCTTCCAAGGTAATGGCATTATGGAATTTGAATACGTATTTCCCTAAATACACACCTGCGATCATAGGGACTAAACTCACCACCACACCTGCCAGGAACAGGCTTACACCTGAAGCTTTCAGCCCTTCCATAAAGTTAGGTCCGGCTATAATACCTACAACAGCAATGAATATATTTAAACCCAGATTGTTCATTAACCAGATCGCCGGTTGAGGGATAGCTCCAAAAGTAGGATGAGTGGAACGAAGCCAACCAAAAATAATTCCTAAAATCAACACCCCACCACTGGCACTCAGGCTTAAGGGTACATTAGATATCCGTAAGGTTAACGAACCTAACAGACCACCTAAAAAAATGCCTAACCCTACATATAGAAGGTCGGAAGCAGTGGTAGGTCTTTCCGTATATCCTAATATGTTGGCGAAACGATCCACATCTGTTTTCCTTCCTTCAATTTCAACTAAATTACCCCGTGCCAGTGTTACGTCTTTTAATAAAGGAATATCGGCATTTCCCCGGTGGATTTTCCGGATAATAACCCCATGGCGTTCTTTCCGGGATTTCAGGTCTCCTAATGAAACACCCACCATATTTTTATTGCTTACCATAACATTCAGGGCCTCGGAACGGAAATCCAGTAATTCCAGGTCTACCACTTCTTTACCAATAAAATCTTCATCCGGTAATAACGATTCGATCGGTCCGTTTAAAATGATCTTATCTCCCTGATGGATCATCTGGGTATCTGCCGGATCTTTAATGATCTCATTCTGACCGTTTCTTATACGTTCCACATAAATAGGCCATCCCTTGGTCAGAAGCATATCTTCCACCTCTTTTATACTTTTAGGAGTATTAAAAAATCGCTGTCTGCTTCTATGACCCGAAAAGTAGTCCCATCGTAAGCATATTCCAGGCTGGGATCATCGTCAACGATTGCTCCGCCTAATTTTTGTTCATATTCTTTACTTTGCTGGACAATATTCCTCCTAATAATTTGGGAGCAAGTACTGATAAAAACCAGGCAGTACCGGCAGTACCAAAAATATAAGTAACCGCATAAGCTACCGGTATCTGGTTAATGTTGGCCTGCTTTTGTGCAGCATCTATCGGCAAATTATTGACAGAGTCTGTAGCTACTCCAATCACTGCCGATATGGTATTCGCTCCGGCTAATAGTCTGGCAGCATTTCCTACATCAAAACCTGCTATTTTGGCTGCTGCGTAGGTAACGCCCAGGCACAGCACACAAATAATAGCTGCAAAACCGATCTGTGGCAGTCCGTCTTTTTTCAGACTATGGATAAATTGAGGCCCTACACTGTATCCGACAGCAAACAGGAAAATCAGGAAAAAGGTGGATTTAACTGTAGAAGAAATGTCTAAATTCAATTGTCCTATTAATACACCCATTAATAAAACTCCCGTCACAGAACCTAATCTGAATCCTTTTATTTTAACCTGGCCAATGGCAAAGCCTAAAGCGAGCGTTAAGAAAATAGCCAGTTCCGGAGAACTGTGTAAGGTTTTTATGATCCAATCCATAAATACGTTTATTTGATTTTGGTTATTCAGATATAAAATACAACAAGAATAAATAAAGAATGTTTCCCGGTTAAATGTTAACATTAGGGTCAGATTAAAAAAATAATCTCATCACCCAGCAGGAAATTTTGTATTTTTGTACCCATCAGAACAGGTGACACTAACTCTATGGCAAAGAAAAAACAAAACCCCGTACCCGTACCCGGAATAAAAGAAAAAAACTCTAAAACGCCTGCTCCTTTTTTCCGGACTTTAAAACAGCTGGTTGCCGGAGCTGTTATTTTTTTATTTCCCTTATCCTTATATTATTTCTGCTGGATTATATCCAGCATATTTCTGGTGAAAAAAGTAAAGTAAGGAAAGAAAAGTCGCCTTCCCCACAGATTGAGTTTCCTCAACCGGCGCAGGAATCAATCCCGGAACAAACCTACACCTTTCATTTGCCCGCCAATGCTGAAATACCAAAATTGACCCATAACCGAAAAGAACAGGTCATCCGGCATGAAGGATACACCGTTTCATATAATTCAGATTACCGGATTGCCAACTGGGTAGCGTATGAGTTGACAGAAGAAGAGGCTAAAAGTAAAGAAGCCGAACGAACCGATAAATTTATTCCGGACCCTTTTGTCCAAGGAGCAACAGCTACGAATGCAGATTATCTGCGTTCCGGTTTTGATAAAGGACATTTAGCTCCGGCTGCAGATATGAAATGGTCCGTAAAAGCGATGCAGGAATCCTTTTATTTCAGTAATATTTGTCCACAGGCACCCGGTTTAAACCGGGGTATCTGGAAGACCCTGGAAGACCAGGCACGGTTATGGGCCATTGAAAATAATATGGTCTTAATTGTGACCGGACCCGTCATAGAGCCTGAGTTAAAAAGATTAGGGAAAAACCAGGTGGGTATCCCCAATACATTTTATAAAGTAATATGTACCGTGGTGAATAATAAACCAACAGGGATCGGTTTCCTGTTTGAGAACTGCGATTATAAAAAGACGCATCTGAAATCTATGGCCATACCGATTGATAGTGTGGAAAAGGTGACAGGAATTGACTTTTTCTATTCATTTCCGGAAGATTTACAAAAAGAAATGGAAAGTAAAGTAGAGTGGAGGTACTGGTCTTTTTAATCAACACATCAACTAGTAGAAATAACTACTCAATTGTTAAAAATATTTTTTCATCTTTGTAAATGAAAATAGCTTTTCCTTAAAAGAAAATGTAAATCATTCTTTATGCTAAGAAAGTTTTTAGCGGAAAACAAGTCATAGGAGCACCTATAAAGTAGATACTGAATGGGAAAAAACAGGCAGGGATATTTCATGGAAATGTTAAAAAGTAAAATAAGCTGCAAATAAGTTTCGATAATGTTAAAAATATGTTGTAAAATATCTTTTTTTATTTGTTTAGTTATATGAAATGGTTCATCTTTGCAACGAATAACCTAAACAATCTTTTTGCCTTAAAGACTAATACCTGTTAAAGTTTATAAAGAGGATATTTGTGAAAATACCCTCTTTATGCGTATATATACTTCATATATATATCTGTTATAATTGGATTTCTTCTATCTGGGAAGTTATTTTACGGATCGCTTCATGTAATTCCTCTTCAGGTAAAATAACATTAAAGTTCTCCCAGAAATCATTGTCATAGACAAAATTGATATCAGAAAAAACCATTGTTTTAGGGAATGTTTCATTCCTTACAAAGCGGGAGACATCTGTCGTTTCTATGTCACAGGTCACCATCTCGAACCAGGCATGTACAGAATTACTGAATAGTTGTTTCCGGGGTTTACCTTGAAATGAAGATCTCCCCGTATATGGTTAATATAATATTTCCATTCCAGTATTTATAAGAAACAGCATAGACTACCCTGTCTAATTTAAAAGAAAGATTGCGGCTCTTTTTTTCTATAAACATAGAGGTTGCCTCTTTTATATAGCGCGGATTCATTTCAAATTTTGCCATTAGCAACGCATCGTTTTCCGTATCAATATAAAGGTCACCTCTGTAAGCAGGAGTTTTCACCGTAGGACGTTGCTCAAAAGTGATGACATTCGTCATACGGTTTTTCACAAGTGCCAGGTCTGTATGACGAAAGTCATATTGATTCAAATCCTCCGGATTAAGAAAGTCAGGCAGAATTTTTACCAGATCCAGTAACAAACAGGCATTTACTCCGAATTTAAGTTTGGTGATGAAGGTATCTTTTTCAGCCGTATTACTGACTTTCTGCATCTTAAGAAGCTTCACCTGATCAGTCTGGGGAGTATGAAAAGGAGTTTTATAAATCTTAAAAACAGCTTCCGATAAATTGACAAATCCTTTTTTTCTCTATCCCTTCTCTGTAAAAAGAGGTAAAATAAACAGGAAAGGAGGCATAGTTCTCTTTCCATTTATCCAGCATATCTTTTATAATCCTTTGCGGATTTACCAGCCTGACCACCACTTCCTGAATGGAGATATTTTTTGGTTCCAGGGAAAAAGTAGTATGATGACCCCTTACCAGAGAAATAGCGACCTGCTGGGGTAAGTAACCGACATGAGAAAATTGCAGGGAGCTATGGATAAGAGAATCCGGAACATGCAGGCGAAATTCTCCGTTTTGATTGGTAATTGTTCCTATGGAAGTACCGTGTACGCCTACCGTACCGAAACTAATAGGTTCCTGCGTTTGCTGATCTACCAGAAACCCTTCAATCACGGCATAGGGAGCAGAGAGAGGAACCGTTTGTTCAGCAGGGACAGAGGCCTCTTTCGGAGCTAATTGTATAAGGATATGGTTGCCCACACTCCGGAGGGACAGGTTCCGGTTTTGAGTAATTTCGTAAATAGTCTCCCTGACCGTGCGTTCACCGCTTTTTATCCTTACCTGTTTTTCATTATTGATGATCCTGCTATCGTAAATAAAGAGTACTCCGGATTGTTGCGTGACTTTTTCCAGTAATTCATAAATACTCCCTTTCATTCCAGACAGATAAATTTTCCGGCTGAGCATATCTCCATGCTGAGCTTGCATAGGACAGGCAAAAAGCAATAATCCTATCCACACTACAAAGCCATAGAAATATGGAACCGTTGGTCTCATATAAAAGGTATTAGTCAGAAATTAGTAACCTATTATTCTCTTTTTCATATTTCAGGTTCAATGCCAGACAGATTAGCTCCGCTACTTCCTCCGGACTGTTATCCGAGAAAGTAACAGTTAGTTGCCTGTCTTCCAGAGAAGGGATCGTTTGTAAGATATAACTGTTATTTTCCTGATTAAGTACATGGAGAATATTGGCCAGCTGTTCATCTTTAAAACGTTTATAATTCTTATAGTAAGAGAACTGTTCCGGATGTTCCGTTTTCATTATTTTTAAAGAAGCATCTGAAAGTAGCGAAACAGTTTCTCCGGTTTCGACATAGACCACTTCTCCGGTTTCTTTCAGGATCACTTTCACTTTACCGGCTTCCACAGCTAATTCAAATGCACTGCTACCAGCATTTTTGACATGGAAGGCAGTGCCTATGACTTCAATCCGGACCAGCCCTGTTTCAATCAGAAAAGGTCTTTCCCGGTTGCCGGTTACATTAAAAAGAGCATTGCCCTGCAATCTGACTTCTCTCTTCTCCGGCGCAAAAGATTCCGGATATTGAAGTTGTGTGTCATCATCCAGATATACAATAGATCCATCCTCTAAAGTAGTCACCAGCGTAACTGCTCCTTTTTCATTTTGCAAAGTAAGTAAATGAACGGAAGGAGCAGATTGGTTCCTGGTTAATAACCAGGCGGTAACACCACAGACCAGCAGGAGCATAGCTGTTGCTATCCATTTGTTATGTATAAAAAGGGAAGAAACGGATCGGCCGGCCGGCCGGCTTAGTAATCCATCTTCTTCCAGTCGGGAATAAACAATGTTCCAGGCCTGGTCTATATCTATTTTATCTTTTCTAATCTGAATCATAATATACTTGTATAGTCTTCTATTTCTTTTCTTAATGTCTGCAACGCTTTGGTCATCTCAGCTTCCACTGTTTTTACGGAAATAGATAACGCATGGGCGATGTCAGCATATTTTTTACCTTCAAAACGATGCATATGAAAAATACGCAGTCGACGTTCCGGTAACCGGTTAAGTGTTCTATTAATAGCTTCCTGCAGTTCATTCAATTCCATCATCTCCTCAGGAGTAGTTTCCGAAACAGTATGTGTACCGGATAAAAAGGCTTCCCTATACCGGCTTTTTACTTCCTGGTGTTGGCAGTACTGAAGAGAACGGTTTTTCACTGCTTTGTATAAATAGCTTTTTACAGAATAAAAAATCTGTAGCTCCTTTTTGTCTTTCCAGAATATATAAAAGACCTCTTGTACGATTTCTTCTGCCACCTCCATCCGGTTGGTTATACTGGCTGCGTAAAGGCAAAGAGGGGAGTAATAAAGCCTGAATATTTTTTCAAAAGCTTTTATATCACCCCCTTTTATTCTCTTTAGTACCAGCAGATCGTTTAACATACTTACCGGGATATGGAACAGATTTATATACTTCTCAAATATACAAAAAGTAAATGAAAAATTATCTTTGCTGTTTTCTTAATCTGTTCACTGCAGACTCTAAGGATTCAGTAGGTTCTATAATGTTATAACTTCCCCAGAAATCCTCATCCATAAAATCCGATACCTTATCTGATAAAGACTGGGTAGGTTTAAAAGCCTGCTTGTGAGGGATTGCATTTACATTTTCCATTTCCCTGTCTGTGACTACCATTTCAGATAAGATCGCATAATTGGTGGAAAATAATTTTTTCTTCCAGTCACATTTGAACCGGACTTCATTCCGGATATAACTTAAGTGGCTCACATTATCCCGCTCCGTATAAGTGACAATAAAAGAAACTTCTATAGGTTTAAATCTTAATCCGAACGGTTTTTTTCGTAATATGGCCTGCGTTGCTTTGTTGGTATCATCCATATTTAATTTAAATTCGGCACGGGTAAAAGCCAGCCGTTCTTTATCTATATATAATTTACCGTAATACAAAGCATAAGGAAGTACAGCCTGTGGCTGGAAACTGATCACATATTGAGGCCGGTTGTCGATCATTACGGACTCTTCCATGCGGAAAGCATAATAAGGAAGGATGTCCGGGTCTAACAGTAACTCCGGATTCTTTACTACATCTACATACACAGACAGGTTCGGTCCTCCTAATAATTTAACAACCAGTGTATCACTCTTCCGTTGGCTTAACAACGAACGCCCTTTATAGATCTGAACCCGGTCTTTGTCTACATTCATATCACTATAAGGTGTTTTATAAATGTCAATGACAGCTTCTGAAATATTAATATAACGACGGCCTTTTTGAGCAGTCTCCCTGTAGAACCCTGTTAGCATACTGCTCTGGGGAGTATGATTAACGGCTATTTTTTTGATTGCTTCTTCTACAATATACCGGGGTTCTCGTGCCCGGACCACGATCTCATCTAATACATTGGCACTGGGAGTCAGCAGCACAGTGTAATCGGAAATATCCTGTCCTTTTACCGTTATGAAGGAATTTAAATAACCCAGGTGAGAGATCTCTACTTCATCGGCATGTAAGGATTCCCGGATTTTAATGAAGAATTCTCCATCGGCATTGGTCACCGTACCGACATTACTTCCGGGAACGGAGATTGTTACATATTCCAGCCTTTTCTTCGTCTTTTCGTCTTTTACTACACCGCTTACAGTGATAAACGTTTCATCATCCTGTGCCTGTAAGGGCAAAGTGCTTATTAGTATTCCTATAAGCAAAAAGAATCCCATAGTTTTTTTATACAGAGCTTTCATATTGGTATGTATTAAAGTGAATAATTTTTCTCTTTCTACATCTATGATCGCTCAACCGATAAAAACCCTATGGGAAAATAAAGAAAAAAAGTATTTTTTATCCGGTGATGATTTCCTGGTGGTTTTTTATCTTTTTCTGTAGGCTTTTTAGTTCAAATGCAAGTACTACCCTGAAAATTCCTACAAATAGAAGAATAAATGCTACTATGTATACGATACTGGCTGCTCCGATAACCGGTTGCCAGAAAATACCAATCGCACACAGGATAGCCAGTATACCAAAAAACAGATACCATCCCCAGTTACTTTTCACATATTTGCGAAGATCAAAGGAATAACCAATAATAGAAATACCACGGAACAATAACCAAAAAGTTAACACATATGGCAAAACAGCCATGCTTAAGCCCGGGTTGGCTATCAGATAGATACCAATGATCAGGTCCAGAACACCTCCGGCTATATTCCAGCCCCATCCTGACAGGGCATTCTTGTTATTGAACGCAAAAATAAGCTCAAATATACCTCCGATAATCAAAGAGATACTGAATAAAATGCTAATAGTCATATAACTTACAATGGGAGTCCATAACACACACAGACCCGCTAATATATACAGAATTCCCAATAATAAAGATAGCCACCAGTTTTTAACAGCATATCCAAATGGATTATTAATCGTTTTCATACTGAATAATTTTAAGTTGTTGAAATTAAGTTTTTAACAACGTAGGGAAATAAAAGGTTTTACCAATGCTTGAATAGCTCCCATTATAGGAAGTTTTATAAGTTTTCCTCAGCATTCTTAGTTTATTCCTAAAGACAACTAATTCATTTAACCCTGGTGCAATAGGTATTCAACCATGGTTGAATACCTATTGCACCAGGGTTAAATATATATTGAACCATGGTTAAATAAGTTACTGTTCTTTACGTTTACAGTAAGAATCGTTATATAAATGAATAGATGAGCAGGGATTTGCGTTTAACTAATTGATATTTTAACAATTTTGCTGTAAATAGAGAAGAATGGGCTAACTTTGCAGCATCATTTATTTTTAGATAAGAAAACGTAATAGTAAACTCATGATGAAGGGAATTGTTTTAGCAGGTGGTTCGGGCACCCGGTTATATCCTGTAACCAAAGGAGTGTCCAAACAGTTATTGCCTATATATGATAAACCCATGGTGTATTATCCTTTGTCAGTACTGATGTTAGCGGGTATACGGGACATTCTTATTATTTCTACACCTCAGGATCTGCCGGGATTTAAACGTTTATTGGGAGATGGATCCGATTATGGGATCTCCCTCTCATACGCTGAACAGCCCTCTCCGGATGGATTGGCACAGGCTTTTATTATTGGTGCTGAATTTATTGGTTCTGATCCGGTGTGCTTAGTGTTGGGAGATAATATTTTTTATGGCCAGAGCTTTACCCGTATGCTGAACGAGGCGGTCAGAAAAGCAGAACAGGAAAATAAAGCTACCGTATTTGGTTATTATGTGACGGATCCGGAACGCTATGGAGTGGCTGAATTTGATACGGACGGGAATGTGTTAAGTATAGAAGAAAAACCGGAGAAACCTAAATCTAATTATGCAGTAGTAGGGCTTTATTTCTATCCTAATACAGTAGTGGATGTTGCCCGGCATATAACTCCTTCTGCCCGGGGAGAACTGGAAATTACGACTGTGAATCAACATTTTCTGCAAAATAAGAATCTAACTGTTCAGTTGCTGGGCCGGGGATTTGCCTGGTTGGACACCGGTACGCATGATTCCTTGGCTGAAGCCTCTACCTTTATTGAGGTAATAGAAAAACGGCAGGGACTAAAAGTGGCTTGTCTGGAAGAGATTGCTTTTAGAAATGAATGGATCGATCCAAAAAAATTACGGCAAATCATTGCTCCGATGCTGAAAAATCAATACGGGCAATATTTACACGCACTATTGACACAGGAATAAAATCAAGACATGAATAAAGAGAGTAAAATATATGTAGCCGGCCACCGGGGACTGGTTGGTTCGGCTATACTTGCAAATCTGCGTAAAAAAGGATATACGAATTTTGTGTTACGTTCCCATGCAGAATTAGATTTAACAGATCAACAGGCAGTACATGATTTCTTTGCAGAAGAAAAACCTGAATATGTTTTTCTGGCTGCTGCCCATGTAGGTGGTATTATGGCAAATAATACCTATCGGGCTGATTTTATTTACATCAACCTGATGATTCAGAATCATGTCATTCATGCTTCTTATACTAATAATGTAAAGAAACTGCTTTTTTTAGGCAGCACTTGTATTTATCCTAAAGAGGCACCACAACCAATGCCGGAGGATTGCCTGTTGACTTCTCCTCTAGAATATACTAACGAGCCGTATGCGATTGCTAAAATTGCAGGGATTAAGCTGTGTGAAAGCTATAATCTGCAGTATCAGACGAATTATATATCCGTTATGCCTACTAATTTATATGGGCCTAATGATAATTTTAATCTGGAAACTTCCCATGTATTACCTGCTATGGTCAGGAAGATCCATTTAGCGAAATGTCTCTCTACCGGAGACTGGGCCGGTGTGCGCCAGGATTTGGATAAGCGTCCGGTAGAAGGAGTGAATGGTCAATCTTCAGAAGAAGAGATCAGCCGGTTATTAGCTCAATATGGTATTTTCCCGGACAGGGTAGAACTATGGGGAACCGGAACTCCTTTCCGTGAATTTTTATGGAGTGAAGATATGGCAGATGCGTCCGTATTTATTATGGAGAACATCAACTTCTGTGATCTTTCCGGAGGAAAGACAGAAGTCCGTAATACGCATATCAATATAGGTACAGGAAAAGATCTTTCTATCAAAGAACTGGCTTTGCTAATTCAACGCACGGTAGGCTTTGATGGTCTGGTGTTATTTAATGCCGACAAACCGGACGGCACCATGAAAAAACTAACAGATGTGTCGAAATTACATACGTTAGGGTGGCATCACACTGTTGAAATAGAAGAAGGTATTGACCGTATATACAAGTGGTACCTGAATCACATATATGTATAATCTAAAAACACAATAACCGATGGGTAAAGTTGCTCTTATTACAGGAATTACAGGCCAGGACGGAGCGTATCTGGCAGAGTATTTAATTAAAAAAGGATATACTGTACACGGTATTAAACGTCATTCATCTATGTTTAATACGGATCGTATTGATCATTTATACCAGGACCCCCATATAGAAAACCGTAATTTGATTTTACATTACGGGGATTTGACGGATAGTATGAATCTCACCCACATTATTGGTGAAACACAACCGGATGAGATTTATAACCTTGCGGCTATGAGCCATGTGAAAGTAAGTTTTGATACACCTGAATATACTGCCAATGCGGATGGTATAGGGGTGTTACGTATTCTGGAAGCCGTCCGGCTGTTGAATCTTACCTCCAAAACCCGAATTTACCAGGCATCAACATCTGAATTATATGGGTTAGTACAGGAAGTACCCCAAAAAGAAACAACCCCTTTTTATCCAAGAAGCCCATACGCCGTTGCCAAGTTGTATGGATACTGGATCACTGTCAATTACCGGGAAGCCTATGGTATGCATGCTTCTAACGGTATTCTGTTTAACCATGAATCTCCGTTGCGAGGAGAAACTTTCGTTACCCGTAAGGTCACCCGGGCCGTATCCCGCATCGCATTAGGTATGCAGCAGAAAGTCTATATGGGAAATCTGTCTGCCCAACGGGACTGGGGGCATGCCAAAGATTATATCCGGGCTATGTATGCCATTCTCCAGCAGGATGAACCTTCCGATTATGTCATTGCTACAGGAATCACGACTACTATCCGTGATTTCGTCAAAATGTCATTCTCTGAAATAGGTCTGCAGGTAGATTTCAAAGGGGAAGGTGTTAACGAGGTAGCCGTGATAAACTTTATTGATGAAAATGTGTTTATAGAAAAAGTTGGAGAAACCTATCTGGAGAGTTTACAAAAACGAATAGGCCAGGAAGTAGTAGGAGTGGACCCCGCTTATTTCCGGCCGACAGAAGTAGAACTTTTGATCGGAGACCCAACCAAAGCTCGTGAACGTTTAGGATGGATACCTAAATATTCTCTGGAAGCATTAGTTGAGGATATGATGGCAAGCGATGTGAAAGAGATGAAAAAAGAATCTTACCTGAAAGAAGGGGGCTACAAAATTCTGAATTATTTCGAATAAAAAGGAACAATTTAAAGTTTTGGGTTGTTATAAAAAATGATTATCCGCATGATGTCCGTTGATTTATTAAACATCATATGAATGTTTCAATTACGAATGTTTTAATAATACTATTTATGACTATCTGTATAATATTAATATT
>JAJQFE010000063.1 GCA_021201295.1 Tannerellaceae bacterium | reverse complement strand
CAGGTTTAAGCTGAAAGAAAACCGTGTTTTCCGCCGGTCCATTACCACCCAGTCCACAGGGAAAAGCCGTGTTTTTCTTATCAGAAGAAACGGATCAGGCTGCTTGAGATAAAAAAGTGTAGGAGATAAAAGCAGAATTACAAAAAATACAGGGGAAAAAGAAAAAACATACCCTTTCAGAGTATTTTCTATCTCCTCCAGATAGTAAAAAAGCCGGGACATTGAAGTGTACCCGGCTTTTCTGGTAGTTACTCATAAATTATCAACTTATATCTTTCAGAAAGATATACTAAGAAGAAAGGCTTTCACAAGCCGGGAGGATTCATTCCCCTATTATTTATATATAGATTGTAAATTACTCATGATCTTTGCTAAAAGTTCCTGAGGAGTGTAGGTAGCCCAATAGCTTTCATTAAAAAGCTCTACGGATATGACTCCCTGGAATCCTTTCTTTTGTAACAAATCAAAGATCTGTTTGGTTGGGCAGATTCCCTCTCCGGTCATCACCCGGTCCGCATCTGTCAATTCTGTATAAGGAATATTTCCCGGATAATCGTTGATATGGATAACAGGTACAACAGATGGATGAAGGACAGACAGGCTTTCCCAGGAATTACCTCCCCGGTACAAATGATACAGGTCCAGTAATAAAGCTCCGTCCGTTCTGCCGGTACGCATCAGGATAGCGGTTATATATTCCACCCGGCTCAGGTGGTGGGATCCCCAGAGCTCTAATAACGGTCTGACCCCTGTTCCGTTGCATATGTCCAGTATTTCTTTATACTGCCGGGCATAATGGTCTAAACGATCCCAGCTAAATGCTTCCTGTAAACCGGCTCCTGTGACTGCGATATGTTTCCCATCCAGGGATTTGACATATTCCAGTTCTTTCCGGAACTGCTTCACACCTTCCTGCCGCAAGGTTTCATCTTCACTTACACAGGGTGCAAAACCAATCAGGTTTTCTACAGATAATCCGGACTCCCGGATCAGGGCAGCTAACTGTTCCAGGGAACCTTCATGCTGTATAAAGTCTTCCACATCCTGTGTCCAGATCTCTATCCCGCTAAAACCAGCCTCTGCTGTCAGACGGATCATGTCCGGCAACGAGAGTTCATACCCGGAGATGGTGGAGGTGTTCAAAGCGAACGTTACCGCAGTTCTTTCCTGTTCCGGTGTGTTGGCAGTTGTATCTGCCGGCAGCAAATAAACGGTGAGATAAAGAACCAGCAATAACCGGACTACTTTCATAGGGCCAGATTCTTTAAATAGGTGCCGAATCTGGCAATGGAACGTTTAGGGTCAGCCGGCTTATCATGTTCTACAATAAAATATTTTACCGAATTGTTTTCACATGCCCGTAAAATAGCAGGGAAGTCCAGGGTACCATGACCAACATCTTCAAAATCTCCGGTTTCCGGATGCATATCTTTCAGATGAAAGGTAGCCATAGAAGCCGGATATTTGTTGATTATCGCGACCGGGTCGGAACCTCCTTTAGTGGTCCAGTATACATCTAATTCTATTTGTACCAGATCCGGGTCCAATACTTCCATCAGTACTTCAAAAGGCAGGGTATCTTCCACCGGAATAAACTCTTTGTCATGGTTATGATAGATCAGGGTGATCCCGTTCTCTTTACACACCTGACCGGCCTGGTTCATCTGGTCTGCCCAGACAGCCCATTCTTCAACCGTACTCATACTTCTGTCCAACGGCCAGTTATAACAAACCAGATAATCTGCCTCGCAGGCTTTGGCTGTCCGGATATCATTCAATAGGTTTTCTCCTCTCTCTACTATGGCTTCCACACTGGTGGGCATCACCACTGTTTTCAGTCCTAAGGAACGCACATACTCCCTGGATTCTTCCAGTTCATAACCGGGAAGGGCTCCGACACTTTCCAGATAGGAATAGCCTGTTTCAGCCACAAACGCCAGACAGGCTTTAGGATCTGTGTTGTACCAGTCTGCTCCGGTGTTAGGAATTAATCCAAACCGGATAGAACGGGTTTCTTTTTCTGCCACTTCAGCCGCAACAGGTTTTTGGGTGTTACTTCCTCCGCAGGCAGTCAGAAGTGCGAAAGACCATACAAATAAATAAGTGATAGGTTTCATAAGATTCAACTGTTAAAAGGTGGGTAATTTTCAGGGATTACGATAAGGGGGTGTAATCAACCGGTCTGCTTCCGGATCTCCGAAGGTTTTGTTCCGGTCATCGTAGGTAAGGATCTTTTGTGTCCGTGCAGCAATATTGGCCAGATGGGCATATTTTGCACATAAGCTACCATTTTCAATCGTACATCCGGTGATCAGGTTCCGTGTCTTTACACATTCCAGAAATTTAGCTACATGTAACCGGTGGTCGGCCGCTTCTCCTTCCGCTTCGACAAACATCGGCTGAAGATCTTTTCCCAGGTTCTTATCCGGGATCAGTTCGAAATTGAACCGGTCACCCACAATCACCCCTTTGGTTCCCTGGAATGCCACTCCGTAGGTACGGTTCCAGAATCCTGTTTCCGGGCCACAGCAACTGCTCCAGCTAATCTGTTTATCTCCATAATCATAAATCACGGTCTGAGTATCAAACGTTTCATGAAAATGATCCGGGAAGGCATATCTTCCAGCAAATGAGGAGACTTTATCCGGAAAACCGGTCACCTGGCTTCCCCACAAGGCAATATCCAGCAGGTGAACCCCCCCAGTCTGTCATTACTCCTCCTCCATAATCCCAGAATAATCTCCAGGTTCCGGCTACCCGCTGAGGATTATACGGCCGCTCCGGAGCGGGTCCTAACCACATTTCATAATCGAAATCCGCTCTTACCAGCTCATCCGGTACAGGAAGACTTCTGGAACCATATGAAAAATTCCCCCAGATATCTACCCGCGCAATCCATCCCAGTTGACCGGAATGGACTATATCCACTAACTGTTTCCAGTGTTTGCCACTTCTTTGTTGCTGGCCTACGGTCACCACCCGTTTATATTTTTGAGCTGCTGCCACCATCGCATCACATTCTGCGATTGAATTGGCCATAGGTTTTTCCACATATACGTCTTTCCCGGCACTCAGCGCATCAATGGTTTGCAGGCAATGCCAGTGGTCAGGGGTCGCGACGATCACCATATCGAGATCTTTCATCTCCAGCATGTTCCGGTAGTCCGTAAACGTAGTCGGTTTTTCCCTCTTAACGTTTTCACTTCTGCTGCACGGGATGCCAGCAGAATTCCATCCACATCACACAAGGCCACACAATCCACTTCCGGATGAAGTAAAAAATCAGAGAGGTTCCACCAACCCATAAAGGCACATCCGATCAGCCCCACTCTCACCTTTTCACTGGCTCCGATAGTAGCAGCCTGATGAGCCGCATGTACCAGATCCGTCTTCAAAAGAGTAAGAAGACCCAGGGTGGCCAACCCTCCGGATAACTGTTTAAAAAAATGTCTTCTGTTTACCATCATATAAGTATTAAGTTTGAATTGCAGTAGATAAGTAATCCAAGAAACCGGTCTCAGATCTTAGATAAAGGACAGAAACCAGGTTCTGAACACTTCTTCGGGGTAAGTAAGAATCATATAAAATTAAGACCTGAAACGCTATGCTGATTTATAATAGTGATAATTATCCTTTCAAAAATGACAGTATCATTTGATAGGTTCGACATACCAAATATACAGCACACAGATGACACGGATCAGACAAAATCATCACAGATATAAACAAGTAAAAATAATCTGTGCAGACCTGTCTGATCCGTGTCATCTGTGTGCTAATCTCTGCTATCTCTGTGATCTACCCTGTTACCATCCTGGATTCTGCTGGATATTCGGATTTACGTTCATTTCGTCTTCCGGGAAAGGCAGGAACCAGTTCTTTTCTTTCCAGCCGGCATCTGCCAGTTCAATAAAAGTACCATCTCCTCTGGGGACCTGTTTACCCTGGTCGGCAAATACGGTCGGAGCATCTCCCCAACGGATCAGGTCCTGGTATCGTACATGTTCAAAGGCCAGTTCCAGACGTCTTTCTGTTTTGATATCCTCAAATAGCTGGTCACCGGTTGACGTCAGAGGAGGCAGTTCTACCCGTTCACGGACCTGGTTGATGTAGGTCAGGGCACGACTGTCATTACCTGAACGATTATAGGCTTCGGCAGCCATCAGCAGGACATCTGAATAACGCATCAAACGGATATTTGTTCCATATTCACCCCAGGTAGTTCCTTTTTCAACATACCAGGCTCCATATTTCAGCCGTAAATAACCTTCACCACCATATTGTAACGTACCGGATCCGTCAATGGCACGAACAGACGTACCGTATTCAGCCATTTCTTCTTCATTCAATATAGTTGCTTTTCTTCTTACTTCATCCCCGGCTACCACAAAGGCATCATACAGGATCTTACGGGGTTGCATAAAGCCCCATCCGGCTTCTATTCCCAGTGTACCGGCAGTAAAGTGTGTGTCACGGGGTCCGCAGGAATAAAAATCAGAATTGCCCTCATCTTCTGCCGAAGGATCTGCGACAAAAGATATTTCAAAGAGAGATTCCACGCCAAACTCCTGTTCTTCCCGTAATAACATGGAAAAGTCTGTATGCAATCCATATTCACCGGAATTGATGACCGCCTCAAACTGTTCAGCCGCTTCTGTATATTTCTGCTGATACAGATAGGCTTTTCCTAACCATGCCTGTGCAGCTCCTTTGCTGGCTCTCACCCTGTTCTCGGAACTTTGCTGGCTTTTAAGAGGCAATACAGGAATCGCTTCCTGCAGGTCCTGTTCCACCTGTGCCCATATCTCTGCTATCTCTGCATTTGGCTGTGCATATTCATCCGGCTATAATTCTTCTAACACCAAAGGGACCCGTCCCCAGAGGGACACCAACTCCAGATAGTAATAAGCCCGGATCGTTTTGGCTTCTGCAATCACCTGCCTTTTGGTTTCGGTGTCATCCGCCAATCTGTCGATCGCTAAATTACAGAGATATATTCCTTTATAAATACTGGAGAAATGATCTTTTATTTTGGGGTTACTGGTACCATGACGGAATTCATTGATCTCTTCATATCCGAAATTGTCTCCACGTGCTCCTCCTCCTGTATAGACCTCATTCGTCATGAAGTTTTTAAACAGAAAAGGTTCTCCCTGTTGCAAAGAGTCATAAATTGCATATACAGCCGCTAAGGCATCCGCATCTGTCTGATAAAAATTATCCTGTGCAGTAACTCCTTTTTGTTCGGTGTCTAACCAGTCACTGCAACTGCCTAAACACAGGAGAATGGTAAATAATGATATGATCTGAAATTTCATAATCTTTTTGTATTAGGTTTTAAAATGTTACAGATAATCCGAATAAAACTTTCTTGGAAAGAGGATAGAAGCCTCTGTCTACTCCTAACGCATTCTCATCACTGGAAGAAGCTTCCGGATCAATGCCCGGGTAGTTGGTGATAGTGAAAAAGTCATCTAATGAAACATATACCCTGGCATTGGAGAAAGAGATTTTTCTTAACAGATCCCGTGGAAGCGTGTAGCCTAACTAGATTTGTTTTATTTTCAGGAATGATCCGCTGTATACTACGGCATCACTGGTCCAGTAACGTGGATCCACATCTGCCTTTGGTAGAGTTGCAGAGGTATTTTCCGGTGTCCATCTATCCGTATAATAGGTAGCAAACCGGTTCACGGTCGGACGGTCTGTACGGAACAGCCCCATTAATACATCATTTCCCTTGGAACCAGCAGCAAACAACGTAAAATCAAAGCCTTTATATTCTAAATTGATAGTAGCTCCATAGGTCATATCCGGAATACCACTACCGATATAAGTCATATCATCTTCGTTGATCTCTCCGTCACCGTTGACATCTACAAATATAATCTCTCCGGTGGATGGATCTATCCCGTCTGTTTTATACCCTCTGAAATACCAGATAGGCAGGTCTTTTTCAAAAGCAGTAGCTGTCTACTGCATCAGCTCCACTCCGTTCAGCCGGGAAATAGTCGGGTTCAGGTAGGTTACTTTATTTCTTAAAGTAGCGATATTCCCTTTAATGCTATAATTCAACGCACCGATGTGATCTCTCCAGCCCAGTTCAAATTCAAAACCCCGGTTCCGTACATTTCCACCGTTAATAGGGGAGGCTGTATTTCCGGATTCCAGCGGAGGTGTGTTCTCGGTGATCAGGTCTTTGGTCTTTTTATTGAAATAATCCATGGTGAAAGTAAGGCGATCCTGGAAAGCACGTACATCCAATCCCAGGTCTAACTGTTCACTGGTTTCCCATTTCAGGTTGAAATTTCCTAACTGTTCCGGTTTGGAACCTGTTACATACGTACCATCGGCTAAAGGATAAGTAGCAGAGTTCACAATATTGGAAGCATACTGATAATTCTGCAGGTTGGAAACACTACCATTTTGTCCCCAGCTGGCACGTAGTTTTAAATGGCTCAGGAACGTTTCCGGGAAGAAATCTTCGTTGCTTAACACCCAACCTACAGAAGCAGCCGGAAAAGTACCCCATCTCTCCGGACTGGGAAGAATAGACAGACCGGCTGCATCCCGGCGGAGGCTGACCTGTGCCAGATATTTTCCTTTATAGTCATAGGAGATACGGCCGAAATAAGACAGTTTTCTGTCTAAATAACTGTAGCCACCTACGGTAGAACGTTCCTGCGACTTAATATAATCCAGTTCAGCATAGGAATACTGGTCTCTGGTCAATGGGCTGCCTGCCGCACTGATATATTTATATCTGTTTTCTGAAACAGCTGTTCCGAACATAAAGGTGAAGTTATGGTCTTCCTTGAATGTCTTTACATAAGAAGCATAATTTTCCCATTGCCAGTACTGGGTGGTTTCCACAGTTTCACTGATACCCGGATAATCATTGTAGTAGTAACCACTATAATAATATCCCGGTGTATACACGCTACCATTCAGGTTCACATAGTTGAATCCTAATCTGGAAGTAAAGGTCAGGCCCGGTAAAATATCTATATCTGCGTATACATTTCCCATCAAATTGCTCCGGGTGCTCTTGCTCTGCCGGATATCCCGCTGTACAAACGAATTGGCACTTCCTGTCACATAGTTGGAGATACCGTAATAATTGCCATTACCGGACTGAACCAGTTGATTACCCTGGGCTAATAACTCTGTGACCAGTGTGGGAAGTGTTCCTGTATATTCTACCGGTGTAAGCGGATCCAGCACCAATGCACTACCTACTACCGAACTCTCAATATCATTTTCATATACATAATTCCTGACTGAATGTCCTAAGGTCAGGTTACTACCTACCCTTAGCCAGTCTTTTACTTTATAACTACCATTGAACATCGCTGAGAACCGTTCATATTTATCATTGTCTCCTTTTACGATACCGTCATGGCTTAGATAACCTAACGAGGCATAATAGGTACTCTTATCATTGGCTCTGGAAATAGACAGATTATGTTTCTGCATCGGAGAGGATTCGAACAGTTCGTCCAGCCAGTTGGTGTCATAGTCGGAGGTAACGCCTGCCGCCAGGTTTCCGGCTTCCGTCTGATAACCAATATATTGTTCCGCATTCATCAGTTTAGGAAGATGAGTGGCAGACTGGATACTATACTGGAAATCATAGGTAACCTTCGCGGATCCCTGTGTACCGGTTTTGGTACTGATCAACACAACTCCATTCCCCCCTTCTGCACCGTAAATAGCAGCAGAGGCTGCATCTTTCAGGACTTCCATACTGGCAATGTTGTTCGGATCCAATCCGGAAATATCTGTGGTCCGCAGACCATCTACAATATATAAGGGATCTGAACTACCGTTGGAAGAATATCCACGGATACGGATCTTCATAGCTGCACCCGGAGAACCGGAAGAAGAAATTACCTGCACTCCCGAAGTTTTCCCCTGAAGGGCCTGTTCCGGATTCGTAACAGAAGTATACATATCTTCTGATTTAATAGATGAAATAGCTCCGGTTACCACACTTTTCTTTTGCACACCGTAACCCACCACAATGACTTCATTTAATTTTTGGGTATCTTCATCCAGTTTGACTGTGATATGGCTTTGATTGCCTACGGTTACCTCTTTCGTGCCATAACCGATATAGGAGAAGCTAAGGATAGCTCCATGCGGAACAGTCAACTGAAAATTTCCGTCAAAATCAGTCACTGTTCCATTGGTGGTTTCTTTTTGCAACACGCTCACCCCTATCAAAGGTTCTCCGTGAGAATCCGTGACGGTACCACTCACCTGATTGGTCTGTGCATAGACATGGCCCATAACGAAAAGCAGCAACAGGCTAACATAGCATTGCCTGCTCATTCTGAAAATTCTATGATGCCCTAAAAGCACCTGGTTAACTTTCTTCATCATTGTTATAATTTGTATTAGGTTTAATGAGAGGATATAACTACCATCTTTTCATGTAAATTAAAAAAAGATAGCCTGCGGCAAATACCGCAATAAACAAATTGCCAGCTATCTGTTACTTACCCTATTCTTTTATAATTTTTACCACTGGAAAGTTGGAAAATAACAGTAAAAGTGTCTGTTATAAATGAAGGTGGATATATATTTCCGGTAGAGATATTCCTTGTCTTATAGTTTTACTTTTTTATTTACCCCTTTATTGATTAAAGCTATAAGAGCAAGGATATGTTATCAGAAATCTAACGATAGTAAATCAGAAAAGAAGAGGTTAGTACATTAGATTCAGCATCTCTGGACTTTCATGTTTTTTTTAATATAATTAATGAAAGTTATTCGTTAAAACTTCTACTTTTACAATCGTATAATTGCCTTCAATTATGCAAGTTGAACATTCTAATAAGACGTCCTTATAATTGGAAAATCTTCGACCTTCTTCCAATTATCGGGGCGTTTTTGTTGTCGATTGGTTTTGTTTTTTCATTAATAGTTTTCATATGCATTCTTATTTAAAGTTATTGTTAGTTTTTCTATGGCAAATGTAAAGTACTATGTTAATTCCTAACTTTCTATATTGATATTATTCTTTATATTTTTGACAGAAATTACAATTATATATATGCATTACTTTTATTCTGTTTAGCCATCTATAAGCAGATATTTTGTTCACACCTTGTGAAAATGACATAAAAAGTTTTATTTTTGACATTCTCTCTTTAAATAGTAAAGTCAAGTTACTTTGACATTTTTCTTTAAGTTTGATCCGGGTCTTATAAACATTCTGAAGAAAGTCTATGGAAAACTTTTCGGACAGGAAAAATGGTTATCCCAAAACCAAACCGGTAAATAAAATACAACTTTCATTTATCCACTATCCGAATAATCTTTCTTCTAAAATTAAATAAAGATTTTCTATCAAACCATTAAACCATTTGGCTATTCTTTTCTCTAAATCGTTGGATAGTTATACACCAAAGAGATTATAGACAAGTATGTTGCATTCTAAAAAGAAAGATAAAATAGTATTAAAAAATGTCAAATGTTAAGTATTATTCTCATTTGTCCTTATCTTAGTAACTTGGGGTATTTATATAGTAGGCTATCTGCTTATACATCTAATAGAATCAGTTTATTCCTAAACCAATTAAATAAGTAAAATGAGACGTCGTGAATTCTTAAAGACCAGTGCAGTTGCAGGGGCAGCACTTACATTAAACTTCCAAGGACTGGGGGCCGCTCTCGCTAATCATACGATTGCCGTAGAAAGTACTCCGGACATGGTAGCCGTTATGGGTGGAGAACCGGAAGTAATGCTTGACAGAGCCTTGCAGGAATTAGGAGGTATTGAAAGATTCGTAAAGAAAGGACAGAAAATCGTTATCAAACCGAATATCGGATGGGACCGTGCCCCGGAACTGGCAGGAAATACCAATCCCAAACTGGTACAGGCTCTGGTAAAGAAATGTCTGGATGCGGGTGCTTCCAAAGTTATCGTATTTGACCATACGTGTGACGAATGGCGTAAATGCTATGTAACCAGTGGTATTGAAGAAGCTGTCAAAGCCGCGGGAGGTGTGATCGTTCCCGGTAATGATGAAAAATATTATAAAGAAGTAGCACTTCCCAAAGGAGTGAGTCTGAAGTCTACCCAGATCCATGAAGCGCTGCTGGAAGCTGACGCATGGATCAACGTACCTGTATTGAAAAACCATGGAGGGGCTAAACTGACCTGTGCCATGAAAAACTATATGGGCATCGTATGGGATCGTCGCTATTTCCACCAGAATGACCTGCAGCAATGTATTGCTGATGTATGTACCTGGGATAAGAAACCGGTATTAAATATCGTGGATGCCTATCGGATTATGCACCAGAACGGTCCACAGGGAAAAAGTGCGGCAGACGTAGCTACGTTGAAATCCCTGATTGCTTCACCGAACATTGTAGCTATCGATACGGCTGCATTAGGGTTGTTCAATCAGGTTAAACAGCTGGATATGGAAGCAGTAGGCCATATCGGTAAAGGGGAAGAACTGAAATTAGGTACTACGAACCTAGATCAGGTGAATATCAAACGCATCAGAATATAAGAATGAAACAATCTAACTATCTGAAGTGGCTGCGGGTTCTACTGGCAGCCCTCTTCTTTATACCAATTTTTCTCCTATTCGTTGATTTTGTCGTATTAATTCCGACAGGAGTAAGTGGCCTCTTACATGCTCAGATCATCCCTGCATTTTTGGGAGGATTCATAGGGCTTTTTATCCTGCAGTTAGTGTTGGGACTGGTATTCGGGCGTATTTACTGTTCGACCCTGTGTCCGGCCGGAGTGTTACAGGACATCATCAACCGCCTGTTCTGTATCGGCAAAAAGAAGAAAAACGGGATATATCGTTTTAAATATACCAAACCCATGAACCTGCTACGGTATGGTCTGTTAGGACTCACCATAGTATTGGCAATCTTTGGGGTGACCGAATTACTGGTCTGGTTAGATCCTTATAGTAATTTCGGGCGTATTGGCAGCAGCCTGTTCCGTCCGGCAGTGATCTGGATCAACAACCTGCTGGCGGATGTGATGATGAGTATGGACAACTATACGTTCTACCATGTGACGATCAAAACAGTAACCACTGCTTCATTAGTAGCAGCCATCACCATCCTGTTGACCTTTATAGTGATGGTGATTTTCCGGGGACGTTTGTTCTGTAATACGTTATGCCCGGTAGGTGGCTTGTTAAGTCTGGTCTCCCGTTACTCCCTGTTTAAGATCTCCTTCGACAAGCATACCTGCAATAGTTGCGGGATCTGTGAACGTACCTGTAAAGCGGAAGCTATTGACAGCAAAGAGATGCAAGTGGATATGTCCCGTTGTGTAGATTGTTTCAATTGTTTAGGCTCCTGTAAAAAAGGTTCTCTGCAATACAGGTTTACACCTTCTTTCCGGAAAGCGACTGAAGTACAACCCGTTTCCTCTACAGACCAGATGGTAAACACCCGCCGTTCCTTTCTGGCCACAGGAGCCACCGTTGCCACTACTCTTCCGGTAGTTTCAGCCGTTGCAAAAACCATGAAAAGCACAGACGAAGATGACGTGGAAAGCCGTCACTGGCCTCCTGTCCTACCTCCCGGTGCTATCAATGTGGAACGCTTTAAAGACAAATGTACCGGATGCCATGTATGTGTAACCAAATGTCCAAGCCAGGTATTAAGACTGGCAGGTTTACAATACGGATTCGGTTACCTCTTACGTCCGTATGTCTCCTATCATGACAGCTATTGTAACTACGAGTGCACTATTTGTTCACAGGTGTGTCCGACACATGCTTTAAAACCATTGACAGTAGATGAAAAGGTAACAACTCAGATTGGGATAGCGACTTTCTTTATTGACCGTTGTATTGTCAACACAGAAGAGACAGACTGCGGAGCCTGTTCAGAACACTGTCCGACTCAGGCCGTACATATGGTTCCTTATAAAGGTACCCTGACCATTCCTCACGTAGAACCGGATCTTTGTATCGGTTGTGGCGGTTGTGAATCCATCTGTCCGGTCAATCCGGACCATGCGATCATCATCAAATCCAACTTAGTCCACCAATACGTAGAAAAACCGCTCGAAGAAGAAGCACTGGACATTGAAATCGACGGCTTCGGATTCTGATCAACATAAGAAAAGTGGGTAGTCATATCCACTTTTTTCTTTTCTTCCTTCATGGGCTTTCCTTCTTTTTGGGTTCACTTTTTACTATTTAACAGGAGCTAAAATAAAAATTACTACCTTTGTCGCAAATTAGGCTACATGGAGTTTGAATTACAGTACAACGATATAAAATCAAATGCGAGGGCGGGCTTAATTACTACCGGACACGGTGTAATCGAAACGCCTATTTTTATGCCGGTAGGCACACAGGGAACAGTAAAAGCTGTTCATATGACCGAATTGAAGGAGGATATTAACGCTCCTGTTATTTTAGGGAATACGTACCATCTGTATCTGCGTCCGGGCCTGGAGATCCTGGAAAAAGCCGGTGGATTACACCAATTTAATAGCTGGGATCGGGCTATCCTGACAGACAGCGGAGGTTTTCAGGTATTTTCTTTGTCTGACAACCGGAAGTTACAGGAAGAAGGAGCTACTTTCCGGTCACATATTGACGGTTCCAAACATCTTTTCACGCCGGAAAATGTTATGGATATGCAACGGACTATCGGAGCGGATATCATCATGGCTTTTGATGAATGTTGTCCGGGAGATGCCGACTATGCCTATGCTAAAAAGTCCCTGGGGCTGACAGAGCATTGGTTAGACCGTTGCCTCCACCGTTTTCACAGTACAGAGCCGAAATATGGATATGCACAGAGTCTGTTTCCGATCGTTCAGGGATGCGTATATCCGGATCTCCGGAAACAGGCGGCTGAGAATGTGGCTTCCAAAGAAGCGGACGGAAATGCGATTGGTGGGTTAGCCGTAGGAGAACCTACCGAAAAAATGTATGAAATGATCGAGATAGTCAATGAGATTCTGCCAAAGGATAAACCCTGTTACCTGATGGGTGTGGGCACTCCTGTAAATATTCTGGAAGCGATTGAACGTGGCGTGGATATGTTCGACTGCATTATGCCTACCCGGAACGGAAGGAACGGGCAATTGTTTACCCAATACGGCACGATCAATATACGGAATAAAAAATGGGAGGCTGATTTCTCTCCCGTGGATCCGGATACACATTCATATGTGGATACACTCTACAGCAAAGCCTATCTGCATCATTTGATCAAAGCCGATGAGATACTGGCATTGCAGATCGCTTCTATCCACAACCTGGCCTTTTATTTATGGTTAGTGAGAGAAGCACGTACCCATATCATCGAAGGAGACTTTTCCACCTGGAAAACCCGGATGGTCTGTCAACTGTCAAACAGATTATAAAATGAATTTCAAATTAAAACGTTTAGACTGGTATATCATTAAGAAGTTCCTGGGAACCTATTTTTTCGCCATTCTTCTTATTATCACGATCTCTGTGGTCTTTGATATCAATGAGAAAATTGATAAGTTCCTCCAGCCGGAAGTACCTTTAGACGCTATTATATTGGATTACTATCTGAATTTTATTCCCTATTTTGCCAATCTGTTCAGTCCGCTCTTTACCTTTATTGCGGTTATTTTCTTTACTTCCAAATTAGCGGATAATTCTGAGATTATTGCGATGCTGGCCAGTGGGATGAGTTTCCGGAGGCTGATGTTACCCTATGCCATATCAGCCGGTATTATTGCCCTGGTCACCTTTGTGCTGGGCTCATATATTATTCCTCCGGCCAATGAAACCCGGATTGAATTCCAGAACACCTATATACGTAACAAAAAAACAGATGTGGTCCGGAATTTCCAAGTAGAGATAGAGCCGGGTGTGATAGCCTATTTCGACCGGTACGATGACCGTTCCGGTATGGGTTACCGTTTTTCGCTGGAGAACTTTGAAGGAAAACAACTTATCTCCCGCCTGACTGCCAATTCGACCAAATATGATTCCTTATACCAGTGGACCGTAATTGATTATATCATCCGCGACTTTAATGGCATGCGGGAAAATGTCACTACAGGTTCCCGCAAAGATACCACCCTTACGATTATCCCTTCCGACTTCCTGATCTCCGCCACAGATTGTGAAACCATGACTACTCCGGAACTGGCAACCTATATCAACCGTCAGAAGAAACGGGGAATCGGAAATATCCAGACCTTCCAGATTGAATACCATAAACGGTATGCTTCCATTATGGCAGCTTTCATTCTGACCTCCATCGGTGCCTCTTTGTCCTCCCGGAAAATTAAAGGAGGGATGGGACTTAACATCGGGATCGGTTTAGCCTTAAGTTTCTCCTATATTCTTTTTACCACGGTGACCGCTACTTTCGCGATCAATGGAAGTGTAAGTCCGATGGTAGCTGCCTGGATTCCGAATATCTTGTATACTTTCATAGCGATCTACCTCTATCGCAAAGCTCCCAGATAGGCTTTCCCACATACTATATATCTGCCGGCAAAAAACACGTATAAAAATATGTTTTTCAGGTAAAGAATGTAAATTTTAAACTTCTTCCATCTCAATCTTAAAGAGATGTTAGCAAAGCTACCTGGTTTCTTATTTTTCACTAAAAGATAAGACCGGATAAAAATATTTTTCGTTTTTCTCCGTCTTACCCTATAACAGCAGGGATTCCTGCTTCTCTGTATCTCCCGGAAAAATAATAAGAATAGATTTTCATTCATTTTAAAAATTGTAGATGATGACACACGATGGATTAGCAATTATTGAGCAGGATATAAAGAAAATGATTGAAGCCCATCTGGAGAGAGCAGGTATCCTCTACCGGATCTATTCCAGAATTAAAAGTAAAAACTCCATTCATGAGAAAATAACCCGCAAAGGATATTTTACAAACGGGAAATTAGTGCAGGATGTGATAGGATTACGTATCATGACCTATTTCGGGGAAGATGTGGAATTGTTAGTCCGGTACTTTTCTTCGTTCTTTGATCTGGAATATTTACAATATGACGAACCGGAAGTGAACCAGTTCAACCCGGTACGAATCAATTTACTCTGCCGTCTGAAACAGGAACAACAAGAGCTCTTTAACCAATATACGCCCCGGCTCACGCATCTGCATACTTATATGGACGCTACTTTTGAGATCCAGATCCGGACCATGTTTTCTGAAGGCTGGCATGAGATTGACCATTTCATGCGCTATAAATGTAAAGAGGAATGGAAAGACTTAGAAAATGAATCCAGGCTTCTAAATGGGATATACGCTACGCTGGATACTACAGACCAGACCATGATCCGGCTATTTGACGAAATGGCTTACCAGCATTACCAAAACAGAAATTGGGTAGCCATGCTACGGAACAGGTTCCGTTTGAAGTTTGACCCGGAGCCACTCTCTCCGGCTATTCACTCCTTATTCAACCAGAATAAAGAATTAGCGAAAAGTTTCCTGAAACTGGACCGGAACGAAGCCGTCCATGCTTTATTAAAAAGTAATATCTCTATGCCCATCACTTTCTCTAACTGGATCTATTTTTGCAATTACTTATATGTCAGGGATGAATATATTCACGAACAGATGCCTTTAACTCTACTTTCCCGGTTAGAAGCCTCTTTTACAGAAAAACGCTTATATCAGGTAGTTTACAAAACAGCGAAATAAATTTATACAGTCACTTCATTGACGAGAACTTTTCCATCGCGGAAATCAGCCACATTCTGTAAGGTGGTTTCCGCAATGTTATGCATAGCTTCCTGCGTGAAAAACGCCTGATGGGAAGTCACAATGACATTGTTAAACGAGATCAGCCGTGCCAGCACATCATCATCAATGATCTTATCCAACTGGTCCTCATAAAAATACTCTCCCTCCTCTTCATACACATCTAATCCGGCAGCAGCAATCTTTTTCTCCTTAAGTCCTTCTATCAGCGCATTCGTATGGATCAACTGTCCCCTGCCGGTATTGATCAGCATGACGCCATCCTTCATTTTAGCAATTGAATCCTCGTTAATGAGATATCGGGTATCTTCCGTAAGGGGACAATGCAAAGAAATAATATCCGACCGTGTATAGAGCTCATTCAGCGTAGTGTAATAGATCTGCTCCTCCTGGGCAAACTGCTCATCCGGATAGATATCATGTACGAGTATATGCATCCCAAAACCTTTCAGGATATGGATCAGGATCTTAGCAATCTTACCCGTTCCGATAATCCCTACGGTTTTTCCATACATATCAAATCCCATCAATCCGTGCAGGGAGAAATTCCCGTCACGCATCCGCCAGTAAGCCCGGTGTATCTTCCGGTTCAGGCAAAGCATCAGAGCCAACGTATGTTCCGCCACTGCATAGGGAGAATAGGCAGGAACCCATACTACTTTGATCCGGTCTCTGGCTGCTTCAAGATCCACATTATTAAAGCCGGCACATCGTAAAGCAATTAATTGAACCCCATGAGCTACTAAGGCGTCAATCACTTCCGCATCGGCTATATCATTTACAAAAATGCATACGGCTTCCATTCCCTGGGTCAGGATAACATTATTTTTATTGAGATTTCCTTTGAAATAGCGGATATCAAAATGGAATCCTTCATTGATCCTGCCAAAAGAGGTAATATCATATTCTTTTGCTCCGAAAAACGCAATTTTTGTGACCATGCTCCATATTTTCCTATGGAACAAATCCATCTCCGGAATGGCTGTCAATCGATTTGAATCGCTTCTACCAGTTCCCGCTGGGTATGGAAAAATGGATCCGGTCAATCTCTCCGCTTTCTGTAATAAGGGTAGAAGATTTGATCAGGGATTGAAGCCAGCTCTTTACACTTAACATACTCTTTTTATCAAATGAAACCACTGCATTCATGGTAAAAGCCTTGATAAAACTGATAAAATAAGTGGTCGTCTGGATGTATTTATAACTGGTATTCAGATTGATATTTAAAATATAGAACTGGACTTTGGTTTCCTGTTTCTTTATATACTCCGGTGAGACAAAGCTCTTCCATATCACCGAGCAATTTCAGCAGATCTTCTTGTATGATCCTTACTTCTTCCCGGTCTATCAGGCCGATATTCCTGAAATAAATGAGATCTTTAATTAAATAACGGAAAAGGTCCATATCCAGAATATACCGGGTCTGTCCTATTTTTTTAGTAGCAGCTACAGTTACAGTATGATATTCTATGATTTTCTTATTCAGGATAAGATCTTTGTAACGGGTCACTTTTGGAGAGTCATTATACAGGTAAAGCCACTTAAACAGATAAAGCCGGGTCACACTGTCGTAGTTAATATACAGATCCTGTGGAATGGAATTAGTTGCTTCCCCACATTCGGAAGACGGATTATTGATAAAATTTAAAAAATGAATCAGTTTTTCCATTAAGGCAAAATCTTCATCTTCCGAATCTGTAAACTCAACGTGTTTTAAACGAAACGAACTTACATTTTCGGTTGTATTATCGACTATACCATCTATAGAGAAAGAAAATTCTTTGGCCATGGTGACGATTTCCTGAAAGGTAAAAGGAACTTCTCCACGTAAACGGCGATACACAGCTTCCCGTTCAATGGTCAGGAGAGATGACAATCTATTTACCAATTGTGACTTATGAGGTAGCCTGGCATTTAGTTCTTCTAAAATCTGCTTTTGGAATAGGTTATTCTTCATTCTATTTTGGCAATAAAGTTAAAAAGGATACACAAAAATATAAAAAGATATCCTATTATTTGCTACTTTTCAGAAGTTTTCTTTTCAGAAACTGATGGAGACAAGGGTCCCGCTTCCCAGGGTGGAAGTGATCTTTAACTGAGCACCATAGATGGTTAAAATACGCAGAAATAAACTTAGCCCGATCCCGTGCCCTTTAAATTCACGGGTATTGGATGCCCGGTAAAAAGGTTGGTAAATACTCTCCAGCTCTTCTGGTGGAATACCAATTCCCTGGTCTTCAATCTCCAGCACATGTCCCCGGAGACGTATCTCAACCGGTTGGTCTCCCGAATATTTCAAGGCATTCTGGATCAGGTTACTGATTGCGATTTTAAGCAGGTGAGGATTGGCATGAACAACAAATGCAAAGGTGTCCGGTGAAAAATGGATCCGGTTATCCAGGAACTGCATCAGAAAATTAGCGAGCATCACCGGTTCGGTGGCATTTTTCAGGATCTCCCGGTCCCCGTGGGACAGGAAAAGAAGATGTTTCATCAACTGAACAATCCGTTTGGTCTCTGTGGCAATCCTTCTCAGGGAAGCTTCATATTCCGCCGAAGTACGTTCCTTTAACAGCGTAATCTCACATTCTCCCTGGATAGCTGTCAGTGGATTATTGATTTCATGGGAGGCATTACTGATAAAATCCTTTTCACTTTTATAAGCAGCCGCTATGGTATCCAGCATCCGTGTAGCATATCTTTTCCCGATCCCATACATAAAAAAAGTACTGAACAGCAAAGCAGCCACCAATGAACAGCCTAACCGCATCCGGAGACTTTTTCCATACGGGTTTTCTGCCATAACCAATACGATACGGTCCTCTTGTCCGGAAAGATCATAGCAGGCTACACCTAACCGGCCTCCCTGCCAGAAATGAATGACCTTCCCGGCATACAGTTTTTTAATCGCTACTGCTGACAGATACCGGGACAACAGACGGGTAATCTCAGGAGATTTACCGGCAGGCAAAAAGATCTCCTGCACGCCCGTCAAAAGAGGATTTCCGGACTGCAGGACAGATGCATAGTTTTCCGGTTTATCCTTTTCTCCTGCTTTATGGACTATACCAGAAACCTGAGTATCCAAAAGAGAATAATACAAACGATCTATCTGACAGGACATAAAAAAGTAGAACAGGAAAGAGACGACCGTAATCACTCCTACTGTAACAGCAGTATAAAAAAAGCTATTTCTTTTCCGGTCTTCATGCTTCTATCATATATCCTATTCCCGCCACAGTCCGGATCAGTTTCCAGTCAAACTCTTTATCTATTTTACTACGTACATAATTTACATACACATCCACTACATTGGTATTCCGGTCCGCTTCTTTATCCCAGACATGTTTTAACAGATCCTGCCGGCTTAGCGCCCTACCCTGGTTTACTACCAGATATTCCAGAAGACGGTATTCACGTACGGTCAGATCCATCACTTTACCACCCCGGACTGCCCGGTGATTCTGCGGCTCCAGAACCAAATCGCCACATTGCAGGTCCGGCAAAGTGAGTTCCATCCGGGAACGCCGTAACAGGACCTGCATACGAGCTTCCAGCTCCCGAAAACTAAACGGTTTGACCATATAGTCATCCGCCCCAGCCTCCAGTCCATGCACAATGTCATCAGTCGTGCCTAAGGCAGTCAACATAATGACAGGAGATCCGAACCCATACAACTGCCGGTACTGCCGGCAAAGCTGCAAGCCATTTATTTTAGGCATAATTACATCCAGAATAAGCAGATCAACATTCTCTTTTTGCAGGATCTCCCATCCGGCTGCCCCATCATAAGCAACCTGTACCTGATGATGAAACTCCTGTAATCCCCGTTCTATAAAAGAAGCAATGTTCACTTCATCTTCTACCAATAATATATTAGCCATCTGTTATGTATTCACTTTAGAAAAGCAAATATACTAAGATTGAGCCCAACTATACTATCTAAAAAATATAAATAATCTACGAATATTTAGTAGTAAACTAAAAATTAATATTATATTTGGCAAAACAACAAGAATATTCCATGAAAAGACAGACGTATTATTTAAAAATGATAATCATTTTCCTGTGCGGTATCAGTTGTATGCCTGGTTGCGTATCATCCGGTAACCAACAGCCGGATCTGTCCTTAGTGGAAATAGATGTCAGCAAAAACTATCCGGAAAAGAAACTGCACCTGTTAGAAATCGCAGAGATTGAATATATCCAATTAAAAACAGCGGAGGATTTTCTGGTTTCTCCCTATCCCACCCTCGTTACCCAACAGTTTTTTATCTTTCACTCTTTTACCACCGGAGACATACTATTTTTTGACTGGACAGGTACTCCTGTTAAAAAGTTTTCCCGCAGTGGAAGCGGACCTGAGGAATATATGTCCAGCGGACGTATGACGTATGACGAAACGACAGATGAAGTTTTTATTTATACGGTAGATTCCAGAATTGCCGTTTATACGAGTGACGGGGACTTTAAACGCACCCTATCCATTCCGGACCATCTGTTTTTTATGGAAATCAGGAATTATGACCAGGACTATCTGCTATGTTATAACAACCGGGATGTAGATCATATCTCTTTTGTACCGGTCTCTAAAGAAGATGGACAAATAAAACCTATTCCTCTGCCCTTTGAAGAAAAACTGGATCTCCTGTTACGGATAGAAAAAGATGGAGTCAGAATAGGAGCTATAGGACATACCAATTACAGTGTAAAATACAAAGAAGGTTTTCTATTAAGCGAATTCTCTACAGATACGGTTTACAGATTCACGCAAAACCAGGAACTTCTGCCGGCACTGATCCGTAAACCACCGGTCCGAACCATGGATCCGCTCATCTATCTGAACAGTTATCTGGAAACAAGTGATTATCTGTTTCTGACTACTGTCAAACGGATCTATGATTTTGAAACACGGGAAGGCTTTCCGATGACGGGATTACTGATGGATAAAAAAGATGGTAAAATCTATGAACCCCATATCCTGTTTGACGAATATAAAGATCTGCCTATTACTATAGGACCCCATCTGACAGGCCCTACGGATCAGGCTTCCGTAGGGTATATCATCCTACAGACCGATCAACTGATGGATACCTGGGAAGCAGGCAGGTTGACAGGGTAACTGAACGAAAGAGCAGCCGCTATGGATATAGAAGATCATCCGGTGTATATGATCCTGAAATTTAAATAAAAAAAGCCCCCTTCGACCTCTCACAGGCCAAAGGGGGTAAAGGATTTATTTGATATTAATGTAAAATCTCACCGTTATATTCACCTGTTAAGGTGTGAAGGAATGCTACGATCTTAGCGGTCTCAGCATCCGGAATATTTTTCCCGATCTGGAATTCATGCATGATACGGATCGCATCTTCAATATGTTCAATCGTTCCGTCATGCATATAGGGATAAGTCAGCATCACATTGCGTAAGCCCGGAGTCTTGAACTTATGCCTGTCTGTTTCGTTTCCGGTGACTGCAAAGCGGCCCAGGTCCCCATCCGTCAGTCCGGTTCCCCGGTAATCAAAGTAATTATTTTTGATTCCCATATATCCAAAGGATTGTCCTCCGAAGTTTACACCGACATGACAAGTAGCACACCGGTTCTCTTTGAACAACTCATATCCTGCCAGTTCCTCTGCCGTCAAAGCCTGCGTATCTCCCATCAGATACCGGTCAAAACGGCTGGGAGTAAGCAATGTTTTTTCAAACTCGGCAATAGCTTCTGTGATCGTTAACTCAGAAATCCCTTCCGGGAAAACGTCCAGGAATGCTTTCATAAATTCTTTATCCTCACTGATCGAAGCACAAATATCATCAAAAGAGACATGTCCCATTTCAACCGGATTCAACGGAGGTCCGGCAGCCTGTTCTTTCAGGTCAGCCGCACGGCCATCCCAGAACTGGACAAAATTCAGGGCGGCATTATAAACAGTAGGGGCATTGACGCCTCCAAACTGCCCATTAATACCTTCCGAATATTGTTTCCTGTCTACGCCTCCGGTTTCCAGCCCATGACAACTGGCACAGGATAACGTATTATCCGCCGAAAGACGGGTATCATGATATAAAGCAAATCCCAAGGCTACCTTTTCCGGATCGGTTGGAAGAGAGGCCATCAGAGGTTGCACCGGTTCATTACTGAACTCCTCGGCTACCGTAGGAATCATAAAATTGTTTTTCCGTACCTGCTTTGCCCAGGAGATCAACATCCCCCGTTCTTCCCTATTCAGTTTCGTACCCCAGTGCACAGCATAATATGAAAAGGAGGCATGGAACCACTCAGGGCGGTATGTTCCACTTTAGCCAGATCCACTTCAGAAACCGGTTTTCCGTTCTCCAGAGCATCGACTAAAGAAGTCAGGTCCAGATATAAAGTTCCTTCTTTCATGTCCGCTTCCACAGTAGGACCAATGATGGGAAGTTTTCCATAGAATGGTAGTTTAGCGTCAGCAGCATGGCATTCCAGGCAGCCATTACTTCGCAGGATAGCCGCCACCTGCCTGCCCTCATCACCCTCAAATTTCTTGTAACCGGAAGAACAGCTACTTATAGCCAGCGTAAACATCAAAAGGCCGGCAGGAAGAAGACCGGCTTTTCCCTTTCGTGCAGAATAAGTAAAGTACCACATAGTTGTATTTTTTTGTTTAGAATATTCTATAGATACAAATATAAAAGAAGCAACAGATATGCATAGCAAATGGCTCATAGGTTTTATTTATGATTTAATAAGTTTTATTTATGAGCATACCCTATCTTTTCATTGTTGTTATTAATGGTTAACTTTGCCGAATAGTTCTAACAATTAAAAACTGAAAAGAATGTCAAAGAAAATTTTATGGATTGCGATCCCAATTATAGTTATTTTACTTTTATTCGGATGGGTAAAAGGTATGTATAACAACATGGTTACCCATGATGAAACAGTAAAAACAGCCTGGAGCCAGGTAGAAAACCAATACCAACGCCGTATGGATTTAATTCCCAACTTAGTCAATACAGTCAAAGGATATGCTTCGCACGAACGGGAAACCCTGGAAAGTGTGATCAATGCACGAGCGAAAGCCACCCAGACGACTATTGATCCGGATAACCTTACGGAGGAATCTATCAACCGTTTCCAGGCAGCACAGGGAGAACTAAGTAGTGCCCTATCCCGGTTGATGGTGGTCCTGGAACGTTATCCAGACCTGAAAGCCAACCAGAACTTTCTGGAATTACAGGCACAACTGGAAGGGACGGAGAACCGGATAGCAGTGGAACGGAAACGCTTTAATGAAACCGCTCAGCAATATAATACCTATATCCGGAGTTTCTCGAATAACATTTTTGCCGGGATGTTTGGCTTCACTCCTAAAGCCTATTTCACAGCAGAGTCTGGTGCGGAAAGAGCGCCGGTTGTTGAATTCTAAATACTATGCTACATGAATAAAAGAAAGAAGATATCACTTACAGGAAAGGGATACAGGATATTATTTTCTGTAAGTGTTTTTCTTATGATCCTCTTTCCTCTTCAACTCCGGGGTGGTACTTACACGCTGGAAACGATTCCCAATACCCGGTTAGTGGACCATTACAATTATGTCAGTAATCCGGACGGGATCATTTCTCCCACCGATGTTCAGCAAATCAACCGTTTACTGCGTACGCTGGAAGACAGTCTGGGGATTGAAGTAGCGGTCGTAGCCGTGGAAAGTATAGGAGACAACGACGCCCGGGACTTTGCCACAGACCTGTTTAAACAGTGGGGCATAGGGAAAAAAGAGGATGACAACGGATTACTGATCCAGTTAGTGACCGAACCCGTACAGCGTTCCATCGTATTTGAAACCGGATATGGATTAGAAGGAGTCCTGCCGGATGCGATCTGTTACCGGATCCAGCAACGATATATGATCCCCGATATGCGTGAAGGGGATTATAGCAGCGGAATGGTAAAAGGAGTCGCGGCAGTCAGGGACTACTTATTAGCCAGCGACTATGAAAGAATGGCCATTTTAGGCAGTGGGCATTCCACGGCGGAAGAGGTTTCTACCTGGACTGTGTTAGCCCTTATCCTGCTTGCTCCGCTGGGTATTATGTTCATAGCACTCGTGGCGAACTCCATGAAACACCGGGCTAAGAAATGTCCCCGCTGTGGAAAGAAAACCTTCCGGTATGTAGGACGGCAAACTGTCCAGGCAGCCACCTATGCCCGTGCCGGTATGGCTGAGGATATGTACAGATGTTCCAATTGCGGCTATACAGAGAAAAAGAATCATCCGATAGACCGGCTCAGAAGAGGTGGCGGAGGTCCTATCATTTTTGGAGGTCTCGGAGGTATGGGAGGCGGACGAGGTGGAAGCTTCGGAGGAGGTGGTTCCTGGGGCGGAGGCCGTTCCGGAGGAGGTGGTTCTATCAGTCGCTTCTGATCCGTTTTGATCTTTGTTTAAGAGGAACTTTTTCTTTTATTTAAATCTTCTTTGCCTGTGAAAGCTGTGCAACCAGTCGTGGCTGGAAGACTTATTCCAGGCAGGCGGAGTATTTTTTCTTCCCAGGAAAAGTTTTCAGGTATTCACCCCTACACATTTTTCATAAGTAGCTGATTTATACTGAATAAATGGTGAATACCTAAGAGCTGGACCTGCCGGGTATAGGAGACCTGTATTAGACCTGCCGGATTTGCGATCCCCTTCAACCAAAGAGAGAATAAGCTGAAAGATAAGGGATCGTTGAAGAAGATCCGGCATCTCTCTCTCAGCTCCTGCCCATAAACTATCCGTACCCTCTACACTGTAAGTTTATTTAATGCCTACCTATTTTCCCATTCATGCCTACTTATTTCGGCTACCCTCTACACCCTACCGGTTAGTTGTCGGCAGGAAGGAGAAAAGAAAGAGACAAAGGGAAGAATACTTCCTATAAGGAAGTGAACTCTTTATATGCAAAAGATCCTTAGGTATTCACCAAAGTGAATACCTAAAAACGCAAGGGGTTCACAGTTTAATAGATATAAATCAATTACTTAGGAAAAATGTGAAGGGGTGAATACCTAAAAATAGTAGGGAAGAAATAATTCATGATGAGCCATTAAATTGCAGACCATGGATTATAAAAAACATATATTTCTATTTATCAATCAGTCAAGCTTAACCTATCTGTTTACCAAAAGTAAAAAGCATGGGAAACAGGAGAGTAGTGTATATACAAAGA
Source organism: Tannerellaceae bacterium (assembly GCA_021201295.1). GTDB lineage: Bacteria > Bacteroidota > Bacteroidia > Bacteroidales > Tannerellaceae > UBA4116. The sequence continues at coordinate 74,058 of JAJQFE010000063.1, read as the reverse complement.
ATGCTATCAGTCCGTAATATAAACGGTAGCTTCTTTGGCTTTGGAAAGAATATAGGTTGCCGGAGTAGGGTGGGTTTCTGAATAACCTGCTTTCAGGAGTTCGACTACCTTTTTTTTGCTATTTCCTAACACGGGGACTAACAACGGAGAATCGTTCAGGATCACCGGGCCCGTCATGGTGATCCGGTGTTGTCCGGTTTCCGGATGCTGGGAAACTGCATACGGATGTTTATCGGTCAATAAATGCATAGTAGTCGGAAAAATAGAAGCCGTATGCGCATCCGGGCCTACTCCTAAAATAATACAGTCCCAATAAGGCAGGCCATTTTTTACAGGCAAGTAGTTCTCCACTTTCCGGGCATACCGCACCGCTTCGATCTCGGGGATCTCTTTACCCTTGATCCGGTGGATCTGGAACATGGAGATCAATAACGGGCGGAACAGGTATTTATCGGCATCTCCGTAATTACTTTCCGGATCAAAAGGGGGTACACACCGCTTATCTACCCAAAAGAAATGGATCTGTTGCCAGGGAATCCGGTGCCGGTACTCACAGCACCACCAATGAAACATCTGTTTTGCGGTCTCCCCACCGGAAAGAGCCAGGTTAAACACGTCACCATTTTTCTTTTTCATCAACCGGAGCAACTGTTCACTCATAGCTCTCAGCACTGTATCTGCATCTGTATATGATTGAAATTCCATAGTTTTATCTGGGTAAAAAGGGACAACTTTGTGGTTCCGGCTCGATCATACAACGTTCTGCCGGACCGTTCTGTCCCGGGGGATAATTATAGAGTCCCTCCTGCCCTTGTTGTTTCTAGTAGGCCAGGACCGGGTCCATCAATTGCCACGAGAGTTCGAGGGTATCACTCCGGGGATACAACGTGGAATCCCCTTCCATGGCATCTAATAACAACCGTTCATAGGCATCCGGCAGAGGTTGGTCGGAAAGGCTTTTATACCGGAAATCCATCCCGACCTGTTTTACCTGATATCCAACTCCCGGTATTTTTAATCCAAAGTAGAGAGTAATCCCTTCGTCCGGCTGGATATTAATGATCAACCGGTTACAGGATTCTCCGGAACACTGTCCGGCAAAAAGGACATGGGGAGTTGCTTTAAAATTGATTACAATTTCCGAACGTTTTGCTGCCATCTTTTTTTCCGGTGTATAGGTAGAAAGGGACATCACTCCACCGCTAGTTATCAATAAAGATCTTAACCGCAGCGAATGTTTCAGTCAGGGAATCTGGAGCCACATCTGGTTCTTCCCGGTAGCCTTCATACTGTCCCCGAACCACCCGCTCCGGCATATCCACAGGGGTAAAAGGGCGAACCGAACGGAACACTTTAGAAACCTCGGATTTGATCTGGTCAGCTTCAAAAGCAGCCGGACATTCCATAGCGGTAAATCCCATCAGTTCCATCAGATGGTTTTGTATCATGTCCCTTAATGCACCCGCTCCATCATAATATTTGCCCCGTTCTTCCACGCCTAAGGATTCTGCCGCACTGATCTCGACTGAGTGGATATAATTCCAATTCCACAAAGGTTCAAAAATGCCGTTGGCAAACCGCAGGACTAACAGGTTTTGTACAGTTTCCTTCCCCAGGTAGTGATCGATCTGGTAAATTTCATTTTCTTTAAATATATGTTTCAGATGGTCATTTAACTGTTTGGCAGAGGCAAAGCTGGTGCCGAAAGGTTTCTCCACAACGATCCGTCTCCAGCCATCCGGGTCAGCAGGTTCATTCATATGATTCTCCAGCAGGAACTGTGGGATCTTTTCATACATTAGCGGGGGAGTAGCCAGATAATAAAGTACCCGGTCAGCCATCCCTTTCTCTTTCCGCAACGCTTCCATCCGGTCATCCAATTCCCGGTACTGGACGGAATGTACCGAATCAAACGCATGATAGTACACCAGCGACAGGAACCGCTCCAGTGCGGATTCATCCATCTGCCTGCCGGATAGGGCTTCCCGGATATGTTTCCGCTGTGCATCCCGGAACTGTACGTCTGTAAAAGCACTGCGGGCAGCCCCTAAAATGGCAAACCGCTCCGGGAGCAGATCAGCTACATACAATTCAAACAGGGAAGGGATCAGCTTCCGGCTGGTCAGGTCGCCGGAAGCTCCGAAAATCACCAGCAACTGGTCTTTCGCTTTTTTCATATGTTATCCATTATTATTACACACTATAGGTACCTGAAGTGGTATCACCTCCCACTCCTGTCCAGTCCGTATGAAAGAAAACACCGGGTTCCCGGTCTATCCGTTCATAGGTATGAGCACCAAAGTAGTCCCGCTGTGCCTGGATCAGGTTAGCCGGTGAAGATAAGGTTCTTAATCCGTCGAAATAGCTGATCCCTGAACTCATAGCCGGTATGGCCACTCCACCCCGGATCGCTTCGGAAACCACTTTCCGCCAGGCAGCCAGAGAGGACTGGATCTTTCTGAAAAAGAAGTCATCAAACAAGAGGTTTTCCAGCTCCGGATGTTCCCGGAACGCAGCCGTGATCCGTTGAAGGAAAATAGAACGGATAATACAGCCGTTCCGCCAGATCTTTGCGATGGTCCCCAGGTCCAAATCCCATCCGTAACGTTTAGACGCCCGTTGCATCAGGGAGAAGCCCTGAGTGTATAAAATGATCTTTGCCGCATAAAGTGCCTGCCGGAGTTCATCTTTATCAAATTCATTCCTCAGGGTAATGGCATTTTCATAGAGATCAGAAGCCAGCTTACGTTCCTGGTAAAGAGCGGAAAGCATACGGGCGTATACCGCCTCGGTGATTAACGTCAGGGGATCATCTTCATCCAGGGCAGTAGCTACCGCCCATTTTCCGGTTCCTTTCTGTCCGGCCACATCCCGTATTTTACCCAGCAGATAGTTCCCGTCTTCCTCTTTAAAACGGAGGATCTGTGATGCAATATCGATCAGGTAACTGTTCAGCTCCCCTTTATTCCACTCGGCAAACACAGCAGCCATCTCTTCATTATTAAGTCCCATCCAGTTTTTCAACAAGGCATAGGATTCAGCAATCAACTGCATATCCCCATATTCAATCCCATTATGCACTGTCTTCACAAAGTGTCCGGCTCCTCCCCGTCCGATCCATTCACAGCAGGGCGACCCATCTTCTAATCTGACAGCAATAGCCTGGAAAACATTCCGGACCAGCGACCATGCTTCCGGAGAGCCTCCCGGCATAATGGAGGGACCGTGTAAAGCACCTAATTCACCTCCGGATACTCCGGTACCGATATAATACAGTCCTTTACTTTCCACCTCTCTAACTCTCCGTTCCGTATCATGAAAATCTGAATTTCCTCCGTCAATGATCACATCTTCGGGTGACAGGTAAGGGAGTAATTCTTCGATCACATCATCTACCGGTTGCCCTGCTTTGATCATCATCATGATCTTACGGGGACGGCTGAGTGAGTTTACCAGTTCCGGAATCGATTCCGTACCGAGAAAATTCTTTCCTTTTCCCCGGCCATTGATAAAATGTTCTACCACACTGGGACGATCCGGATGGGGGCGGTTATACACGGTAACCGTATAACCTTTACTCTCCATATTTAAAGCCAGGTTCTTCCCCATGACAGCCAGGCCAACCATAGCGATATCCGATTGTTTCATATTGAATAGATTATTTTAGTGCATACCTGTGACTAAAAATAAAACACTCTTCTTCCTTAATTTGTTTCCATTTTCACGTTTGTTTGCCCTACCGGATCCAAACCGGTCCCTCCGGCAGTCAAAATTCTTTATCCGGATAAAAAGCCGAAACAAACACCATTCCCTATGTAAGGACTCCCAGAGCCACCATCACATTACAAAAAACACATTCTCCTAACAATAAACAAATAATCCCTAATAAAAAAGAATACCGCGCCAGCAGTAATAGAATAGAACACTATAAATAATTAAAGTTATGAAGAATAAAGAGTGTCTCAATACCGCGCCAGCAGTAATAGAATAGAACAAGAACTAAATCAAACAATTATGAAATAGTGTCTTTTAAGTATGCTACTTAAAGATATATCAATCAATGATATAGTTTTTTTCGCAAAACTATAAAAAATTATCTTCAAATGTACTACTTTTTTCACTTATACATAATTTATTATCTAATTATCAACCCAATAAGGCAAAAAAAGTTTGCAAGAAAATTTGGGAAAAACAAAAAATGGACCATTTTAGAAAATCACCTAAAACAGCCAAACGATAAAATACACATTTTCAAATCCTTACATTAAAGAACATCTGGTTGGAAATGAAAAAGTCTGAAAGAAAATAACTAAAAATTATATTTTTCTCTATTTGCGAAAAAATCAAAACTTCCTTAATAATTTAATTATTAAATAAACGACCTATTATCAGACACATAGCAATCTACAAAAAGTTCGCAACTGTTTTACAGGATTTCTACCTGATTTCTTTTAGTTAGTCGATCCGGATCATAAATAATTTTAGTAAAACAATTGACACATATCGGATAAAAAACAACCGTTGCTCTCTGTTTTTTGATCTTCCGGTTAATTTGTTCTCTGATCTGCTCATACTGGGTCGCAGTAAACATACACTCAAATACACTATAATTAATACGAACCCCATATTTTTTCAATAACTTAGCAATCTGATTTCGACACCGGTTATCTTCTACATCATAGGCTACAACACAAAAAATACGTTTTGCTCTGACTCTTACCATTTCGCGATATAAGGTTTAAATGTTTTTTTATCATCACAAATAAAATCAGCCATATCCCGGACCTGTCGCCGGATAATATCCATAAACCGGATATTTTCTCCTCTGTATTTTTCGTATTTGTTTAGCCGCTCCAACACATGTTGAATTACTAACCGTTTGGTTGGTTCACTCAGCAAACCGTTCTCCATCTCCAGATTTGCCCCTTTCTGTACCAAAGAAATCACGACCCGGTCTACCGCCTGGGAACGGAACAGCTCCACAATATCATATACAAAAGTGGGTTTTCCCGGCTAAAAAGCATGCAACACTCCAATGGAAGGATTCAGTCTTTTAGTCAGCACTGTATTCCATACCCTGGAATACAAAATGGCATACCCATAGTTCAACATGGAATTCATCAGGTCCGTAGCTCCCTGATGCTGCCGAGAATAGAAATCAATGCCATCATCCGCTACCAGCAACCGGATATATTCCCAATAAGAAACAGCTCCGACAGCCTCCTGTGCTAATAGTTCGACTCTGTATTCTGCATCCATCTGATTCGTATCCTTAATCCGGGCAACACATTCATCCAACCGGGCAATCACTTCCGGATAAATAGTCTCCAATAACCCACTTTTATCTTTATGGTATTTATGATAATATTTAACCAGATTACGCTGGTTTCTTAACTTACCGGAGATGATACGGGAGGCCAAAGCAATTTTATTATCCAACGGCAAGAGAGATTGCCGCTGCCATAAAGAGCTATCAATCATTACCGGAGCAGCAATGGTCGCATAATGTTTTCCCCGGTTATCAAAAAAATCTACCGGGATTTTATGTTCCATACAATAGGCAATTGCATTACTTGAGATCACTGTTCCTTGTCCCACAACCGTAAGATGCTTTAAGACATGTGTGGGTTTCTTATTGAGTATCTCTCCTTTCGACCAGACCGTAATCCCTTTGGAAGAGGTACCGACAAAACTTCCCGGAGTATAAATTACCAACTTAGCACCTTCCGTTTCCCGTTGTTGATATTCCCGTTTCCGTTGATTAATCAGCTTTTGAGTATCTTCTTTTTTCGGTATTTTTTTACGGTTGTTTTAAGCAGATACAGATCTGTCAGATCTCTTATCAGGATTGGTTTTGAAAGAGACATCTCCTCCGAGAAAAAATTCAGCTCCTTCAGGTCCTGCATCAGCCGGGTTTTATTTGGTATCTGCTGTCTATGTTCCTGAATGAGAAACCGGACTCGCTTCATCAACTGAACATCCAGTTCCTTTAATGCAGGTTCCAGAAGTAAGCGACCATAGTAACTTTTAATTCCTTGTAAGGTTTCCTTACTGGCAGGCGTAAGCCAATGGTCCTGAAAACTGATCGAGTGAATGCGTTTTCGCAGATCTTTATTTTTCTCAGTAGAAAGAGACAATCCCTTTTTGCTGATCATTATCCCCAGAAATTCAATACCCTTTTCCAACGTAGATATAACCGGTTCATTCAATTTCAAACGGAATTTCTTTTCCAGTTCATTTCTGATCTTGTAGATCGTATAAATTAAAGATTCCTCCGATTGGGTCACGATCAGAAAATTATCTGCATACCGGATATAACCGGAAGTCTGGGTCAAAATAAATTTATCTAACGGATGCAGATAAAAATTAGCCAGTAACGGAAATAAGACAGCCCCTTGAGGAACTCCGCGGGTCATATCATTCCATTTCATATGAGGAGTCACTACTCCGGCTTTTACGCACAATTCAATTAATCGCAGCAATTCCAGATCTTTCAGTTGCTCATCTAAGCGATTAAACAAAGAGTCATGACAGATTGTATCAAAAAAATCATCAATGTCCAATTTAGCTACCCATCCCTTCCGGAATTGCTTAAATACATGTTCTACCCGGTAAATTGCTTTTAAAGGTCCTTTTCCCAGTCGGTAGCCATAACTATTTCCCAGAAACAATTTGTCCAGTTTGGGTTCAATCACCGACTTGATAGCCTGCTGCACAATTTTGTCCCGGACAGTAAGCAACCCCAACTGCCGTTTCTCCAAATGATTTTTCAGGATCTCCACCCGCAGATAAGGCTCCAGATTCCAGTTTTTCCCCGTAGGTCCTGATGTAATTTTTCCAGATTAACTTTTAGATTTTCCTCAAATAAAGTTACAGAACATCCATCCACACCTCCAGCCGCATTTTTCTTCTTTACCACTTTCCAAGCATGGTAGAGAGTAGTGGGATGAAGCACTTTTTCATAGAATCCGGAAGACATATCATTTAGTTAAGGACTGATTGGTAGGTTTTATTTCTATTTGCAATTGACCATATCCGATATTCGTTTTTGCACCGATGCCTAAATCCGACAAAATAGCTTTAATTAATTCCAGTTTATCTTCTTTGCTAAAAAGGACCTTTCCCTTTTTTTCATAATCCTTCAGATCAAAATGAAACTCCAGTTTTACTCCTGACGGGATCTTCAGGAAAACAATGGGGTTAGGGTTTTTCAAAGGATCAGTATGATGAGGCGTAATGGAATCTTTTTCCAGGATATATCCCCTATGAATCTCTACTTTCTCCTTTTTCTTTTTTTCGTTATTCCATTCGTAATTACTGCGTCAAAAAAGACATCCCGCTGACATATAGGCACATCTTCCTTCTGTTCATTCAATCCTTCGAACATGTGTTCCTCCAACCTGTCAATATCTATTTCGGGTAATTTATTTTCCTGTAGTATGGAAAGAATATACTCCTTTTCCCTGAAGGCTGACCTCACCATTCCTTTAACAGAAGAGCCATAAATCACAGGCTGCCCGGATGTATATTCCAGATGAATGCCCAAACGGAATTCTTCTTTTACTCCGGCTGTATGAGGAAGACTGATACCGGTTACTATACCCGGATATAGCACTTCTGCTGATAAAAACTGTTTAGCCATTTCATTAGGGATCAGCGTATCCAGTTTTGCACACAATAAATCCTTGTTTATATCTTTTAAAGTTTCAAGAATAGGTTTACCCTCTTCTCCATCCTTAGCATTTAGTAATGGAGTGAGATCTATATCCCGGAAATATTTCTTGTAGAATAACCAGCTATTATTTGTCTCATAATTCTCCTTTTTTACCGGATAGGTACGTATAACATGTTTCAATGCGATTACACAATCAATAACCTGTTTTTTCAGTTTACCCTGATCCAGACCATTCTTTAACAAATAAGTAAGGAATTGTTTAGCCAAAGTGCCTTTCGGGCCTCTTTCCATTTTACCCAGCAGTATCAGCATAACAGCTACTGCATTCAGAATCTCCACCTTATTTACCTTCTCGTTCTCCGATTTAGGGGAATAATACATGGCAATAGCCGGCCGTAATCCGGATAAAGCAATGGCTACACCAAAAGCCGCTACTGCACCATTATAACTATCCGGTATCATCTTTTCTCCGGTAACCAGCTTCACCTCCTCATCCTGTAAGGCCTTTGAGGCTATTTCTATGAGTTTTTCCTGTACTTTTTTCATAGTTGTTCAAATTTACAATACCCATATCCGATGGTTGCATTGGCCCCAATCTGAATAATCTCACTTTTTAACAGCTTCACCAGATCCGGATCATCTCCGGAGATCACTGTAAAGAATTGCGTTTCGCGGGGAAGTACCTGTTCATACCATAACATATTGCTTTTCCCGTTTTTTAACTGATTCCGGGCAATAATAGGTAGTTCTTCATCTGAACAAATCTCCTTGAAATCCTTATCACTAAAAAGAGCTACATCTTCCCCGATCATCTTCAGAACAGGAAAAGATGCGCACGAAGCACCTTCTCCCTCTTTTTCTCCTAACATCACTTTTTCCCCGGAAGCAAAATTGAAAACAACCGGAGCATCGTTCCAGTCAATGGAAGCCCATAAGGGATCAGGAGGAATGGAAAACAGTGTGAGTTTTTCCAGAAAAGAGGATAACAGAAACGGATACGTCGCCCTGTAGAAAGGTTGTTTATCACTCTGAACCGGTATGGAGAGCAACTGGGCATCAAAAAAGATATGTGGACCCTTTCCTTCAGCCTGTTTCCCATTTTTATCTGAGCCAAAGATTTTTTCAACTTTATCTTTCAGTTCGGGATGTTCAGCTAACTGGTCTTTTATGGCTCCCTTCAGGGAAGAAGAGTGAATGCAGGGCAATCCGCTGAGAGCCTCCCGTTGTACGGATCGATCCACCAGTCCATAATTGGTCGTATTTTCATTACCTACATGCAAATTTGTTTTTGCTGTTAGTTTCCAGAATGTATTCATTTGTCTTTGTTTTTTAAAGTTATATATGTATTATATCCGATATGAATAAAAACTCTTCCTGTCCATCTAACAGACAGGTAAATTCATTCAAATGACAGTCCGTGTCAAAATAGAATACCGATCCTTTTCTATAGAGTTCATACCGTTGGCTACGATTGACCTCCGTCGTATCAAACCGGGTATAGCCGGAAGTAGCTACTGTTGTTTTCAGGAAACGGAAAGACTGTGTCCTGCAGTTAGCATACATAGGAAGTTGTTCACTTCCGGGTGGTAAATAGGAGTCGGATAAAAGAATGACTTCGCCATAACAATGCTGAGATATATTTTTTTGAGAGTCTGCAGCCGTAAAATAGTTTAGCAGCAAAGGTTCTTTTGTGTCCGGTTCATTCACTTTCAGTAAAAATTGGGAACTATCCCCTCCTAAAGTAACCATCCCTTCAGGAAGTGCATAGTCTTCAGCAATCTCCACGACACATGCAAAACGATATTGAACCTCCGCATCTTTTCTTAACCGCATAAAAATTTGCTTATAGAAACCATCTTCTTCTTTTCCGAGGTGAATTCCGATACGGGTATCCGGAAAAAAGATTTCATCTTCAGAAATGAATTCATGGGTTTGTGTATCGATAAATCCATGTGTCATTCCCTTTTTAGGATCGTAATTCTCTATTTGAGGGACAGCATGTGTACCGAATCGAAAAAAAAGATTGATTCAGCTCAAAACCGGAAACAGACAAATGATGATCATAAGGTGCATATAACAGATCCGTCCAGTTGCTATCCTTCTTTTTTCGTTGCAGAAAACAAAAAGATAAAGACTGGATCTTACCAAAGTCATTTTTTCCCCAACCGAGAAACCAGTGTATCCGATTAGCCTGGCTGCGTCCATTCTTTTCCCTTCTGGGATCGAACCCCTCTCAAAGACATTCTGGTCTGCAGACAGAACGACAAAGCGTAGCATGCCAAGTAAAGAGGTTTGCTGAGGAAACTGTTCCGAATGGATAATATACGAACTATGCTCACTGTCAAAATCTTCATTTTCCCTTTTAAAAGACTTTTCCCCGCCAAAGAAAAACTGCCCTAAAGGTTCCAGTGTGATCAATACTTTTTTGGTATTATTCATGGTCTTCCTCCAGTCCTTTTAAGAATTTAGCTGTACGTAACATTCCATACATATTCTGTATGATCCATTCCGATTTTTTAGTTGCATATAGCGATCTGATTTTTTCTTCCGCATTTTTTCAGAGAACTATTTTCTAACAACCCATACTTTTTTCTAATTCCATAAAAAGGTTATCCCCATCCGGTTCCTTCAACCAACTGTTTATTTCACCTATAGTTATCTTCTCCCTACTAAGGTCTTCACCACCTAAGCATAGACAGGCATTAACAACCTTTATTTCTTCATCTGTCCAATCCGAAACATATTCTTTTTCATATAGGGCAAAAAGAAGTTTCTGAACCTGCTCCAGATAAGTCTGTTGGGCTTTATTGGTCATGCCGGAATCAAGAACATTATCAAACAAAGCATCTAATCTCTTTTCTCTTTCTTCTGTGTGTAAAGGAACAAGCAGGTGTAATAAACCTTCTAAATTACGTAATTTGTGTGCGACGATAGAGATCAATCCGGCTTCACTATCCCGAGCGACCAGATTCTTCATGGACTTATATACCGGATCTTCTCCCTTAGCTAATTCCCCGGAAAAAGAAGAACCACTATTTTTACGCAATTTCCAGGCTACTGCATTTTTACCTTCTATATTTTTTGCCACATTGAATAATAAGGTACGGGCTAATTCCAATCCTTCATATAAAGGATACTTATAATAAGTGATGGCAACTCCAAAAGAAAGAGCGGTTTGTTTTTCCTGTATAGCAGATTCATACACACGATCCAACTGGTCGATCAGATCGAAAATATGACATTCTTTACCCGCGGCTTCTGCTTCACTTTTAATCATAGATACGGAAGGTGCAATAAAAAGTAAGTCGTCTCCACCTGCATATATCGGAAGACCACCGTATGCTTTTATCAACTGAACAGCCTTACTGCCAAAATCCAGTAATTTTTCGGATAGAGTTTTTAACTCCCCCTCTTTTAACCCTGCAATGACCCTACCCATATTGTCTCCATCAGCCTGTACAATACAGACATACTTATGATAAGACTTGAATTCTGCAGGAAATTCTCTTTTCAAATTTTCAAAAAAACATCTTCTTCTTTTTTCATAGCCGTCTGTTTCCTTACCTCATTCCTGACAGCAGATAGTTCACGTATAACTTCCCAGCTATCTTTATGTTTAAAACGTAGTGGATATGCCGCAATTTCCGCAAGCATAGAAACCGGCATATTTTTTTCTCCCAGACCTGATTGAAAGAGTTTAGAATCCGATTTTTTCTTAACCAGTGACAAGACTTCCTTAAATTCTGGATCCTGAACAGCAAATTATTTAATTCCAAAAAATCCAGCTGGCGGTTTAATTTTTTGATGGCATCTGTATCTATTGACTCTTCCACATAGGTCGCATAGATATTAAAATAACTTTTTACTGTTTCTTCAGATAATCCGGTTTTTTCACTAAAAAACGAGACAGCTTTTTCTAGAATCACTTTCATTATCTGAAAATCGCTGTTACATTTCAAAAAGGCCCAGTCCGGGTACAATCCTACACCCACTGGTTTTCTATCCTTCTCTTCATTTAAAACAGCAGGTGACAACAGCTCTCCATATCCGGTGATAGCTTTTAGTACTTGTTCCATCAAATAAGAAAACATATAACTCGCTGACCATAATTCTCTGGGCCTACGAGCCATTGCCAGAGTTTTAATGATAGGGCCGATCGTGATTCCTATATACTTTTTTTTATTTTGATGAGCCATAAATACAATATTGATTTAACTTTTTCACATTCATATCCGGTCCCAAATTCGGATAATACTTCAATAGATATTCATATAATAATTCTACGTCAAAATTCTCAGGTACTTTTAATCCATCCGGAGGTGGTTTCAGGTCAAACTCTTCTTTATAATCCAGGTTTTTAAAGCTAAGATTAAATTTAAACTGTTTACCCTTTAGATTTTCCAGATATTCCTTCTTCCTGAAACAAATAAAAATATCATTCTCAATGATCTTATATATAATCGGAGATTGTATACGTTCGATCATGTTGGGTTTTGGATTTACACTTTTCACTTTTATAATTGCTTTTCTAAAAGGGGCTTCATCCTGCAATAAAAACTCATAATGCTCGGCTAATCCCAAAAGTGGTCTGATATAAATATACGATTGATTTTCATCATCCATTTTCTTTTCTTCTGTTTCCCTTTCCTTATTACATTTTAATGGATGACAAATTTTTCTATCAAGCAATAATTTATTATATCGTTGTTTTATATATCGCTTTTCCCATTTTGGTCCACTCTTTTCAAAAAACTTCCATAAGATGGATTTTTGATAAGGATAATTATTTCCTGATTTTAACAGATGTGATTCTTTTTCTATTTTCTCCATTCTTTGCTTGTAAAAATAAGAGAGCAATTTTTCTTTTTTTGTTTCCTGTAGCCCGTTAAATAATTTATCTAAAGTTCTATTGATTTTGTCGTTTTTATCCTCATTTCCTACAATAGAGATATTCTTTCGATATTGTTCTAATTCTTTTTTAAAACTTTTTATAAGATTTTCTATATCAATAAATGGAGACTGCTGTAGTAAAGAAATATAATTAGAAATCTCAAATTTAAAATTTTCGATATACTTAAAGTCTGTTTTGTTTTGAAATTCATTTTTTTATAACATACAGGAGGAAAAGAAGTCAAATTATCTTTATAAAAATGTCCATAAAGGATTTTGAAATAATAAAATTCAGAAAGAATCTTTTTACGATCTTCTACAGATTTTTTTATAATCTCTTTCGGTTTATTTCCTTCAAAAATAGAATCCACAGTAAAAGACCCATACCCTTTCGACTGCCGAAACCCTAAATTATGAATAATAAAAAAGGCTTCTATATAGGTACAAATTTCTTCACACAACTCGCTATTCCATATTAAGAATGTCAGTTCCGGTTTTTCATAAAATAACATTTCTTTTTCTGCATTTATAATTTTATTCTTATAGGAAAAGCTTCTGCCTTTATTTCTTATTTTCAATTTATAATTAAGGGCATCCTTCCCATTAGTTTCATCCAAAAGCCATTCTTTTTTTACCCGTTTTCCTACTTTTTCTAATATATACCGATCCAACCGGGGTTTAATTTCCGAAGCCCGCAGAGTTGCCCCTTGCTGTTCCGGATGAAAATGAATGTATGGGCTATGTTGTTTTAATTTTACGATAATCTTTCTCATATTCAGACCTTTTATTTATCCTCTTCTATATATCCCCTGTCTTTCAGGTGTTTTTCCAGAATTTCCCTTTTATTTAGGATATCTTTTTTATCATTTAGAAAAGTATCCAGTTTTTTGCTTAAGATCTCCACTGTATAAAGAGAGATCAATAATTCAAGGCTCTCCTTTTTTACCAGGATGGATTCTCCCCTTTCTTTATATTTTTCTAACTGTTTTTCCAGTTCTTCGATCTTATCTGGTAATTGATATAAATAGTTTTTCTCTTCTTGTTCCAAAGAAATCTCATGGATAAAAGATTCCCAGATCATCCTTTCATTCAATTTTGTTTTTTGTAGTTCTTCCTCTTTTTCCTGTCGGTAACAGAAAAAGAAGTGTTCTCCGATTTTATAAACAAAAGTCAGAAACAGGGTCCATATAATCAGAACGGACAAATAATAGGCCAAACCTACGTAATCATGGAAAAGAAAAGCATGAAAGGTTGTAAATGGCTTTAGAACATATCCTAAAGCCAAAGTACATCCTCCTATTATACCAATAGTCACACATGACCCAATCATAATTTTTTCATCACCATTACCATTTTTTTCTTTTAAATATTAAATAAGTCAGATAGATCATCCCTCCTAAAAAGAGTAGATGATATAAAAAATAATCCCACAAAAACAAATACTCTTTATCGAAAATACTATTCATTCCCAATACTCCGATGATCAGGGAAACCGGCACAAAAATGATTGCCAGCCAGCTAAACCATTCCATCCTTCCGGTCCGGGTCTGTTCTTCGACAATAGCAACATACTGATGCAGTTCCCGGATCTCACTTTCCAGATATTCGATTTGTTTTTCCGAATTTAATTGTTGCAGCAGTAGATCGTATAGCTCGATGCCCTGTTCCTGTGCCGTCACCTCCCGGAAATAGACCTGATTGACAAACCGGATGTATTCTTTATAGAGTGAACTGATCTTTTGCAGGAGTTTCTGCCGGTCCTGTCCCGTCAGATTACTAAGCGAAGTCACTTCAGATGAAAAACGTAACATCGATGCCCGTTGTACCAGAGCCAGTTCGATCATCCGGGAATAGAGGGTGGCCATATGGGTTTCTATGTATTCAGCCCCTATCCCTTTCAACAACACAAAAGAGTACCGGGAAATCCCAAACAGGGTTCCATATTTCTGCCAACGAAAGTAAGTCGCTCTGTTCAACAATTGTTCTTTCATAGGATCATGTTGACACATATCCCACTGACCATTATCCACATAGACGTATTTATACCAGAATTTCCCCAGAATGAATTCCTTTAACCGCTCCTTTTCCAAAGAAGGATCATCCACCGCTATTTCTTTTGACAGATCCTTATTCACATAACAACTATTCACAAACATCCGGTCATCGATCACAGGTGTTGCTATCATCCCGGGATGAAGATCTGCAATCAACTGACAAATAAATGAAGCCGGCTTCCAGATATCTGCAGGAGTATAGCCGGAAAAGTCCTCCCGGTATTTACCAGCATATCCATTAAGTCCCTCAATACAAATATATTCACTCAGCATACCACGGGAGATGATCTCTCCATAATGAGGGGGCATAATCCGGCGTCCGAACTGATTAATATCTCTGATGTGCTCTTCTTCACAATGGGTAGTCGCTTTATTAGCCAGAAAAAATGAAAGTACTCCTACACCCGTTGAATAGAGATTCAGATTGATAGCTTCCAGATCCAGGACATACTCCTGCTTATCTTTTACCTTGATCTGGTAAGTAACTTTCCGCGACTCCTCTTTTGTTTCCTTCCGTTCAAAATGGGCGATCATCGGATCCGGTTTGCCTTGGATGTCATACAAAACTGGATGCACAAAATCAAAATAATAATTCTGCTCAGCGAATAACTCCCGGACTTCCTGCTTTTGCTGTTCATTCATTAACCGGAAATCACCGGGTTGGTTATACTGTACCCGCTCCCAACCATCATTTTCCGAAAAATGCAGACTTTCCAGGTTCACCTGTTCGGAAAAGAGTTTGTCTTTCCGGTTTTCGATTTCCCATTTAAAGGGAAAATAGAAAATGTGATAACTGTAGGGTTTACTCATATCAGTGGGTTATTGTGTGGATAATTTGTTCGATCATTTGCCGGATCTGCTCTTTTGTACGAGATCCGGAAGCTATTCCTGTAAAGCCGTTGGCGCCTCCTTCGTGGTAGAGGATGCCGGAAGCCTTCTCTCCCGGAAACAGGGCAATGACCTGGCAGATGGCTTCCCCGTAGTACATCCATTCCGTATTGGTGTAGACCAGTAACTTTTTGTAAGGATAGAGACGGTCACAGATGGGAGAGAAACAAGGGGTTTCCGAATAGACCACCTGCAGGTCTCCGGCCAGGCATCGCTGGCCGGCAATGGCTTTTTCTGCCAGTTCTTCATCCCGGGCTGTTACGCACTGGGCGGCACGGTCCCGAAGGCGGATCTCCCAGATCTCTTCGAGGGTGGCGCCGAGGGCCTGCATACCGGGAATATAGTGGCTGTCATTAGCAGCAACCAGCTCCTCATACCGGCTAAGGGGAATATTCAGTATTTCTGCGACCTGCGCCAAAGCAGCTGGACGGTACGCATATTCATTGTGATGGTCAATCAGTGTGTAATTGGTGTAGGAAGATTCCTCTCCGGAATGGAGTTCAATCCCATAGATCCGGATATCCGGCTGGTTGCCGTACTGATCCAGTTCTTCCTGATAGGCATTCAGTTCTGCATTATCCCATCGTAGTTCCCGGTCGGCAAAGGAAATTCCCTCCCGTTCTAACATCTCACGGATTGTGATCATTTCCAGATCTTTTCCTCCCAGTAAAAAAAGTAATTCATAGGCTTCTGAATTATATAGGTAGCCAAATGGCGATCCCTTTATGTAGTGATCCGGAACTTTCCGAATCCATAAGTCGTATGATTTCCCACTCCCATATCAGCCGCAAACAATAATAGCGGTAGATAATAGTTATAGTTTCCCATAAATTCCACACTTCCGGTATAGCCACTTAACCGTACCGGGTTCTTTTTATCCCATTGAGAAGGAGCATGAAGATCCACCCGTTTTATTTGTGCAGAGGAGAGTAGCATGGCACCAGCCGGCTCTGCAAAGCGGTCGATCAGTTTTTCTGCCTCACTCGTAAAACTCCACATGTCCGGACAGGCATATAATGCGGTCAATTTGGAAATCCGGTTAGCAGCGGATAACACTAATTGATAAAAACCCGGAAATTGATGATCCCGATAGACATAACCGGGTTTGTATATTTTTTTACGCCCCCCATACAGATCTACCGGTGTATCAAAATGAATAGATAAAGTTTGTTCTTCAGGGGTCATTTTACTATGAATATACCGGCCCAGTGTAATGGGATTCCGCAACTGAAAAAAGGCTCCGCCGTCTTCATGATATAGCATCTGAACTGAGCCGTCTTCCTGACGTTCACTCACACATGCCAAATGCAAAGGAATGGTTCCTTTATTCAATCCATTCCGGCACATACCTGTTAGTGCCTGTAAAAATGCCTCTCCGTACTCATCGCAATGTCCATATATGACCAAAGAAAAAGATAACTGTTCCCCTTTTTTGAAACACTGGTTCCCTTTTTCGGGTCCGGATATATGGACAAACAAACCATAGCCCCGGGGATAACCGCCTTTCCATTCATTATACAAGGAATGCTGGTTAGAGACCGGAAGGAATTCCTCCAATACCTGCCGGAGACGAATCGCTCCTGTTATCTTTACCTGCTCACAGGCAAACAAAAAAATGATTCCGTAAAACAGCCCCGATCCAGGTGGTGGAAGTAAAATCTTCCTGAAAACAGATAGAAACATCTAATTGATGATATTTCAGCCGGGCATGGAGTTTATAGAAAGGTTTAATTACCGTGTTATATAGATTGTGCTCCATGGATTTTTAATTGTATTAGTTAAGTTAGTAGTGAATAAAAATTAAATATAAAGAATCTTTCTTAACTATATTCTATTTGAAACGCTATTTCAAACTATTTTAAGTTAAAATATACAAATATAATCCAAATTATTAAAATAAGATACTTTTGTGTATATAGGAACCCATGGGTTTGGTACATTACCGGACTTCTGGGTTTTAAGTTATTTGTCCGTCCATCTTTTCGGAGGCACTTTACTCCGGATCTCTGTACTTTCACTTACTACAAAAAGAAAATCTTCTCTTAAAGGGCAAAAAGAAGGCTGCCTCATTAGGGGAGACAGCCTTGATATAAGTAGATTTGCCAACCGGTATTATGGCTGTATTTCTTCTTCGTGGGTATTATCTATACTTACACATCGTACGGTTGCTTTAGCAGTCTTAGAGGTTGTAGTAGGAGTATAGGCCTGGTTAACAGAATAATGCAACGAATGTGCTCTTCCGGCATCTCCCTCTACTTCATCCTGGCTCCAGTAGGTAGAGAGAATCGGTAATCCAACACCATCCCATATATCTATTGCAGACCGCCAGTAATGTATTTCTTCCAATTCTGCTGCTGTCGGCAAACGCCATGTACCTGCAGGACCCCGGGCTTCTGCATACGCGGCGCAACCCGTCTGCTGAGTGGCTACATAATTACCGTCCGCATCTGAACCGTTAAAGGCTTCCGTATTGAATTTCTCATCTATACCCATGGCTTCATTCCATGACATAGTGGTACGGGTATAATGATTATAGGTGGCTTCCGGAATATAGTCTCCTGCATTTATATCCTGGATGGCTACGTAAACCCCGGTAGAAAGTCTTTTATTTCCTTTATTCTGAGTCATTACACCCCATTCTTTCCAGGTGGTTCCGTTATCCAGCGAATAACTGAAAGTGACCTCTCTCAGATCTCCGGTCCTGTTCTGAGGAACCCTTAATTCCACAGATGAAGATTCCTCTGTAGCTGTAAAGATTTGTTCAGTATCCAGATCAGTTTTTATTCTGACTCTTGAATTAGGGATAGATCCGTAGACAGTAAATGTATAGGTCCTGTTAAATCCTTTCAGATATGTTTCATCATATTCCATTTCAATCCGGTCAAAATGATAACTTTTCTGGGTATAGGTAGCCACTTCTTTTTGTTCTCCGTCATAGGTATAGAAGAAAGTGATATCCCGTTCTTCCCATTCAGTGTTTGCAGCCACCTGTAAAACTTCCGAATGAGTCCCCCAGGCTGTTTTTGTATGAGTACGGGTCACATTCAAAGAAGTCTGGCCGCTCCAGGCTATATTGGAGGTCGCTTCCATATAGTAATTATGGGACGTTCTGTCCAGCTTTTCAGTTAGGGGGATAGCTTCCGTATCACCCGATTCCTTTTTAATTTTCACACTGGTGTGATCAAAGAATGGAGGAACTATGGTCTGAAAAGTTACACTCTGTGAGAAGGCATTCGCACTCAGATGGTTGGCGGTCGTAAAGGTGGCTGTCGTACTTACGATAGTACCCTCCGCAGGAGTTCCTGTGACAGGCTGATAGACAAACGGTGTAAAATAAACAGTCGCATCTACCGGTTCATTCGGCATACCGCCTATCTGATCCGTGCCTGCCGGAATATCAGAAGAAGCAACCACTTTATCATAGTCTGTACCTGTGGAGAATTTCCAGTCTGAATTCACATGCAGAGAGACAGGCAGCGAAGTTACATTATTTTCCTCTACTATCCCAAAATCAATCATCTTACTTGTTTCGGCTGGATCAGTAACCGTTAATTCAGGGCGGATATAATCCTGGGTGATGGTAACGGTCAACGGTTCGAAGTCCGGTTCCGGTGAGGTGACATACAGATAGACCTCCCGTTCAGCAAACGTTGGATTCTGTTTGAGTGCGAACCGGTAGGTCCGGTTATCTTCGGCCGGTTGTACATCAAACATTTCGGGAGTAAGAATACCGGCAGGTGTAATATTCTCTGACAGGATCTGCCATGCCAATTCCGCAGAAACCCTCATCCACAGGTCACTTTGTGCAGTCGATGGATACTTGTCATACTGAAATTCCACTTCATATTTTAT
The DNA here is from genome assembly GCA_021201295.1 of Tannerellaceae bacterium. Lineage (GTDB taxonomy): Bacteria > Bacteroidota > Bacteroidia > Bacteroidales > Tannerellaceae > UBA4116. The sequence goes on along the minus strand of JAJQFE010000063.1, from coordinate 54,699 downwards.
ATCGGTTGCTAACTGTATGACTGAGATAGACCGGGAAGCCGTTTTTCCGGTTAGATCTGTAATAAAGACAGTGACTGTATTGGTCAGCAGATTTCCGGAGGTGTTGACTGTTGGCTAAAAACTATATGCTGTTACATCGGTCTGTCCGTCTGTCGGGAAACCTCCGGTGGTTAACCATTGGATCAGCCTGGCTGACGAAAAATAGACGGGTTGATCAGCCGGTTCTTTCGTGACAATAACTGTTTTCGGGCTGGTAGCACTTTTCCGGAAAATAAGGGTTGTCGGTGTTACTTCAATATAAAGATCTGCTTCCATGGATTGATATACTTTCATTCTCTTTTTCATGCGTCCGGAACGAATATAAAAGTAGCCGTCCCGGTCTGCCAGAGGAGTAGTCATTTGTTCTGCTGAAACGGTTACCTCAAAACTTTCATCCGGATTATTTCCTGAGAGAGGACTAATCACTAACCAATCCGGTTTTTCACTGGATTCAATATACCATCCGGACGGATGATCCGTATATATCTTTAACTCCTGTGCCCGTCCGTTATTATAAAAGAAAAAGCTATCCGTATTCACGACTAACTGGTATTGTCCGTCGAAGGTAATATCTCCCATATCCCACTCTTCCCAGGCCAGGATTTCCGTAGTGATGTTCATTGCTTTAGAATTATATGCTTTTTCTTCCGAATCATAGCCGGGACCATCTACCCGGGTAATATTGATCTAATATTGATAATTACGAAGTACATCCAGGTCTTCCTGATCTTCCTGGTCATAGAAATCTATACGATACCAGCCTGGGGTTGTTGTATTTGGCAGATCCGGATCTTCCGAATAGTATCCTTCGATCAGCACACAGGTTTTTTCATCCAGCGTCTGACCTGCTTTATTGGCGGATTCCGCCAGATAGATTTTCCCAAAAACAGATCTTCCGTCCGCATCCGGCAGATAAGCCAGACGTTTTCTGCCCATCTGTTCCGGCAGCGAGATAGCAGTTGCCACATCTCCGTTTATCGTTCCCTCTTCCAGTACTACACGGCCATAGTCCATGGCATTCCGGACCACCACCTGTTTAATAATAAAATTGTCTAATCCGCCTGCCGCCAGACAGCCTTCGTTTTCATTTATTTTCATACCGACATCCACTTTGGCAACAGCACGGACCATCCGGATAGTTCCGTTTATATCTGACATATCCATCGTCACTTCCACGGGGTCGGACTCTCCCCACATCGGCAGATAATCCTGTCGTTCATCTGTCCATTTCTGTGTAGCTTCGAATAGTGCTTTTTCTTCTGTTTCTTCTTTAGAAATTCCTTCCGGCAACGTTTGGGCCAGTGTGGTGATCTCTTTCCTGAGGTTGGCAAAAATAGCAATCCGGTGTTTTTCTTCATTTTCCCGGAGACGTAACTGTGCACTGAACCCATATAAATTCTTTCCTCCCTGATCTTCCAGATCGTGAATATCTGAACCATGGGTATGATAGAAATAGGTTTCTTCACCCGTCTGGGGATCTATCTTAAATACCAACAGGTCGATTTGTGACGGACGATACTCGCCATCCATGGATAAAGAACGGGTTGATGTGTCCTGTTTTCCGGAAACCTGGGTAGTAAAATTAACAGCTACCCTGTCTTCGGGGACTTCCGGATTTACGGTTGAATCATAACGGTCATCCAGACAGGCTGCCAGTAGGAACAGCAGGAACAAGCCACACCATCCAGACAGGATATGCAGATAAGATATAGTAGGTTCGTTTCTTTTTTTCATGATTATCTCTATTGTTTCCTTGTATATACACAGTTAATTCCGGAATGGGTCAGATATTGATCCCCGGGTCGATTTTCATTTCCCAGTCTTCCACTTTAAGGGAAGTGAGGTAAAATTCATCTAATTCTTCATAGAAAGTGTAAGTCAGGGTAAAATTATCATAGCGGTCCAGGTCTTCATCAGTGGTTACATACGCTGAACGGAACAGGCGTTCGGTCAGCAATTCATAGATTTTACTGCTTCCGTTTTCGGAAACCTGGATTCTCATGTCATCATCCCGCATCAGGCGTAACACGGTGAAATCAGCCCAGACGGAGAGTGACTGGCTTTGCTGATTATAGTCAGGTAGATATTGCAATGCGGATTGATCCGGTTCCTTATTATTATCATACCCGTAGACTCCGTTACTTCCTGTGATGTGCACAGCATAGTCACTTCCAGGAGCGGTACGGGTGTCATAGATACCTTTCAGTACAATACGGACATGGTTGGTATTTTTCACTACATCCACAGTTATCTCCTGTCCCTTTTCCGTTGTTACTTCAAAGGTGACTATTCCGTGGAAAAGTTCTGCCAGTTCCATATGTAAGGGCTGGTTTCCCTGTGTCAGTAGTTTTAGACGCAGGGTAGATAAAGATTCTGTTCCGGTTATTTCATAGTCATCTGCAAGAGCATTTCCCCAAACAACTGCGGTATACTCTCCGGCCGGAAGATGCAGGGGCATGGAATTCTTATTCAACAAGTCACTGACTTTCGCTTCTTCTGTTTTGAAAAACTGATCCTCTCTATCGTAAATCAACACCGTCACCTCCTCCACTGATTGACTGAATTTATCGATATAATCAGCATTCAGCGTATAGCTCATTTTCAACCAGATCTGTTCATGACAATCAGACAGGTCATCATGCAGGCAAGAGGTGGCCATAAAGAATAACAAAAAAGAATATATCAGGATTTCCAACTTTTTCATATTTCGGGACATAGGAGAATTAGTAGATAAAGATCCGGCCTGCCAGGTAATGCCAGGCCGGATCTGTTTTTATATACACTTTACATAAACCATTTAGATAACAGAGTTCAGGTTTTTGCCTACCCAGGGCTGTACTTCAATAATTGCCTTGATCCAGGTAGATTCTTTAATCGGCTCTTCCGGATCTGTTGGCAACACACCATCTTCATTATTAGAACCCGGCCCTGATACCTGATTGATCACTGCATAGTAGTAGTAGTTACGTCTTACTGTATATGTATTTACCAGGTCACCTTTTTCATAATAATCCTAATCTTCTATCCAGATACCATAATAGCAGATACCATCTTCGTATTTCACCAGTTCGAAAGTAGTATTATCTTCCGGATCTGCATTGAAGCCTTCTAGCGCTCTTGCTAACTCAGAAGGTTCGATAGCTGCCGTATTATAGATTTTGCTGGTGTATTCATCATCAACAATACTACGAATACGGTAAAAGTCGTCACCTTTGGTGGCTGGTCCCACTAACTCTCCGTAACTATCAAACATATTGTCCGGCATGAATGTACCTTTTAATGACAAATAGGTAGATTGGTGATATTTAGGAGTTCCATGGCTGTTTTCCATGGCATAGGTAGCAGTTCTGATGGCTGTAAATGTAGGTTCTGTTGCCGGTGGTACCGGAGCGCCGTTGTCAAAATAGTAATCCGCTTTTTCTACTACTGTAGTCAGTGAAAGATCAAAATAAGGAGTCAGCAGGTATCCATAAGATGCTTCATATTTCTGCACGGTGAACATAGCATTTGGATTGTTACGTACACGATAGGTAATGTCTTCCAGTTTACCCTGAAGGTATTCCACATCGTCTCCCAGGCGAAGGTTCACTTTCGCAAAGGCACGACCTACGGGAACTGTAATTTCATTTTCACCATCTTCCCGTACTTCTTTTTCGGTAACTCCTTTTTGGATAGTAGTAACCACATGGTTCTTATCGAAGTTTGTCATAAAGTAACCTGTGCCACTGGAAGCCGAAGATGCTACATCTGCCATGGCTTCAATTGAGCTGATCACTTTCTGCACCTGTCCGATAGCACTACCGGGTTCCAAACTTGCCAGTAAGTCTGATTTTGCCAGCAGATTTACCAGGGCATAGATTGTTTTTTACCGGTTGTGGTCTTAAATACCGGTTCTTCCAGTACCCCTGCGGTTACCGTCAGATCCATGTCATGTTCCAGTTTACCATCTCCGTCAAAGACGAGGATTCGGGCAGTTTTAATTTCTTTTTCCGGAGTAGTAGCCACTTCTTCACCAGAAGGAAAAGCACGGGTGGTTGCTGTTTCCTGGGTAATACCGATTTTCATGACTGTTTCCTCACTGGCTTCACCATTTCCACCAGGATAATCTGACACCTCATCTTTATTACAGGAAACGAGGACAGAGGCTGCTAAAGCAGCTACATAAAAACTTTTAAATTTCATAAATCCCAAATTTTAATTAATAATTAGTTAGCTGTATAGTTATGTAAAAGTGTATGTATATGAGTCGGTTAATGTAGAATTTCCGTGAGTAGTCCCTAGATGGGGTAGTTGGCAGATCTTTTGAAGCTGTGTTTATACGAACCATCTACGCACTACTCTTCTTTATATAATTCCATCTGACGACGAATATCCAGATTGTACATTGCCTCATCCACTCCCATGACTAATGCTTTTGTAAAATATTCAGTAGCTTTCAACAGATCACCCTGATAGAGATAGTATACTCCCATATTATTCCAGGCTGCCGGTAAATCTGCTACCTTATCCAGACAGATCTTTGCCGCAACCAGGTCTCCCCGGTTCAGCAGGACTCCTGCGGCATTAATGTTAACCACATCATCTTCGGGATGAAGACGCACCGTCAGTTCAATGATCTCATTCCACTTATCAGATTCTTTGGTATAGTTACCTGCCACACGATACAACTCGTAGGTACTCAGATGACCCGGATTACGGATCAACATATCCCGGGATTCCTGGACTGTGAAATCTTTTACCCAGTATTCAATCCGGTAGTCCACCCGGCGAAGGGCAGGATAAATATCAGACAGAAGCATATCATAGGTCATTCCCATATTCCGCAAACGTACCTCTTTCCGGTCATAATCTTCCGGACTATCGATGATAGCCAGGATTTGCCGGCTATCCGGCAGATGGCTGTCTTCTACCAATTCCCGCAGGGTTTCCCAGTCTTCCCCTCCGGGTTGTACTTCAAAGTAACGGGAGGAAATATTACTTACCCGCTGCAAATAGTTTTTCACTGCATGGGCACGGTCCCAGGAGAGACGTTCATTCGCCGCATAGCTGCCTTCAGGAGAGGCAAACCCGGTAATGACAATCTCCTGTATCTCTACGTTCGTATCTTTCCGGGTCTTTTCCAATGTCTCACGGATCTTGTTTAACTCCGTACGGTTCCTGCGGTAATCGGGCAATATAACTGATTGTCCCTGGGGAAAATCCAAATAGGCACTTCCGGTTTCTGAACGTTGTTTATTTTCTATCTGAGGAGTGATGTAGGAAACCTGCGGACGGATTCCGTCTAATATCTGTTTCGTTGTGTAATGAAGAGCGGAAACCGGCATTTCTTCTACCGGGGAATGGATAAGGGTCGATAGCTGGATTTTCTTTGCACCAGCACATCCGTAGATCTCTTCCCGTATCACTAAACGGGCAGATGTCATCCAGGGAGCAAAAGCGACTTCTGTCTGATAAGGAATTAGTTGCTGATAACGGGTGGAGATGATCTCTTCTTCGGTATAAATATCCTGTGTACCCGCTACTCCTACCCGTTGAGTGGCTTCATTTCTACAGAGCGCTTTGCAGCGACTTTTCCCATTCAGGCGGACATAAGGCAGGAAAAGAATGGAGTCCCCGTTCTGTAATTGAGGAATTAAAAAAACACTTTCCATTTTCCCTACACTTTTTCCATGGACGGGAAGATCAAATTTCACCTGCATCTGTTCTCCATTTCTGTCTAAACAGGCATTTCTGAAACGGTTATCAACCTGCGGCTGGGCAGATAGAAATCCAGCAAATAAAAACACGGCAAGAACAGTTGTATAGACCTGGATACGAGACACATAATTTTTCCTGAAAGCAGCCGGTGCGTATATATTGTTTTTCATTGATGAGATATTTTATCTGTTATTTTAATATATAGATTAGTGAGATCCCCGCCCGGGTTGGTCCGAAATAGGTAGAAGCTTTATCTTTGATTTTAGCTCCACATTTTTCACAAGGAAATATTTCGTAGTCCATATAGGCAAACCCCACTCCGATAGTGGCTTCCAGGGAAATGCGTTCCGAAAGGATCCACTGGTATCCGTAAGAAATTCCTGCTCCTGCCAGCCAGCCTTCAAAACGGTGTTCTTTTATATAATCCGACAATCCCATTCCTCCTACATTATAATAACCGGCATGGGCATGTAACCCGGCAAAGGCTCCGTGAAACGCTTCACAAAACCAATACCGTAGTTCCGGCTGAAAGAGGATATGCTTCATTTTTTCTTCCGTAAAGGACCATGGATTATAGGTAAGAGACAAATCCAGTGTATAGCGGGGAGCCAGTTTTATTTCAGCCCCTACACTTAATGTGGTGGTTGCATAACCAAGCAGATTCGCTTTCAATCCAACTTGCGTAACAGGTGCCAGTTGGATCATCTCCTGACTATATACAGGAGATAGGAGCAACAGGGAAACCCCAAGGATTATTGTCTTTCGTAAGTTCATAAGTTTGTTATTCTCACAGCCCTTTGTCATGAATAAGGCCTTTGTGCCTAATATCTTCCTTCTTTATCCGGATTCTGTCACTTCGCAAGTGACAGAACCAGTTTTTCCCGGGAAAAACATTTGTCTGAAAATGAAAGAGCTAACCTTTAATAAAAAGAAAAACATGTATAGAGAAAACTATCATTCTATGGAATTACCAGAGCTTTTCAGGGAAGAAGCAGCCACTATTGAAAGCCTTTACCTGTATAAAGGAGAAATGGTCTCTTTTGAACCAACTGAGCATGTGCTCTGGATCGTAAAAAAGGGGTCTTTTTCACTCGTTTTTGCGAACGGGAAAAAAGAATTTATACAAAATGGACAGCTCTTTTTTCTGCCCATAGGATCCGTATGTACTTTAACGATTGAACAGGGAAGCCATTTAACGGGATTTTATCTCCCGGATTGTCTGGCGTTATGTGAATATTTCTTACCCTCTGGACTGGCAAACAAAAAAAGTGCCTGGAATACCTCTTTTAATCCGGTAGAAATAGCACCCTTGATTTGGGAATACTGCCGACATCTGCATATCCTGTTTGAGGAATGCCAGGTAAGTGCTGCTTTCCGGCGAATCAAGATTTATGAATTATTTTATCTCTTAAAATCCTGTTACACACCACAGGAACTGGCTGGATTATTTTATCCTGTCTTAAGAAAAGAAAGTTCATTTGCAAAATTTATCTACACGAATTATATGCATGTAAAAACAGTGCAGGAACTGGCAAGTGCGGCAAATATGAGCCTGAAAAGTTTTGAGAACCGATTCAACCTGGTATTTGGGACCTCTCCCGGAAGATGGATGATCGGAAAAAAAGGGAAAAAGTTTTGCGGGAAATTATTTCTTCTAACCTGCCTCTTGCGGTAATCGCAGACAAATGCGGATTTGCAACACTTTCCCATATGACCGATTTTTGTAAAAAACATATAGGGATGCCTCCGAGTCAGATCAGAAAGGGTCGTAAATATTGAAAAAATATACGTTTTTTCAGAAGCTGGAATTATTTTTTACCCAGTATATTTGCAGCAGGAAAATAGAGTTTTCTTTCATGGTTCTGTCACTTGCGAAGTGACAGAATGATTATTGATTTTTCCAAAGGTTACAAATATAGAGTTTTTTATCATCCTACCAGTTTCTTAACCAGCTCTTTTAATAGCTCTTACCACTTTTAGATTTGCCTTATCTAGCAGGTTATTGTCAAAAGATGCCAGATAGATCGTAGTTGTTTTGAGCGATGCATGTCCCAGGCTTTCACTGATGACCGGCAAAGGGATATGTTCTTTCTTTGCTATGGTAGCCCAGCTATGGCGCGCCACATGTGTAGAAAGGGAACATCTCAGTCCTGCCTGAATGGCAACCTCTTTCAAACGCTTATTCTGCAACCTCAATCCGCTTTCATATTGTAATCTTTCCTTCCCTTCTTTTCGGAGAATGATAGGAAAAACATACGGGGAGTCTTTTACATAGGGAGCAACAAGATCAATGATTTTCTGTAGTTCCTGGATCAATTTCACCTTCAGGAACAGTCCTGTTTTCCTGCGTCGATAACAAATCAGGCCATCCCGGATATTGGTTTTCTTTAAATAGGCCATATCTACATAAGACATACCACGGGCATAGAAACAGAACAGAAAACAATAGGCGGAAAAAAGATGCGGATCCGGTACGGCCTGTGCACCAAGCTCTCTTTTTCTTATCCATGATTCCAGTTGCCAAATATCTTTAGCCGGAATCGCTCTTTCCCGGGTCGGGTGGTTGCCGGTATAAACCAGCCGGAATAATTCCTCCTCTACAGGGGTGAATAATCCCCGACTAATCCCTTTATTATAAATAGCACGTAAATTACGCATATAAAAAGAAATGGTGTTCAGGCTCCGGGAACCGACCAGTAAATATTGTTCATATTCTACTAAAAGCCTTCCATTTAACTGACTTAATGCTAAGTCTTCTTTTCCATAAAAATTCAGAAAACTACTCATTGCTGACCGATACGCCCGGGCTGTCCGTTCCCGGGACAGACTTTTTATTTCCCTCTCCAGGATACCTGTTAATGTCCGGAGAGAAATATCCGGACGAATAGGCTTCCTGCGTATGGCTTTGATTAACGGTACTGAATTGTAAGAACAATTTCTATTCTCCATCATGTCTATCTCCTATACAAATTAAAATTACACATTAAATATCTGTATATAGAAAACAACTTCAGATATAAAAGGGATGCAAAGTAGGAGTCTATCGAACATTACGGTATATATCCCGTATAAATAAGAAATGAAAAGGGATTATAGCATAAATAAACAGATCTATCCTAATTTTTACGCCTGTTGTATTTTTTTATATTCTTCAAACCCGTAATCTGCATTTTGGAACAATAGAAAGGTGTTTTTGCCCTTTTTTAGTTAAATTAAAAACCTCACCTTTAATAAAACCTTTAAAAAAGAAAAAGTATGAGAGTTGCATTATTCCTGAAACAGGACCCGAAAGAAAGAGTTGAGAATACTGGTAAGGTTGTGGTTTTTACTGTAAAAGAAAACAAAGTCGTTGGAGTAGAGAACGACACAGTTGATATAGAGAAAATCGGCCATCTGTCTTTATGGGCACTGACAAAAAAATCAATGAGATCTATATCCCGGTGATTAATGACAGCATAGAGAAATTATTCCTGTCATTAGGGATCACCCTGAAAAGTTACGAAGAATTGGCAGAAGATCAACTCTTTAAAAACTACATTGTGTGTTAACTGTTTGCCTTGTATAAATACCAAAACAGCTTCTTACCGGATTTTCTGTTCCGGTAAGAAGCTGTTTGTATGTATGATTGATGAGCATCTCTATAGATGTATATTCCTGCATCTAATCCTAAACAATGAAACAAACTACTATTATTCTCCTGTTTCTGGTATTCTCTTTTTACTCTTCCGGACAACATACTCAGGATAGACGGTTCTTTTTTATTCTACCACCAGACTCCGCAGATATTCATCATTACTCTTCTTCTAAAAAGGATTTCAGGCAGGAACTACGGTTTTTGGGATCAATATGGGTGTGTGGATTTTCGACCGCTTTATTCAAAAAGGAGATTTTGCCTATATTAACGGGCATACCATCAAAGAAAATTTCCGTCATGGATTTATCTGGGATAATGACCGGATGGGTACCAATATGTTCCTTCATCCTTACCATGGAAGTTTATACTATAATGCCGCCCGCTCCAACGGATATAATTACTGGCAATCCGGACTGTTCTCCCTGGCGGGAAGTACCATGTGGGAGCTGTTTATGGAATGTGAATATCCCTCTACCAATGATATTATTGCAACTCCATTAGGAGGAATGGCATTGGGAGAAGTTTTTTACAGGGCATCTGACCTGATCCTTGATGACCGGACTTCCGGAAAGGAACGGCTGGGCCGGGAAACGATAGCTTTTCTTACCTCACCGATGCGGGGACTCACCCGTATCATTAACGGAGATGCCTGGAGAAAACGTCCTACTTCAGGCAGGTAGTTTGGTTTGCCTCCGGTCAGTGTAGAAGTTTCAGCCGGCATCCGGATCCTGGAATTACAGGACGATATATTTGACCAGGGGATCGGTTTCGGATCGGAAGTACGAATTGAATATGGTGACAAGTTTGAAGCGGACAGAGGAACACCCTATGATTATTTTTCTATTCAAACCAACCTGAATATACAGGCTTCCCAACCGGTTTTAGGAGAATTATCCATTATCGGACGGATTGCAGGCAAAGAATTACTGGAAAAAGAGAAACAAACCCTGAGTACCGGATTATACCAACATTTTGATTATTATGACTCGGACACCATCTCGGATATTTCCCTGAAAACTCCCTATAAGTTCTGTACACCCGCCTCTTTCGGTGGTGGACTATTCTACAGGAATGAGACCTTTAAAAGAGGGTATATAGAGGGCGCTTTTCATTTAAATGGCATTCTTTTGGGAGCGGCTCTCAGTGATTATTACCGGGTGGATGAACGAAATTATAATCTGGCTAATGGATTGAGTACTAAATTCAGTTTCAACTATTCTTCTTTTAACCGGAAAATACAGATAGGAATCCATTCGCAAACCTATTATATGTTTACCTGGAAAGACTATCCTGAACAAATGGACTGGGAGAATTTTAATCCTAAAACTCTGAATGCACAGGGAGACCGTTCCCGTGCCCAGCTATACCATACCAGTTTCCGCATGGATTACCGCCTCAGGAAAAACCTGTATCTGACAGGTAATTTCAGCAGTTATGTCCGGAGAACCTACTATAAATACTATGAGAATGTCTACTCTTCCACTTCCGAGAGTAAATTAATGCTTACTTACTGGTTCAAATAAACTGCTTCTTTTTCTTCCGGACTTATTCCGGAAAAAAGACTATTCAGCATTTATTTCGGAGTTTTTATCTGACGTTTACTACTGACAAAAACTTCTCCCCCTCTATATGCCTGAGGAGTGACACCTGCGTGGCGGCGGAAATAGCGATGAAAAAAAAAGACATTGGTAAACCCCAGATTAAAAGCAATATTTTTTACAGGCTGATTCGTAGTTTTCAATTGTACCTTGGCTTCCATAACAATCATATTATTAATGATCTCCATCGGATTCCTTCCGGATACTTTGCGGATAGTAGAACTGAAATGCTGTAGGGATAAGCCCAGCTTTCCGGCATAAAAACTCACATGATGCTCTTCATGATAATGCTTCATTAACAACGAAAGGAACTCTTTATATATTTCCTGTTGCCGGAAATGTGGCTGTTGTGGCTGAGCAAAATCCTTTTTATATAATTCAGAAACAGTATGAATAAACAAGTTCAGAATGGCCTGAATAGTTTTCCGGCCGGTAATCCCTTCCGGTATAACGCATATATCCGCCAATAAACGCAGGGCACGGACATACAGGCCGACTGTCTGGTCCGGTAAAGAAATTACCGGAGCCTGGTAGGCTGATGATAAAAATTCAATAGTGGTCTGGACAAAATCCGTATAGCTGACAAACTCCGATGAAAAACCTGCAAAACAAAGCTGAATATCTTCGGATACCTCATAGGCCTGGATATAACTATCCGGAGCCAGGATCACCAGATCATTGGCCCGGATCATTTTTTCCGTCAGATTAATCGTTGCACGGATCGTTCCCCGCAGACATAGCACAAAAATACCCGCTTTAATCCGGCAGGGGAAATTACTGTATAATTTCAGCAAACTATTACCTTCGATTTCTCCTGCAATAAAATCACGCGGAAGGTCAAAGCGGGGAATATTATCATATATCATCAGTTTGTTTTTTAATCCGGTTCAAAGATAAGAAAGAATTGAAAAAAAACAACCCATCTTAAAAACAGAACATACAAACCCAAAAACAGGCATTGATGATCAGGAAATATACCAGGATATTTGTAGCCTGTATTTATCTGGTTTTACAGTCTTTGATTACAGGTAACAGGTTCTTTATATGATTCAGATTATTAGTACTTATTTAAAATCACATATCAAATATAAAAAACAGAACACCTATACCTTTCAACTTACAGGACCGGAAAAATACTTATTATTAATTGATTAAACTTAAGGCAAAATGAACAACAAATTTTTATTGAACTGCCTCATGCTAATCTTTCTTCCAGGCTTCTTCATTGCATGTAGTGATGATAAAGCGGAAGGACTTACTCCGGAGAAAGCTATAGCGACGTATTCCAATAAACTTAGCACGCCGGCCAATGCAAACCAACTGACATTTATGTATAGTGGCCATGAAATGATCGGCAAAGACATCTATTTTGAAACTCCGGATGGTTCCACCGCTACTCTTACCCTTATGTATGTTTTCCCCAATCAGCCGGAAACCGTACTGGAGAATGTTCAGCTCGCTAAACAGGCAGATGAAAATGGATATAGTTTTTCCGGTACTGCTACTACCACGCAGGGAATTGGTCTGTCTTATGAAGGCGTAGTAACGGAAGGGAAATTATCCCTCACACTTTCAGATATCCAATATCCAACCAATTCTCTGACACAAACAAAAAACTGGAAGGTAGTTCATAATGCAGAGGTGGAAAGCTACCGGGAACAGGATGCCGGGTCTGGCAGATATATCACCTATTATACCTATACCCGTACGGCCCATACTGAAATAGGAACAACTAATGGCCTGCTGAGTACCCTGAATGGAATGATTCTGAATCCACTTCTATCTAATATTTTCAGCCTGACCCTGGATCAGGTGAATTTTCTGGAAGATGGAAATGTAACTATTTCATATGCCGGGCTACCGGAAGAAACTCCTATTTCCAGCATGCTGATGAGTTATGTCACAGACGAACGTCCTGCCAGTGTATGGCAAACTTCTCCTGTAAATCTGGCAACTTATTATCTGGAAGACGATACCGTATTATATGTACTTCCTCATATAGACATGATTATTCAGCAAATCCGGAATGCTTCTACAAAAGCAAGCCCACTGGATGATCTGGACACCCAGAGTTTATTAGCACTCTATGCAAAATTAAATAAATGGAGTACAGAGGGAATTCGGCTGATTGTCAAACCGAATCCCTATAAAGAGTATATCACTGCCAGTTCTATTTCCCAGCAGAGACAAGCCGGGGATTACTTACTCTATATAGATAAATCAGAGATACAGGAGATATTTGCTTTACTGGATCTGCTCCCGCTGTTTCTCGATGAACAGACCATGACTGCTCCCCTATCCTATGTGCTGGCAGGTATGGGATTAAATATTCCGGAAGAATACCAGGCGCTTATAGACATGTTATTAGGGAACATGACACTGGAAACTCTCTTAATCCAGCTTCAGCAGGAATTGGACGGTGGTTCGTTTGACATTGGATTATTTCTTAATAAATAAGTAGTTAAAGAAGTTAAAGGAGGTCAGTAGTTAAGTAGGAATATGGTATACTTAACTCCTTAACTACTAAAGAAGCCAAGCGACTGATAACTCCTTTAACTCCTGATATATAAAAAACAAACACATGAAAAAAATAGTACTACTAACCACATTAGTATGTTTCCTATGCCATATGGCAGATGGACAAATCCTGAAAGGACATGTATATGATGCCCAGACCTACGAACCGTTGATCGGGGTGAATATTACGTCAAAGATCAAAGGAACAGATGTTGGAACGGTCACAGATATGGATGGAGCCTATAAAATTCTTCTGACAGATGGTGGAGTAGAAGTAAATTTCAGCTACATCGGCTATGAAGCCCAGCAAATCCCTCTGGTGATAGGGCGGGGAAAAACCAGTGTAAAAAATATCTACCTGAAAATGTCTTCCATGTTGATGGATGAAGTAGTAATCAGTGCCGGGCGTTTTGAACAGAAGTTAAGTGATATTACCGTATCGATGGACCTGCTGAAAGCTGCTGATATCCGTCGCCAGACTCCTACTGACCTGACCACTTCCCTGAATACACTCCCGGGAGTAGATGTCAATGACCGTCAACCTTCTATCCGTGGAGGTGGGGGCTGGACTTACAGTGTAGGAGCCCGGAGTTTAATCTTAGTGGATGGGCTAAGCGCCTTGAATTCGGGTACCGGCGATATTAACTGGAACACGATCCCTATGGAGCAGGTGGAACAGGTAGAGGTCATAAAAGGTGCCTCGTCCGTATTATATGGGTCATCAGCTTTGAATGGAGTGATCAATGTCCGTACCGCACGGCCGGGACTGATCCCGAAAACGAATATCCGGGCGTATGTAGGGATCTATGGTGATGCTAAGGATGAAAGCTATCAATGGAGTGACAAAGGTTTCTGGGAAGAGGGAAAATATGGAGTAACGCCTGTTTTGCGTAGTAGCGTATTAAGTGGTATCCGTCAGCCTATCTATGAAGGAGTAGATGCGACCCACTCCCGGAGGATCGGGAATTTTGACGTAACAGGAGGAGTAAACCTATTCACAGATGAAGGCTACCGTCAGGACGACTATAATAAACGGTTTCGTATCGGAGGAAATCTGACCTATCATCAGCCGGATATGGGTGAAAAGATCGTGAATTACGGATTCAATGTAAATATGTTATCCAATAAATACGGGGATTTTTTTCTGTGGCGTTCTCCGAAAGAGGTTTATCAACCCTCTCCCCTCAGTAATATGGGACGTGAAGGGAACACTTTCTATATTGATCCTTTTTTCAATTTTATCAATACAGAAAAAAATACTTCCCATAAAATCAAAGGACGGGTCTATTACCGGGGAGATAATATCATGAAACCCAGTGACGGAAAATCTGCCATTGAAATTTTAGGCAATATGGGTACAGATGCGAATGCCCTGATGGGGCTGGTGAATGACTTTCAGAATGGCAACCTGAGTTCTTTAGATGCCCTCTGGCAACCCATTCTGCAAGGTGACCTGGATGGAGGGATCAATGCGGGTATAGGTATCTTAGATAAGATATTCCCGACTGCAACAGCCGCTGATTATATGGACCTGCTCGGCTGGATGATGAACAACGGACTTCCATCCTTAAGCTCAATCAGTAGCGGAGGAATCCCGTCAAACTTGATCCCCTGGTTAAGTAATGCGATGTATTCTCAGGGTGACGAAGTATTAATTGGCAAAAACTATACCTATTATCTGGATTACCAGTTTAATAAAAAATTTGATGGAGGAGCCCAGATCACTGCAGGAACCACCTATGAACGGATGCGAAGCAACTCGAAAACAACCGGGCTACATAACAGCGACAATGCTGCCGTCTTTTTCCAGTATGACCACCGTTTCTGGGACCGTCTCAGCGTATCGGCCGGTGTACGTGCGGAATACTACCGGGTAGACAAACATTACCGGGAAGCAGAGACTAAACTGTTTGGAACAAGTATTCCGGTAAAACCAATTTTCCGTATGGGATTAAATTATCAGTTAGCTGATTACAGTTATCTGCGTGCTTCTTTCGGACAGGGCTACCGGTATCCTTCCCTTACAGAAAAATATGCTCGCAGGAGCATTGGAGGAATTGGGGTATATCCGAATAATGAAGTAAAAGCAGAAAAAGGGATCAATGCGGAACTGGGATTCAAACAGGGATATAAGTTGGGTCCGGTACAGGGAATGTTCGACATTACCGGTTTCTATACACAGTATACGAATATGATCGAGTTCCGTTTCGGGGTATTTAATAACACCACATTTGAGTATATCAGTAGTACTCCAGACCTGATCCGAATGCTGATGACAGGAAATATGCCGGAATTCGGTGCCCAGTTCTATAATGTGTCGAAAGCACGGATCTATGGGACAGAAATCAGTACGTTCGGAAATGTACTATTGAATAAAGATATGGACCTGACTTTCAATGTAGGATATGTATATCTGGAACCCAGGAGTGTCGATTACAAAAAGATCAATGAATTGGAAGCCACCTATACGGATCCATTACAGATGAAGGAAAAATCTAATAACAGCAAATATCTTAAATACAGACAGAAACACTCAGCCAAGGCATCTTTGGATTATCGTTGGAAACGCCTCTCACTGGGAACTAACCTCAACTGGAAGAGTAAAATCCTGGCTGTGGATTATCTGATGGTTGATGAACGCCCGGAATCCAGAGGAAGCCTGATGGATTATCTACGGAGCATGTTATATGGATATGCAGATGGTGAAAACCTGACTGATTACTGGATACGGACGAACAAAGGTCACTTTACGATGGACCTGCGGACAGGGGTCAGCGTAACCAAAGAGGTACAGTTCCGTTTCATTATCAACAATCTGCTGAACACGGAATATAGCTATCGTCCGATGGCCGTAGCCGCTCCCCGGACCTATGTAATGCAGATAAATATTGAATTTTAGTTCTGCAGTTTTCTGAATAAAATTCCTTATATACTTCTAAAGCAGGGTTTCCCATACAGGAAACCTTGCTTTTTTATGTCTGATAGGATCGCTTAATAATAAACTTATTATCTTCCATTAATAAGTTTATTATCTAACGATAGTAAATATATTATTGGGGAATCCCATCCCACAAACTTCCCCAAAGAAAAAGTGCCGGAAAAGATACGTTCTATATTCTGTTGTTTCAATAACAAAAAAATCCTATACATTTGTATCCCGTATGGAAATAAAAGACAACATGGAACCTCTCATATATAGGAATGCAATCCGGACAGACCTACCGGAAATTGTAGCTATCTATAATTCTACCGTACCTTCGCGTATAGTGACGGCTGATACAAAACCCGTCACTGTCGAAAGCCGGATAGCCTGGTTTGAGGAACATACGCCGGAAAAAGACCTTTATGGGTTGTGGAGAATCATCAGGGAGAGATGATTGGCTGGGTAAGTTTTCAATCTTTTTATGGACGGCCTGCTTATGAAGGAACAGTGGAGATCAGTATTTACCTACACGAAAAACAACGTGGCAAAGGATATGGAAAACAATTATTGGAATATAGTATCCAACACGCTCTGGCCTGTGGGATTAAAACACTTTTAGGCTTTATTTTTGCCCATAATGAACCCAGCCTGCAGCTCTTTTATCATTTCGGTTTTGAAGATTGGGCACTCTTGCCGGATATAGCCCTGCTGGATGGAGTGGAACAGTCCTTAAAGATTGTAGGTAAACGGATCGTCCCATAACTTACATTTACCGGCAAAGAGAATTATTTCTTTCTTCCTTTTTCTACTAAACGTACAATCACTTTTTCGATTTCCACCAGGATAAAAACAGTGATTCCTAATCCAAAAGGATAGAGCCAGTCATGGAGAGCAATAGGATACGTTCCAAATACACGGTTCATAAAAGGAAAATAGGTAATGGCTATTTGCAACAGGATCAAAACGCCAGACACCATAAAAGCCACTTTATTGGAAAAGAAATCCCGGTTCAGGGCAAAATTTCGTATGTTTCTTACATTAAACAAATAAAACATCTGCGGAATAGCAATCGCATTCAAAGTAATGGTTTTCACTACATTCTGATCCCAGCCGTAGTGAATCAGAAGTGTACTGATAAATAGCGCTCCTCCACCTATAATAATAGAAACAAACAGGATGCGCCATAAAAAATAACCATTCAATAACGGTTCTTTCGGAGACCGGGGAGGACGTAACATGGTATCCGGCTCAATTTTCTCAAATGCCAACGCTAACGAAACGGTAACAGAAGTGACCATATTTACCCACAAAATCTGTACTGGTGTCAAAGGCATGATAGTCCCAAACAGAATACTCGCCATAATCAGAAAACTTTCCGCACCATTAGTAGGAAGAATAAATAAAATAGTTTTTTTCAGATTATCATAGACTCTCCTTCCCTCTTCCACGGCAGATACAATGGTACTGAAATTATCATCCGCCAATACCATTTCTGCCGCATCTTTTGTCACTTCAGTTCCTTTGATTCCCATAGCAATCCCTACATCCGCTTTTTTTAAAGCAGGGGCATCATTTACTCCGTCCCCTGTCATTGCACATATATAACCGTCATTCTGCAAGGCAGTGACGATCTGGATCTTGTGCTCTGGGCTGGTACGTGCAAAAATATCACACTCCTGAACCACCTGTTGCAATTCCTGATCGGACATTCGCTGCAATTCTTTTCCTTCCATAGCCTCTTTACCATTACCGATCCCCATTTCCCGGCCGATGGCTTTCGCCGTATCGATATGGTCACCTGTAATCATCTTAACTGTTATACTAGCTTTCTTACAGGCCTCAATAGCTGCCGTAGCCTCTTCACGAGGCGGATCAATAATTCCTGCCATACCTAAAAAGACAGGACAATCCTCCAGATCCGCATGTGTCAGGTCTGTTTTTCCCGGGTCCACCTCTTTATAAGCTGCACCAATCAGTCGTTGTCCTTTATTAGCCGTTTCAGAGATCATACAGTTCCAGTAGGATTCATCAGACGGGTGTATCCCGGAAATGTTTTTCTCCTGACAAACATGATTTAACAGACGGTCAGGCGCACCCTTGACAAAAATAAATTTCCGGTCTCTCGCCTTGACTAAGACAGCCATATATTTATATTCAGAGTCAAATGGAATAGTTGCTATACGTTCTACATTCCGGTCTTTCAGATCAGCTTTCTCATATAAAGTGATCAACGCTCCTTCTGTAGGATCCCCATTTACCCGCCAGTTTCCCTGATCATCTTCTGACACAGTGGAATCGTTACAAAATTCAAAACAGTTAAGCAAGGTTCTCAGTACATTATCATGATCAGCATCTACCGGATGCTCCTCCAGCGTAATCGAACCAACCGGAGCATATCCTGTTCCCGATACATTATAAACATGATCTTTAGTAATGACTGTCCGAACCGTCATTTCATTTTTGGTCAGTGTCCCGGTTTTATCTGAACAAATAACAGACACTGCTCCTAAGGTTTCTACGGATGGTAAATTACGGATAATGGCATTTCGTTTAGCCATATTCTGCACCCCAATCGCCAGAATAATGGACAGAATAGCCGGTAATCCTTCCGGAATAGCCGCTACAGCCAGTCCGATCACAGCTAATAATAATTCCTGAGGGGGATAGTCCCGGTAAAAATAACCAAACAGATATACCAGGATGGAAATGGCTACAATAGCAATAGAAATAGTTTTGCCTAACCGGGCAGTCTGACGTAATAAAGGAGTTGTAATGGGTTGCGTGTCAGATATAAGCTGGTTGATCTTTCCTAATTCTGTGTAAGCCCCTATAGAAGTAACGACTCCCAGTCCGGTTCCCGCACTGACCGTGGTACTCGTAAATGCCATATCTACCTGATCCCCTAAAGGAGTATCTGAAGCTAATGGTTCCACACTTTTATCGGATGGGACAGATTCTCCCGTCAGGATGGATTCTTCAATTTTCAGGTTACTGCTTTCAGCCAGCCGCGTATCAGCAGGAACCTTATCACCGGGACTTAACAACACTACATCGCCGACCGTAAGTTCTGTAGAATCAATCTCCATCCGTTCACCGTTCCGGATCACCTGGGCCTGTAATGAAAGCATACTCCGGATGTTCTCCAATGCCTTTCCAGCTTTACTTTCCTGAATAAAACCAATCAGTGTATTAATGAAAGCCACCAGAACGATTACTATAGTATCCACATAATGTCCCAATATAGCCGTAATAACAGCGGCTACCAGTAAGACATAAATGAGAATATCATTAAAATGTTTCAGAAAACGGATAAAAGTAGATTCTTTCTTCTTTTTAGGAAGCTCATTTTCACCAAACTGCGCGTTCCGCTCCCGTATCTGCTCATCCGTTAGTCCAGTCTGCAGGTTAGTGTCCAGCACCTGCACTACAGTATCCACATCCTGGCTATACCACTCTCCATACCGGGGAGAATCATTTTTCTTCATATGACAACAAGGTATTGGTTCTCTTTTCTCAACAAATCAACGGACTGATAGTTTTCCGGCCGGACTATTTTTTATACTGAATAAACAGATCCGGCCTGAATAGAGGGTAGCTTAACAAACCCATAACCGTACATTATGAAAGAATGTCCTTTTCATACACCAGCTTTCCTGCCGGAAATCTTACTTTTGCAGAAAATGCTTATAAAACATGGAAACTTTTTTAGCCATAAATCCTACTCCACTACTTACTTCCTGGGTAAAGCAATACTGGTTTTTATCCATTCCCGATATGGAAAAGGGTAGCCAACGGGTATTACCGGCTAACGGAATGGGCCTGGTTTTTAACCGGGGAGGAAAAGTTTTTAATATACAAAAAGAACAAGAGGTCCCTTTGCCTGATGCCTATATCTATGGACAAATGAAGACCTACTCCAATTTACTTTTCAGAGGTCCATTAGAACATTTATTTGTAATTTTACATCCCATAGGAGCAAGAATACTTTTCCAACAACCCGCTCATCTGCTACAGGAACAATATATCCCCATAGATGCCCTATGTGATCCTTTATGGAAAGAATTACAAAACCAGGTGATGGAGAACCCGGATCCTTATAAATGTGTACAATCTATTGAAAAACATCTAATCAAACGGCTGACGATTACAGAAACTGATTACCACCTAAACAGGATGACTGCAGTAGTCCATTCTGTTAGTCAGGGAGAACAAAACATACAGGCACTCGCTCAGACCGCCTGCCTGAGCTATAAACAATTCCACCGGATCTTTACAGACTATACCGGTGTAAATCCAGGTGCATATATCCGGATCACCCGTTTCAGCAAAGCACTTCACTATCTGCAAACTCATCCGGCATCTACTATAAATCAACTGGTAACCGAATGCGGTTACTATGATAAATCCCATCTGATCCGTGAAGTCCGCCAGTTTTCAGGTTATACTCCCAAAGAGATTCTCCATCACAGTGATCCTTACCGGAAAGAGCTGGCACTATTCCAAAAACATTTTATCCATACATCTCTATAGTTACTCCTTATGAATATGTTAATTTACGGAGCCGGTGTGATAGGGACTACCTACGGCTGGCAATTATCGGAAGCAGGACACCGGATAACACTGCTGGTACGTCCGGAGATAAAAAAATCTGCAGAAACAAATGGAATAAAAATTCATTGCCTCGATTATCGTTCCGGAAAAAAACAGGAAAAAAAGGTGACTTTTCGCCCACACATAATAGAAACTTTAACAGAAGATCATCCTTTTGAGTATATATTAGTAACCACTAATTGCCTGTTTATAAAAGAGATCCTACCCCTATTAAAAAAAGGAGCTGGAAAAACTCCCGTTGTTTTTATGCAAAACATATGGAATGATTTCGAAGAGATCGCTCAGTATCTGAGACCTGAGCAATATTTTTTTGGTTTCCCTTTTATGTGCGGTGGAGGAAAAAATGATGAAGAGATCCATTGTACCATATCCGGGTTTAAAACCTCACATACACCATTAGGAGAAGTAAACGGACAAATCACTCCCCGCGTAGAGAAGCTGGCTAATGCTTTTCAGGAAGCAGGATTAAAACCAATAATCCATCCCCGGATCCAGGAGTGGCTGATTACCCATTATGTGGTAGCAGCAGGATTATCGGCAGGAATTACAGCAATGGGTAGTGGGAAATCTTTCGTTAAAATAAACCAATGATGAAAAAAGTGTTCTATGCCATTCGGGAAGGGTTTGCCATATGTTCCCGGAAAGGTTATAAGCCCGGTAGAGAAAAATCCAATCGCCTCTATACTCTACCTCTATGGATAGGAATTCCTATAGCAAGAAAAATTTATCAGCATGAAAGTTTGTGCCAAATGTTTGACGGACATACGCAACACGCACCTATAGAAATAAAAAGCATGCTACAAGATCTGATCCAGTCAGGCCAGGAACTTAATCTTCCTATTCCTTATTTAACAGAATTATATAAAGTAGCTTTCAAAGAATAAATGCTTACCTTCATACCAACAAAAAATATCTTAAATGAAACAGATCGACATAGAAAACTGGAAACAGAAACAACACTTCAACTTTTTCTACCGCATGGATTATCTTCAATATAATATCTGCATGGATATCGATATCACCCACTTCCTCGCCTATACCAAAGAACAACATCTTCCCTTTTACTATTCAATGATCTACGCAGCCATGCATGTACTTAACACTATCGAAGAGTTTCGTTACCGTATCCGCGATGGCAAGGTTATACTTCACGACCAGGTCCACCCCTCCTTCACCGATACAAGCAATGACCCGGAGGACGACCTCTTCAAAATAGTAACTCTTAATCTCGACGGAACCCTGTCTCAGTTCACCCATGCTGCCCGCCAGGCTAGTAATAACCAGCAAATTTACTTCGACCCAACTAATCTGGCCGGACGTGATGACCTTGTTTACATCACCTGTCTCCCCTGGATCAATTTCACCCACCTGTCACATACCATCACTCTCAACCGCAATGACTCCGTCCCCCGTATCTCCTGGGGTAAATACATCCAAAAAGAAAAGAAAATTCTCCTTCCCTTTTCCGTACAGGTACACCACGCTCTCGCCGACGGCCTCCACGTAGGGAATTATATTAATAACTTACAAAAATATCTGGATGAGATAAAATAAAGAATCATCCTCATCTTACCCAGTCCAGTACGGGGCATGGTTTTAAGTCTTTTAAACATTAAAACAAAATGGCTGGATTTGTTTTTTCTTCCTATCTGCTTCCTCCTGTTCCCAGTAATAGCAGTTAAAAACCAGACATTTCCCAGCCTGGTAGAGAAATGCCCGGTGTAATTAGTATCCTATCGTTTTTCCCTGCCAACTCTTTGCAGAAATTGAATAAAATATTGCCTCCATCCTAAACAAACTTTTTATAAAACATTTTTATTTATATCACAAATACCCTAATCTAAAACGATTCAAACATAAGCATACCTATATATCGCAACCAATATTTGTAATAAGTAAAAAATCTTGCTGAAATACCGGTTTACAGATCCTTGATCGGATTAAATGTAGGGGTAAAGACTTTCATACAGGTCCAGTCGATGATATAGGCTACGGCACAATAGGAAAAGATAATGGTGTAGCCTGTGTTGGCGCTTCCCCACTGTTTGATACTATAGTCAAAAAGCATCCCGCTACCTTTAGTCAGAATGAAAGAACCTAACCCTCCCGCCAATCCGGTAATGCCGGTAATGGTTGCTACGGCTTTTTTCGGGAAGAGGTCACTGCCGGTGGTAAAGAAATTGGCAGACCATGCCTGATGGCCAGCCCCTCCTATTCTGATCAGAATGATAGGAACCCAAAACGCCTGGTTTCCAAGTGCAGGAATATGCCCGAAAGGCTGGGCAAACAAAACGACGAGCGGCACCATTGCGATCAACAGCATAGCTTTCATACGTCCATCATACGGATGCATACCTCTATTAATAAAGAATTCAGGGAATTTACCTCCAAAAACAGACCCAAATACGGTGATCGTATATAAAACGGCCAAAGGCAAAGCGATCTCTCCTCCGGTCATACCATATTCTTCTTTCAGATAATCCGGTGTCCAGAATAAAAACCACCATACCCCATCCGTAATAAATTTCCCAAGAAATAATCCCCAGGTTTGTCTGTATTTCAGACATTGAAGAAAGGTGACTTTCTTTTTCTCTGCTTCCAAAACCTGCTCTTGTTCTCTCCATTCTTTTTCTATTATCTCATCCTGATTCGCATAGGCTCGCTCAGCATCATTCATCCAGGGATTATCTTCCGGCTTTTTATAGAAAACCAACCAAAACCCTAACCAGATAAAGCCTAATATGCCTATAACTAAGAAAGCTATTTCCCATCCCCATGCTCTTGCCATAAAAGGAACGGACAGAGGCGCAAGAATAGCTCCGACATTTGATCCGGAATTAAATATACCGGTAGCAAAAGCCCGGTCTTTTTTAGGAAAATACTCCGCAGTAGCTTTGATAGCTGCCGGAAAGTTTCCGGCTTCACCTATTGCCAGAATGATACGGGCTATTACGAACACAATGACACTTACGGTTGCTATGACCGGAAACATATCCGATGGAGCATTTTTTAATCCTGCTGTCGTTTCAATTCCGACATATTGTTTTGTAACAATACCACACAGTGCATGTATACAAGCTCCAAACGACCATAATCCGATAGCCCATGCATATCCTTTTTTAGTTCCTATCCGATCAATAAACCGTCCGACAAAGATCATACTAATGGCATAGGACAGGGAGAAGATGGAGGTAATAGTTCCATAGTCACTCTTAGACCAATGAAAAATGGTTTCCAGCTCCGTTTGTAGCAGGGATAATACCTGTCTGTCCAAATAATTAATGGTAGTAGCAAAAAATAACAACGTACAGATGGTCCATCTGTATTTGGTCAAGGTCTGATGGGTGGCATTCAATAATTGATTCATGGTATTTTCTTTAAGGTCTTTCTTATTTTTCTATGATCTTACCCGGTGTATGATGGCAAATGTTTCTTTGCAAATCTGAGTAATTTTCCCCCAGTCTTTTGCTTTAATAACTTCACCGGGAAATAGTCTGGATCCCATCCCTACGCATCCTACTCCAGCTTCAAACCAGGCTTTCAGATTTTCCTCAGTAGGTTCTACCGCTCCCGTGGCCATAATATTACTCCAGGGCATAGGGGCTTTTATATTTTTTACAAAAGAAGGTCCTCCGACACTCCCGGCAGGAAATATTTTTATAAATTCTGCTCCGAGTTCCTGTGCCATGCCTATTTCTGTGACAGAACCACAACCCGGCACATAGGCTACCTGCCTTCTGTTACATACTTTAAAAATTTCCGGATTTAACAAAGGGCCTACTATAAAATTGGCTCCTAACTGAAGAAAAAGGGAAGCCGTTCCCGGATCCACAACAGAGCCGATACCCAGGATCATCTCAGGACATTCCCGGGCTGTCCATTTAAGTAACTCCCCGAACACTTCATGTGCAAAATCTCCCCGGTTAGTAAATTCAAATACTCTCACACCTCCCTCATAACAGGCTTTTACCACTTGTCTGGCGACTTCCAGATCATTATGATAGAAAACAGGCACCATCCCTGTCTCTATCATTGTGCCGCATACATTTAGTCTACTAAATCTTGCCATTCTTATATTGTTTATTTTCTACTTCTGATTGTTCATCGTAATACACACCCTGAGCCATCCCCTTTTAACAGATTTTCCACCTCAGCCACAGTCACCAAATTAAAATCACCATAGATGGTATGTTTCAAACAGGACGCAGCCGTAGCAAATTCCAATGCTTTCCGGTCATCTTCCGGATAGGTCAGCAAACCGTAAATCAAACTGCCCATAAAAGAATCTCCTCCTCCTACACGGTCTACAATATGAGTAATATCATATCTTTTGAAAAGATACAATCTATCGGAATACAAACATCCGCCCCAGGTATTATGGTTAGCATTCACAGACCCCCGAAGTGTAATGATTACTTTTTTAGCACGAGGAAATTTCCTCATCATTTGTATACAGACGGATTCAAATTCACCGGCATTGACCTCACCTCCGGTTGCCGTCACCTCAAAACCCTCCGGCTTAATCCCAAATACTTTTTCAAAATCTTCTTCATTTCCCAGGATTACATCACACCCTTCCACTAAAACAGGCATCACTTCCTGAGCTGTTTTACCATATTTCCACAGGTTCTTCCGGAAGTTTAGATCCGTAGAAACCGTCACTCCCATTTCATTTGCCATCTCGATGGCTTCCAGACAAGCATCTGCAGCACCTTGCGAGATAGCCGGAGTAATCCCTGTCCAGTGAAACCAGTGTGCCTCTTTAAAAACCTTTTTCCAGTCTACCATACCTGGCTTAATTTCCGACATGGAAGAATGCGCACGGTTATAGACAACTTTGGAGGCACGGGCAACTGCTCCTGTTTCTAAAAAATAAACCCCTACCCGATCTCCTCCGCGTACGATATGGTTTGTTCCGACATGGTATTTCCGGAGATCGGAAAGACACCAGTCTGCAATATCATTCTCCGGCAGGCGGGTCACAAATTCAGTTGGAATTCCATAGTTAGCCAAAGAAACGGCAACATTCGCCTCTCCCCCTCCGAAAGTAGTATTCAGCTGGGTGGATTGAATAAACCGGTTGTAACCTGGAGTTGCCAGACGTAACATAATCTCTCCGAAAGTAACGACTTTTTTCATTTGTATATATACTGGTTCGTTTGACGAATTTAGAATTTAAAAAGTTCCGGGCATTATAGTAAGAGACCTGCTCTACCAGTTGCCCTATAAAATCAAGTTTCGAGGCAGGTAATAAACCTTTTTCCACATCCGAACCTATCAGGTTACACAGGATTCTTCTGAAATATTCATGACGCGGATAAGACAGGAAGCTCCGGGAATCTGTCAACATACCAACAAAACGGCTTAACAAACCCAGATTGGAAAGTGAATTCATCTGTGCTTCCATACCTGTTTTCTGATCCAGGAACCACCAACCTGACCCAAATTGCATTTTTCCGGCCACAGATCCGTCCTGAAAATTCCCGATCATAGTAGCTACTAAATCATTATTCCTCGGATTCAGATTATAAATAATTGTTTTTGCCAGCTTATTGTTTATATCCAATCGATCCAGGAATCTGGCCATTTGCTGTGCTACTGTAAAATCTCCCATAGAATCAAAGCCGGTATCTGCACCTATCTGTTTATATAACCGGGCGTTATTATTGTGCATGACACCATAATGAAATTGTTGTGTCCAGCCCTTTTCATGGTTCATCAGGGCTCCTTCATATAGTATGGCTGACCTGAATTTCACCACCTCGCCTATCGTCAGGTCTTTTCCTCCGTACACTTTATTGAATATCTCCTCTACTTCTTGAGAGGTATAGTCTACAGCATAAAACTCTTCTATCCCGTGATCCGAAAGTTTACAGTCTGCTTCAGCAAAGAAATCATGGCGTTTTCTTAACGCTTCGATCAGATCTGAAAAGGTAGTAATACTCACGCCAGAGACTTCCGACAATTTTTCTATATACTCCCTGTAAGTTTTCGGATCATGAACAGCCGTAGCCTTGTCAGGCCGCCAGGTGGGAAGTACTTTTATCTCAAATCCTTCCTGCCTTAAGGCCTGATGATACTGGAGGGAATCAACCGGATCATCCGTAGTACAGACCACTTCCACTTTATACTTTTTCATCAGTCCTCTGGCGGAAAATTCTTTGGTACGTAATTTAGCTGTACATTCCTCAAATATCTCACAGGCAGTTTCCGGTTTCAGTATTTTATGTATGCCAAACGCTGTTTTCAATTCCAGGTGTGTCCAATGATAAAGCGGATTCCGCATAGTATAGGGAATGGTTTCTGCCCATTTCTCAAACTTTTCCCAGTCTGTAGTCTCTTTTCCTGTACAATACCGCTCTTCCACACCATTCGTACGCATGGCACGCCATTTATAATGGTCTCCACTGAGCCAGATTTCACCTAAATTATCAAACTGATAATCTTCTGCAATCATTCTGGGATCCAGATGACAGTGATAATCAATAATAGGTAAATGTTTCGCGTGTTCGTGATAAAGTTTTTCTGCAGTGAGACTCTCCAACACAAAATTATCGTCTAAAAAAGATTTCATACGGTTCACTGGTATAAGGTTTTTGCAATCCCTAATTCCAATCCTCTTAACTCAGCCAGGCCTCTCAGGCGTCCGATCCCTGAATAACCGGGATTGGTCTTTTTATTCAGGTCATCCAGCATCTGGTGGCCATGATCTGGACGGAAAGGAATAGAGGTCTGCCTTTTATTCTGGATCTCTAAAAAGCCTTTCATAACGCCATACATATCTACATCTCCTTCCAGATGATTTGCTTCGTAGAAATTGCCTTCTTCATCCCGTTGAGTAGAACGGAGATGTACAAAATGGATCCTGTCTCCCAAACGAAGAATCATAGCCGGCAAATCATTATCAGCTCTTACTCCAAAAGATCCGGTGCAAAAACACAAGCCATTGGATGAGTTAGGAACAGCCTCCACCAATGCATTAAAATCCTTCTCGGTACTTAGTATACGTGGCAAACCGAGGATAGGATAGGGAGGATCATCCGAATGGATCGCCAGCTTCACTCCGACTTCATCCGCAACGGGTGTAATTTCCCTCAGAAAATCGATCAGGTTGCCCCTTAGTTGTTTTTTATCAATAGTATTATATCTATCTAACTGGATCTGAAATTCCTCTAACGCGAAACTCTCTTTAGCTCCCAGAAGCCCGGCAATTATATTTCTTACCAGTACCTTTTTCTCTTCCTGTGTCATCCTGTCAAAGCATTTTTTTTGCTTTCCTTTTTTCAACATCCGTATATAGAGTTTCAGCACCGGGACGTTTCAGGATATAAAGTTCAAAAGCAACAAAAGCATCTTTCTCAAACCGGAGTGCTTTGGAGCCATCCGGCATTCTATAAGCCAGATCCGTACGGGTCCAATCCAGTACAGGCATAAAATTATAAGTAACAATCCGGATTCCACAAGCAGCTAAATTCCGAATACTCTCTTTATAATTTTCTATATATTCTTTATATGCACCCTCCCGGGTTTTAATATGTTCATGTACAGGAATACTTTCTACCACGGACCAAACTAATCCGGCAGATTCAATCAGCTGTTTACGTTTCAGGATCTCTTCTACTGTCCACACGTCCCCATTTTTAATATGATGGAGTGCCGTTACAATTCCTGTAGCACCAGCCTGGCGTATATCTGCAAGTGATACGGGATCATTGGGCCCGTACCATCTCCATGTTTGTTCACTTAATATCATGATATTTTATATAAGGTTATTCTATTTATTAAATTGAAAAAGCATCAAAGCCTCCATCTACCACTAAGAGGGTTCCCGTAACAAATTTCGAAGCATCACTTACCAGATAATGAATAGAACCCAGTAATTCTTCCGGTTTCCCAAACCGGCGGAAAGGAGTATGTTCCAGAATCGTATTCCCCCGGGCTGTATAAGAACTATCTTCATTAGTCAGCAGTGTCCTGTTCTGCTCTGTGATAAAGAAACCAGGCACCAGGGCATTTACACGAAAATTCTCTCCGAATTTCAGGGCTAATTCTCCTGCCATATATTTAGTATAATTGGAAACTGCTGCTTTGGCTGCTCCATAGCCTGCCACCCGGCTTAACGGACGTAAGGCAGACATAGAGGAAAAATTGACAATATTTCCCGCTCCATTCCTAACCATAGCTTTAGTAAAAACAGTTGTGGGTAATACAGTTCCAAACAGATTCAGGTCCACAACCTTTTTGAAATCATCCACCTGCAGGTCAAAAACAGTCTTATCCGGTGCAATAGTAGCTCCCGGCATATTACCACCTGCTGCATTAATAAGAACATCTATTTTACCATAAACCTGTATAATATCTTCTCTATTTTGTTCCAGCAATTGTTCATTCATCACATCTGACTGAAGAAAAAGAGCTTCTCCTCCATCCGCTTTTATTTGTGTTATCAACTCTGTGCCCTTCTGCTGATTCCGTCCCAGGATCACCACTACTGCCCCCCTGCCCGGCAAGATAGGCGGAAATCGCATGTCCTAACACACCATACCCGCCCGTAATGACAATGACTTTATCTTGGATAGTAAATAAATCTTTCATGGTATATATGGTTTACTAATTGCATTCAAACCGACGCCTGCCAAGCTATCTTTGGAGGAGTCCGTATTTCTATAGGTGCCCTTCGTATATCTATGACACAAATATGGGGATCTATCCAAAGTATTTTTCAATTATCTATAGTTTTTGCGCACATAAAGTAAGTAGCTAAAAGTATATATATTATTTCAATAGCAAAAGCTTTCCTGAAAAAATCTCTCTTTTTAATAAAAAAGTACCTCTCCGAGACCGGACAGGTGCGATATATCTTATTTTATGACAATAATTTCTCAATCTGCACTATGGTCATCATCCAGTCTTCTTTTCAACTCCTGCCGGGCAGAGAAAATATTACTTTTTACTGTTCCAAGAGGCATACCCAGCATATCGGCAATCTCATTGTATTTATAGCCCATGACATACAAGGAAAAAGGTTTCTTATATTCGGGTTTCAGACTTCCTATAGCTTTATTAATTTCCTGAATACGATAAGCACTCTCCGGAGAATTGAATCCGGAATCATTCACTGTATTCAGATTATAAATATCCGCTTCCTATTCAATTACAGTATGACTATGAATGATCTTGTTATAATTATTGATAAAAATATGTTTCATAACGGTTAATACCCATCCTTTAAAATTTCTATTATCAGTAAATTTTTCCCTGTTAATCCAGACTTTAAGATAGGTTTCCTGAAATAGATCGTGAGCATCATTCCTGTTAGCGGTTAAAATGAATGCCAACTTCCTCATGCTGTTGGACATGCCAAGCAATTGCTTTTGAAATTGCGTCTTATTCATAATAAGAGAATTAAGTTGCAAATTATTTTGTTCTACGGTTTAAATGTGCACAAATGTAAAATTATATATCCATAATTGATAAACTCATTAACTTATATTAATCAAATAAGGGGAAATATTTTTATTTATTAGGGATTTGCCATAAAATTTACTAATTAATGAAAAATTCCCTTATTTCTAATTTATAAATTAATTTACTAAATATCAGATATTTATAAATTTTATTTATATTAATATATACCAAAAGACTCTTTACATTTCAAACAATAAACTAACATTCAACACTTTAGCTTAAAAGCTTCATGAAGAATTCAAATAATTCAATAGGTATACTTCTGATAATTAATAAATTACCATCTATTTATTAGAATTTCCAGATAATGGGTAATCCCCACATACTTTATTACATTTTCAACGACATAATAAATAAAAAAATCAAACAGATAAATTTTATGACAAAAAATGAGGAATACTATGGACGATATACAAAAAATCCTTCTTTATTTCATTAATAAAAACGATTTAAGCAAGTCTATTTTTATTACTTACATCTTCTTTAAATAAATTTAGTATTTGAGGACACCATAGTAAATTATCTTTATTAGATTCACGCTATCCAACAACTTACCAGTTAAATTGTTATATACAAAAATATAAACGGATCATGTGCTTTCATAATTCAATGTCTAAAAGAATCCGCCAACTGGCCCGACGGTATGGCAGGAAAACAGATCTGGTAGAAATGGTAAACCAGATAGTGGAAGAAGAATACCATATCAATGCTTTCAATTATCCCGTGTATCCTATTATTACCAGAGATCAGGAGATACAACCTTTCTACTGGGGATTAATTCCCCATTGGTCCGGACAGAAGAACAAGCCAAAGAGATATGTAACATGACATTAAATGCACGGGCAGAGCCCATATTTCAGAAACGTTCCTTTTCCAGACCAGCCCTGACCAAACGTTGTTTGATACCAAGTACCGGATATTTTGAGTGGAGACATGAAGGAAAACAAAAGATCCCCTATTATATCTTTCTTAAAGATGAAGAAGTTTTCTCTATGGCAGGATTGTATGATATATGGGTGGATGAAAAAACCAATAGTAGCATCATGACTTTTACACAGATCACCACAGATGCCAATCCGCTAACTGGCTATATCCATAATACAAAAAAGAGAATGCCGGCTATTATCTCCCGTGAAGAGGAAGAAAAATGGCTATCCCCGGACTTAGGGAAAGAAGAGATCCAATCACTTCTTACTCCATATGATGCAGATAAAATGGCAGCCTATGTGGTGGATCGCAGTTTTCTCGCCAAAAATCCCCACGATCCTTCTATTGTGGAGAAAGCAGAATAAAAGCAGTTTATAACAGGCGGTCAATCGCTTCTCTCCAATCCTCATTATTTTCCGGCTGGTAAGTATGGATTCCCAAAGACCGGGCAACTTCAATATTTAATCGTCCGTCATCTATAAACAAGGTTTCCGAGGGGATCATTCCTGAATCTTTCAACATATATTCATAAATCGCCGGATCCGGTTTTGTAATTCCTATTTCATAAGAAGCATACATCTTATCAAAATAGTCTCCGATTGGATGCCCCGCAGCAGAAAAAGCAGAAGACCGTGTCCACTCCTGGATAATTGGATTGGTATTACTTAATAAATACACATGATAGTTCTTCCTTAATGCCAGAATATAGTCCAGTTTATACTGGGGTACATCCACAACAAAGCCCATCCAGCCATAAGTTGCCTGCTCTTTAGTAATTTCTGTTCCGGCATGTTCGGATAATTTCCGGCGAAACCCCTCCACATATATCCGGCCGTTTTCCACTTCCAGAAAGAAACCTTTCTGTTCATGCGGGTCAATCAGTTCAGCAGCATCTTTGATACCAATTTCTTCAAAACGCTTTACAGCACAGTCCCGGTTTAGAGTAATAATTACCCCACCCAAATCAAACACCACATTTTTAATGGATGACATAATACAACTATTTATATAAATCAGATTACACTATCAAAGATACGGCGAATCTACCGGATAGCCCCTATTTTTTAAAAGAAATTATCTCAATAAAAAAGCCCGGTAAAATCTGGTCTACCGGGCTTCTGACTATTGTATCAAACAAATTAATTTTCTAACTTATGGATCACCAGGCCTGATCTCAGTTTAGGCTCAAACCACGTAGTCTTCGGAGGCATAATATTGCCTGTATCAGCAATATCGATCAACTGTTTCATCGACACCGAGTATAAGGCAAGTGCCACCCGCATTTCACCACTATCCACACGCCGTTTCAATTCAGCTAACCCCCGGATACCACCCACAAAGTCAATCCGTTTATCTGAACGCAGATCTTTAATTCCCAGTATCTCATCTAAGATCAGGTTAGAAGAGATGGTCACATCCAGTGCCCCTATCGGATCGTTATCATCATATGTACCCGGTTTAGCAGTCAGAGAATACCATTTTCCGGATAAATAAACAGAAAAGTTATGTAAGGCAAGCGGTTTATAGATCTCCTCTCCTTTTTCTTCCACTATAAAATGGTTAGACAACTTGCATACGAATTCCTCATCAGACAATCCGTTCAGATCTTTTATAACCCGGTTATAATCAATGATAGTTAACTGATTAGCAGGAAAACAAACCGCCATAAAATAATTATATTCTTCATCTCCACGATGATTAGGGTTTTGCCTGGCTTTTTCCGCTCCCACTAAGGCAGCAGCAGCCGAACGGTGATGACCATCTGCAATATACAGAGAAGGGATGCCTGCAAATAATTCCGTAATACGATCAATATCCTCATCATTATCAATAATCCAGAAGATATGGCCGAAACCATCCAACTCTGCTACAAAATTATATTCCGGAGTTTTTACGGCGTATTTCTTCACAATAGCATCCAGTTCGGGATGATCCGGATAAGCAAAAAATACCGGTTCAATATTCGCGTTGTTCACACGGACATGTTTCATACGGTCTTCTTCTTTATCACAACGGGTCAGCTCATGCTTCTTGATATTCCCGTTCATATAATCTTCTACAGAAGCACAAACAACCAGACCATATTGCGTACGGCCATTCATAGTTTGCGCATAGACATAATACTGTTCTTTATCATCCTGTACCAGCCAGCCTTTATCCTGGAACATCCGGAAATTCTCAGCCGCCTTTTCATAGACAGCCGGATCATGCTCATCTGTGCCTACCGGAAAATCTATCTCAGGTTTAATAATATGATAAAGGGATTTTTCATTACCCAGAGCCTCTTCCCGGGCCTCTTCGGAGTTTAACACATCATACGGACGCGATGCTACCTGTTCCACCAACTCTCTGGGTGGACGGATTCCTTTAAAAGGTTTGATGACAGCCATAATAGATTATTTAATAGTTATTCACTCTGAATTTTTCGTTCCCGTTCTGTAAGAAATCCACGATCTGCTTAGCGGCTGCAATACCTGCATTGATATTTGCTTCAGCAGTCTGTGCACCCATTTTCTTAGGCGTGGCAAAATACCGGTCCGGGTAAGCTGCCGCCAGTTCCGCATCTATGGCAGGTTTAATATCACTTACATATTTAAAATCCGGACGGGCTTTCATAATCTCTGCTAACTCCGCCTCCTCCATAACTTCCTTACGGGCAGTATTGACTACAATAGCACCTTTCGGCATGGAGTTCATTAATTCAAAATTAATCGAGCCCCGGGTTTCAGCTGTAGCCGGTATATGAAGGGAAATCACCTGACACATTTTAAAAAGATCAGCAGTAGACTCCACTACTTTCACTCCGTCCGCTTCAATAGCAGAGACTGGAGTAAAAGCGTCATAAGCATATACATCCATACCAAACCCTTTGGCAATGCGGGCCACATTCCGTCCAACATTACCATACGCCAGAATACCCAGTTTCTTCCCTTTTAATTCCGTTCCGGCAGCACCATTAAAGAATCCACGGACAGCAAAAACCAATAAGCCAAACACCAGTTCAGCCACAGCATTTGAATTCTGCCCTGGAGTATTCATTACACACACATGATGTGCAGTAGCTGCCTCCAGATCCACATTATCATATCCCGCACCGGCACGCACCACAATTTTTAACTGTTTAGCGGCATCCAAAACCTCCGCATCGATAATATCACTACGGATAATGATCGCATCCACATCTTTCACAGCGCCCAGCAACTGGGCCTTTTCTGTATATTTTTCCAATAAAGCCAGTTCCATACCAGCTCCTTCAATCACTTTACGGATCCCATCTACAGCCACAGCTGCAAAGGGTTTATCGGTTGCAATTAATACTTTTGCCATGATCAATGCTGTTTTTCAAATTCTTTCATGGTATCAATCAAGGCTTCCACACTAGTCTTAGGCATGGCATTATAAATAGAAGCACGGAAACCACCCACAAAACGATGGCCTTTGATGCCTACCATACCTGCCGCAGTAGCAAATGCACTGAACTCCGGTTCCAATTCTTTATATTCGTCATTCATAACAAAACATACATTCATAATAGAACGGTCTTCTACAGCAGCTGTTCCTTTAAATAATTTATTACGATCTATTTCATCATACAAAATAGCCGCTTTTTCAATATTTTTCTTTTCCATCGCAGCTACACCACCCTGTTCCTTATACCATTTCAAAGTCTGTAAAGCAGCAAAAATAGGAAAAACCGGAGGAGTATTGAACATAGACTCCTTTTTAATATGCGTACTATAGTTCAACATGGTTGGAATAGGCCGCTCCACCTGGCCAAGAGCACCTTCACGCACAATAGCCAGCGTAACCCCTGCCAGCGCCAGATTCTTCTGAGCCCCGGCATAAATAATGTCATATTTAGACACATCCACCGGATGGGAGAAAATATCGGAAGACATATCAGCTACCAACCGGGCTTTCACATCCGGATCATACCTCATCTCCGTACCAAAAATAGTATTATTAGAAGTAAAGTGGAAATAATCTGCCTCTTCCGGGATGACATAATCTTTCGGAATAAAACTGTAATTAGCCTCTTTGGAAGAAGCTACCACATCCACCTCGCCAAATAATTTAGCTTCCTTGATGGCATTCGAAGCCCAGGTTCCTGTATCCAGGTAAGCTGCTTTGTTCTTCAACAGATTATAAGGAACCATGCAAAACTGGAGACTTGCACCCCCTCCTAAAAATACAACTTCATAACCTGCCGGCACATCCAATAGTTCTTTCACCAACTCTCTCGCCTCTCCACATACAGCAACAAACTCTTTTCCTCTGTGAGAAACTTCCAGGATAGACAATCCGGTACCAGCAAAATTCTCTACCGCAGCAGCAGCATGCTTAATAGTATACTCGCTTAAGATAGACGGACCTGCAGAAAAATTGTGCTTTTTCATACCAATCTCTTTTAAATATTATAGAATTTCATTATAAGTTAGACATTTTCTCAAAACAGGCGGCTAATGTACAGATTTTTTCAACACTGAACATCATTTCGTAAGGAATAATTCATTCCTAAAAACAGATTATCATTAAAATCGATCTTTCCATAATCTTTTTAAATGCTCCACCATTTTTTGTTCCGCAGGATTAGACTGGCTTTTCCAGAACCGCTCAGTCAGTATCTCCTTCGGCAAATAGTCCTGTTTCACAAAATTATGTTCAAAACTATGGGCATACTTATACTCTTTCCCGTAATCCAGTTCTGCCATCAGTTTGGTAGGAGCGTTCCGCAAATGAAGCGGCACCGGGAGATTACCGGTACGGTTCACCAGTTGCAAAGCCTCATCAATTGCCATATAAGCAGAATTACTTTTCGGACTACTTGCCAGATAAACAGTCGTCTCTGCTAAAATGATACGCCCTTCAGGCCAGCCGATCTTTTTTAAAGCATCAAAACAGGCATTTGCTAATAATAAAGCATTCGGATTTGCCAGCCCGATATCTTCCGCAGCCGAAATGACTAAGCGGCGGGCAATAAACTCCGGATCTTCCCCACCGGCAACCATACGGGCCAGCCAGTAAATAGCAGCATCCGGATCACTTCCCCGGATGGATTTGATAAAGGCAGAAATGATATCATAATGCATTTCCCCTCCTTTATCATATGCCGCCGGATTCTCCTGCAAGCGCTCCACCACCTTCTCATCAGTAATCTCAATCGTATCACTTTCTTCCGCATGGGTTACCAGATCCAGGATATTCAGCAGTTTACGGGCGTCACCACCAGAGTAACGTAACAAAGCATCCGTTTCCGTTAACTCAATAGTTTTCTCCTTCAATATTATATCTTCAGTAATAGCCTTATGCAATAAAGTCAACAGGTCATCTTTATCCAGCGACTTCAATACATAGACCTGGCAACGGGATAATAACGGCCGGATCACCTCAAAGGAAGGATTTTCCGTAGTAGCCCCAATCAAAGTCACCACCCCGGTCTCCACGGCATTCAACAGAGAATCCTGTTGGGATTTACTGAAACGATGGATCTCATCAATAAATAAAATAGGAGAAACCGTATTAAAAAACCGGTTACTTTTCGCTTTCTCAATCACTTCGCGTACATCCTTTACCCCTGAACTGATAGCGCTCAGTGTATAAAAAGGAGCTTCCAGCTTATTCGCAATAATCTGTGCCAGCGTAGTTTTTCCTACCCCAGGGGG
The DNA here is from genome assembly GCA_021201295.1 of Tannerellaceae bacterium. Classification (GTDB taxonomy): domain Bacteria; phylum Bacteroidota; class Bacteroidia; order Bacteroidales; family Tannerellaceae; genus UBA4116. The sequence continues at coordinate 17,622 of JAJQFE010000063.1, read as the reverse complement.
TCCCCATAAAATAAATGAAGGAATACGTCCCCCTTCAATCATCTTCCGTAAAACAGCCCCCGGCCCTACTAAATGTTTCTGCCCTATATAATCGTCCAGCGTTTTAGGACGCATACGTTCGGCTAATGGTTGATTTATCATATATACAAAAATCGGAAGTTTTCCCTATATAACAAAGGAAACAATCTTAAAATACCTATTAGAAAAGTTATTATTACCTATCTACTTTCTGTATGCTGAAACCTTAAACCATTCCTGACGTATATAACGGCTAAAGCCAATACCGATTGTATCCCCATAGTACACTATAAACATAGAATTTCCTTACGGATAAAAACACAGGCTGAATATGCACAAACTATATTTACCGGATCTTTTCCAGGTCACGGATAATTGTCATATCCATAATATTGCTATAAATCTCAGTGGTTCTTACGCTTTTATGTCCTAACAGTTTCTGTACAGTGGTAATGTTAGCGCCATTATAAAGTAATAAAGTGGCATTTGTATGGCGAGCCGTATGAAAAGAGATCCGTTTCTCCAGGCCTACCATCTGGCAGATCCGGAGAAGTTGCTTATTTACATTGGAATTCGAATCTGGAGAAGCATTAAATAAAGTATGGGGATTATTTTTATAACGTTCATAAATAGAAATAGATTTTCCGTCAAATAACAGGAAAAGAGGTAAACGGACGTGCACATCCGTCTTAACGAAAGAATAGATCAACCACAACTTATCATCTATCATCAGGAAATTATCATTCGTAATGCTCACAATATCCGAAAAACGCAGTCCGGTGTAACAACTGAACAAAAACATATCCAAGGCCCGGCACAAGGTCCTCCATCTTCCCAGATTCAGGTTCTCCAGTAAATTTAATTCTTCCGGGGTGAGATGGGTGCGCTTTGTTTCCATATACCGGATCTTATATTTCCGGAAAGGATACTTCTGCATCTCAAACAGATCCATATTAATCGCCAGGTTTACATACCGCTTCAGGTGTTTCATATGCTTGGCAATCGTATTCCGGTGATAATCGTTCTTCAGCAAATAATCCTCAAAGGTACATAAAAAATTGAAATTAATATCCTCAAAACCGACTACCGGCCTGAACTGATACAGCAAATTCCAGGTAGAAGCATGATTTTTCAGGGTAGATGATTTCAGATTGGATTTATCGATTTCCTGTTTCATAAACGAAGTAAAAGATTCATTTTCAGACACGGTCCTTTCTTTTAGACTTTCTAAAGTTAATGCCTTTCCACTTTGTAACAGATTCAACTCCAGCCGTTCCAGCTCTGCTATATAATCCTGCAAATACTGGTTTAAAGCCTCCATATTCGGATGTGCTTTGATAAGCCTTCTTTTTTTATCCCACTGGCAAGGCTTCACATAGACCTTGGTTGAAAAATACTTTTTCTGCTTATTCAAATACGCTTCCACCTGAATCAGGGCTTTTCCTTCTGCATTCAACTGCTTCTTCCTGTTAAAAATTAAATTGTAAATTACTTTTTCCATGATATAGAGTTTTTTTCGCATTTCAGTATGCGAAGAAACAAATAACTTCTCTATAAATATCCTTTTAACCCCGGAAAGAATTGCTGACTTCCCGCTATTCATATATATTTTTTCTAATCTTTAACAATATATTCTCTCCATAAAAAAGGTCTTTACCCGATAAAAAAAACATTGAAAACTACCGGATTCCTTCTTCCAGCCATGTCCTTTATTTGCAACTTTTTTTCACTTTTCTCTTATTTCAACCGCTCTATGCATGGATGGAACAAGTAACCGGTAGGGTAAGTATATATATTAGAATGATAGACATGATTTATGGACCAATTGAATAAATCTATCAAAATATGTAGACGTTTTATCAGGAACTTTCCCTAAGTTTGTAAGAGAAAAAAATCAATATTAATTTACTTTATTCTATAACCAATAAAATTATACTAACATGGCAAAGAAATGGATTTGTACCGTATGCGGGTATGTACACGAAGGAGAAACAGCACCGGAAAAATGTCCTCAATATAAACAACCGGCAGATAAATTCAAAGAACTGATAGAAACAGAAGGCGCACTTCAGTTTGTAGATGAACACGTTTTAGGTGTAGCGAAAGGATGCGATCCGGAAATCTGGGAAGGCCTACAGGCACATTTCACAGGTGAATGTACGGAAGTAGGAATGTATTTGGCCATGAGCCGTCAGGCAGACCGTGAAGGATATCCTGAAATTGCAGAAGCATTTAAACGCTATGCCTGGGAAGAAGCAGAACATGCTGCTAAATTTGCCGAATTGATCGGAGAAGTGGTATGGGACACTAAAACAAACCTGAAAAAACGTATGGAGGCAGAATGTGGTGCATGTGAAGACAAAAAAACGTATTACTACATTAGCCAAACAACAAAACCTGGATGCCATTCACGATACAGTGCATGAAATGGCAAAAGACGAAGCTCGTCACGGAAAAGGTTTTGAAGGTCTTTATAACCGCTATTTCAAATAAAAATTAATCTACTCAATAAAAAGAAATATTTTATATTTATAAATAAAATATTTGACAGGATGCCAAGAGATCATATTGGCATCCTGTTTTTGCATATACGGCAGTTTTAAGAATTATCCCGGTCCGAAAAAATAAACAATTACAAGTAAACTAACTTAAAGTTCCTATAAACTATTTATTAAGTATTTACTAAATTTAGGGGCAGAATTTAGAATAATAAATAGAACAAATTATTATAAATATATGGAAGACACAAATAACAACCAATCAAGTTTTATTTGCTACAATTGTAGTCAAGTGAATTATTATAATATATATGATTATGTAGACAATAATACAAAAGGACAGCTTCTTTTGGGTATGCTGATTTACAAAACAAAGGAAGTTTCAATTATGTGCAAAAATCCTACCTGCAGACATAAAAACATGGTGACGATAAAATACCTTTAAAGATGGAACATCAACAAGGAAGACCACCGACAGAAGAAGAGTTTTTCTATACTACCTGGGAAAAAGAAACTTTGAAGAATAATATTAATCTTTGCAACGATATTCTCAAACAGCTAATTACCCTTAGTACAACATTATTAGGCGTAACAATCATTTTTGATACAATTATTACAGTATATTTTTTGAAGCTTCTTGTGATGGTTTTATTCTTTACAAGTTTAATAATCGCTTTTTTGGGAATTTTACCGTACGAAAAAAAGTAATACTGGATGTACCCCAGGATATAAAAACTCATAAAGAAAAAACGTTGAAACATAAAAGAACGTATTTATGGAGCAGTGCCTTTTGTCTTGTAAGCGGAATAGGTACCATCATAGAAGAACTTATTGTAGGTTTTTTCAGTAAGACATGATAGAAAGAATATTCAGGAAAATAATTCTTGAAAAATTAGTATTTAACGACATATATGCTACATCAGAGAAGAAGTATCCTGACTTCATGAAGCTTACCTTTTCTTCCCGGTCGTTCGGAGAAATCATGGAAGAAGTAACAGGCAAACAATCTACGATAGAAATGGTTATCTTTGTAAAAATAAATTGGGATTATGAAAGTGTTATTAATAAACGGTAGCCCTAAACGTCAGGGGAATACCTTCATCGCTTTGTCAGAAGTAGCTTCTGCATTGGAAGCAAATGGTGTGGAAACAGAAATTGTGTCAATCGGAACCAAAGCAGTACAAGGCTGCATTGCCTGTAATAAATGTAATGAACTGGGACGGTGTATATTTCAGGATGAGCTGTATAATACGGTCCGTGAAAAGATGAAAGAAGCCGATGGGTTAATTTTTGGCTCTCCCGTATATTATGCAGGACCTAACGAATCACTTTGTGCACTACTGGACCGGCTTTTCTATTCGGCTTCCGAATTTTTTGAATATAAACCCGGAGCAGTCATTGCAGTTTGCCGCCGGGGAGGAGCCAGCGCGGCATTAGACCGGTTGAATAAATATTTTACTATTCAAAATATGCCAGTAGTGCCCTCCCAATACTGGAATATAGTACACGGACTGCTGCCTGGTGAAATCCAACAGGACCCGGAAGGACTTCAGACCATGAGAACCCTGGGGAAAAATATGGCATGGATGCTAAAAACGCTCCAGCTGGAAACCGCCCCATGTCCGGAACCGGAACGTGCCTGGACCAACTTCATCCGTTGATTTCCTCTTTTCTGTTTACTACTTAAAAGCGGATGTGCAAAAACTTTTTTGCACATCCGCTTTTATTTTTTTATTTTTTGAATAGTAGATGTTTTTATCTTTTTCGTCTTATAAATAGAAAACAACAAAAATATGCAGGAAGAGTTAGAAAAATATTTTCTGGGAGAGTTAAGTGAGGAAGAGAAAAAACTCTTTTCGATAAAATTAAATCCAATGAAGATTATAAATCAGAGTTTATTCGTTTGCAAAACACCATGTCTCTCAGCAAACTCTATACTCAAAAGCAGGACCCTGAATTATCCAGGTTGATGATGGAGCAATTATTCCGGAATATCCATGCAAAACAAATCCACCATATCTTCCGGAAAACCCTCCGGTATGCAGCCATCATCCTACTTCTTATGATAAACGGTGCCCTGGTATGGATGCAGGTGTCAGAGATAAAAAAAGAGCCCGGGTATGCATTAGTGGAAGTGCCCAAAGGACAACGGGTCAGTACGACCTTAACCGACGGAGTGGAAGTCTGGGTAGGATTCCGTTCCCTCCTCTGTATACCGGACAAGTCAGGAAAGAAAGAATGCATAGTCAAACTGGATGGGGAAGGCTACTTTTCTGTTCCGAAAGACATACAAAAAACATTCATTGTCGAAACAGGACCCTATCAGATCAAGGCAACAGGAACCAGTTTCCACGTATTTTCTTATTCAGCATCCACACGATTTGGAACAGAGTTATTATCCGGCAAAATAGAAATCACCCACCGGGATCATCCGGAGGAAACCATTTATATGGAACCTGGGGAACGAGTGACGCTAAAAGAGGGAAAACTTATCAAATCGATCTCCGGACTCCATAATGAAGAAGATCTGAAGAACGGCCTGTTTAGTTTTACTAATAAACCCTTCGGAGAGATCCTGGAAAATCTATCCCTATGGTTTGACCTCCGGTTCGTAGTAAAGGACCCGGCTCAAAAGGATTTACAGATATCCGGTAAGTTCCGCAGGAATGATGACATACAGAATATTCTTAAAGCTCTGCAGGGAGTGCATCCTTTCAAGTTTGAAGAAATAGAAAATCAACAAGAAATAGAGATTTTTTAAACACAGGTTTCACCTCTAAAACAAAGGCTTATACAAAAAAGGATTAACAACCTGGCGAAAGGGTTAATCTGAAATCGCTCTGACCTGAAAGAGTGGGAATGAAAAGGGGCAAGTGTTGACAGCACTCACCCCGGAAGATCCATACCATTTCTTTTTATTCACTACAAGTTCAATAAATAGTATCAATCTTAAATTACAGTAAAGTTATGAAAAAAAATAGTTTGCTAACCTTTCATGTGTGGAAATATTTCCATAACAGGAGCACACATCCACATTTAATACGAATTATGAAAATGACTACCGTACTCCTGCTCATTACTGTTTTTCAGTTGCAGGCTGTTCATTCAAATGCGCAAAATGCAAAAGTGAATATTCCTCAGAATGAACTGTCAATTGAAGAACTGATCGATGCGATTGAGGAACAAACCAGTTATTTATTTCTGTACAACGAAAAAGATATCAATTTAAAACAGCAAATCCATCTGAAAGGGAAGAATAAACCAGTTACAGATGTATTAAAAGAGGCTTTTTCAGAAACAGATATCCACTATTCATTCAGTGAAAATTACATCTCATTACGTACAGGAGCCTCCATGCTTCCCGGCCCGCAGCAGAACAGGAGACAAATCTCCGGGGTAGTGCTCGATGAAGAAGGGTTCCCTGTCATTGGTGCCAATATCGTGGAAAAAGGGACGACAACCGGGATTATTACCGATATAGACGGTAATTTCACACTATCCGTTTCCGATAATGCCATATTAATCATTTCATTTATCGGATATGAAAAACAAGAGGTTTCCGTCCGGAACCAGACCACTCTTCAAATCATTCTTAAAGAAGACGCCCAGACATTAGAGGATGTGGTGGTGATCGGATACGGAACCCAACGCAAACGGGATGTGGCAGGCTCTATCTCTTCCGTATCCAGTAAAGACCTGGCGATCCAGTCTGCCAGCAATATACAAAACCTCCTGCAGGGAAGACTGTCAGGCGTATCCGTTTCACCTTCAGGAGTACCCGGCGAAGCTCCTTCCATCCGTGTCCGGGGAATTGGAACCATGAGTAACAACCAGCCTCTCTATGTGATTGACGGCTTTCCGACCAAGAGTGAATTAGCATCCCAGATTAACCCTTCCACCATCGAATCCGTACAGGTACTGAAAGATGCCTCCTTTGCTTCCATTTATGGAGCACAAGCTGCAAACGGTGTCATTCTGATCACGACCAAACAGGGAAAAGCAGGCAAAGCAGAACTGGATATCAGGGTAAATGCAGGGGTTCAGACAGCCAGTAATCTACCGAAGATGCTGAATTCACAGCAATATGGGGAAGTATTGTGGAGTGCCATGAAGAATGCAGGACTGACCCCTTCCCACAGCCAGTACGGAAGCGGGGAATACCCGGTCATCCCTGATTATATCTTACCAGCCGGAACTTTTGGTGAGATTGATCTCAGCGATTATAATCTGGCCGAAAACCAATACATGCGAGCCAATAAAGAAGGAACGAACTGGACCAAAGAGGTCTATCGCCCTGCACAGACAACCAATATAGACCTCAGTGCACGCGGAGGAAGCACAGACTCCAAATATTTCATAAATGCCAACTATTTTTCCCAGGATGCTGTGATTAAATGGGCCGGATATGACCGTTTCTCCATGCGAGGAAATTCCAGCTTTACGATCCTGAAAAATGTCATAGTAGGAAGTAACCTAAGTGCATCCTATTCAAAATATAAAGGAGGCACTTCCGACATGGAAGCCGCATTTCAGGCTCCCTTATTACCTGTCTACGATGTGATGGGAAACTAGGCCGGAACCAAAGCAAACGGATTAGGAGACTCAGTCAATCCGGTAGCCAGTCTTTATAATCAGAAAGACAATTACATGGAAATTTAAATATTCTGGGAAATCTATTCCTGGAAATAAATTTCCTGAACGCATTCCAGTTTAAAACAACAGCCGGAGCAAACATTGAAAACGGCTCCAGCAAAGCATTCAGTCCAACAACCTACTGGAATAAAGGAGATAAAAACACCCTGGTAAATTCGCTGTCACTGGAAAGAGAAAAGGTCATGGAATTAGTCTGGAACAACACCCTCACCTATTCGACTAAATTTATGAACCATCACAGCATTCAGGCCTTGGTCGGCACAGAAGCCCTTACCCATAAAAGAGAAACCCTGGAGGCATCCAGAAGCAATTTTCTGGTAGAAGAGGTGGACTACCGGTATCTGGACGCAGGAGAAGAAAATAAAGACAATGCAGAAAATGGGTATGAATACGCCCTGTTCTCCCTGTTTGCCCGTATTAATTATCAATACCAAAACAAATATTATATCAGTGCTATTCTGAGAAGAGACGGATCTTCCCGTTTCGGACAAAATAACAGGTATGGTTATTTTTCGGGAGTAAATGCCGCATGGAGGATTTCTGAAGAGGCATTTATGTCCGGACAAGGGGTGGTCAGTGATCTAAAACTAAAAACCAGTTACGGGATAACCGGTAACCAGGAAATCGAGAATTATGCCTTTACCTCCATGTACTACACGGATATTTCAACCAGCAGCTATCCGATAGCAGGCGATCCGAACAGTGTGACCCAGGGAATCAGTAAAGAAACAATCGGTAATCCGGATATCAAATGGGAAAAAACCACTCAGGCAAATATAGGTTTGGATGTGGGTTTCCTGAATAACAACCTCACTTTTGAATTAGACCTATATCATAAATACACCTCTGACATTCTGCAACAGGTGACCTATCCTGCAACGGGCGGAGTAGCTAGTTCTCCGTATGAAAACATAGGGGAAATGCGGAACAACGGGTTTGAATTCAATGCAAATTACAGAAAAACAACGAGTAAAGACTTTTCATTTGAAACAGGAGTCATTTTATCCGGTTATCGAAATAAAGTGAAAAAATTGGCTTCGAATCAATTTATTGCCAGTGGTGATTATAACCGGACAGAAGTAGGACGTCCCATCTCTTCCTTTTACGGTTATATCATTGATGGTATTTTTCAAACCCAGGAAGAAGTAGATAATCATGCAGACCAGGATGATAAAGCAATCGGAAGATGGAAATACAGGGATGTGAACGGCGACGGGGTAGTAAATGATGAAGACAGAACCTATATCGGTAATCTACACCCCAAATTTGAATATTCAATCAACGGCCGGTTCTATTATAAAAACTTTGACCTGGCACTCTATATTCAGGGAACCTATGGAAATGATATTTGCTTCGCTTCCAAAGGAGGAAATAACGGGACAGATTTCTGGGGAGATTATTTCAACAAAAGTACCCGGATCCTGGATACCTGGACGGAGAACAACAGAAATGCTAAATTACCGGAGATCAACATATTGAATCCCAACGATGAAGCCAATAAAGTCTCCACTTACCTGATTGAAGACGGATCCTATCTCCGGCTGAAATTTTTAGAAATAGGATACACCATACCCACCCGGGTAATATCCAAACTAAACCTCAAACAATGCCGGGTCTACCTGAATGCGGAAAATCTCTTCACACTGACAGGCTATAATAATATGGATCCAGAAGTGAAAAATACAAATGATTTGGAAATGGGTGTAGACTATATTGATAACATACCTTTAGCCCGGGTATTCTCTGCCGAATTTAATATTACATTCTAATTTTAAACGTACTATCATGATGAAAATATTTAAAAAATCAGGAAAAATGGCAGCTATCACCATAGCAGTCGCCACACTTTGCCTTCTCAATAGTTGTAGTGACATGTTAGACAAAAATCCTTTAGGGAAATTAGATGAATCGGTTTTCACCACGAAAGATGCCATCAATAAACTCCTGATCTCCTGTTACAGCCCGTTAAATGGATATATAAACGGAGTATGGGGAATCTCCAGCGGACCAGATAACTGTTTTTTCGGAGACCTCTGTTCGGGTAATATTCATAAAGGCAGCACCACAGGCGACCTGGGAGAACTGCTGCAACTGGAACAATTCAGTGCTACATCAGAAAATGACCGGGTCAGGGAAAAATGGGTACTTGTCTATGGTGCCATAGAACGTTGCAATGATGTGTTGAGAACCCTGGATGCCAATGAGATCAGCGATCTGTCTGAAGCGGACCGGATCCAGGTGATAGCAGAAGCCAGGTTCCTGCGGGCATACTATCATTTCGAAGCCAAAAAGTTCTGGAATATGGTACCCTATATCGACGAAACGGTAGAAGACCCCCAGAGAAGAGTTTCCAATGACTGGAATATCTGGCCGGACATTGAAGCTGATTTTGCTTACGCTGTTGAAAAACTGCCTGCTTCACAGAATGAACCGGGAAGACCCACACAGAGTGCAGCACAGGCTTTCCTCGCCAAAGCCTATCTGTTCCAGCAAAAGTACGCACCTGCAAAAGAGTTATTGGATGAAATAATTGCCAGCGGTAAATATGAATTGACGCCTAACTTCTATGACAATTTCAATCCGGAAAAAAATAATAACACAGAAGCCGTCTGGCAAAACCAGGTAGCAGTGAACGTGGCAGGAGCAGGTTATGATCGTAGCCAGCGAGGGGGTGACCTCTCTTTTCCCAATGCACCGGATCAGCCGAATTTAAGCGGAGCCGGATTCAACCAGCCTACGTTTGACCTGGTGAATGCTTATCAAACAGATCCGGACGGATTACCTTTGATTGATTCCTATTTTGAGAGTGATTTCAAAAACGATATGGGAATTGAATCCACGGAAGAATTCATACCGGACCAGGTAACGCCGGTAGACCCGCGGTTAGACTGGACAGTTGGACGCCGGGGAGTTCCTTATCATGACTGGGCGGTCCATCCCGGAAAAGACTGGATACGGGATCAGATCAGTGCCGGCCCCTATAATCAGAAGAAATATGTGATACAAAAAAGTCAGTTAGAGAAATACTCCTACGACAACACAGCTAAATTCAACGCGCTTAATTTCAACATCATCCGGTATGCCGCCGTATTACTCTGGGCAGCAGAATGTGAAATTGAAATCAGAGATCCGGAAAAAGCACGGGAATATGTAAACAGGGTACGGGCAAGAGCCAGGGACGGAATCTATGTCCGCCTCAGTGAAGAAGCTCCTTTTGGTAACGGAGAGACGGCAGCCAATTATAAAGTAGATGTATACAACGAATCGTGGGGAGGCAAGGACAAGGAATGGCTACGCAAACGGGTAAGGTTCGAACACCGCCTGGAGTTTGCCGATGAAGGCCACTACTTCTTTGACCTGGTTCGCTGGGATATTGCAGAAGAATATATCAATGCATACATCGCCCGGGAAAAGAAATATATCAGATACCTCGAAGGAGTGGTTTTTACGGAAAACGACCGCTATTTCGCCATCCCACTGATCGAAATTGACAGAAGTTATAAAGATGGTGTACCGATCCTGAAACAAAACCCTGGATATTAAGTATGAAAGAAGATGTTCAAAAAGTCTTTTGAACATCTTCTCAGTAGTCAAAGTAGTTATCGCTTCGCTGGGAGTTAAAGGAGTAATCAGATAAGAAAAAGATTATAAATTCATCTATTCTATTTACTACTAAGAAACGTAGTTTCTAATAACTCCTAAGGAGCTCAACGACTGATAACTACTCTGACTCCTAATTTATATATTATAAAACAAACATTTATATACTATGAATAAACACCTATCTCTTTTACTCATGCTAACAGGAGTCTGTTTCATGGATTATCAATCCACAGGTAAACCGGGCCATCTCTCCTACCCGATAGAAAGCATCAGTAACGAAGAAAAAACAAAAGAAGAACCCTACCTCACAGCAGGAGATAAAGCCCATATCATCGAAACACAAAACGGACTCTTCCCGGATATGGGATGACATGTGCCGGGAGAAATGGGAGGAATCTGGACACATCCTGTCAAATTAGCCGACGGATACTGGATGAAGATCCGGGAAGAAGGTCAACAGGAAGGTGTATGGCTCATGGAAGCAGAAGAATATATCACCTATCCCTATGGCAGCGGATTCATTTATAACCAGAACGACCTTCAGGTGAAACGTTTCCAGTTTGCTCCGGACCAGGAAAAAGGAGTCATCATTGAATATACCATTCAGAATACGTCCGGTCAGGTCCGGAATCTCTTTTTAGATTTCGTGGTGAAAACCGATCTAAGCCCGGTTTGGTTTTCAAAGGAAAATGGCATTCCGGATTACCCGGATCAAGTCATATGGGATACCAACCATCAGTTGTTTTCTGCCCGTGATTCCTTACAGGAGTGGTATATGGCCTGGGGCACAGACAATCCGGTACTGTCCTATGAAACAGATTCTCCAGGACCGGAAAGAACAAAAGGCATGGAAAAAAGCGGTCTGATCCGGACTTCGTTACAACTGGGTGCAAGAGAAACCCAGGTCATTTCTTATGCTGTCAGCGGTTCGCTACTTAGTAAAGAGGATGCCATAGAAACCTATACCCGGCTACTAAAAGAAAAAACAAAACTACTGCATGAAAAGCAACAATCCCTTGCGAACTTACTGGAGGTCTCCCATATTTCCCTTCCGGACAAACACCTGGAGAATACCTACAACTGGGTAAGGTTAAACACCCGCTGGCTCGAAATGGACCTGGATGGGTATGGCCACTTTTTAGGAGCCGGAGCGATCGAATACCCCTGGTTATTTGGTTGCGATAATTCCTATGCCCTGCAAGGCGTTTTAGCTACGGGTGACTTTGAACTGGCAAAATCCACCTTCACCATGCTGAAAAATATTTCAGAAAAAGTAAATGGAAATGGCCGTATCATTCATGAAATGTCCAGTAACGGATATGTCTATAATAAGGGAAACACACAGGAAACAGCTCATTTTATCATAGCCGTATGGAAAGCCTTTTTATGGACAGGAGATATCACCTTCCTACAGGACTTATATCCGTATGTAAAAAAAGAAATTCACTGGTTAACAGTCGATATGGATGCCAACCAAAACCTTTTTCCGGAAGGGTATGGCATTATGGAAGTGCATGGATTAAATGCTGAATTGATAGATGTTGCCGTCTATACCCAACAGGCACTGGAAGCAGCCTCCCAGATGGCTAAATTATTCCATGAAGACAGCGTATCTGATGCATATGCCAGACAGGCAACTCTCCTGAAAGACAAGATTAACAGAGATTTCTGGGATGAAGCCGAAGGGATCTATTGTGACTTTTTTGGAACCAAAGAACAAGCAGTCTCCGTGGCAAAAGGTGCTATCCGTCAACTCCGTTCCGGAACTTCAGATGCGGAAAAGGAAACTATCCGCTTTTATGAATCATTGCTGACCCGTTTCCGTCAACTTCCTGACGGTACACAACAGGGATAGTTTACTAATAAAAACTGGGTCATCACGACTCCACTTGAGACGGCGATCGCACCACCAGACAAAGCCCTCAGAAGTCTGGATAAAATCCGTAACGAGCACTGTGGGGAATATGGTCCCTATCTTTCAGCAGTGGAAGGAAACCGGATGATGACCATTTCAATGGGTGTCCAGGCAGTCAGTGAAGCACAGTACGGGCGTATGGATGAGTGCCTATGGTATATGAACCGCATAGCTGCCACCCTACACAGAACACTGCCAGGCTCCATAAATGAGATGATGCCGGACTACGGTTGTCCGGTTCAGGCATGGACGATTTATAGCCTAACAGTTCCGTTGATCATGCATATGTTCGGGATCACTCCGGATGCTTATCATAAAGAAGCCATCATCTCCCCTGCCCTACCTACTTCCTGGAAAGAGGCAAAACTGGAAAACCAACGGATCGGCTCTAATAGTTATGATATAGAAATTAGCAGATCCGGTGGCAAAACAATTTATCTCATCAAATCTCAGGAAGCCAACTGGAAAAACATCATCCGGATCAAAAGACTTTCCGGAAAAGAATATGAACTAAACGGGAAAACCATGCTGGCGACAGGTGATGACATTCTCCTGACCGGCACAGAAAATCAGATTCGGTTTTAAAGTCTTGTTAAAAAGTTCACAGGTCAAGGGTAGTAGACGTAAGGATTTGCAATCAGTCGTGGTCGGAAGATTTGCTATATAATTAAATGTTTGAAAGACAAACTGTTCATTTCTCCTCTGGAAAGGAACCGGGAATGTGTTTCCTGTGATTTTATGAATATCCTCTGTTGCGTGGAGCTACTATTTCAATCCCGGAACTGCCTGGTTCAGTTCCGCTGAATCTTCCGGGGATAAAATAAACCCGTCAGACCGCAGGTTCTCTTCCAGATGGAAAAGTTTTGTGGTTCCCGGGATGGGTACAATCCATGGCTTTTGTATCATTAGCCATGCTAACGCAATCTGTGAGGAGGTTACTCCTCTGCTTTAGCCGAAACGGTTTAGGGCTTCTACTAAGGCTGTATTGGCCCGGATAGCGTCTGGCTGGAACCGGGCTTGTGTAGCCCGGTTGTCGTTTGCAGGGACGAAACGGGCGTATTCATTGAGGGCGCCGGTGAAGTAGGCTCTGTTTAGGGGGTAAGGCGGGCGGCATGCATCCAAACTACTCTGACGGCTTTATGTGAACCGGAAAAGTATCTCCGGAGGTGTCCGGTTATTTGTTATCTGTTCTTTCTATGATTGATAGTATGATGGCTGACGGATATTGTGCTGAGTGGTAGATGGTGTTTACTGCTTTACAGTATTGTTTCTGTTGTCCGGACGGATGAGGGATTGCTGCAATTTACGGATATGGGTAGTACCATACGTAGGTAACTGCATGTATGAAGCAGGTTCGTTAAAAAAGTGGATGTATGTTTCATATCTTACATAATTGGTTTTCTGATTTGTCAAAGGTAGGGTGTGTATCTGGTATAGTTTGTGCTGGGAGGGTCAAATGATTTTGCCGGGAGGGTCAATTTAAAAAATAAAAAGGAATGGGAATAAAAAAGCTTCGGGACCATGTATGGCATAAAGCTGATAGGGGAATGATTATTAAGGACTATGGGTAGGCGAATTTTTTCGGATTTACAAGCTCTTTTGTGCTATTATCTAACCACCTTTTTTAAAAAAGAGCTTGTATATTACCCTGAAAAGAACATGTAAAAGAGCCTAAAAGGAGCAAGTATATTGAAAAAAAGGTGCTGTATGTTGGAGAAAAGGAGCAAGTATCTTTTCTACAAGGTTACTGTATAAGGTGGTAAAAAGTTACTGTGTATCTCCCGGAAAAGAGCTTGTATATTTTTAAATTCTATAATTTTCTTATATTTCTGCTGTGAAAAAGGTGATTTTTTATTTGATTACCGGACTGTTGCTTTTACCTGTATGGTCTGCGTCTGCACAGGAGAATGGAATTAACTATTCGTTCAGGGAAACTTTGCCTTTGCTGGGGAGGGTAAAGTCGGTACGGTATTCAAATGGGACTGAGTTTAAGTTTGATGAGAGGGGGGGGAAACTTGCGGTACCGGATATTTATGAGGTTAGCTCGCTTGTGTTTCCGGATAAATTTACCCGGGAACAGCATAATAAAGGGGAGGTTTGGGATAAGAATGATTCTGACCTGATTCTGGACCGGTGGATTTTCAATTCCGGCCGGCGTGTGGTTGTCAGTCAAAGCCGGTACCGGTATGTTGGTCAATCGGATACTAAATATATTTACCCGGATGAACTGTCACGCTTTCCTGTAAGGACTATTACCCGCCTGACCGATGAGAGGAGAGAGTCGTTTCGTATTATGGATTATAAATATCTTGAATTCGATGAGGTGGGTAACTGGCTCCGCAGGGGTGTATCGTACCAGGTTTATACCTATGATTATCCTGCTTTGTCGGACGAACCTGTTATTTATTTAGATGAAAAAAGGTATGAGGAAATGGCTGAATATGTTTACTTCTGACCTGGTGTGCTTGTTAAAGGGTGGGGCTTTTGCCGTGTTCCTGTTCGTGGCATTGGTGGGTTGTGCACCTACTGAAAAGTTATATAAACAAACCATAAGTGATCATATAATCACAAGTTATGAGAATTCGCTTGTGTCACCGGATATTGTTTTTAATGAATTGAAGGTGGAGCGGGTCTATACGGCTGGTGATATACGGGAAATAATTAAGGAAGAAAGGGGTCTGGAAAGGAAGGATATACCAATCGATGTGATCGGCAGGCTTGCGGGATTTCCGAAAAACCGGCAGGAATGGGTTTACGAGGGTGAAGGGTTAACTGAAGACGAGGTCTACCTGCCCTGCCAGATTCAGATGAAAGGAATCCGTAACGGGAAAAAGATGATGAGGGTTATACAATGTGCTTATATACTCAGTTTCGAAGATACTCCTTTCTTTGCCGGATTTAATACATATTATTATTTATCAGTTGATGGGAAAACGTGCTACGGATCACAATTGATAAGTAGGTGGTAGTTTAATGAATCGTAAAGCCTCCGTCTACCAGGAGTGCGTGTCCGTGAACGAAACTGGCTGCGGGACTACATAGCCAGCGTACTGCTTTGGAAATTTCTGTGGGCTGTCCTAATCGTCCGGCCGGAATGTCGCGTATTCATTTTTTTTCATCTGATGCCCATTGCAGCTCCGGTTATTAATACTATTTTTCTGTCCATTGTTTTTTTTATTTTTATCGTTATTTATTGTAATAGTTTAAGTCTGGTTCACGGGTTCCTAACAGGGGTTTGTAAATAAATGTTTCTCCTCTGGCTTTTTGCATTTCCTGTTGTGCGGTTTGTATTAATCCGGGGTTGAGGAGTAAATCGGCTGTGGTTGCTGCGATTACTTCAGCGGCGACATAGGCTCCTTGTATACCGAGGGAGGAGCCGCTGGCTGCTACTGCCTGCCAGGAATGGGCTGCTGTTCCGGGTATCCATGACATGGTGAAGATGCCTACTGTGGGTACTACCCAGCTTATGTCTCCTACGTCGGTTGATGCGTTTACTTCTCTGGCTGGATATGGGGGCTGGATGATTGCGGGATTGAGTTCGCCGGGGGTCTGTAGTGTGGCGGCTATGTTCCGGGCAAATTCTATTTGTTCGTCGTTCCATGCGGGAATGGTCAGGGTGTTGAAGTTCCGGGCGGCTATTTCTACTAAGGTGTGGTTGATTAGCAGGGGGTGGTAACCACTGGTTATTTCATATCCGGATGTGGTTTCTGTTGCGAGGGCTGCGCCTTCTGAGGTTTTGATGATGCGTTGCCATATTTGGTTTACAATTTGTGGGTCTGCGTGGCATACGGTTAAGTCGAGTTCTGCCCATTCGGGGACGACGTTGGATGCTTGTCCGCCGTTGAAGAAGCCTTCCCGTACGAGGTATATTTTTCCGGCGCCTCCTTCTTCTGCCGGGCATCCGTAGAGACGGATTTCGCCTGTCCATCTTATTTTTTATTTCCCGTATGGTTGCTTTCATCTTGTTTGTATGATTTAGGGCAAAGGTAGGGTGTGTATCGGGCAATGGTTATACTGTGAGGGTCAAATGTTTTTGCCGGGAGGGTCAACATAAAAAAGTAAAAAGGGATGGGGATAAAAAAGCTCCGGGAAATTTATGCCGCAGAGCTGATAGGGTGAATGGTTGTTTTACAGGTTGTTGGTGGGTGCAAATCCGTACATTTGTTTGTAGACTTTGGAAAAATGGGATAGGTTTTTGAAGCCTACATCGAAGCATGCTTCTGAGATTTTCTTTTTTTCGTCTCTGATGAGTTCGTGTGCGGCCTGGAGCCTGCGTTTGAGAATCCATTTCTGGGGTGGCAGGTCGCTGAATTTCCTGAAATCGCGTTTGAATGTGGAGAGGCTCCGGCCTGTGTAGGCGGCTATTTCTTCCATGGAGAGGTCGTACATGTAGTTTTCGTTCATGAATTCCCCTGTGTCTATTTTCCACGGTTCGGAGAAGTCGAAGAGGGAGGCGTATAGGTTGGAGTCGGTATGGAGTAGTATGTGGAGTCCTTCGGCCATTTTCAGTTTCAGGATTTCTTCTGATGGTTTTATGCCGGAGTCTAAGTAAGGGGTTACTGATTCGAAGAGGCTCACGATGTCGGGACGGCGGGATGGAAGGACTACGAGACTGTATTGGTCTCTTTTTACTCCGGGGGGATGGTGTTTCTGTCCATGGTGTGGTAATATTCCCGCAGGAATTGCCGGGAGAATTTCAATACGAGTGAGCGGTAAGGTGTGCCGGGTTTTACGATTTTTGATAGTATGACGCGGTTATCGCGGCGGATAAAGGCACAGTCTCCCTGGTGCAGGTGGGTGATTTTTCCACGCTCGTTTATCTCCAACTCTCCGGAGAGGATATAGATGAGGGAGTGTTCGCGGTTCGGATGGGCACATTTCGTCGGTAAAATAACTTGCGATAAAAACATTGGAGTAATCGAGCACTTTTAATAC
>JAJQFE010000078.1 GCA_021201295.1 Tannerellaceae bacterium | reverse complement strand
ATATTAATAATCCGTGCATAAACTTTTTACCCTCTTGCGTCGTCTTTATATAATAAGATTAATAGTGTAGTTAGTTTTTTAAAGATGAACAGGTTTAAGTTGTTATGTATGTTAGGGATTGCCCTGTTAACCGGAGGGCAATCCCTTTTGGCACAAGGAGAAAGAAAAGAGGAAAAAGTTCGTGAATTAATAGAAAGTAACCGGTTTACTATTCAGATAGACAGAGCTGTTCCCATGCAGGGACGTGCTGTGAACCTCACCTCCACTTATTCCCTGGAATTGAAAGGAGATTCTGTGATTTCTTATCTTCCCTATTTTGGAAGAGCGTATAATGTACCCTATGGAGGAGGAGAAGGACTCCAGTTTGAAGAAGAGGTCACGGACCGGGATCTTTCATTTAATAAAAAGGGAATAGCTGAAATTAAATTTTTAGCCCGGACTAAAGAGGACAGGTATACATTTCATGTACAGATATTTTCAAATGGCTCTGCCACAGTTAATGTAAATCCTGTCAATAGGCAGAATATTACTTATTACGGACAATTGATTACTGACAGGAAGGAGTAAAGAACTTTCCCTGCCAGGTCTGCCGCTCTGACATCCGTTTTTGCACTTTTGCCATAAATTCAAAATTCTTCAGTCCCCAATCCGGAGCGATCAACAGTTCTTTGGGTGACTGGGAAACAAACCTATCTATGACGATGGAGGGATTTATTTTTTCCAGAAAATCGATTACCAGCTCAATGTATTCATCTACGGTATACAGATGAAACTCATCGGGACTTTCCTGAAATTCTTTTGCCATCCGGGTATTGCGGATCAATTGAAGCTGATGGAGTTTAAGAGTGGTAAGAGGAAGAGCGGATAATACTTCTGCATGGTGCAGGATATCCTGCCGGCTCTCTCCCGGCAACCCCAGGATCATATGTGCACCTGTCTGGATGTCCCGCCCTGCTGTTTTCCGAATGACGGTTTCCGATTCCCCAAAATAATGGCCCCGGTTAATCCGCTGCAGAGTTTTATCTAATGCGCTTTCTACTCCATATTCTACTAAGAGAAACACTTCTTTAGATAGTTTTTCCAGATAATCCAGGAGTTCTTCCGGCATACAATCCGGCCGGGTACCGATAATCAGTCCCACGACTCCCGGAAAATGAACGGCTTCTTCATATTTCCGGATCAACACATCCAGTTCTTCATAGGTATTAGTATATGCCTGAAAATAGGCAAGATATTTCATATCCGGATATTTACGGGCAAAAAACCAGGCTCCTTCTTCCAATTGTTCCGTCACGGTCTTTTTGGTATGACAATATTCCGGACTAAAGGTCTGGTTATTACAATAGGTACATCCTCCCCATCCTTTGGTTCCATCCCGGTTCGGACAGGTAAATCCGGCATTAATAGATATTTTCCGTACTTTAAAAGGAAATTGAGCTTTCAGAAAATCACCGAAATCCTTATAAGGTTTCATATTTTTCACTCAGCAAAGATATAAAATTCGTAACATTCTACGAATTATGCTAACTTTGCACTTCATGCTAAACATTCACATTCATGGAAAAACGTTTTTTTTATTGTCTACTTATAACAGCTCTTACTGGCATAGCGACTGCGCAAAACGGGAACAAACGCGTAGAACTGAAAGATATTACAGATGGTAAATTCCGGCAGGTGACTAACGTGGGAGAGATCCGGTCTCTACCGAACGGAGAACACTATACTGCCATGAATCCGGATAGAAATATGATTATTAAATATTCGTATCGTACCGGTCAACCGGTGGATACTTTATTTAATACTCAAAAGGCACGTGAATGTACGTTTGATACGTTTGAAGGATATACGATCAATAGCACCGGACACAGAATCCTGGTATGGCGGGATACGGAACGGATCTATCGTCATTCCTTCAGGTCGGTAATCTACGACTATGATGTGCGCCGTAACTATCTTCATCTCTTAACAGAGGAAGAGGGAGCAGGCAAGCAGATGATCCCGACTTTCTCACCGGACGGACGCATGTGTGCCTATGTACGTGATAATAATATCTGGATCAGGAAATTTGATTATGACACAGAGGTGCAGGTAACCAAAGACGGAGAGGTGAATAAAATACTAAATGGTATTACGGATTGGGTATATGAAGAAGGATTTGCTGTCACAAACCTGATGGCCTGGTCTCCGGATAGTGAATATCTGGCATATGTAAGATCGGATGAATCTGAAGTTCCGGAATTTTCTATGCAGCTCTATGGGGATGGGCTTTATCCGGGATATGACCACTTCAAATATCCCAAAGCCGGACAAAAGAATTCGACTGTAACCCTGCATTCTTATAGTGTAGCGACTAAAGATATTAAAGAGCTAAAAATCCCGGTAAATGAGGAAATATACATACCCCGGATCACTTTTACCCAAAATCCGGATCAATTGGCTGTTATGACGCTGAACCGTCATCAGAATACCTTTAGTATGTATTATGCTAATCCGAAAAGTGCCATATTCAGACTGATCCTCCGGGAAGAAAATCAAAAGTATATTGATCCGGAATGGCTGAACTCTATCCATTTCACGAAAAAGGGGTTTACCTATGTCAGTGAACAGGACGGATATGCGCATATCTATTTTTATTCTCCTACCGGAGTGATGGAGCGGCAGATCACAAAAGGGAACTGGGATGTGACCCGATTATATGGTATAGATGAAGCCACACAAACGGTGTATTATGAATCAGCGGAAGAAAGTCCGTTAAGGCGTGCCGTTTACCGGGTCGATGCGAAAGGGAATAAAACCAAACTTTCCACCCAGGAAGGAACTAATACAGCACGTTTCAGTGATAATTTTGCCTATTTTATCAATACGAATTCCAGTCTATCTACTCCTGCTGTGATCACGGTCAATGAGACCAGGAGCCGGAAAGTTCTCCGTACTCTACAGGATAATGCAGCACTGAACGAACAATTAACCCAGTATAGTTTCCCTAAAAAAGAATTTCTGACTGTTCAAACGGCTTCCGGCTACGAATTGAATGCCTGGATGCTCAAACCATTACATTTTGATGAATCCGGGAAATATCCTGTTTTGATGATCCAATATAGTGGTCCTAACTCTCAACAGGTGCTGGACCGGTACACATTTGACTGGGAATATTATCTGGCGTCCATTGGTTTTATTGTGGTTAGTGTGGATGGCCGGGGTACGGGAGCCAGAGGAGAAGCCTTCCGTAAATGTACCTACCTGAGAATGGGTGAGCTGGAATCCAGAGACCAGGTGGAAGCAGCGCAGGCTTTAGGTAAACTTCCGTATGTAGATGAAAAGAACATGGCGATCTGGGGTTGGAGTTTTGGTGGATACAACACCCTGATGGCTATGAGTACGGGGAACAGGACATTCAAAGCCGGGATCTCCGTAGCGCCTCCTACGGACTGGAAATACTATGATACTGTATATACGGAACGGTATATGCGTACTCCGAACGAAAATTTCGAAGGATATGCTACAACCTCGCCGATCCGTTTAGCTAATGATCTGCAGGGTAAACTACTCCTGGTGCATGGAACTGCGGATGATAATGTCCACTTCCACCAGACTATGGAATATGCAGAAGCTTTAGTACAGGCAGGAAAACAATTTGAAATGCAAATTTATAAAGACCGTAACCATGGGATTGCAGGCGGTAATACACGCTACCATCTCTACACCCGGAAGGTCAACTTTTTACTGGATAACCTGAAATGACAAAACTCTTACGTAAGCCGGACTGGTTAAAAGTCTGGCTGGGAGGTAACGAACTCTTTACTAAAACCAAACATATAGTAGACTCGCATGGTTTGCACACCATTTGTACAAGTGGGAAATGTCCAAACATGGGAGAATGCTGGAGCCGGGGAACCGCCACTTTTATGATAGGAGGTGAGATCTGTACCCGCTCCTGTAAATTCTGTAATACATTGACTGGCAAACCGCTTCCATTAAATCCAGAAGAGCCGGAGCAGGTAGCACAAAGTATCCGCCTGATAGGGTTAACACATGCAGTGGTCACTTCTGTGGACCGTGACGACTTACCCGATATGGGCTCCCGGCATTGGGCAACCACCATTCAAGCCATAAAAATAAACAACCCTAACACAACCATTGAAGTTTTAATTCCGGATTTTCAGGGGAGATTGGATTTAGTGGATCTGATCCTACAGGCTTCCCCTGATATTATTTCCCACAATATGGAGACCATACGCCGGCTGACTCCTGAAATAAGAAGTGCTGCCAGGTATGACACCAGCCTTTCTGTACTGGCTCATATAGCAGCCAGTGGGATCATTACGAAAACCGGTATCATGGTAGGATTAGGTGAAACGGAAGAGGAAGTATATTCTTTTATGGATGATGTACTGAAGGCCGGTGTAACTGTTCTGACTATCGGACAATATCTACAACCTTCGAGAAAGAACACCCCTGTCAAAGAATATCTTACTCCTTCACAATTTCTTCATTATAAAAACGTTGCCATTAATAAAGGATTTAAAATGGTCGAGAGTGCTCCGTTGGTCCGGTCATCGTACCATGCGGAAAAACATATCTGAAAAGTTGAGGAAAGAGTTATAAACATTTAACTCTACACATTGTTATTTTAATATAGGGGGATAAGGGAATGGACAAGGTAAAGAAGGGAATAAATAACCAGGCAGTTGGTTTTTTACCAATATTACTATTTATGTTTTTGGATAATTATTTATCCTATTTGTCATCTTTTACGATTAGTTTTATTTTTTGCCTTTTATGCCTGTTCTTTTTCCAGATATTCATGAAAGAAAAAATTTATCAACTATCTTTAATCCCTTCAGGTGTCACTTTTATTTTATATTCTTTTCTTCTTCTCCTAATCCCTTATCAGTTACTATATAATTATACTCCCCTACTTATCGAATTGTTATTAGTTATAGTGTTGGGACTTACGATGCTGTCCCGAAGAAATATATTCCAAAGGATCAGAAATGCGCCTATTTCCATCGCGAAACGAGCCATGATCCGGACAAGTATAAATGAATTTTATCTGGTATCCCAGATATTTCTATATATTCTTGGTTTTCACAGTCTCTTTTTAGCTGTTTATCCGCTTATCCTGGGAGACATTCCGAATGAACGGCTGGACTTTGTTGTATATAGGTTGCTTCCTGTGCTATTCGGTCTGGTGATTATTCTCTATGAGCAAATCAGAACCCGGATGATGCTCGGCAAATTAGACAAAGAAATATGGTTACCGATATTAAATGATAAGGGCAGAGTGATAGGAAGCATGGCACAATCGGTCAGTGAGACATCCAATCTGAAATACTTCCATCCGATTGTCCGGGTGGCGGTACTCTATAAAGGAATGCTATACATGATCAAAAACGAAAAGCATGTACGGGTCTCTCCGGATCATCTGGACTATCCATTCAGTAAATACGTGATTTTCCGTCACAGTATTGAAGGAACTGTCCGGGAAGCCATAGGCAGCCTGAGTTTAGATAAGTCTGTGATTCCCCATTTCCTGCTCCGGTATACGTTTGAAAATGAAAGAGTCAAAACTCTCGTTTCCCTGTATGCCATCCGTCTGGAAACTGAAGAACAATTACAGCATTGCAAAAGTGGAAAATTATGGACAACCAAACAAATTGAGGAAAATTTACAGTCGGATATATTCAGTGAATATTTTGTCAGGAAATTCCCTTATTTGCAAAATACAATCCTGCTGGCAGAAAGCATTGCGCAATCTGATAACGGATAAAACTTCTTATCCGGATTCTTTATCTGTTTCCCAGTTCGATGACTTCCAGTTCTTTCACAGCCAGTCCGTCTATAACAAAGCGAACAAGTGTTCGGACCTGATGGAAACCACTTTTTCCGGCAGCGCCCGGATTGATATGAAGGCATTGCAGGTTTTCATCATACATGACTTTCAGGATATGGGAATGTCCCGTGATAAAAAGTCTGGGATGGATAACGTATAATTCTTTACGAATTTCCGGATGATATCTTCCCGGATATCCTCCGATATGGGTCATCAATACCGGAACCTCTTCTATGGTAAAATGAGCAGTCTTTGGATACAGTACACGGAGATTAGCTCCATCAATATTTCCATAGACAGCCCGTAAAGGTTTGAGAGTAGCCAGACGGGCAGCCAGCAATTCTGATCCTATATCCCCTGCATGCCAGATCTCATCACAGGAATCAAAGTAGTCTGCATAACGGTCATCCCAATACCCATGCGTATCCGAAAGTAGTCCGACTTTCACCATATTTATTTCTTTTATTATACAAAAGTATTATATTTACCCTGTTAAGAAATAAGGTAGGATGGAAAAATCATATAAATATTTCAAGAGGGACATTAGCTGGCTTTCTTTTAATTACTGGATTCTGCTGGAGGCAGAGGATGCATCCCTTCCTTTATATGAGCGTATTAAATTCCTATCAATCTATTCATCCAACCGGGAAGAATTTTATGAAATACGGGTAGCCGAACACCGGGGAGTATTGATGAAAAAACGTTTTACAGAAGAGCCTGATGCAGATGCCGAAAAAGTGTTAGCAGACATTAACCGGGAGATTAACCGCCAACAGGACGAGTATTACCGGATCTTTACAGAACAAATACTCCCGGAACTGGAATGGCAGCAAATTTGTCTCTATCAGAGCAGTGAAGTCGCTCCTTTCCATAGAGAGTTTGTCTATAATTTTTTTAATGAAGAGGTATTTCCTTTTTTATCTCCTGTTATGATACAAGCCGGAGATATCCGGACATTCATCCGGGACCGGAGACTGTACTTAGTGGTAAGGATGGTCAAAAAGAGTAAGAAGTCAGCTCTGCAGGGTTATACTCCCGATTACCAGTATGCACTGATGAAAATCCCGCATGCCAAAGTACCGCGTTTTATAGAGCTACCTCCACAGGATGGGAAGTTCTACCTGATGTTCATTGATGATATTATCAAAGCAAACCTGCATACGATATTTCCCGGCTACCGGATTGACAGTTGTTACAGCATTAAAATATCCAGAGATGCCGATATTTATCTGGAAGATGAAAAAAGGGAATCTGATGGAGACCATACGGCAGAAAATCAAAAAAAGAAAATTAGGAAACCTGAGCCGTTTTATGTATGATAAAGAAATGCCGGAAGATTTCCTGCAGTTTATCTGCCATGCTTTTAACATCACACTAGATGATCTAGTCATGGAAGGAAGATACCTGAACTTACAGGATCTGATTAAATTGCCTAATCCAAAAGGAAAAGAACTGGAGCAACCCCCTTTATCTCCTATGCGAATTCCGTATCTGGATCAAATGGGATCTGTGTTTCGCGCCGTGAAAAAGAGAGATGTCTTACTACATTTTCCTTACCAGTCTTTTGATTACCTGATCCGGTTCCTGATGGAAGCGGCTTTTGATCCAAAAGTGGACGAGATCAAGATCACCCAATACAGGGTAGCGACCAATTCAGCAGTGATTAATGCGCTGATCAGTGCAGCACAGAATGGGAAAAAAGTGACGGTATTTGTAGAATTAAAAGCACGCTATGACGAAGAACATAATATGAATACTGCCAAACGGATGAAACAGGCAGGCATCCGTATTATTTATAGTATCCCGGGGTTAAAAGTACATGCCAAAGTGGCTGTTATTCTCAGGAAAGGGTCAGAGGGAGGATATAAACGCAAAAATTTTGCCTATCTGAGTACGGGGAACTTCAATGAAAAAACAGCCCGCACCTATTCAGATATGGCGCTCCTTACTTCCAATGCCGAGATAATAACAGACATAACCCAAGTGTTTGCCGTACTCGAAGGAAAGATTACGGAACCCGCATTCCGGCATTTACTGGTAGCTCAGTTCAATATGGTTCCGGAGTTAAAACAAATGATCCAACGGGAGATTGACCATGTGCATGCCGGGAAAAAAGGACGGATTATTCTTAAGATGAACGGTCTACAGGACACCCAGATGATCGATGAGTTATATAAAGCCAGTGAACAGGGAGTTAAAATTGACCTGATCATACGAGGAATCTGTTGCCTGGTTCCGAACCAACCTTACAGTAAAAATATCCAAATTACCTGGATTGTCGATATGTTCCTGGAACATGCACGGATCTGGTATTTTTATAATGACGGAAAAGAGGATTTGTATCTTAGTTCAGCAGACTGGATGAAAAGAAACCTGACCCGGAGAATAGAGACAGCCTTTCCGATTCCGGATCCTCAGATCAAACAGGAGATCATTGATATACTGGATATCCAGCTAAGAGATAATGTCAAAGCCTGTTATATTGACGAGGGTTTACAGAATATCTTCAAAAAAGATTCTCATCCGCCTGTACGTTCCCAACCGGAGATTTACACTTATTTACAAAAAACCATACGTAGCTCTTCCGGTATATAAGAACTTCGTATACGCCATTCCTGAGGATATAGATTATTAGCCCGGTTTTCCAGATGTTTGACAAATCCTAAAGGTATACCCTGCCAGGTCAGTACCGCATATCCTTTAGGCAGGGAAGCATCCAAAGGAAAAGTTTCTTTTCGCAAAAACCGGATCGCATCTTCCCAACCGATTTCCACCTGACTGAAATGATCCGGTGAAAAAAATGTACTCATGGCTAAAGGGTGTGCCGGCATGACATCTTTCCCTTTGATTTCTCCCAGAGAAATACCGGCTGTCACTACTTTCAGCAGGCTAGCCAACTGTTTATATTCAGGGAGATATTCTTTAGGAAAAGCCTGAAGTCTCTCTCCGTTCGTAAATAGATGGAAGCGGTCACTTTCCCTTAACCACCCACTGATATCTCCGGGGAAGACGGAAACCGGTCTATTCCCCTTTTTACCGGACTCCGGTTTATAGGTAAGGACTTTTCGTTCTCCTTCTTTCTTACGCAAAACTGCCAGAAAAAAACCTTCTCCCTGGGTCTTATGAGGAAAAAACCGATAGACCGGATGACCATAGATAAACGGACCGGAAATACCCCATGCAGGTAAGACCGGGATCAGTACAGGTTCCGCTCCTAATTCCTGTATAAACTGATGGATATTTTCCTCATTTTCTTCTGTATTATAGGTGCAGGTACTATAGATCAGAAAACCTCCGGGAGCTAATGCATCCCATATATCATAGATGATCCGGCGCTGGCGTGCCGCACACATGTCCACATGGGGCAGACTCCACTCTTCCCTACTGGCCGGGTCTTTCCGGAACATTCCTTCACCGGAACAGGGAACATCTGCGACAATCACATCAAAGAAGTGGGTGAGTGAACTGAAAGCAGCAGGGTCATTCTGAGAAACGATGGTATAAGGATTGCCCCACTTAGTGATCGTCTCGGCCAGAATATGGCAACGGTTACGAATGACTTCATTGCTGACCAGCAAACTTCTCTCCGGCAAAGCTGACAATAAATGGGTGGATTTTCCCCCCGGAGCGGCACAGAGATCCAGACACCGGACCGGATCTTTCACTACCGTACGAATCGCCTCCTGCAAAAACATAGAAGAAGCCTCCTGGACATAGTAAGCTCCTGCATGAAAAAGAGGATCAAACGTAAAGGTAGGCCGTTGAGAAAGATAATATCCATACTCACTCCAGGTGATCGGTAGTCCTTCCGGAGATTTGTCATATTTCAGCGGGTTCATCCGGATGCTTACAGGCGGAGTCTCCTGAAGAGCAGCCTCAAAAGCAGGATAGTCTGTCTCCAGAAGAGCTTGCATACGGGAGATAAAATCAGCAGGAAGTGTCATCATATTTCTATATGTTTCATGCAAAAATACTACATTTGTACAAAACAAATCATATGCAGGCATTTCTTTTTCTGATTCCCGTCACGTTAGGTGATACCGAACACAGCAGAGTACTTCCGAAATATAACCGGGAGATCATTTCCGGGATCAGGCATTTTATCGTTGAAAATATCCGGACTGCCCGTCGTTTTCTAAAAAAGGCTATTCCCTCTCTGGTGATTGATGAACTTACCTTTTATGAATTAAACAAGCATACCACGGCAGAGCAGGCCGCAGGTTATCTACATCCACTATCCCAGGGAGAAAGTATGGGAATTATTTCCGAAGCCGGATGTCCTGCGATTGCGGATCCCGGAGCGGATGTCGTAGCCATTGCCCAGCAAAAAGGATACACAGTTATTCCGCTGGTAGGACCCTCTTCCATCCTACTGGCAGTCATGGCTTCGGGTTTTAATGGACAGAGCTTTGCCTTTCATGGGTATCTTCCTATTGAAAGTGCCGAACGTACCGCTATGATCAGAAAACTGGAAAGCAGGATGTATGCAGAAAACCAGACGCAGCTTTTTATTGAAACACCTTACAGAAATAATAAATTAGCTGAAGAGTTGCTTCGTACCTGCCGTCCCGGGACACGGCTATGTATAGCTGCAGACATCACCTGTGAAAACGAATATATTAAAACCCGCACGGTCAGAGAATGGAAAGGAAAACTTCCGGACCTGAATAAACGACCGGCCATATTCCTTATTTATAAATAAACTATTCGTATGGAAGACTGTCACATACACGAAACTGCCATAGTTGATCCGGACTGTCAGATCGGAGAGGGAACACGGATCTGGCATTTCTCCCATATTATGTCAGGATGTATTATAGGGAAACAATGCAATCTGGGACAGAATGTAGTCATTTCCCCGAAAGTTGTGCTGGGGAATAATGTGAAAGTACAGAATAATGTGTCTGTTTACACCGGGGTCATTTGCGAAGACGATGTATTTTTAGGACATGGTTGTGTTTTTACTAACATTACAAACCCACGCAGTGCCATCCCACGCAAAGAGCAGTATAAGCAAACTCTTATCCGGAAAGGAGCCACTATCGGAGCGAATGCTACGATCCTGTGTGGGCACACTATTGGAAGATATGCATTGGTCGGAGCCGGGGCTGTCGTAACCAAAGATATTCCGGCATATGCTTTAGTCATAGGAAATCCCGCCCGGCAAACAGGCTGGGTCAGTGAGTACGGACATACGCTGCTATTTGATGATAATCATGAAGCGACCTGTCCGGAAAGCGGAGAAAAATATCTGTTAGCTGACGGAAAGGTTACACGCATAGAGTAATTGGCCAATCCGGTGTCAGACTCTGTTTCCGGTAGCCTCTTTCATATACTCTGCAATCAGTTTCCTCCTTAGTTGCGTGGGGCTGCAGCCAAAATATTTTTTACAATAAGTAGTAAAATGGGCCGGTAAACTAAAACCAAATTCTTTAATAATTTCCGCAAAGGGCGTTTTACCATCTGCCAGATGATTCCTGACATACTGGGACTTCTGTTTAAGCATCTAACTATAAGGAGAATCCCCGAAACTTTCATTAAATTTCCGGTTAAAGGAACGGATTGAAATATGGCACATATCTGCCAGTTCATCCACGGTCTTTACTTCCTGATAATGTCTCAGAATAAAAGATTTAAAATCCAGGTGCCAGTTCAGGATAGGAGAAAGAAATGCGGCAATCTCCTCTTTGGTGTAGAAAGTCCTGAATATAAGAAACACTTCTTTTTGCTTGATAGCGTGTAAATTCTTACACCGGATCTTATGCTCATGATAGAAGATGAGACTATCAATTACCATCTGCATAGGTGACCGGATAGGGAGTTTGACGAAAGGATCTTCACTCTCCGGATAGACCCTCAGGGAATCCAGTGTCAGCTGGTCGCATAAACTAAACTGGTTATCAAAACTAAGTACCAGGAATTTCACATCTGTAATAGCCACACCGCTGGGTTCAACATTCTGAGGAATAAAAATCATTTCTTCCTGACTGAACCGCCTCTTAGCATATTCTCTTGTGGAAACTTCCAGTTCTCCCTTCAATAAAAACACGATATAATGAAAATACTCATCCTCCGAATCCAGTTCTTCACCCGCTTTTCTCTCTTCATAATTAAATCCGATATGAAAATCTGAAACGTAATTTTTACAATTCAGATGCTCTTTCACATACAATAGGTCCATAAATTACTTATTTTAAGAGTAGTTACAAAGGTATAAATTTCCCACAAGTAAAAAAATTGTCAATAAAAATAGTGATTTTTCCCCAAACCCGAAGAATCTGTTAGGTTTTCTGTCCGGCTTCCAATAAACAGAAGGAGAATTCCATGCTTTTATAATAAATCTATCATTTCATTCAGAACATGTTATAAAGCATCCGGATAGCGGCCATATTTATTCAAATTTAACGCGAAATAAAGGTGGAAATCTCGTTATGATTAGCTACTTTTGTGGCTGATATAAATTATAGTTATTGGATTATATGAAAACACTGGAAAGATTAGTAGCAGAGAAATTATTAAAAATTAAAGCCGTTAAATTACAACCGACCAATCCTTTTACATGGGCATCCGGCTGGAAGTCTCCGATCTACTGCGATAACAGAAAGACTCTGTCTTATCCGGCTGTTCGTAATTTTATTAAGTTGGAACTGGCACGTGTGATCAGCGAGAAATATGAAAATGCAAATGCGATCGCCGGTGTTGCCATAGGAGCTATTGCACAGGGTGCATTGGTTGCTGATCTACTGGGATTGCCTTTCGTATATATCCGAGCTACTCCAAAGGATCACGGATTAGAGAACCTGATTGAAGGTGAACTGAAACCCGGTTCTAAAGTAGTGATCATTGAAGACCTGGTTTCTACCGGGGGCAGCAGCCTGAAAGCTGTACAGGCCATACGCAACTTTGGCTGTGACGTAGTCGGTACAGTAGCTATCTTTACCCACGGTTTTCCGATTGCGGCACAACAATTCAAAGAAGCGAAAGTGACACTGACTACGCTGAGCAACTATGATGCTGTTATTGAAGAGGCTGTGCGTACAGACTATATCGATGAATCAGAAATTCAAACTTTGCAGGAATGGCGTAAAGATCCGGCCAACTGGAATCCGGAAGTATAAATATTGATCAGAGCTGATGACAGAATTTGTTAATGAGGTAAAGCAAATACCTTATAATGACGATCAGATTTTTGCTATGTTATCTGACCTGTCTAATTTTGAACGGGTAAAAGACCGTATTCCACAAGACAAAATAAAAGAATTTACATTCGACAGTGACTCCTGTAGTTTGGCTGTCGATCCTGTAGGTACGATAACGTTTGAGATTGTAGAGCGGGAACCGAATAAAACGATCAAGTTCACGACTACGAATTCACCTGTACCGTTGCATTTATGGATACAGTTGAAACAGGTAGCTGAACTAGATACCCGGATGAAATTAACAGTCCGGGCAGATCTGAACCCATTCTTAAAACCTATGGTCTCCAAACCGTTGCAGGATGCCATAGATAAAATTTCGACTATCCTGGCCGGACTTCCTTATTAAAATCACTGGTATGGCTCAGAAACTTTGGGAAAAAAATGTAAAAGTCGATCAGGCGGTCGAAAATTTTACAGTAGGCAAAGACCGCGAAATGGATCTTTACCTGGCAAAGTATGACGTGCTGGGTTCTATGGCACATAGTACGATGCTGGAAAGTATTGGATTGCTGACCCGGGAAGAATTAACTCATTTACTGGCTGAGTTAAAGAAAATATACCTGCTGGCAGAAAGAGGGGAATTTCGTATCGAAGAAGGCGTGGAAGATGTTCACTCCCAGGTTGAACTGATGCTGACACGTGCTTTGGGAGATACCGGGAAGAAAATCCATAGCGGCCGTTCCCGGAACGACCAGGTGCTACTGGACCTGAAACTTTTTACCCGGGCACAGATACAGGAACTGGCGACTCTCAGCAATGACCTGTTTCAGGTATTGTTATCCCAGAGTAGCCGTTACGAAGATATTTTATTACCGGGTTATACCCATTTACAGGTGGCTATGCCCTCTTCTTTCGGACTCTGGTTCGGAGCCTATGCAGAGAGTCTGGTGGACGACCTGCAACTTATGCTGGCTGCTTACCGGGTATGTAACCGGAACCCCTTAGGTTCTGCTGCCGGATATGGTTCTTCTTTTCCTTTAAACCGTCAGATGACTACTGATCTGTTAGGCTTTGATTCCATGGATTACAACGTGGTCTATGCACAGATGGGCAGAGGGAAAATGGAGCGTACAGTCGCATTCGCTATGGCAGGGCTGGCAGCAACCCTTTCCAAACTGGCTTTCGATACCTGCATGTTTAACAGTCAGAATTTCGGATTTATCCAATTACCGGACCAGTTCACTACCGGATCCAGTATTATGCCGCATAAGAAGAACCCGGACGTATTCGAACTTACCCGTGCCAAATGTAATAAGATCCAGGGACTTCCTCAACAGATCACGTTAATTACCAATAATTTATCATCCGGTTATTTCCGTGATCTACAAATTATCAAAGAGGTATTTTTACCTGCTTTCGATGAACTGAAAGACTGTCTGCGTATGGTGACTTACATGATGCAGGAGGTAAAAGTCAACCAGGAGATTCTGCAGGACGAAAAATATGCCCTTCTCTTTAGTGTAGAAGAGGTGAACCGTTTGGTGCTTTCCGGTGTACCTTTCCGGGATGCTTACAAACAGGTTGGATTAGAGATTGAAGCCGGAAATTTTACACCCGGCAGGAACATCCGGCATACACACGAAGGAAGTATCGGTAATCTTTGTAACGATCACATTTCTGTTATGATGCAGAAAGTAGTGGACGAATTCGCATTTGAGACAGTTAATACTGCAGAAAGAAAGTTGATTGGAGAATAATGAGATGAAAAAATTCTTTTTTATTACGATCCTATTCACCATTTTATCCTGTAATACTACTGAACAACCAGCTATTTACGGGTTGGTCTATTTAGATGTGGATTTAAGTAGTTATCATTATAGGGATCTTAAAAACCTACTGGCAACTAAAACAGTCACCACCCCACTATATGACGGAGAAAAAACAGGATATGCAGGGGTTTTACTGGTACACGGATTAGATGATGTCTATTATGCATACGAATTAGCCTGTCCTTATGAAGCCTCCCAAAGTGTCCGGATAGAAGCCGATGACACCGGACTGGAAGCCGAATGTCCCAAATGTGGATCTATTTACAATATTGCCCAGGGTGGACTACGGGTAGAGGGTCCAACAACGTATAATCTTACCCGGTATAATGTAATTTATACAAGTTCAGGGTTTACAGTTAGAAACTAAGAAAATAGTAGGTTTCAAAGGTCTTTTTTCTTTTATTTTATTTGCAAAAATAAAAAAATCATCTACCTTTGCAAACGCAAACACAACCAATGCGAAAGTAGCTCAGTTAGTAGAGCATAACCTTGCCAAGGTTAGGGTCGCGGGTTCGAATCCCGTCTTTCGCTCATTCTTTAGAGAAAGGATGCTCGAATGGTGGAATGGTAGACACGAAGGACTTAAAATCCTTTGGCTATTGCAGCTGTGCGGGTTCAAGTCCCGCTTCGAGTACTTTTCGCGAAAGTAGCTCAGTTGGTAGAGCATAACCTTGCCAAGGTTAGGGTCGCGGGT
>JAJQFE010000026.1 GCA_021201295.1 Tannerellaceae bacterium | reverse complement strand
TCCGACTTCAAATCCAGAATTTATAATAGGACATTATGCGGATAATCATATTATTAATTAATTGTGCCGAAACGTTAGAAAATCCTAGTGGCTTTTTCCTACCTTCCCGGTTTACAATTCAAACACCTTTTTCCCCTAAATCCCTTCTCCCGGAAATAAAAAATTATATCATTGGTTTTTTAGGTTTGCAAAATAATAAGAAAAATCCATTTTTACCAGTAATATTAAAATTAAATAGGAGTTTTTTCTA
The DNA here is from genome assembly GCA_021201295.1 of Tannerellaceae bacterium. Classification (GTDB taxonomy): domain Bacteria; phylum Bacteroidota; class Bacteroidia; order Bacteroidales; family Tannerellaceae; genus UBA4116. Next base: position 99,562 of record JAJQFE010000026.1, on the reverse strand, counting down.
CAAATCTTAGAAAAATATGGAAAACCAACCCTAAAGTGGTCACAAATAAATCCATAGATTCATTCACAGGATAACAAAAAGACGGAATAAATCCAGTTTTTACGAAAAACAGTTCTAATATTTACATTTTATAACCAAACATAAACTTATAATTAATAAACAGCTGACCATTTGGTAAAATAGATTGTTTAATATGTGTAACACAGTTTTAAAATACGATAGCTATATTTGTTCCATAGTATTATCAACATAACAAAATATATAAATTACCGTAGAGAAGAGAGATCATTTATAGAACAACAGTAGAAGCATTTTTTGAATTAACCCAATTTACAATTACGCAAATAAAGCTAAGTATGGATCTATTATATGTAGAAGAACATCAAGCCTGCAAAAACTACGTATCAGACTTTCACATAGGATTTAATTATAAAGAACTAGAAAAAGATTCCACACTCCACATTGAAGATAAATATTATAATTACCTACTCTTCCTTCTGGAAGGAGAGATAGTAGTTTCTTATAATGAATTTACCAATCAGCCATGCTCAGGTGGGGAAATGATATTTATTTCCCAGGATATGGATTTTACAGGAAAAACATTCACCCAGGTAAGATATATTTTACTAAGTTTCGATAACCAATTCACTTTATGTGACCAGATAGCCCTGGAGTCATTAACCCCTTACAGCTCACAGGAAGAATCCTTTCATAGACTCCCAATCCGGGAACCCATGAAAGAAGTTCTGAAAAGTGTTCATTTTTATCTCACTCATAAAATTCAATGTAAACATTTACATGAAGCCAAACAAAAAGAGGTATTTCTTGTCCTGAGAGCCTTTTATACCAAACAGGAGTTAGCTGTATTTCTGTCTCCTATTATTAATAAAAATATGGATTTTAAGGCATTTATCCTTAGAAACTACCAGAATGTAAAAACGGTGGAAGAACTGGCAAAACTATGCAATTCTTCTGTCCGCTCATTAACCCGAAAATTCAGAACTTACTTCGGGGATTCTCCCTACAGCTGGATGTTAAAACAACGGTCAAGGCATATCCGGAACAGGTTAACTGATGTAAACATCCCGATCGGACAGATCATAAAAGAATTTGGATTCAGTTCTCCTGCTCACTTTACTTCCTATTGTAAAAAATATTACGGTATGGGACCTTCCAAATTAAGAAAAGAAATGAAAAACAATCCGTAAGGTTCTTTTCGGATTAACCGGAAGAAAACCGGGGAAATAATACATCTATAAATAGATCTCAACATCTCTTTCATAAAAAATCATAGCCAAAAAAGAAATACAGCAGAGAGAGTTATTTCGATAGTCAGGTCTTAAAGTATGCTGATCTATAAACCAGAAAATCTGCCTGTATCCTTTTTTGACTATGATCATGGTAAATATCACCTGTGTACCAGGTGATCCATTCACACAGGTTCTATAGTTAATTCATCATCCTTACATGCAGATGTGGTTTTAATTTTAACCGGAGCACGTTTATCTCCTATACGGATCAGAATAGCAGCAATCCCTGCTTGCGCCTCCACAGTCTGCGGGCCGATGATTTCAGCATCTCCTTCAACACTAAAAGTAACAGCCAGTCCATTTTCCGGAACCACTGTACCGGTAGCATCCTTTATTTCCGCATAGACAAACAAAACATCATTACAACCGGTAGCCGGTACCTTTCCCTGGAAAGGACAAAGTAACGTTACCGTTTCCGGTGTACCGGCAGTAGCCAGTTGCGTACGGCTTACCTCTGTCCCGTTAATATATCCTACAGCTTCCAGAACCCCGGATTCCTCACAGTTAACAGGAAAAGAAAACGGAGGATGTTTCAGGTTATCAGATAAGAGATCTGTATCCGGTTTTCTTCTTTCCACCAGCACTCCGTCCAGATACAACCCCACTTCATCTGCATTGCTGAAAACCCGTACTCCCTGAGAGACTCCGGGCTTCCACTCTGAAGCAATAAATAACACATTTTCCACAGCCGGATTCAACTGCGAACGGAAAAACCAGGCCGAATATTTAGGTAAACGGAAAATATCCAATATACCTGAAAATTCAAGATCATCACTATATCCACGGTTATAATCAAACATAACCCAATATCCATCAGCAAAAGCATGAGTAGAAAGATTATCATTATGAGCTTCCTGTATATTCCGTGCCTGTTGTAATAATCTCTTTTCCCCGGAACCACGAGGCTGGCGGCTGCTCCGGTCTTCACTCTTCAGGTCAGCCCAGCTGTCCTGATTAAACCCGGCATTCTGTGCATAATATTCCCAATCACCATATTCAGAAACAATCAAGGGACGCGTAGGGTCCAGACCGTTCCTGTGCTGACGGGCCTCAATATAAATATCATACGCTTCATAATTGATCCAACCGACATTATAGCAATTGGTAACCGGGAATTCCTCCTTCGAAATTACACGGGTCTGATCCATAAAAGATTCCGGCATCCACGATTCATTAATAGAAAGTTCCCAGGCCAGTATACAAGGATGATTCCTATCCTGGCGAATCAACTGGCGACAGGATTCAAGAGCAAATTCAGCAAAAGCCTCGTCCCCGAAATATTGCCAGCCTAAAATAGGATCTAACAGCAGGATTCCCAATTCATCACAGGCATCCAGGAAAGCCGGCGAAAAAGGATAATGGGCACTCCGGATATAATCAAAACCAGCTTCTTTGATAGTATATACATCCCGGTATTGAGCATTATCAGACAATGCATATCCGATATAAGGATATTCCTGGTGACGATTCACTCCACGCAAAAATGTTTTCTCACCATTTAGCCAAAGCCCTTCATTCGTTATTTTTATATCTCGTATACCTACTTTCAGTTCTTCCCGGTCTGTGACTACACCATTGGTCAACAGCTCTACTTCCAGTTTATACAAATTAGGCGACGCCGGAGACCATAAATCCGGCTGAGTCAACAGCTCCTCTGCAGCCAGTGTAACCTCTCCACCCATGGAAACTTCACTTTCAGAGGTTTTAAAAGTGATTACTTTCTGGTGAGCCTGATCATACAAAGAATAAACTACCTGTACAGTCTGGTTCTTATCAGAACGATTCCTGACATGGGTACTGGCTATTAACTGAGCACTTTTAGCTGAAACATTTTCCGTACGGAAGAATATACCTCCCCCTCCTATGACCTGTTCATAATTAGCATCTGTAATATAAACCGGATCTTTGGAAATCAAAGTTACATCCCGGTAAATACCACCATACGTGTTAAAGTCCAGAGTAATTAATGGTTTAGGCCCTGTGACCGGATTATCCTCATTATTAAGTTTCACAGCAATCACATTGGGTTCTCCCCATAACAACTTACCTGTAAGATCAATACTAAAAGGAAGATATCCTCCTAAATGCTCTCCGAGAGGTTCCCCATTCAGCCAGATGGTAGCTACATTCATAGCCGCTTCAAACTTCAGGAAGAGGATACGGTCTTTATAGGATTCAGGAAGAGAAAAGGTCTTCCGGTACCAGCAATCACCCTGCCACTGGTCGTTCACAACCAGAGGTTCTATACGTGGAGTATGAGGTATACGAACCTCCTCCCAGGCAGAATCATTAAAATCCGGAAGATGGCAATCCAGAGGAGGATTCGTATGCGGATCTATCCGGTAGAATTTCCAGCCATCATTAAACAACATCTTCGTCTCTTCCAGAACCTTGTTTTCCTGACAGGCAAACAAAACAGGTAATAACGCCAGAAATATATATTTATACATATTCATGATATTAGCATTTTAAAAGTAATCAGAGGAGTTAACGTTTCACTGGTAGTTAAGAAGTAAGTAAAAAAGATGGGTATGCATTTTTAATTCCTACTCCTTAACTACGAAGAAACATAGTTTCTGCTAACTCCTTTAACTCCTGATTATATTTACCATCCCTCGTTTGGAGTACACAATTCATTTGTTTCTAACTCCTTAGCAGGAATAGGGAAGTAATAGAATTTATTAGTACCACCGGTTTATTCGGAAGCAAAATTCTGATAACGGATCGGATCCTGTGCCCGTAGCCTTTCTTCCAGTAATCCCCAACGACGCAGGTCGTAAAAACGTTCTCCTTCCACAAAGAACTCAATAGCCCGTTGATGTTCCAGATCCTTAAATATATCATCTTTAGTCAGGGCACCACTGTAATCCTTCAGGTTAGCCCGTCTACGGATCTGGTTTAGATAATCCACAGCCTTTGAATAATTTCCCTGATTCATATATACTTCAGCTAACAATAGAATCACATCTGCATAACGAATGGCCCGTTCATTCAGGCAGGACATAGGAGGATTCGGTTCTTCTGTCTGAGTCTGCCAGTTTTAATATTTCAGGATCCAGTAGGTATTCCATTTACTTTCATCAAATACCTCACGAAAAGCCTGTTGATAGTAAGTAGCCCCATCATAATCCCAGGCAGCAGACATGCGGGCACGATAATCCGGGTTACCATCTTTATCCGGTTTAGCCAGAAACATATCCATCATAGTCTGAGTAGGTTGTGCTTCATACCATCCATTTACTTCCGGAGCAGCGTATTCCTTCGGACGGGTATTAGTCTGGGTAGAATTAATATTCTCACCATCACCCCATAAATCCGTACCACCCGTACTGTCAATGATCAGTTCAAAAATACTTTCTTCATTAAAACTATGGTCTTCATCAAAATTCCAATAGAAATCTGCCACCAGTTCATACGAGTAAGGAGAACCAGTTAAAGGCTCCAGAACATCAATTGCATTCTGCCAGTCCTCTTCATAAATATAAATTTTTCCTAAAGCCGCCAAAGCTGCACCCTTAGTTGGTTTACCCAGATCATTTTCAACAGGTAAAAGATTGGCAGCTATTTTCAGGTCTTCTTTCGCCTGTGCCCAGATCTTAGCCTGACTGGATTTCTCAATCGGGAAAGTAGAAGGTACCTGGGAAGCCGTCAATTTCAAAGGAGCATTTTTAAATTCTTTTCCTAACTGAAACAGGTAAAAACTACGAATAAATAAACATTCTGCAGTAACCGAATTTTGGAACTCCACTGAAAAGTCATCTTGTTTCTCTTCCAGCTTCTGCATGATAGAATTAGTCCGGTACAGTGCATTATAGAACTGATAGAACATTCCCTGAGTCAGAGAGTTGGTATTACTATTGGTAAAATGGCTTACCGTATATACATCAACAATATCATTTCTGAATTCCACTTCATCCGCACGGGCAATACGTAACATGACACCACGGGTTCCGTAATATCCACCATTCAATGCGTTTTTCAGGGGAGTATAACAAGAAGTCAACGCCAGCAGAAAATCAGATTCAGTTTGCCAGAAGGTATCTTCTGTTGCCTGGTTTGGATTCATCTGGTTCAACTGATCCTCACAGGATGCCAGGAATAATCCGGTTACGATTACACTCAGCAATATGATATAATACTTTTTCATACTAATCTTACTAATTAAAATGTTATATTTAACCCTATCATAAATACACGATTACTGGGATAGATAAAGTAATCAAATCCACGATATGTAGAAGTCATCTTACTGGGATCTTTCCGGTCATTATCATCCACCACATTTACGTCAGGAGAATAACCGGTATACCCGGTAATAGTAAATAAATTTTCTGCATTCACATAGATACGGGCTTTATCAATATATCCTTTGAACCACTCGATCGGGAACGTATAGCCCACCTGTAAACTACGAAGACGGAAATAAGAACCACTTTCTAGATATCTGTCTGATTCCGCACGCGTGTTACGGTTCGGATCATCCCAAACCAGGCGCGGATAGCTAGCATTCGGATTATCAGGGGTCCAATAGTCCAGCACAGAAGCAAGGAAGTTCGTACCTTTGGTTACATCCTCTAAAGTCTGACGGGTTGCATTATAGATCTTATTACCAAATACCCCCTGGAATCCGACAGAAGCATCAAAATTCTTATAGGTAACATTGGCATTCAAAGACATGGTAAATTTAGGGAACGGACTACCCATATATACACGATCTTCATCATCGATTGTACCATCACCATTGGTATCCACAAATTTCACATCCCCACCTTTTGCATTCGGTTGGATCTTCACACCATCTTTTACATAGGCATCTGCCTCCGCATCACTACCAAATAGACCATCAGTCGGGATCAGCCAGAATCCTCCGATCGGATACCCAGCTAATGTTTTACTGGTATTAATATTCTGAACAGTAGCACCACCCCAGATAGCCTGCGTACCGGTACCCAGTTTGATCACCTCATTTTTATTATGGCTACCTAAGAAACTGACACCATAAGAAAGATCTTTATTAATACGATCATTCCAGCTTAAATTAAATTCAAATCCCTGGTTCCGGATCTTACCGGCATTTCTTACCGGGTCATTAGCTCCTCCGGAAGAAATAGGGATAGGAACTGTCAACAGAATGTCTTTCGTATTTTTCACATACCAGTCAGCAGTCAGGCTTAGTCTATTAGCCAGGACATGCATATCAATACCCACATTCGTCATAGCTGTTTCTTCCCATTTAATATCCGGATTTGCAAACTCTTTCGGGAAAGCACCCTGGATCAGCCCGCCTTTTCCATCGGGATAGTTAATACCCGTAGTAATAGTAGAAGAATATTGATAAGGAACAATCTCCTGATTACCTAACACACCGTAACCACCACGGATTTTAAAGAAATCCAGCCATTTGACATCCTGCATAAAGCTTTCCTCGGTCAATACCCAACTGATAGAAGCAGAAGGGAAATATCCGTAACGATGATCTTTACCGAATTTGGAAGAACCGTCCCGGCGAATAGTGGTGGTGACTAAATACTTATTCTTATAAGAATAGAAGACACGACCTAATACGGAAGTCAGGACATTTCTGTGTAACCATCCCTCATTACTCCGGTTGGTAGTGGAAGCATCAATTTCATATAATCCCTGGGGAAGTCCCTCACCATAAGCCTGTAACCAGCGATAACGGCTATCTTGATAAGTATAACCGGCCAAAGCAGAAACTTTATGGTCACCAAACGTCCAGTCGTATGTCAACAGATTTTCAACCAGTATATTCCGTTCACGGGTCTGACGGTCAGTTAACATAGTAACAGAATTACTTTCTAACCCAAAGTCATATTCATTTTCAAAATATTTATAATGTCCAAAATCAAAATCAGGAGAAAGATTCAGCTTATACTTCAAACCTTTATATAGTTCCAGCTGTACATAGAGGTTCGCATTGACAGTCGCATTTTCCTGATAACGATCATAAATACTTTTATCCACAATCCCTAACGGATGGGGTAAATTCGTTACGTCACCATAAGAAGCTCCATATCCACCCAAACGGGTATCATCATATTTACTTAGTGTCGGAATTGTTTGCAGAATGGTTCCGATCATACCTCCTCTTAATTCAGAGTGCAACGGATTGTTATGATTGAATTAAGTACAATATTCGTACCTGCGGAAAGAATACCTTTTTTATAGTCATTTTTTGACTGGATAGAATAACGCTGGTAATTCGTTCCCTTTACCGTACCATCCTGATTGAAGTAACCCACACTGGTATAATAAGTAGAATTCTTATTACCCCCTTTAATAGAAGCATTATAATTTTGCATCAAAGCCGGGCCTAACATGATCTTCTGCCAGTCATTATCTTCTTTACCGGATAAATCCTGTGCCATCTCCAACGGAGCAAGACCAATCGCTTCACGTGCAACAGTGGTTACTTCCGCCCATCCTGCAGCATCCAGCATATCCAGATACCTGGAAGGAGAAGAGACTCCGACATTCACAGAAATATCTACAATGGCTTTCCCTTCTGTGTTTGTTCCTTCCTTCGTTATGACGATTACCACCCCGTTCGCAGCGCGGGAACCATAAATAGCCGCAGAAGATGCATCCTTTAACACGTCAATACTGGCAATATCATTCGGATTAATATGATCAATACCGGACATATACATTCCATCCACAATATATAAAGGAGAGGAATTATTCAATGTACCGACACCACGAACCATTATCCGCGCACCCTGTCCCGGAGTACCTCCGGAAGAGACAATATCCACCCCGGCAATTTTACCCTGCAGGGCCTAACCAATATTTGAATTACTCGCAATATTCAGGTTATCTGCATTTACATTCGCTACCGAACCGGTAAGGTCTGCCTTTTTCTGTACACCATATCCGATCACCACCACTTCATCCAAAGCCTTTGTGTCTTCATCCAGTACAATACGGATATTCTGCTGGTTTCCCACTACTAATTCTTTGGACAGATAACCGATATACGTGATCTGCAATACATCCTGAGGATTACAATCCAGACTGAAATTACCATCAAAATCCGTAATAGTTCCATTCGTAGTTCCTTTCACTAAAACATTCGCCCCGATAATCGGGTCTCCATACGAGTCTACAATCACTCCTGCAACTTTCCCGGCCTGTTGTTGTGTCATGGAAATCATAGGACCTACCATTGCTTTTTCCTCCAGAACACCGAAGTTCTCAGCAGCAACAGAGTAGAAACCCAGTACACACATTCCAAGAAGTGCTGAAATTTGTCTGTTTTTCATGTTGTTCTCAAATTGATTTATATTATAGTATTAGTAAGATAATTGCGGTTTTTCCCATCTACAGGTATCCAGGTTATTGAATATTCAAATTAATAGAAATCCTTCCAGGTAGGCTGGTTGAAAATTTCCATAAAACAAAAGAAAAAAGACAGGATAGAAATAAAAAGAAAAAATGAGGATAAAAATCGGACAAAAGGCAGGATAAGCATGATCAGAGAATGGATACAGGAGCCTGAGACTCCTGTATCCATATATTGTTTAGGAGTTTTTCCGTATCGGGAAGAAAAACATTTAGAGAAATAAGAATGATTGGAAAACCCAACCATATACATCACTTCCGCCACAGTAAATTTTTTCTGGGATAACAACAAAGCCGCTTTTTTCAGGCGTATGGATTTTATATAATCAACCGCTGTATTTCCTGTCAGAAGTTTAATCCTCCGGTAGATCTGTTTGGCACTGTAACCACTCAGATCCGCCAGCTTCTGTACATTCAATTCCGGGTCATCCAGTTTATCCTCGATGATCTCAGTGATCCGGCTCAGAAAGATCTCATCCTGCGATTCCGCGACAATCTCCTTTTCCCGGATCAGGGATTTCTGGCGGAGTTTATTGATCAGATGTTTTTTATTCTCAAAAATACGTTGAATACGCATATTCAACATATCCATATCAAATGGTTTCGAAATGAAAGCCTCCACCCCCATAGAGAAAGCCTCCTTTTCCGTGTATTGATCATCCTTAGCCGTCAGGATAATCACCGGAATAGTAGCCATATTAACATTTTCTTTTAACAGCCTACTCATTTCCAGTCCATTCATCACAGGCATCATAATATCAGCAATGATCACATCCGGGAGGTAGTCCAGGGCAACCTCCATACCTTTTTCCCCATTATGTGCAATCCGGTAATCAGCACCCTGCAGATTTTCCGCTATAAACTGGGCAATCTCCACATTATCCTCCACAACCAACACTTTGATATGGCTGTTCATCTTTTCTTTTTGCCCGGTAATTACAGGATCAGGCAGATCCGCATCCAGAATAGGTAAATATAAAGTGACAGTAGTTCCTTTATTCTCTTCAGAGGCGATCTCCACTCTACCATCATGTAGCTCCGTAAAATTGCGCACCAGAGAAAGCCCGATCCCAGAGCCCTCACTATTGATAGAACGATGCTGGTCCGACTGGTAAAAACGTTCAAAAATCAATGCCAGGTCTTTCCGGGGAATACCAACACCCCCATCTTCCACCTGCAAACGCAGAAGCCTGTTTTCTTTGTCCTGTACATCCAACCGTATAGTGATAACACTCTCCGGATGGGAAAACTTATAAGCATTCGAGATCAGATTATTAAGAATAGCTTCCAGTTTAAAAATATCAGCCCTGACATAGACCCGCTCCTGGCAAGGAGTAAAATCCAGCCGGATCTGCTTGGAACTAAACACCTCCGCATGCATATGCAGAATACTGTGAATAAACTCTACGAATTCCAGACGGGAAAATTTCAGTCCGGAAAGCGTGTGCTCCTTATCTTTATAATGAATGATCTGATGCACCAGCGTATTTAAACGAGCCGCATTCTGTTGTACCAGTTTCAACTGTTCTTTTAGAGAAGCGTTCCTGGTTTCAGCCACTATTTTATTGACAGGATTAAGTATCAGGCTTAATGGTGTTTTCAACTCATGAGAGATATTACTCAGGAACTCCATTTTCATATTAGATAACTCCAGTGTCTTTTCCCGCTCAATCCGTTCTATTTTCAGCCGGTTCCGCACCCGAAAATAATTAAGAATCCATAAAAATAACGTACCCAACAGTAAAGCATACATACATTTAGCCATCCAGCTGGCATACCAGGGGGCCAGGACACGTACGGACAGGATCAGCTCAGGAGTTACGTCCAAGTCATTGCCCTTTACCTGTTTAATAAATAATCTATACTTTCCGGGTATCAGATTAGAATAAGAAATCCGGTTAGGATGAGAATCCAGTCCCCTCCAGATTTTATCCACCCCTTCCAGGTAATATAAATAATGAGGTTTGATAGAGCGGCTGTATTTCACGTCCGTAAACTGAAAAGAGATATGGTTCTGATGATGCTTTAAAGTGATCTCATCCGTGAAAAGAATATCTCTATCCAGGATGACAGAACCATCCGTTTTTTCACCGGCAGTCACTCTCTTTTCATTAACATACAAATCCGTTAGCAACAACACAGACTCATTCTCTTCATAATTCAGGTAATGTTCCGGTGAAAAAGACAAAAAGTGATCTTCCCCGCCAATCCACATTTGCTGGTCATACGGATCCCAATATCCCACAGAATAAGGTGCTCTTTCCAGCAACATATACTGAAAAGTCTGGTCTTTCTTATTAAATGCACAGATCCCGTCCGACACGATCAGCCATATTCTTTCTTTCTCCTCAGCCATATGATAGATCCCTTTTTCCGAAAGGTGCTCATCCTCAAAAACAGTAAACTCATCCGTTAAAGGATCGATCCGGACCATGGCACCCCAGGTTCCTACCCAAATATAGCCATCTTCCCCTGCCATAATATAGGCAATCTTATACTCCGGCAGTTCACTATCCGCCAAGCCCTGGGAAAAATGAATTACCCGGTTATTCTCTACGTCTATTTTATTAAGCCCCTCCAACCCTTTTCCATGTACCCAGAGATTTCCGTTCCTATCCATGGCCGAAAGCTGTACACAATTACTAATTAAACCATTCCGGCCGGGATTCATAAAATAATTCTTTTCCGCCAGATACCGGGACTTCGACCGGGCAAGTAAATTCTTTTTATTAACCACAAAAACCCCACCTAAATAAGAAGATATCCATAAATTCCCATTATCATCATCCACTATATTATACGCCCAGTTTGCATTCCGGGTTTGAGTAGAATCCATAATAATATAATTAATAAAACGCCGGGTATGGTAATCAAACCGGCTGATGCTCCCATCATTTGTTACCCACAGATCTCCATCCCGGTCTTCATAAATAGTCCGGATCCGGTTATGGGAAATAGAATGTTCACTCCCTGTCATTTTATACCAGGCAGATTGATGGGTGGCCGGATTATAAACAGCCAGACCATTACTCCCCCCTAACCAGATATTGTTTCTTGAATCCCGGAAGATGCATTCCAGCCAGTTCCCCTCATCCGATTTCACAATACTTTCCCACTGGTACACCCGGAAAGAAGTAGTATGCCGGTAAAGTGAAATTCCCCGGCCTGTTCCCAGCCACATATTATTTTCCCGGTCCTCAAACACTCCCCAGATAGTATTATTGATCAACGACCGGCTATCCCGGGGACTATGGACCAGATATTTATACCGGCCCGTTGACGGAGAATAAACATATAATCCGTTATCTGTACCGACCCAAAGAATCCCATCCGCAGCCATCCGCATGGTCTTTATGGAATTACCCGACAAATAAGACCCTGGTTCAAAGAGGTGTTTTTCTATATGGTACTTCAATAATCCCCTTTCCGTTCCGACCCAGATATCCTTACCCTCATGATCCCAGATCATAGAGATCACTAACGACGGATCCCCCTCGGTTCCCGGTAAAGGAATAAAAGTATACTGATCTTTCTCCGGCTCATATAAATAGAAACCCTGATAACCACTGATAAAAAAAGTATCTTCATCCCGGACAATAATGGAATACACCGGATAGGAAGCCAGCGGCTGCACAGATTCCCGGGTATGGGCATACAAGTCATACCGGAACAGTCCACTCATGGTACCCAGCAAGATCTCCCGGTCATTCAGCCGGGCAAGGGAACGGATATTCAGCCCTTCCGTACCGTAATACAACTGATACATATTGGTTTCTATATTCAGCAATCCCAACCCATTACTGGTACCGGTATAATAGTTTAGTTCATCGATTTCCAACATACAATGAACCATCTGATTGATCAATTGGGTAGGAGCCTGCAATCCCTTCTTCTGCATAGACACCCCATTATAGGTATATAATCCTCCACCGGAACCAATCCAGATAATTCCTTTTTTATCCTGGAAAAAACAGTTGATAATATCCCCGTCCCCGTTTATATTATCAAATTCTATGGCTTGTGAGATCTGGGCTGACAGATACACCACAGAACAGAAAAGAAGAAAAATAATCCAAATAAGTTTTTTCATATAATTAAGTACAGATAAGGGCTTTTACTACAAAGTATAACAGAGATATAGTTTAATTTCAAACCGTCAGGAAAAACAGATAATATTTTTCAGTCCCGGCAATTTCCGGATAAACAGCAGTTAAAAACAACAGGAAACAAGAGATTCCATTACTTTTGCCGGAAGAATCAGCGATTATCCTATATGAAAAACCTGCCTCAATATAATTTCTACAAAACTAAATATGGGGACGAACTATTGGTAGATGTAGTTTCCTTAGAAGATATCAGGAAATATATAAGCTATGAGCCGGTCCATTCACTGACCTACTATGACATTACGCTGATCACAGAAGGAGAAGGGAAATTTACGATTAACGAACAAACCTATCTGGTAAGCAGAGGAGATGTGATCTTCTCCAAACCAGGAGATATCAGTAGCTGGGACCCCGATTCCATAAGAAACGGATTCGCATTGATCTTCGAGGAAGAATTCCTACTTTCCTTTTTCAATGACCGCCGGTTCCTGCAACAGGTCCTTTATTTCAAAATGGAACGGCCGACCTCCTGCATCACACTGGATGAAGAAATATGGGAACGAATTTCTTATTCCATACAAACCATCCGGAAAGAGATCCACACCTATTCCGTCAAAGACAAACATATCCTGCGGGCCATTCTTTACGAAGTATTAATGTTACTAAACCGGGTCTATTCCCAAATTACTCACCCAACCCATATACTGGCAGATATCCCTACACAGCATGTAAGTAAATTTATCACTCTCGTCCATGAGACATTTACAGAAAATCATTCAACCGGCTATTATGCAGACCGGCTCTGCATTACCCCTAACTACCTGAATGAAATAGTGAAAACAACCATAGGAATAAGTGCCAAATCCTATATACAAAACAGGCTCCTGTTAGAGGCTAAAAATTATTACTTTATACTCCACTCACCATTTCCGAAATAGCAGAACAACTCCACTATGAATCTGCTTCCTATTTTATCCGGTTCTTTCGTTTTCACACCGGCTATACCCCTTTAGCGTACAGAAAAAAAATAAAACCGTAAAAAGTGCTATTTATATCCTGTTTTATGAAATCCCTGTTTTTCCTACCCGGATTATATTTGCCATATAAAAACCTAAATACAAGATAAATATGAATCACACAAATCCAAAAACATCCTTCCATTGTATTCCGGAAATAATTCTTGCATTAGAAAAAGAGGCATTAGATAAATGAAATCAGGGAGATCCCTCCGGTTATTTATCACTCTATGACGCAGATTTTACCTATTTCGATCCGACACTGGAAAAACGATTAGACGGTTTTACCGCAATAGAAGCCTATTACAGGAATTTAGAAGGACAGGTACAAGTAGAGAAAAGTGAAATAGTGAATCCGGTAGTACAGGCAACAGAAAGAATGGCAGTCTTATCCTTTAACCTGATCTCCGAAGCAGGAGGCAAGACCTATCAATGGAATTGTACGGAAGTATACAGAAAGAATCCAGACAATGAGTGGAAAATCGTGCATAACCACTGGTCCATATATATTCCGGCAGTCACAGAAATGGTTTAACCAGTTTTGCAAAAGAGGCTTCTCCTGGCCAGAAAAATAGTTTTCCTTCCTTTCTACCCATCCTTTCATCTCTAAGTAGGAAGTTTTCTGAATTATGTCCTGATGATAATCCATTACCATCAGGACATAATCCGTTATCCCCTGATGGTAAATTCTAAAAGCAGGCAGCAGGAATCTGGAAACAAATAAGGAAAGACTGATATGGTGCAGAGAGAAATGATAAAGAAGCGTGTAGGCGTATACAGTATAGATAAAATAGCCTCTGCAATATAACGCATTACAGAGGCTATCGTGGAGATGGAGAGATTCGAACTCTCGTCCAAACGAGGAATTAATCTGCTTTCTACATGTTTATCTTCGCCTAAATTGTCGGGAAAGAGCAAGATCGAAGCCACCTACTCTAACCTTATCCTCTAAAGTTTCATCTGAAGCCCGAGGCTTACTTCAGACTATCTCCGATATTGCTGCACCACCTGATCGGACCGCTTCGGAGCCACAGCATCCGGGTGATGTCACGTCCCCGCAACTATTGCAGAGATTAAGCTTGAATCTACTATACTTCGATTAAGCAGCGAGAGCGTAATTATTTTCGCCAGTTAATTGTTCGCCAACTGAGATTTAAGTGCAAGCCGACAACGCACTACATGCTTACAAACCACTTCTACCCGCTGTCAAAACCGGTCATCCCCATGGTTTATGAATGAATACAGAACGCTTTCCATTCTACAAAGATACAAAATATTCCTGTAATGACCAACTTTATTCCTTCCCATCTTCTCTTTCAGGTATGCTCTTCGGTAAAATAGTATATATGATGCAAAAGATTAAAGAAAGATAATCCTTACAAAAAAGGATAGATTCCTGTTCTGAACTACTGATATTTGTTAACCTTATTTCTTAAGTCTGGTAAAGAAATATTTTTTCCAGGCGGTCCATTCATAAATTCTATTAAACCTTTTCCTGTATACAAGCCTGAAATAAAAAGAGAGGAATTTTTCCGGATAAACTTTCTCTTGCAAAGGTTGTTTTAACATCACTATCAGCTTTAATTTTAATGCAGGTTTAGTATCGTACTACAGATGAATAAAGGAGCCACGAGGGATGGTTCAATCTAAATCTGCGATAGGATCCTTATTAAAATAGTTCTTAAGACAACTGGTATTATACACAGAAGCCATCCTTTGCAGGATGGCTTCTCTTTTTTCTGACTTATTGTTAAGGGATGACTTTCAATTCCCTGAACCAGTCCTCCGCCCGTGCAGGCCATGTAGTGACTGCAGTACCTTTATCACGCAAACCATATCCATGTCCTCCGGTGCTGTACAGATGCATCCAGGCCGAAACTCCGGCTTCTTTCAAAGCATAGTAATAGAATAAACTACTATTAATATAAGGTTTATCATCTTCCGTCTGAATAAGCATAGTCGGAGGAGTCTGAGCAGAGACCTTTAACTCCGGTGCTACTTGAAAATATTCTCCATCCAAATAAGCCGGATATACCAACAGGCAAAAATCAGGACGGCAACTTACCCTATCGGCAGCATCTATGGCAGGATAAGTACGTTGGGAAAAATTCGTACTCACCATGGCGGACAAATGCGCTCCGGCAGAAAATCCCATAACACCAATCCGCCCCGGATCTATGCCCAGATCTTTCGCATGGGCACGAACATATCCAATGGCACGCTGTACATCCTGCAAAGGTGCTGCATGTTTCTCCCGTCCTTCCCGCCTGGGCACTCTATATTTTAATAAGACCGCTGTAATCCCTATACTATTTAGCCATTCACAGATTTCGTCGCCTTCCAGATCATAGGCGAGAATACTATATCCTCCTCCGGGGCAGACCACCATAGCTGGTGCGTTTTTATTTTCTCCGGAAGCCGGATAGATCGTAATCGTAGGTTCACTGACATTCGTAATCCGTAAGATAGAACTACCATCCGCTTCTTCAGCAATGTCAGCCTTTTCTACCATCTGTACGGTTTCATCCGGTGCACCTTTCGGAAATAGAAGAACCGGATTATGCTGTGCTTTTCCCACTGATATTACACTAATCAGTATTAAAATTAACAGTTTCCAACGTACTGGTTTTATCATACATATATCTATTAGTTTATCAGCAGGGTAAATATACATGTTTAATTTGATAAAATATAATTTTAACAGGAAGTCGTTATAGAAATTAATGGTAAGGTATAAGTAATGAAATTATGATAAATCTGCTTATCCGGAATGGTAAATAGGTATGTTTACTGTGTAAAACTACATTGCCCTTATTGTCTATTACTTACTAATAAATGACTGTATAATAGATTCATAGCTATAAAAAGTCAGCCGGAGATCAGCATGCGGAACATACCGCATCCCTGTATCCCCGGATGACTTTTTTTATGGTATATCTAATAGTTTATGGGTTTGCAGGCTTAATCTCCATTTAGGATGATCGAGAATATATGCGATCACTTCCCGGATATTTTGCCCCGAACAAAGTTGCAGGCAAAAAACTTTAGCTGTGAAACCTTCATATAGCGCCATATCCTGTCCGGTATATACCACCTTTAATTCATCGGGGTGTTTAATCACAGCTTCTTTTCCGGGTTTGGGAGAACAGGTAATCCAGTCAATTCCTTCTGGTAACACCACTGTTCCGTTTGTTTCTATCTAAATAAATTTTCCTTTTTCTTTAAGTGCCAGCACCAATTCGCGGGTAAGCTGCAATCCGGGTTCTCCTCCGGTAAACACAACATGGGCAGCCGGATAATTCTCCACCTCTTCTATAATCTCCTGATCTGACATCCAGACTCCCTCTTGATGGGCTGTATCACAAAAATCACATTGTAGGTTACAACCTGAAAAACGAATAAAGACAGCCGGTGTTCCCGTAAAACAGCCTTCCCCCTGGAGACTATAAAAGATTTCATTAATCTTCTTCATACCAGGCCACATTATGTTCAGACTCCTGTACCATTACTTTATAACAGGTCGGAATCTGGTCACAGATCCATCTGGCCAGATTCTCGGTAGTCGTATTAAACGGTAAGACTTCATTCAGATTTTTATGATCCAGTTTCGCGTGTATTTCCTGTTTAATATGGCTGAAGTCTATCACCATGTCATCTGCATTCAGTTCTTTTGAACGGCACCAAACGGTAATTATCCAGTTATGGCCATGCAAATGTTCACATTTACTTTCATAAGATAACCGCAAGCTGTGAGATGCAGAAATCTCCATTGTTTTCTTTACAATATACATTCTTAAGAATCGAATTTACTATTTGTCCATTCGCCCATACTTATTATATATGCAGGACAATCTATTTTATATCTGTTGCCTCAATATTTTGGATTTATATAGATTATACAAAAATACGGTTTTTTCCGGGAAACCCTTCTCTTTCTACTTCTTATGCGTATTTATGACAGATATTACCGCATGATAAACTCTATTTTTGCATAAAATTTATTTACCTGTACAACTGAAGCACTCAAAAACTATTTCATATCCTATCATAAAGTTAAATACATTAAACATTTATTTAATTTTTATATAACAATTGGTTAAAAATCTCTAAAGGGATTTTAACCGAGATAACATTCATTTTGCATACGGTTAAGTAGTTAAGAGCAGATATATATACATTATTAATTTAAAAAAAATGTCATTATGAAGAAAAACAAAATCTTCAACGAGTTAAAAAGTATACTCGAAAAGAAAGCTTCTTTCTATAAATTGAAGAAAGAGGATATGGAAGACCTCATACAGGAAACGTATCTGGTTATTTATGAGAATCTCGACAAATATGTCGATAAAAATAAATTTGATGCATGGGCGAAAAAGATCATGGAAAATTTATTCATTGATAATTATCACAAAAGAGTAAAAGAATTTACTATGATTGATCCAAATCAAATTTATTATGAAATGGATACATCGGACTGGCAAAACAATCCGACTCCGGAAGAAGAATATGAACTAATGGAACTCTATAATACCATAGAGATATTAGAGCCAAAATATCTTATTCCTTTCCGGATGCACCTGGACAGATATAAATACAAAGAAATAGAAAAAGACTTAGGGTTACCTTACAACACTGTAAAAACAAGAATTTACAAAGCAAGGAAAATCCTGAAAACATTTCTGAAGGATAATTATCTGTTAATTCTATTTTTTATCCTGCAAAGGATTAACTAACTAACAATTTACATATATATATCTGCTATTTTCCTGAAAGGGGTGGGAGTAGAAAATACGTAAGAAAAAACAAATACAGTTGATTATTATTTATTTATCTGTTCTGCCTCGATCAGGAATACTACTTAACTAATCCCAGACAAATATCCTTAGCTTTACCAAACGATCTTTTCAAACCCATATAAAACAGGAAAGCGAATCAAGATACTTGATTCGCTTTCTTTGTCGGGGTACCAGGATTCGAACCTGGGACCCCCTGCTCCCAAAGCAGGTGCGCTAACCGGACTGCGCTACACCCCGTTTTTGTTCTAATGCGCTGCAAAGGTACGGATTTATTTTAAATATCAAAATTTTCAATTAGGTTTTTACCACTTCCTGTCTCACTTTTACTCGCACTAAAACTCAAGAAGCTGATTTACAAATTATATACTGAACCTGTTTTTCTTAAAAAAGAGAATTGCTTTTCCGGCCAAAACCTTTATCTTCTGGAAAATGTTTTCAAATAAAATAACTTTTGATAATACATACAACCATGATTTCAAAAGCAACATTAAACAACGGGCTGGAAATGCCTTTTATCGGTCTGGGAGTTTTCCGTATGGAAGATAATGAGAACAGTGAACATGCGATCCTGGAAGCATTACGGATAGGATATCGACATATTGACACAGCAGCTTATTATAAAAATGAAGAAACGGTAAAGAAAGCTAT
Organism: Tannerellaceae bacterium; assembly: GCA_021201295.1. GTDB lineage: Bacteria > Bacteroidota > Bacteroidia > Bacteroidales > Tannerellaceae > UBA4116. The sequence goes on along the minus strand of JAJQFE010000026.1, from coordinate 80,324 downwards.
TCAGAAAAGTAGTATTCCCCGGGAAGAAATCTTTATTACCACCAAATTATGGAATGATGAACAGCGATCCGGTAAGGTCACGGAAGCATTGGAAGAGAGTCTCCGGAAATTAGGTACAACGTATATAGATTTGTATCTGATCCACTGGCCGGTACCTGAAAAGTTCCTGCAAACGTGGAAAATTTTTGAAGAGATCTATAAAAGTGGGAAATCCAAAGCAGTGGGAGTCAGCAATTTCAAGGTTCATCATTTAGAGACCTTACAGCAGGAAAGTGATCTGATTTTGGCAGTGAACCAGATTGAATGTCACCCCTATCTGAATCAGGAGGAAACCATAGCCTATTGTATGGAAAATAACATCCGTCCGGAGGCGTGGAGCCCTTTTGCCGCTAATCAAACCGGTTTATTAGAAGAAAAACTTCTGAATGCCATAGGAGAAGCCCATAATAAAACAGCAGCGCAGATCATACTACGTTGGGATTTCCAGCGGGGAGTGGTAACCATTCCTAAATCTTCCAACCCGAAAAGGCTACAGGAGAATATAGATATATTCGATTTTGAACTGACCGGCAAAGAGATGGAATTGATCGGGTCGCTGAACAAAAATAAACGCATCGGACCGGATCCGGATCATGTTACCTTTTAAAATGCTTCGGACCGGAAAACCGCCTTAGATAAAAGATATTAGCCCGGGAGATAGTCCCGGGTTCTTTTTTTATGTTTACCTTTGTTACGGATAAAACAAATACGGACGCTATGATTCATATTTTAGTAGTGGAAGACGAACAGAGGGTAGCTGAGTTATTAAAACGTGGATTGGAAGAATGCGGTTATACGGTAACATTAGCATTTGATGGAGAGATGGGAAGCCGCCTGATCCGGTCAACCCGTTTTGACCTGGTTATTTCTGATGTAATCCTACCTAAACTAAATGGTTTTGAATTAAGCAAACTGATCCGGCAGACCTATCCGGATATCCCGATCCTGATGCTGACTGCCTTAGGCACAACCGACGATAAATTAGACGAATTTGATGCCGGAGCAGATGATTATATGGTTAAACCTTTTGACTTCCGTGAATTAAACGCAAGGATCAAAGTCTTGCTTAAAAGGAAAGGTTCCGGAAAGTTACAGGAAGAGAAACCAGCCACTTTAACGTATGCGGACCTAACGATGAATACAGCCACCAAATCCGTATATAGAAATAACATAGAAATCAAACTCACTCCGAAAGAATTCAACCTACTTGAATATATGATGCAGCATCCGGAACGGGTTTTATCCCGTATTGAAATTGCAGAAGAAGTATGGAATACGCATTTCGATACCGGAACAAATTTCATAGATGTCTATATCAATTACCTGCGAAAAAAGGTAGATAAAGATTTTGAAGTGAAACTGATCCAGACCAAACCGGGTATGGGATTTATGCTGAGATCTGAAGAATGAAAATACGGACAAAACTAACACTGAATTACACCATAGTCACAGCAATCTTTTTTCTGTTGTTTGTTACCATTGTCTATTTTACCACAGAAAAAAGCCGGGAAAAAGAGTTCTTTCATGATCTCAGGAAAGAAGCGATCACCAAAGCCAACCTATTCCTTTAAAACCGGGTAGATGCCGAAATCATGCAGTCGATCTACCACAATAACCGTCAGTTCCTGGATGAAGTGGAAGTGGCTATTTACACCACATCTTTTGAGTTGCTCTATCATGATGTAATGGAGATAGATCTTGTCAAAGAGACACCGGAAATGATCCGGGAAATCATATCCAAAAAGGAAATTGATTTTTATTTCGACAAATACCAGGTGGTTGGTTTTCTATATATGTATGGAGGCAAAGAATATGTAGTTACCGCAGCGGCCTACGACGGTTATGGATTTGCCAAACAGGAAACCCTGCAAACCGTCCTGCTGGTTCTCTGGTTATCCGGAATGTTCGTACTGTTTATAGTAGGCTATTTCCTCGCCCGAGGCTCGCTTTCGCCTGTCTCCCGTATCGTCAATGAAGTAGAAACATTAACCGCATCCAACCTGAATAAAAGAATCCCGGTAAGTAACGAAAAGGATGAGATTGGGGAACTGGCTGTAACTTTCAACCGGATGCTGGATCGTCTGGAACACTCTTTTGATTCCCAGAAAATGTTTGTAAGTAATATATCCCATGAACTCCGGACTCCTCTGGCAGCTTTGATCAGTGAACTGGAAATTGCCCTCTTCAAAGAACGGACTAACGAGGAATATAAACAAACATTAGAAAACATTCTGGCTGACTCCCGGAAACTTGTCAAATTATCTGCCGGACTATTAGACTTAGCTAAAGCGAGTTACGACTCACAACAGATCGCGATGCGGGAAATCCGTCTGGATGAATTATTATTGGATGCCCGGGAAAGTGTAGTGAAAGCGAACCCGGCTTATACGGTTCAATTAATATTTGAACAGGAGGCGGAAGATGATTCCCTGATCACAGTATCCGGAAATGAATATCTACTCAAAACAGCCTTTATCAATCTGATAGAGAACAACTGTAAGTTCTCTGACAACCAGACTTCACAAGCCCGTATCTCCTTCTTTGCAAGCAGATCGATCCTTCGGTTCTCAGACACAGGAATCGGACTGTCCGAAGAAGATATGAAAAATATTTTTACTCCATTCTACTGGGGTACCAACAAGAACTATGCACAGGGGAACGGGATTGGAATGGCACTGGTGCTGAAGATCATTACTCTCCATAAAGGTACCATACGGGTAAGTTCATCTCCGAATGAAGGTACGGTTTTCACAGTAGAAATTCCACATATCTGATCTCTAATCATTTTCTAATAGTGCTCTAATTATTCTCTAACCATATCAGGCAAAACTCATTTCTACTTTTGCTCCGTGTAACAAATAAACAGGCTCTGATAAAAGAAAGAAAGGAAACGCTATTCCTCATTCTTTCCTAAGAGTCCATCATGATTAAAAAGGAGGACACAATGATGTGGATCAGAAAAAAACCAGAAAGAAAGGGTACCAGTTTAACAGTAAAAGACTATTCTTAGCGGCTAACTAGGAAACTAAAAACACCTATGCGTACCTGAACTCTTCCCCTAAAGGACTTTCCGCCCATGAAGTGGAGACCCGGCAGAAAATGTATGGAAAAAATGAGATTGCTCATGAACGTAAGGATAAACTCTTTGTCATGTTTATCAAAACATTTATCAATCCGTTTATCGGTATCCTTATGTTCCTGGCGCTTCTTTCATTAGTGATCGACGTACTGATGGCGGAACCGGATGAACGGGAGTGGGCTACTGTCATTATTATCACCACTATGGTCGCTATCAGTGGTCTCCTGAGATTCTATCAGGAATGGAAATCCAGTAAGGCTACCGATACCTTGAAAAAAATGGTGAATAACACAGCTTCCGTTTATAGATATGGGGAACCGGAAACCCGGGAAATCAACATCACAGACTTAGTTCCCGGGGATGTGATCTCCCTTTCTGCAGGGGATATGATCCCGGCAGATATGCGGATCATTGAATCCAAGGATCTATTTATCAGCCAGTCTTCGCTCACCGGAGAATCGAATTCCATCGAAAAGACTCCGGAATTACAGGACAGGATACACCGGACCGGGAGTGTGGTGGAATTAGATAATATCTGTTTTATGGGTTCCAATGTGGTCAGTGGATCCGGGAAAGGAATTATTGTCACGACCGGCCGGCATACCTATCTGGGTGTAATTGCCCGTAATCTGGTAGGAGAACGGGCACAAACGAGCTTTGATAAAGGGATCAATAATGTAAGCCTGTTATTGATCCGTTTTATGTTAATCATGGTGCCTTTCGTTTTCTTTATCAATGGGATTACAAAAGGAGATTGGTTTGATGCCTTTATTTTTGCCGTATCCGTAGCAGTAGGCTTAACGCCGGAAATGCTTCCGATGATCGTAACCTCTAATCTGGCCAAGGGAGCGATCACGATGTCTAAACATAAAACTATTGTCAAGAATATGAATGCAATCCAGAGTTTCGGAGCCATGAATATTCTCTGTACAGATAAAACCGGGACCTTAACTCAGGACAAGATCATTCTGGAAAGATATCTGAATGTACAGGGTCAGGAAGACCTGCGCATCCTGCGTCATGCCTATTTTAACAGTTATTTCCAGACCGGACTAAAAAACCTGATGGACAGGGCCATCCTCTCTCATTGTAAAGAACTGGGATTTGAAAATATCGAACATAATTATGCCAAAATCGATGAAATCCCGTTTGATTTTACCCGCTGCCGGATGTCAGTTGTCATCGAAAATGATGAGAAGAAAAGACAGATCATCACGAAAGGGGCAGTAGAAGAAATGCTTCAGATCTGTACCCATGCAGAATACAACGGAGTGGTCACTCCACTCAGCAAAGAATTGAAAAGGGAGATTTATAAACGGAGTGAACAACTGAACAAAGAAGGAATGCGTGTCCTGGCAATTGCCCATAAAAGCTAGATAGAAAAAGAAAGTGCTTTTTCCGTAGCCGATGAATCCGGGATGGTTCTGTTAGGGTATCTGGCCTTTTTAGATCCTCCTAAACCGTCTGCCTATGAAGCCATCCGGACCCTTCATACGCATGGGGTGGAAGTAAAAGTACTATCCGGGGATAACGATGCCGTCACCAAAACCGTATGCCAGCAGGTAGGGATAGACACCACTCACATCCTGTTAGGAACAGAGATTGAAGAAATGAGCGATGAAGAATTAGAAAAAAAAGCTAAAATAGCTACTATATTCGCCAAGCTTACTCCTATGCAGAAAGCCAGGATCATTACTCTCTTACAAAAAAACGATCATACGATCGGTTTCTTAGGAGACGGGATCAACGATGCGGCAGCCCTGCGCCAGGCAGATATAGGCATTTCTGTAGACACTGCGGTCGACATAGCGAAAGAAGCGGCTGATATTATTCTCCTTGAAAAAGACCTGATGGTACTGGAGCAAGGCGTACAGGAAGGACGGAAGATTTTTGGGAATATTATAAAATATATCAAGATGACCGCCAGTTCCAACTTCGGTAACATGTTTAGTGTCCTTGCTGCCAGTGCTTTCCTACCCTTCCTTCCGATGATGCCGATCCACTTACTGATCCAAAACCTGTTATATGATATTTCACAAACTACGATCCCTTTTGATAGCGTTGATAAGGAATATCTGGAAAAACCCCGTAAATGGGATGCCTCAGACCTGAAGCGGTTTATGATCTATATAGACCCTATCAGTTCTATTTTTGATATTGCCACCTATCTGGTCATGTGGTATGTATTCAAATGTACCATGCCGGCAGACCAGGCACTCTTCCAGTCCGGCTGGTTTATTGAAGGATTATTGTCACAAACACTGATTGTGCATATGATCCGTACCCACAAGATCCCATTTATCCAGAGCCGTACCTCTTTCCCGGTGATGTTCGCCACTTTTACCATTATGGCCATCGGGATTATCATTCTGTTCACCGGTTTCGGTGCCCGGTTAGGCTTCGTACCGCCACCCTGGAGTTATTTCCCCTGGTTAGCGGCAATTCTGTTAAGTTATTGTTGTCTGACCCAGATCGTAAAGAACTGGTATATTAAACGCTTTGGACGCTGGCTGTAAAAAAGTTCTCTTCCGGAATCAAGTTTGATATTCCGGAAGAGAACTTTCTTTATCCTCTTTCCCTTCTTTTAACCAGAATAGATAATTTTATTTCAAAAGAGGTGTTGCCCCGGACGCATCCTATGAATTACCGCTAATGGAACAACTCTTAAAAAACTTTCCGGATCTGTATTCCCACTCCTTTGATCAAAGGAACCGGTCAAATACAGATCTGAAAAACTTATAGATACGACCGGATTAGATCAGGGAGCGCAAATACTCCACAAACTCAGGCTCCATCCAATTACCGGTGAACTCTTCCCCATTTACGAAAAAAGCCGGCGTTCCCTGCACATTACAACGGACACCGGATTTATAATCTTCATTTATTTTCTCAAAATATTCATCTTTCTCAAAGTCCTGTTCAAACTTTGTAGTGTCCAGACCGATCTGCTGGGCATATTCGATCAGGGCCGGATCTGCCAGGGAACGTTGATTCTCAAACAACATATCATGCATTTTCCAAAACTTATCCTATCCTGCTGCAACCTCTGCGGCCATAGCAGCATGCATAGCATACGGATGTAACTCCGTAAGGGGAAAATTCCGGAATACAAACGTCAGTTGATCCCCCAGTTCTTTTTGCACCTCTTTAATAACATAATACGCTTTTCCACAATAAGGACACTAATAGTCTCCATATTCAATCAGTTTCAGAGAGGCATTTTTCGGTCCCTGAACGTGATCTTTATTATTTATTTTCAACTCTGCATTCATAATTAATCTATTTTAGATTATACAAAACACAGGAAAAAAGAAAAAGGTTTCTCTTTATTTATAAATAATAAGATAGATTATTCTTTCTATGCAACCCATAAAAACACAGCCAGTACGGATAAACGAGAGGGACACAGATGTGTATATGGTTAATATTAGATCTGCGTACCTCTCGTTTCTGCTGTATCAGCCTTGCATTATGTATGTTTAACGATCTCTCAGGAAGGCATTTTTACCAGGTAATCCCAGGTTCCGCAAACCCTTTCCAATTCTATCAAAGCCGAGGCATAACCTTTCAAAGTTTCCAGATACTGTTCCTGGATCTCATTGTAAGTACGTTGGGCGATCAGTACTTCCAGAATATCGGTTTCACCACGTTGATATTTATAAACGATCCCATCCAGTAACTTCTAGGCATCCTCGATCAGTTCAGCATCAAACTGTAGCACCTGTTTCTGCATCGCTTCATAATTAAAAAAGGCTTGTGCTACTTCCGTCTAAACCTGCAATTCTATACTATGGTATTCCGTCTTACTCTTCTCTATAGCATATTTCGCAGAACGTACCGCACCTTTATTTATATTAGAGAATTTCAAAGGAACCGAGAAGCCTGCTTTCAGGAAACTCCGGTCAAAGGCAGGTTTCCCCCAATCCTTCTCATACCCCACCATCAACCCCAGATCCATCCGGCGTTCGGCTTTGGTCAGACGCAATTGATTCATGGCCACCTCCGACTCCTTCAAGGCAGCCAACAGATCCACCCGGTTATCTAAGGCAAGGAAAACAAGCTCCTGCATATTGAAAGACTGGTCCGGAATACGCAGATCCCCCACCGGGATATTCAGGGTATCGGCAGATTACCCCATATATTGATTCAGGACCACTAAAGCCGATTTGTAAACCGCCTCCTGCTCATACACCTCATTCAATAAAGAAGCAGCTTCGAGGCGCGATTGGCGGGCATCATTTTCGGTGATCTCTCCCAGACTGTAACGGATACTGTCAGAAAGACTTAACTGGCGCATATACTCATACGAGCTCTGCTTAAACTGCAGGATTTCCCGCTGCATGATCGTTTCCAGAAAAGCATCCGCAGCCTCCGCACGTAATTCCTGGAAAAAATATTCCACCGCCAGTTTTTTCAGCTCCACTTCACTCCGGGCCAGACGTACCCGGGCCTTCCGTTTATTCCCCAACTCGAGGTTATATTCCAGTTCCACAATGTAATTATCATCCAACGCTTCAAACGTCACCTCCGGATCCGGCAGGACTTTGGCCGCGATCACCTCCGCTTCGACAATCTTTATATTAAACTTTTCCGCAATGTAATCCAGGTTGTTTTTTCCTACTCTGTTCAGAAAATCCTGAAAGGTCAACTCATAAGTAGCCCACTGGTAATTTTCATTTGCATATACCCGGACCTCCATCCCGGCCAGTAAAAGACAAACAAAGACAAACAGGGTTTTATTGTGTAATAGCTTCATCGGATTCTTCTTGTTTTTTGATTTTTTCGACATGTGCTTCAAGCATATAATAAAATACGGGTAGAACGAACAGTGTAACCTCCGTTGAGAAAAGCAGGCCATACACAATCACAGTAGCCAACGGACGCTGCACATCCGAACCGATACCGGTCGCCAGAGAAGCCGGGAACAATCCCAGTGCACTGGTAGCGGCTGTCATCAGGATCGGACGGAGCCGGTGTTTTGCCCCTAACTGAACTGAGTTCAATAGATCTTTCCCGGACTTTCTCAGGTCATTCATATGAGACACCATGATCACCCCATTCTGGACAGCAATTCCAAACAACGCGATAAACCCGACAGCAGACGAAACATTCAGGGTCATGCCCCTCACATTCAGCACCAGCATACCCCCAAATAAGGCCAACGGCACAATCGTTAACACCAGACCCGCCTGCCGGAAAGTTCCAAAAGCACAATAGAGAAGGATAAACATAATACCTAACGCCAGCGGCACGATGACAGCCAGGCGGGAATAGGCCCTGTGCTAGTTTTCAAACTGTCCCCCCACTCGATCCGGTACAGATTGTGGTCATAAGGCACATTCTTTTCAATAGTAGCCTGTGCCTCTTTCAGGAAAGAACCCAGGTCCCGTCCGCGAAGGTTCAACTTCACAGTCAGGTGGCGTTTGTTCATTTCCCGTGTAATCGTACTCTCACCGGTACTCAACCGGATATCCGCCACCTGGGAAAGAGGAATCTTCGCACCCGTGGCTGAAGTCAGCATCAACCTGGCAATCTTCTCCGGCGTGTCTCTTGCATCCTCTCTATATTTACAGGTAATATCATACACCCGGTCTCCCTGGTAAAATTGTGCGATGGCCCGTCCCCCGATCGCAATCTCGATCAGGTCATTCACATCAGAAACGTTCAATCCATACCGGGCAATCGCATCCCGGTTCATATAAATCTGTAACTGAGGCAGAGGCGGCTCCTAGTCAATATCCAGATCCACAGAACCTTTTACTTCCCGCAGTGTGTTCAGTACATCCTCCGCAATACGCCGGGTCTCCTTAAAATTATTTCCATACACTTTCACTACCAGTTCACTATGCGCACCGGAAATCTTATCCATAACCCCATCGATCATAGGCTGGCTAAATCCGACGGTATAGCCCGGCATGCTGGCATACTCTTCAGCCAGTTCCTCTATCAGGTCAGCTTTGGTTTTTCCCCGGGGCCACTCCTTATAAGGTTTGATCCCCACAGACACTTCAAAATGGGAAGGAGTAAACGGATCCGTACCATCGTCATTCCGGCCTGCCTGTACAGCCACATACGTCACTTCCGGATATTTCATGGTACGCATGCACAGCGTATCCGACATCTCTTTCGATTTTTCTACGGAAATTCCGGGAGGCAGATTTACCTGCAACCAGATAGATCCCTCATCCAGTTCCGGAAGGAAATCCTTTCCGACCGTAATACTCAGGATAACCGCTCCCACAAAAACAGCCACAACTGTCAGCACAATCTTTTTAGGCTTCAGGACAATCCGGTTAACCACTTTCGCATAAGCAGCCGTCAGCTTTTCCAGCCACTTATTATGATATATCTTCTGAGGTTTTCTGTAAAGGGCATGGCCGATTCCCGGAATCAGCAAAACAGCCACCAACAAAGCGCCTATCAATGCATAACTAATCGTAAAGGCCATCGGGGTAAATAACTTACGCTCTACCCGTTCAAAAGCAAACAAAGGCAGGTAGGCAGTAATAATAATAATGGTAGCAAAGATAATCAGACGGGCCACTAATGCCACTCGCTCTGCAATCGACAATTCCGTCAGGTATTCCCCTTCATGGTCCTCCCTCTTTTTAAGGATGGTTTCCATCATCACGATCGCCCCATCTACTATAATACCGAAATCCACAGCTCCTAAAGAAAGCAGGTTCGCCGGGATGTCCGTCAGATGCATGAGAATAAATGCGATCAGCATAGATAAAGGAATAGTTACTGCCACCAGCAAAGCGCCCCGCCAGTTTCCTAAGAAAATGATCAGGATCACGATGGCTGATGCCATCCCTTCCAGTAACGTACGGGACACGGTGTGCAAAGTAGTTTCCACTAACTCCGTCCGGTCCAGAAAAGCATGGATACGAACTCCATCCGGTAAGATATCCTGATTCAGTTCATCGACAGCAGACCGGATCCCATCCAACACCCGGGAAGGATTTTCATGTTTCAGCAACAGCACAATTCCCTGGATACTCTCTGAATATTCACGGGTACGGTCTGAATAACCAAAGACTCCTTTACATTCCAGATTTCCATATTTCAGTTTTCCCAGGTCACTCAGGAAGATAGGGACTCCTTTCTCAGAGCTAACCACGATCATGCCCAGATCTTCCAGAGAAGAGATCTGGCCGATCCCACGCACCACATATCCCAGGTCTCCCCGGTTCAGGATACTCCCCCCCGACATTCGAGTTATTATTTTCAACCGCTTCAATGACCTCTTCCAAGGCAATATCATACTGCTCCAGTTTCTGAGGATCAATTTCTATCTGGTACTGAGTAGTAATCCCTCCAAAGTTACTGACATCCGCCACTCCAGAAACCTCTTTCAGGCGGGGAATGATCACCCAATTCTGTAAATCGGTCAGATCCCGTAACGAATGCTGGTCACTTTCAATAATATACCGGAAGATTTCCCCGGTAGGAGAAGTCAGCGGATCCAGTTCAGCCATAGCATCAAAAGGCAATTCCACTTCATTTAGCCGCTCCTGTACCCGTTGCCGGCTCCAATAGTCTTCCACACCATCCTCAAAGACAATAGTAATCATGGAAAGCCCGAAGGTACTCTTACTCCACATCACATGCATACCCGGTAGCCCATTCAGTGCCCTTTCCAAAGGAATAGTGATTTGTTGTTCCACCTCTTCAGCTGCCAGGCCCGGCACCTGGGTAACTACCTGGGAAGTGACATCCGCAATATCCGGATACGCTTCAATAGATAACTGCTTCCAGGAATAGTAACCAAACACAGCCAGCAGTACAAACAAACAGGCAAATACCCATCATTTCTGTATAGTAAGTAAAAAGAAATTTTTCATAAGGAAAAAGTTTTATCAATGAACATCCTGAGAAGGGTTCATTTTTAATGATCCGTTATTTTAAATAATATCCTCCCCGAGAGATAATCACATCTCCTTTCCGTAAACAGGAAGTAATAAAGGCTTTCCCGTCTTTGGTCACATCCACCTCCACAGGTGTTTTAACATATACATCCGGACCCTGGGCAACAAATACATAAGTAGTTTTCTCATCCTGCAACAGTGCCTTTTCCGGGATAGCTACCTGATCCCGGGGTTCATCAGTAAAATGGATAGTTACATACATACCCAGTTTCAACAGTTCCTCATTATTATCACAAACCGATAAAACTTTCACAGAACGGGTTTCTTCATCAATCGCTTCATCTATATGAAAGACTTTTCCTTTCAGTTCTTTACCGGGATAAGCTGATATATGAATATCCATTTCACTTTCCGTATGGATAAAACGGAGATCTTTTTCTTTTACCTGAGCTGTGATCCAGACTTTAGATAAATCTGCCACAATAGCCACCGGCTCCGTATCATCTTTCAGGTATAAGCCGGTTACCAGGTTGTTTTCAATGACAGTCCCTGATATGGGAGAACGGATCACCATCGGTTGTCCCAACACCATCTGATCCACATCCACATGGTAGATCTGAAGAGCAGCTTTCGCATTCTCATACTCTTTTTCCGCAATACTTAACAGGTTTACGGCCTCTTCCATTTCCCGCTGTGAACTAACCCCATTTTTAAACAGGTCTTCTTTCCTGCGCATATCCTTTAAGGCCAGTTCCCGTTCAGACTGTGCCTGAAAAAATTCCTTCTGTGCTTCAATAAAATCCGAAGAGATCACTTCAAACAAAGGAGTATTTCCTTTGACTACCTGTCCTAAAGAAATATAGGATTTAGAGACCCGGCCCGCAAAAGGAGGGGCAATATAGGCATATTGGGTGGGAATGGGCTGGATAGTTCCCGCAGTAATAATCTCTTTGGAATACAGTTCTTCTGTTACAGTAATCGTTTCTAATTTCTTTTTCAGGACATTGCCAGGATCTATATATACCGTATCCCCTACAAATCTATAAGCAGCACCATGTTGTTCTTCCCGGGGTTCATTACATCCTGTTAAAATCAGAGTTAGTAAACACAGGTTGCAAAATAATCGTCTCTTTGCCATAATCGCCTGTTTTTAAGTAAGTATTTAGTTTTTCGGGGGCAAAAGTAGAAGGATCTTCCTGAAGTACATGTTAGAGAAATATTAAAGAAATATTAGAAAACCATTAGAAAACCGTTTCAAAGAGGTGACAAAAAACCGGATTTCCGGGTTTGTTAGATATATATGAAACCCGGATGGATAAAAAGAAAAACAGGAGGTATCCTACGAAAGTGGAAATCACATCCGTCCCACCTTACTTCTCTTTACGATCCGAATAAGCAGAAAGGGTCAGGGAAAGCACTCCGTCTCCTGTAATATTACAAGCCGTTCCGAAACTATCCTGTAAAGCGAAAATAGTAAGCAGCAAGGCAGTACCGGATTCATCAAAACCAAGAACAGAAATCACGATCTCTAAAGAAGCCATCACTGTCCCACCGGGAACGCCGGGAGCGCCGATCGCAAAAACAGCCAGTAGAAAAATAAACAGGATCATCGTTGGTAACGAAGGTAAGTCTCCATATAATACCTGGGAAACAGTCATGACAAAAAACACTTCTGTCAGCACAGAACCACAAAGATGGATATTGGAAAAAAGCGGTATGGAAAAATCAGTTACATCTTTTCTCAATACATCACTTTGATTCGCGGATTTCAAAGCCACTCCCAACGTCACAGCAGAAGACATCGTCCCGACGGCTGTAAAATAAGCAGGTGCATAATGCTTTAACACTCTCCAGGGATTCTTTCCTGCATACAGACCGGCTGCTCCATATAAAAAAGCCAGCCAGATAAAATGACCGGCCAGGATCACCCCGATGACTTTCAGGAAAACAGGCAATTGGTTACTCAGGGCTCCTTCGTAACTAAGAATACAAAAATTAGCAGCAATAAAAAAGGGTAATACCGGGATCAGGATACGGTTCACCATAGCCAGCACAATATCCTGCAATTCATTTAATAACCGTTCCACAAGTGTCGCTTTGGTCCAAAGAACAGCCAATCCTAAGGTTAACGCTAAAAACAGCGCCGACATCACAGGCATAACAGCCGGAATATCCAACTGAAAAAATAATTCCGGAATGGCCCGGATCCCTTCAGCTACAGGCTCAAGCTGAAACGAGGGGATCAGCCGATAACCTAAGAACATCGCAAACAGCGCACTTCCCACAGAAGAAAAGTAGGCCAGGCATAAGGCCAGGGACAGCAATCCGGACGCATGATTCTTTAACCGGGTAATCGAAGGAGCCACAAATCCTAAAATGATAAGCGGCACCATGAAAAAGATAATCTGTCCCAAAATATATTTCACAGGCACCACCGTAGTCATGACTTCTTCAGAAGCAAAGGTTCCCAAAAAGATCCCGGCTACCACTCCCAATACCAACCGAACCATCAGGTTAGATAAAATCTGTTTCATCTGTTCTTTGTTTATTCAACTACCTATTAATAACCTTCAAAAATAAGAATAAGAAAGAACGCAGCTACTACAAACTGCGTTCTTCTTTCATTCTAAATCATCTTTTCATGGAAGGTTTCCTAAAACACACTTTTTACTATTAACAACTAATCGGTAGCAAAGATACAGCTTCTGCCTCCTGTTGAAATACCACAGATATGGTATTTTACAACAAACGGCCAGGAGTCCAGTTAACGATCCTTAGCAAATCATTCCGGGCGCTTCTATATTAATATTAACTAACAGATAATCAACCACCTAAAAGAAAATGTTAAATATGTATTCTTTTTAACTTTTAAGCCATTTTTTTAAACAAAACCTTCCTTAGAGGTGTTAGGAGGGTACATTACAGAAAACAGCAGATAGAGGCAGAAAAGAGACATTTGCAACTATCCGTTCCTGTATGAACAAATATTTATTTCACAAAACCTGACTATGAAAAGAATCCGAAGTATATGGATAGTAGCTCTGCTGCTATCAATCCACTTTTCCTGTATTAAAGAAGACCGGGATCTTTCCGATTGTGAACCGGTAGTTAGTTTCGATGATTACCGTAAAATCATTCTTGAATTTGATTGGAGCCTGGTACAATCTACCAACAGGACAGATGAAATAGTAGAAGTGATCATTACAGATGAGGAAGATCACTCCACAGAAATGTATGTTGAAAGAGAGGGTTCGGAAATAGAATTAAAACCCAATGTATACGAATTTGTCGGAGATGAGTCTCATGAAAATGTAGTCCTGCAAAGATGTACAGTCACTGTCAGAACAGACGCCAACGGAAATTATCTTGAACCCGCTTATTTCACAGGCGGTTCGGTGGAAGAAGAGGTCAATTCAACAGACAGTATTCAGATTATTACTATTCCAATGCGGCAACAAACCCGGGAGCTGATTATCCGGGTAATTATATATGGAAAACTTCTCCCGTACATTTCAGGACTGGACGCAGTGATCTCAGGCATTTCTATGTCCCAGGAGATCAATGACGGATTTCCTCCGGTTGATGATGTGATCCGGCCTCCCGCCTATATTACCTCCACAGTAGATTACAGTTTTACGCAAACAGAACCCAGTCTTTTCACGGACCGGCATACCCTGTTGGGAATAGATGGGAACGCTTCACAGGTCCTGACCTTTACGCTCTATTACAATAATGGGAATGATGACAGAACCATCGCCATAGATGTAACCAGCGAGATGGACGGTTTCCATACGGAAGATATATTTGAATCCTGGGTACTGGAGTTTGAAATAGGCATGGGCCCGGAAAGTTTTGAAGCCTCTATTGAAAATTGGCGGTCAGGGCCCGAATCCATATTAATTGCTCATTAAAATCATATATACATATTAAATTACTAAAAAATAGAATAGATTATGAAAAAGATAGTAGGAAAAACGTTTCTTCTGGCCGCTTCATTAGTAGCATTAGGAGCGTGTAACAGTGATGATAATGTACTAAAAAATGACCAGGTCGAATTAGACCAGACTCCTATCACTATACAAACCGGTATCTATACAAAAGCCTATGATACCTACTGGGAAAGCGGGGATGCCATTGGAGTCTATATGTTTAATCCGGACACTACTGCTATCATCAACAGTCAGGTAAATTTCAAATATGTGACTGCACAGAATACAGAACTGGCGACTTTCACAGGAGCCTCTTCCAATCAGATCCTCTATTTTCCGCAGGACGGAAGTGACATCCGGTTGAAAGCCTATTATCCTTACAGAAGTACATTAGGTTCCGGAGATTACGAATATACTCTGGATGTATCCGCACAGGGCACTTTACAGAATATTGACCTGATGACAGCCGTTCATACAACCAGATATAACAAGGATGATGCCAATGTGCGTTTACATTTCTATCACCGGATGTCTAAACTGATCTTTATCCTGGAAAGGGAAGATGATTCGGATACGGTTGACTTTACAGACTGTACCCTGACTATAGACGGAATGTATACAGGAGGTGTTTATGAAATTTTCGATAACCAATTCTTAGATGTCTATACAGGTCCCGCGTCTATCACCGTTCCGCAAAGGACTGCAGACGGACAGGAAACAGAAGCCGGAGACACCCGCATCGCGATTGTCTTTCCCCGTCCCGCAGCCAGCGGTGTAACCTTCACGTTTACTACAACCAGTGGTGACACCTACGTCGCTGAAATGAGTGAAGACCTGGACTTACTGACCGGGAATCAATATACCTTCCGTATCATACTCTCTAAAAATCCGGTGACTGTTACGGCCGATATTGAACCTTGGGTAGATAATGAACCGGAAGAATATGAAGCTCGTTAAGAGATAACCAACAACAGATTTAAACAGAAGAATAAATGAAGAATATACTTTATCGACTGCTTACGGTCCCCTTTCTTCTCTCCTGTTTTCTGGTCTCCTGTAGTGACGACACAGGGAAAGACAATGAAATCATTGAATTAGGAGAAGGTGAGATCCATGTGGAAGGAAGTAATGCTTCACGGGCTGCCGACTCAGATTGGCAGTCCGGTGACGCAATCGGGATCACTATGTATGATGAGAATTACACACAACCCGTGAATGGCGTGTACAATTCCCAATATGTGACCACCGCACCCAACCTGGGTACTTTCACCCCTGCCACGACAGATGAAACGATCTACTTCCCGCAAAACGGAAGCAATGTCGGCTTTACAGCCTATTATCCCTGCCAGACCACTATCCCGGCCAATATGTTGTTGGAATGGTCCGTGGAAGATCAGATGATACTACCAGCCATAGACCTGATGACAGCAGAACATGCAGCCGGATATAACAAGACCAATTCGGATGTGCAGTTACATTTCCATCACCGTTTATCCAAATTAATCTTCAACCTTTCCATTGAAGACGACGGAGATTTCGTGTCTTTAGAGGATTGTAACCTTACCCTTCAGGGTATGTACACACAGACAACCTATGATCTGTTCAATGATGGATTTATAAATGTGACCAACCAGGCAGATATTATCGTTCCCAACCGTTCAGGGGAAAGTGATACCTACCGGAAAGCTATTGTGCTGCCCCGGGATGCCGGAGACGGAGTCATCTTTGAATTCGTAACCTCCACCGGAAATACCTATCTGGCATACATGAGTGGGGATCTGGCACTGGAAGGAGGGAATCAATATACGTTCAACCTGACCTTATCCCGGACACCAATCATGGTCAGTGCCACCATTGAACCCTAGCAACCGAGAGGTCTTTACAACTATGACATACTACAGGTAAGTACTGCCGCCGGAACAAGTACCGGAGTGTTTGCAGGAGATGAAATGAACGTATATATACAAAGTACGGATGAGGATACCTTCTCCCTGTTAACGCAATTCACCTATTCAGCAACAGGCGAATGGATTCCGGACGACACGGTCTACTGGGAAGATATCACACAAAATCCCGCTACACTGAGAGCATCGATCATCCAGACCCCGGCACTGAACAACACCCAGTTACCGGACATCCTGATCGCTGATGAACTGGAGGTCGTACCTTTCACCGGAGCAAACTTCACCCTGCGACACGCTGCCTCCAAAGTAATCGTACAATTAATCTCCAGTACCTTCTCCAAAGAAGATATCCGGAATGCAACCATTACCTTACCGAACTACCTGACAGGTGGTGATGAGGATACAGGAACATTTGTAGCAGGAACTACCCGGGCAGACATCACAGTAGACCGTTCAGACCTGACCAACGGAGTAGCGCTATTCCAACCGCAAACCATCTCCTCCACCGATCCGTTGCTACGGGTCACCATTAATGGAAGAGATTACGAAGTCACCGATCCGAATGGCTTCCTATTTGAAGCAGACATAGCTTACCAGTTAACAGTGATGGCCAGCAAAACAGGACTGACTGTAAGCGCAACCGTAGTAGACTGGGAATATGAATCCTATGACCTGGACGTAGTGACCATCGGTACTACTGTCACAGGGGCTGACGGAGTGAACAACGGTGAACAGTTAATGCTGTACTATGCAGACGGCACGGACCGTACTTTCCTGAACACATATACTTATGTGGCAGCAACCGACACCTTTACATCCGGTACTCCTACTTACTGGGAATCCCTTCCGGATCCAACCCACTTCTACGCAGCGATTACCCGGACCGGTTACAATGCTTCGGCGAATAACCAGATCGATGATTTCCTGGTAGGAGACACAACCGTAGCAGCAAGTAACGGAGTACACTTCACCTTGCACCATGCAGCCGCACAGGTAGTGGTACAACTCACGTCAGATGACGGCACATTCTCCACCACCGAATTAGAGTCTATGGATATTATCCTTCCTAACTATTTCACAGGAGGAACGCTCAGTAACGGTGTCTTTGAGCCGGGCACTACGACAGGGAATATTGCAGTAGCTAAAAACGTGGGAACCAACAATAACAGTGCGATAGCCCTGATTTAGCCACAGGACCGCACCGTAGGTTCTACCGTAGTGCAGATGCAATACAACGGACGGACGTATACAGCATCTTATGACCAGACGATTGTTTTCAATGCAGGCGTAAGTACGTTGTTAACAATCGATATGAGTAAAACCGCTGTTACGCTGAGTGCCACGGTTCTCCCCTGGGAAGACGGTCCGGAGATATCCATGACAGCTTCTACCGTAACCATAACCGCGGAAGTAGGTGAGACAGATGACTTCTTTAAGGGAAAAAGTATTTACCTCTATTATCCGGCCAATAATCCGGGGGCCAATATGCCACTTACCTACACCTACGACCAGACCACTGGTAGTTATGCATGGACTGGCACCCCCATTTACTGGGATGATATTCCAAACAGTGCACTGAATATCACCGGTGTTTACTCCCCTGTGAATAGTGAACCCACCCTGAGTGGCACCACCACATTCACCTGGACCATTTCAGAAGAACAGAACAGTGCGGGAGCAGCATATTATGACAGAGATGACCTGCTAATGAGTAATGTACAGTTGACTCAACCGGCACCCGTTAATTTCGTGTTTCAGCATGTGACCAGCAAAGCGGTGATCAAATTAGAGCCGGGAGAAGGATTCAATGGGACTTCTGAGCTGGTAGGTGCCGGAATTAAACTATTGGATTTCGACCTGACAGGAGTCGCGGATATTTCCTCTGCCTCCATTACAAGTTCCAGTGGACCGATGAATGTCACGCCCAAAACAGAAACAGACGGAGTGCAATACAGCGCATTAGTGATGCCACAGAATAAAGCTGTAGGAGATACCATCCTGTCTATTACTCTTCCAGGCTATCCATCCACACCTTTCTATGGAGTATTGACCGAAGCGCTCACCTTTGAAGGAGGTAAACAGACCGTCATTACTGTGACACTCAATAAGACACAGATACTGATCTCTGCAACGCTTCAGGACTGGGAAGATGGGGATGAAGGACAGATAGAAATCAAATAAACCAGTAGATAGATATGAAAAGTTTCCATATTATTTTACTATCCGTTGTCCTCCTTTTCCAGGGATGTAACACCAATGATGACCTGCAGGAGCAGGAGGGCAACGGCAACACCCCGGGAACAGAAGTTCCCGGGACAGAAGATCCAGACCCGGAAAGTCCCGATCCCGAAACTCCTGAAGTCACAGAACCGGGAAGCATTCTTTTGCGGGGAAAAGGACTGGAATCATGTGTCATTACACGTGCCGTATCCGATTTTCCCAATCATCAGGAAATAGGAGTAATTGCGGCAGAATATACCGGAGGGACCACAGACTGGACCTCTTATGCAGATATCGATAACACCACAGCAACGGCCACCCGCCAGGATACAGACGGAATATTTTACTTTTCATGGCCCGGCGGAGATATTAAATATTATCCGTTTGACGGAAGCCAGTTAGTCTTTTTAGCCTACAGTCCGCCGGCAAATAACAGTACGGTAGTACTGGATGCCGACCGTCAGGGACTGGAACTGACACTGACGGATACGGATATGCCGGATGTGTTATACGCCACAGACAGTGTCGCTGTTCCCCATTCCAAGCTGGACAGCTTGGTGAACTTAGGAGAATTCCGTCATGCACTGAGTAAAATCACCATCCAGTTTGTAGGGAATGACACCGTTAACCCGGATATACGTTTGGAAGAACTCGTACTGAAAAATGCCTATAAGTCTGCTCATCTGGATCTGTTAGCAGGTGACAACGGATTATCCTTACATCCGGTAGATACGTTTACCTATACATTGATCAACCAGACGACAGATTTCATCAGCAACTCTTTCAGCCAGGACCTGTTCCTGTTTCCGGGAACACAGGATGAAACGACCCTCCGTGTGAAACTGTCCGACGGCTATTTTGAATTCGACAGTATTTATCCGATCAGTTCATTCAAAAACCTGACGACCTCAGGTTCCATCACGTTTGAACGGGGTGTACATACCATACTCACCTTCACCGTGATAGGAACTACCGTACAGCAACCGGATAATTTAATCGTTCTCCTGGGACAGCTTACCGACTGGGAGGACCAGGGGAATTATGTGATAGGAATTAAATAAAGAACAGGATTATGAGACTAAAACTATATATAACAGGACTTTTAGGAGTCTTTTTGTTCAGCCAGACCTCCTGCTCTGATGACATACAGGACAACAGCCTGTCGCCCGGAGAAGGAGCGATCACGCTGTCCGGATTAACGACCCGTGCCAGTGCTGCTGATCATCCGGATCTCTATCTGCAGGCAGTCGTAGCAGCAGATCCGACCCAAACCTATATCAGCCAGACAGCCATTACGGCACCCAATGGTCTGGAAGCATCCACACCGCATTCATTAAGCTTCACGGGAAGCTCTCCTTTCTATCCAATCGAAGACCATGAAATCCGATTTTTTGCCTATACCGGCGAAGCGGACAACAATGGATATATCTCCCTGGCAGCCGGACAGGATCCGGTGAATGATGCGATCCTGAGTAATCAGGGATACCGGAACAGTGACCTGTCCACCCTGGCCACAGAAGGAGAAGGAACACCGGGAACCTCGGAAGATCCGGCTGTTATCCTCCAGTTCCGGCATGTCATGACCCAACTGGAAGTGATCATTCTGGTAGATAGTACGGAAACACCGAAATATGTGGATCCGCCGCCTACCACCGTTTCATTCACCATGGATGGAGTCTATGCGACAGGAGTCTATCCCATCACAGCTTTAGCTCCTGTAACAGGTAGTGAAACTTCCGCTACCATGGCGACGACACTGGCCGGAGCCTACACGGTCAAAGAAGGGATCAACTATCTGGTTCCCAGCGGAGCGAACCTGGTGGGCAAAACATTAAATTCATTACAGATCGATGATTACACCGCAACGTCGCAGACCTGGCCAATTACCAGATTACTTTCCAGGATGGAAATACAGACGGAATACTGGTTCCAGGCTATGCCTATACCCTGACTTTCAGCATTCGCCGGTTAGAAGTGCAGGCCATCACCCTGAAACAGGTAGAGTGGAACGCCACAGAAGTTGTCCCGGATGATATTTCCTATACACCGTATGAATTAGCGTTGGATCTGGGAGCCTATGAGAATACAGATGCGGATAGTATCATCAAAACAGTCCTGTGGACAGCCAGTGGAAAGGAATATGTGGGAGCCCGCCTGGAAAACGGCAACATAGGGTTTGTCACCTTACCGAATGAAACCGTAGACTCCGTGGCTTTATATACCACCTTAGGCCGGTTACTTACGGAAGAACCGGATAACTATACCTATAATCCCACCCTTTCCACACTGACGTTGACCCTGTCCGTAGGAGGGATGAAACCGGAAGATACGTCATTGCCGGCTTCGGAAAGCAATCCCTACCTGATCCGGACACCCGTGCAGGTCTTCAACATCGCCAAAGACCTTACCAGCCATTACAAACAGGCAAATGATATTGACGTAGACCGTCTGCACTTCTCAGACAGTGCTCCGTTAGGTCCGTTGGCAACCTTTGAAGGGACCTATGACGGGAACGGTTTCAAAGTCAACAACCTGATTATGACAGGAGCAGCCTTAGTACTTAGGAATGAGGGAACCATCCGAAACCTGCACATCGCATCCGGACGGATTAACGCATCCGGGGAGTCCGTAGCCGGTTCCATCTGTGCAGTCAATGCCGGGACACTGGTTGCCTGCATTAACGAAGCCCGGATCATAGATATGACCGGAGTGGCCGGGGGGGATATGTGGCCGGAACGAAAGTATAGGAGAAGTAATCGGTTGTGTAAATTCCGGAAACCTGGAAACTGAAATGACGTCCACCATTCTGGGAGGTATCTGCGGAGAGAATGAGAACACGGGAAATAATGCCTTTGTGGCCTGTGTCAATACGGGAACACTCAGCCGGAATGCAGCTACATTAGGAGGAATTATCGGGACTACCACCAGTTCAACCGGTACCTTTGTGATCTTCACAGCCTACTGGCTGGTAGGAACAGCCGCCAAAATAATCGGAGGATCGGAATCCGCCATAGGCTCCGGAACGGTAGGCTTCACCGGTATCGTAGCAGCAGCCAGCGCGGAAAGATTACGCCGACAGACCGGGTACGAAACAGATGTGGACGAGACCCTGCAGTATCTGAACGATGCACTGGCAACAACAGACTGGGGAACTCAGTATGAGTTTATAGTGGATCAGGAAACGACCGGAAGCGTATGGCCCACTCCTATCAAAACAAATTAAAAATAAATCAAAGAGGATATGATGAAAAAGACCCATTCATTTTCAGCATTATATATACTGATCATCACCTGCCTGTGCTGCCCCTCCTGTACGGATGAACAGGATGAATTCATTCCGGGAGAAATCACAGAAGGAGCTATAGCCGGCATATACGTAGGCCTGGGCGTAAACACCCGGGTGACGGAATTACCCGTGGTAGATAGCATCAATTATGTAGGACAGAGCGGCCTTCACAACGTCGGATTATGTATGTATTACACCTCCGACTATTCACAGGGAGACCTGTCCAAACCCTATATCCGGAATATGGAATGTGAAATCGTAGACGGTAAATTGGTTCCGGCTACCGACACCAACAAAAATATCTTCATTTATGATGAGATGACCCTTGTGGCTTTTTATCCTTATAATGCAGATGCACCCGATTTCACCTCTAAAACAGACGAAGAGCAGTATCCGATCACCCAAATGAACTATAGCGAACAGACCTATATTCCATACCGGGGAGAGACGACTGCCAATCCGACGAATGCCTATTATATTTCCATTACGCTGTATCCGAAGCATACCTTCAAAATGGAGATCATTCTCGTCAGTGAAAACGTCAGTGATTTCAACGACGGGAACCCGGACCTGAAAGTCCTTCCGGCATTAGACCCGGTAGACAACACCGATCCCACCAAAGGGACATGGGCAGCCTGGGTAGACCAGATCATCCCGCAACAGAACACCATCGGAGGCATGCATGTCCGTAAATACATTGCCTATTTATGGCGTACGGATGAGCTGAACCTGACCATTGACCGGAATGAAGTGTTGTTTAAAAACGGGGATTTCACGCTGCTGGCTACAGAGACAATCAACACACAGGAACAGCGAGTGTACCGCTACGGCTATAACATGACTACCGGAGAATCCTTTATTCCCACTTCCGAAACGCTCATCAACGATGCCGTGACCCTACAGGAAGTGAGTCTGACGAACTCGGCCGTCTACCAGGTGTGTGACATTGATATGTCAGGAGCAGGTGCCTTCACTCCGCTGTCCATCCTGAACTCCACCTACGACGGAGGAGGACACAGCATCAGCAACCTGAACATTACGTCCATGAATGGGAACACAGCAGGGCTGTTCGGTAAGATTACCGGTAATTCCATCGTGAAAGAGGTCAACCTGATCGATCCGGTGATTACGATCTCCGCCAGTGACACCTGCTACGTCGGAGCCCTGTGCGGACGGGTAAATAATGAACTGTCCAGCGAGGAGTTAGCCTCCCTGTATGCCAATATCTCCCTGCCACCCAACCTGTCAGACGTAGTCAGAGAGGCTATTTTAGGGGAAATGCTGGGAGAGATCACCAATACTACTTCCCAGATCATCGCCTGCCGGGTGGAAAATCCGACTATCACCGTGACCGGAACCTATCCACGGGTAGGTACAGTCTGTGGCATGGTAGGAGACAAACCGAACGGGAATAATTATTATGGGTTAGTCTGGGATACCTACTCCCTGGGAGGAACCCTCTCAGTCAACAGCGGAGACCCTGCTTCCAACGAAGGAGCCAAAGTAGGCGGATTCTGCGGACTCAATGAATATTATATCACCCGTTGCTACACCACCATCGAAGCAGATGATATCACAGCCACAGGCTATGAAACCGATAACAGCACAGGAACACCCGTGCAACTGGAAACAGACATCTGGCAGGGCTTTGCCAACCAGGGAACCCAGTTCACCTCCGGCGCCGGCATAGTGGATTGTTTTGCAGCCGCACCGGATGACAACAGCGGCGTATCCCTGTTAAGCAGCTCTTCCTGGCCATCCGGCTGGGTGACCTACTCCGGGATCTGACCGATCAACGTGGTCTCCTGGACAGACTATGCCTCCAATAGCTACTGGTATAACATGGGAACGGCCGGAACGACAGATTATCCTTCACTCCACTGGGAAAGAAGGTAAACCTTAAAAATCAGGATCAAATGAAATATTATCAATATATAATCAGATTCACCGCAGTGGCGATCAGCTTTGTCCTGTTCGCCTGCGGAGAGGGAGAAGAGGATCAGGTCCTCCCCGGAACAACCTCCGGAGAACTTGCCTTTTCTGTGACAATGGAAGATCTGGTGGATGTGACAACCAAAGGAGAAGCCAATACCTTTTTCAAGACCGGAGATCAACTCAAGGTAACCCTCCGGAGTAGTCAGTCAGGGGCTGCAGAAGAAACACTGACCTACGTCTATCAGGACGACGGAGTGTTCAGGGGAAATCCTCCCTACTATTTCCCCTTAGATGATTCCTATATCCTTACCTTAGAAGCGGAATGGCCCATCAATGCAATCAATACCGGAGGATTTATTGCAGACCAGCGCGAAGAAGAGAACTACCGGGAAGCCGACTGGCTACTGGCTACCGCCAGCGTATCCGGAGTCATGGCAACAGACGTGCCGGTTCCGCTGCACTTCAACCACAACAACTGCCTGCTGGAATTTGAACTGGCAGGACAGAATGCCCAGGGGATGGCCATCGAAGAGCTGATCTTAGACCTGCGGGTAGACGGACAGGAAACAGCCTGCTACGCCTATTGCCAGAATGAAAACGGACGGGCCTCCCTGCTGTTGAAAGATGGCACCCAATTAGTGTCCGAGGCAAACCAGATCATCGGTAGTTTAAAGGTACAGGACAACAGTTCCCGCTACTCTATCCTGTTGGACACAGTGGATATGACCTTAGAGGCCGGAAAAAGATATCTGGTCACACTGGTTTCCCAGGGATACAACACGGATATGTATGTGTTCTTAGGCACTTTCTATCAGGGAACCGGGGAAACGGAAGATGGGATCGGTGTCCCTTTCCACCTGCCGGATGAGGGAGAAATGGGAGACTATATCATCCATACACCGGTGCAGCTAATCACCGTATCGTACGTGATCCGCCACTACACAGACGGAAGTACGATCCAATGGCCCACGCTCACCTATACGCTAGCAGATGATTTTGAAATGACAGCAGAGTATGCGGAACTCTATATTCCAATTCCTGCCGACACTTTTACCGGAACGATCATATATCAGGGATCACCCGTGACGGAACTGCCCTATAACGGGACAGAAACCCTGCAGCTTTTTGAATAATGTATATCAGTAAATCAGATAGGAAAATGAAAATATATATCCGTTCAATACTATATGCCTGTACCATTGGTTTGGTAACCGGCTGCTCAGACAGTACCCGGACTGAGGATACTGCTGATGAACAGGTGCTACTGGAAGGGATAGCGCTCACTTTACAGGAGCCGGTAACGACCACTCCTTCCAGCCGGGCTACCTCCGACTATGTAGTCAATACGGAAAATGATCCGACCGGCACCCTGACAGGGCGGGAAACCTGGGAGCTGGATGTAATCATCTATAATGCAGACGGATCCTTCGGGTCACAAAGTGGCACCTTTACCTGGGATAGCGGAAACAGTTACTGGATACCTACAACAGATATCTTTTTCCCAAACTATACCCAGCAGGAGGTGCAGGTAAACCTGCATCCGGCGGGATGGACCACCATTGACCCGGATCAGTCCACAGATATTCTGGACCAGGATGTGCTGATAGAGAACGGGGACACTTCCATTACGGTCTATCCGGCACATATTCCTGAAATTGAGGTAAAACATGCCCATAGCATGCTGGATTTCCGGCTGGCAGATATAGATGGGACAGAACTGAGCTCGGTAAGTGTCGAAATAGACAATGTCACCTATGAACCTTACGAAGTCTCCGGAACCACACTACCGGAATACCTGCTGATTATTCCGGTAGGAAGCAGTTCCCCGGTCATACGGGTAAGCACCACCGGAGGAGCCAATTATTTCCAGACGACAATAGACAAGATCACTAATACGGCCGTTAATACCTGCTACTGTTTTACCCTTCAGGGACTGGAACTGGCACTGGCAGAGATCATGATCCAGAACTGGGCCACCGGTCCCGGGATCTCCGGTGATTACACCAGTGAAACCTCCTACCAGACATTCCGGGGACCGGCCGGTGAGTCAGCCACTCTGTTTTTTGACAATGGGTTAGAACAGACGATTGTTTTCGATGCCCAGGGAGAGTATACCGGAAAACCGGCGGGCCGTACGATCATTCATATTATAACCGCTCAAAACGATACCAGACTGGACACTCCTATCGTATTGGGAACCACCATTATCGACCTGAGCAGTTATTTTTAAACCTGTTGATTTTAATGAATAAGCTATGAAAATAAAATATGGAATAATAGCATTGGCTTTGTTGATAGGGTCCTCCTGCAATTTTTCAGTAAAAACGAAAAAACACCGCAAGAGATTATGATTATATCAATGAAGAAGATCTGGAACAGGGCTACAATACAGGCTTTCCGGAAGATATGGGTTCCATTCCGGAGATTGTCCATCCGGATATTATAGAAGGAAAGGGTAGTATAGACATCTATAAATATGCCGATCAAAAAGTAAAAGTGGAAATAGAACCGTTTCACTATACCACATTAACCGCCCAGATCACCTCAGCGGACCCCGATGCGAATCTCCATATTGCCGAGATCGTATTACCGGACAACGCTACCGTCGGTCCTTTTGGACGGGAACTGACCTATGAGTTGCCCCGGGACGGGATCTATTCCCTGATCATTGACGAGAATGACAGGGGAGGTAAACCCTGGAGCGGCTACTTCACGCTGGATATCGAACTGAAATAACTTCCGGTTGACCGGATAGTTGAAAATCAGCCTACAGATCGCGCAGAAAGAACAGATTCTCAGAGAGCTATTTTTTCCATACGTCAGGAAAATGGACCTGTGATTTTCTGATCTTTCTACGCAATCTGTACATTCATCTTGTAGGGTATTTTTTCCCTTGCCCGTTTATTTTTTATACTAATAGTTTTTTGTTTTTTTCAGTCATTCGTCACCTTTCTCCAACTAATCAACTGATAACAAACAGGTTAATCCTAATAAATGAGGTGACTGAAGAGGTGACTGAAAAGTTTCCGTCACCCTTTCCGTCACCCCATTTCAAACCACAAACCGCCATATAACTGCATAGTCCATAGTATACCATCATTTCTATAGGGTAGGCCCGGGTGGAACTGTTTCCTTTCCTCTGCTATTTTTTCCCTAAACGGCAACCTGACTCATCCAAAGGATAAGAAGAAGTAGGTTAAAGGTCAGGGACTACAAGGTTAAAGATCCTGACGTATAAGGTTAAACATCAAGACCTTTAACCTTATACCTCAGGAGGTTTAACCTACTTAGCCCGCAGGAAAGGAATAGTCCGATACATCAAGGGAAAGAGTTCCCTGTGGCATAGGACTTAACAAGTAGAGCAAAGTAGAATAGTATCCTTACTGTCCGGCAGAATTTTACAAAAAAATCAGAAAAACGGTTTACTTCCTTACCGTAATATGGAAACAGCCCTGTTTGCGTTCATGTTTGATATAACATCTTTCCTCTTTCTGAAGGTCCCGGAGCACCATGGCTAAGACCATTTTCAGCCGTTCGCTGTCTATATCCAGTGTATCCTTTTCATCTATTTTGGTGTAGCGTACCCAGGAGATATCGAAAGTGGTTCCGTAGAGATGGGCTGAGTTTTCGGATGAATTGATATTGGTTTTCTGTAATCCCTGGATATTCTCTACGGTACGAGTGACACTGGTCACTTTGACTTTATAAAGAGAAGCATTGTGGTTGTAGAGCGTATCCTGGAAATTCTTTCCGATATCTTCCAGCAACTTCGCCGCTTCCGGAACCAGGTAAGGGATGGAGTGGGTCAATTTTTCAACTTCGTAATACTTATTGGTCTTTATCTCCTTCATTTTTCTGGAAGCATGCTCCGCTTCCTCCCGGGAAGAGACCGGATCAATCCCTAATTCTTTCGCAGCTTCCAGATGCAGCTTATTCAGGTCATTGAAATCACGATTGTAACTTCCGTTGTACCAGATCCGCTTCAGTTCGCCCCACTGTTGCTTCTTACAGGAAGGAAATGCGATCAGTACAGAACAGATAAAAATAAACAATAAGGGTACTTTCGGGGTTGTTTTCATGGATAAAAATTAATTTCAGTGACAAAAATAGGAATATTTATCGGGATGTTTTTACCCGGACAGAAATAAAAATGCCGGGTGCATACCAACAGAAAAAGAATATTACTACTTTTGTCTACACAAATAAAAGGAAAGAAAAGAATTAGATGATTGAACGCATATATATTCTTGAAAATGTAGATCCTGTAACCTTCTATGGAGTGAACAACTCCCATATGCAACTGATTAAAACACTCTTCCCCAAATTGCGTATAGTAGCACGTGGAAATGTGATGAAAGTGATCGGTGATGAGGCGGAATCGGAACTATTTCTAAAGAAAATAAGAGAGGTTGAGAAATATTGTGAGGAGTATAATTCGCTGTCCGAAGAGGTGATCTTAGACATTATCAAAGGGAACGCTCCGAATGTGGTTAAACAGGAAAACCTGATCATCCACGGGATGAATGGAAAGGCGATTGTAGCCCGGACAGAAAACCAGCAATTGTTAGTCAAAGCCTTTGAAGAGAATGACCTGGTGTTTGCTACCGGGCCGGCAGGATCAGGGAAAACATTTGTGGCCATTGCATTAGCTGTAAAAGCCCTTAAAAACAAAGAAGTGCGGAAGATCATCCTTAGCCGTCCGGCAGTGGAAGCCGGGGAAAAATTAGGCTTTCTTCCCGGTGAGATGAAGGATAAACTGGACCCCTATCTCCAGCCGTTGTATGATGCATTACAGGATATGATCCCAGCTCCCAGGCTGAAAGAATATATGAAAACCAATGTCATCCAGATAGCCCCGCTGGCTTTTATGCGGGGACGCACGCTGAATGACGCGGTGATCATTTTAGATGAAGCACAGAACACCACGACGCACCAGATCAAAATGCTCCTTACCCGGCTGGGCATGAATGCCAAGATGATTGTGACGGGAGATGTGACCCAGATTGACCTCCCTCCTACGGCCACATCCGGACTGATCCAGGCCATGCATATACTGAAAGGGGTCAGAGGGATCGGTAAGATTGAATTTACCAAAAAAGACATCGTCCGGCATAAACTGGTACAACGGATCGTGGATGCCTATGACAAGTTTGACCTGAAAAGGAAAAAAGAGCGGGAAGCCCAGACAAAAACAGGAGAAAACCAAGTAAACAATAAAACATAAAGTTATATGAACAAGGCGTTAGTTAGAACAGATTTTAATTTTCCGGGTCAGAAAAGTGTCTATCACGGGAAAGTCCGGGATGTATATAACATCAACGATGAATTACTGGTGATGGTAGCCACAGACCGTATCTCTGCATTTGATGTGGTCCTGCCGGAAGGTATTCCTTATAAAGGGCAGATGCTGAACAAGATCGCAGCTAAGTTCTTAGATGCTACGGCGGACATCTGTCCCAACTGGAAATTAGCTTCTCCGGACCCGATGGTGACTGTAGGCATACAGTGTGAGGGCTATCCGGTGGAAATGATCGTAAGAGGCTATCTGTGTGGCAGCGCCTGGCGTGCCTACAAAAGCGGCGTCAGAGAGATCTGTGGCGTAAAACTACCGGAAGGGATGCGGGAGAACCAGAAGTTCCCGGAACCGATTATTACGCCGACGACCAAAGCTGAACTGGGTGCCCATGATGAAGATATTTCCAAAGAAGAAATCCTGCAACAGGGATTGGTTTCTGCGGAAGAATATGCTACGCTGGAGAAATATACCATGGAATTGTTCCTGAGAGGAACAGAGATCGCTGCTGAACGGGGCCTGATCTTAGTGGATACGAAATATGAATTCGGCCACCGGAATGGGCAGATCTACCTGATCGATGAGATCCATACACCGGATTCTTCCCGCTACTTCTATCAGGAAGGCTATGAGGAAAGGTTTGAAAAAGGGGAGGCACAGAAACAGCTTTCCAAAGAATTTGTCCGTGAATGGCTGATGGAGAATGGTTTCCAGGGCAAAGAAGGACAAACAGTTCCTGAGATGACGCCTGAGATTGTGGAAAGCATCAGTGAACGTTACATAGAACTGTTCCAGCACATTACCGGAGGACTGTTCGTCAAAGGGGATACGGAAAATCTCCTGTGTCGTATAGAACAAAACGTCACAGACTATCTGAATAGTTAAAAACAGATGAAGTACGGTTCGGAAAAGATAGTCCCCTACAACACCGGAGAGCAGAAAAAGGTGCAGGTCAAACGGATGTTCGATTCCATTGCCGGTGCTTATGACCCGCTGAACCGTACTTTGTCCCTGGGCATTGACCTGATATGGCGGAAAAGAGGTATCCGCTACTTACAGCCATTTGCTCCCGGAACCATCCTGGATATAGCCACCGGGACTGGGGATCTGGCGATTGCCATGTACGAAAAACTGAAGCCGGACCATATTACCGGAGCGGATATTTCCGAAGGCATGATGGAAGTAGGACGGAAAAAGGTGGAGAAGAAAGGACTTTCCGGACAGATCACCTTTGAATACCAGGACTGTACCTCTTTTACCTATCCGGATCACTCTTTTGATGCGGTAACAGCCGCCTTCGGAGTGCGGAACTTTGAAGATATCTCCCAGGGACTGGCAGAAATGTACCGGGTGCTCAAACCCGGAGGCCACCTGATGATTTTAGAACTTTCCACTCCGGAACACTTTCCCATGAAACAATTATATACCCTTTATTCAAAAACAGTTATACCTTATATAGGACAGCTTTTTTCTAAAGAGAAAGCCGCTTACCAATACCTCCCGACCTCCATACAGGTGGTGGCGCAGGGGCAGCAGATGGTGGATTTGTTGAAACAGCAAGGCTTTATCCATGCCCGGGTAAAGACTTTTACGTTTGGTATCTGTTCGATGTACACTGGTGAAAAAAATAATCAAATACACACAAGATGAAAAAATATGGTTTACTGGGATATCCTTTGGGACATTCTTTTTCTAAAACATTTTTTAATCAGAAATTTGAGTCGGAAAATATCGAGGCTGAATACGTAAATTTTGAGATCCCGGATATTAAGGAACTAAAAAACATATTGAAAGAACATCCTGACCTGTGCGGATTGAATGTGACACTCCCTTACAAAACTCAGGTGATTCCTTTATTGGATGAATTAGATGAGGATGCCCGCCAGATAGGAGCTGTCAACGTGATCAAATTCAAAAAAGGCCGCTTCGGCAAATTAAAATTAAAAGGATATAATTCAGATATTATTGGGTTCAAGCAGTCCATTGAACCGTTATTGAAATCGACTCACAGAAAGGTCCTGATCTTAGGTACGGGCGGAGCTTCCAAATCAGTCTACCAGGGATTACGGCAACTGGGACTGGATGCGGTTTTTGTATCCCGCACCCCGAAAGAGTTCTGTATCACTTATGAGGAACTGACCTCCAAAACCATGCAACTCTATACTGTCATTGTAAATACAACTCCGGTAGGTATGTTTCCCCATATCACCAGTTGTCCGGACATTCCTTATGACCTGCTTACTCCAGGCCACTTATTGTATGATTTACTCTACAATCCCGATGAAACACTTTTTATGAAGAAGGGGAAAGAAAAGGGCGCAGCCGTCAAGAATGGATTGGAAATGCTTCTCTTACAAGCCTTTGCCGCATGGGAAATCTGGCAGAAAAAGGAATAAAGAAACAAAAGCATGCTTTAAAACATCATTTTGTCAGCCTTTTTATAGAAAGAAGCAACTAATTTTACACTCAATTTAGTGATTTTGATACCTGATATACGCATGAAAAACGAAAAAACTCTGTCCGGCTTACAGACTGCTGATTTTTGTAAGGAGGTGGACGAAAAACACACAGAGCTTTGTATTCTTTCTAATAATAAAGGATCTGAACTAACAATTACGAATTACGGGGCTAAAATCGTCT
Organism: Tannerellaceae bacterium; assembly: GCA_021201295.1. Taxonomy (GTDB): domain Bacteria; phylum Bacteroidota; class Bacteroidia; order Bacteroidales; family Tannerellaceae; genus UBA4116. The sequence goes on along the minus strand of JAJQFE010000026.1, from coordinate 48,128 downwards.
CCCTTATGGTACCGGATAAAAACGGCAGCCTAACGGATGTGGTGACCGGCCATGGATCGATCGATGCCTACCTTACCTCGGAAGAGCCTTACTTCGGAGCGGTTTGCGGACGGTATGGAAACCGGATCGCGAAAGGAACCTTCACACTGGATGGGATCGTTTACGATCAGTTAGCCATAAACAATGGTCCTAACAGCCTCCATGGGGGGATCAAAGGATTTAATGCAGTGGTCTGGGAGATGGAACAGACAGATAAGCAGACTGTGGTGCTGACCTATATGTCCCGGGATGGCGAAGAAGGATTTCCCGGCAATCTGCAAACGACTGTTACCTATCACCTTTCTGATGAAAATGAAGTGGTGATCTCCTACCGGGCAACTACGGACAAACCCACTGTACTCAATCTGACCAATCATTCCTACTTCAATCTTTCCGGAGCAGGAGATCCCTATATCGGTGACCACCTCTTAACGATTAATGCAGATACCTATCTACCGACTGACCATACTGCCATTCCCTACGGCGCACCGGAACCGGTGGAAGGCACACCTATGGATTTCCGTACTCCCCATGAAGTCGGTGCACGGATCCATGAGGATTTCGAACAATTAGTGTTCAATAAGGGATATGATCATACCTATGTGTTAAATAAAGAAGGGAATGAATTGTCTTTCTGTGCCCGTTGTGTTTCTCCCAAAACAGGCATTGTAATGGAGACTTACACCACTGAGCCGGGTGTACAATTATATACTGGCAACTGGATGACCGGCCGGTTAGAAGGCAAGCACGGACAACGCTATCCGGAAAGGGCCGCCCTTTGTCTGGAAACCCAGCATTTTCCGGACAGTCCGAACCACCCGGCCTATCCTTCTACGGAACTGCGCCCGGATGAGGTTTTTGAAAGCAAAACGATCTATCAGTTTTCCGTAGAATAACAGCATAATAAATACAACAAGTAATAACTAAAAGAGTCAAAAAATGGAATCAACACAACAGAAGAATTACACAATTCCAATTATTATGATGATCCTCCTATTCGGGATGGTCTCATTTGTTACGAACTTAGCAGCGCCTATGGGAGTTGTGCTTAAAAACCAGTTCGGAGTGTCCAACTTCCTGGGAATGTTAGGGAACTTCGCCAACTTTGCCGCCTATGCAGTAATGGGTATTCCTGCCGGTAAATTACTGGAAAAGATCGGTTATAAAAAGACAGCTTTATTAGCCATTGTCGTTGGATTCGTTGGAGTGGGTGTACAGGTTCTTTCCGGAGTAGCAGCCAGCTTTGCCGTATATCTGGTAGGTGCTTTTATTGCCGGTTTTTCTATGTGTATGCTGAACACAGTAGTAAACCCGATGTTAAATACGTTAGGAGGCGGTGGTAACAAAGGTAACCAGCTGATCCAGATCGGAGGTTCTTTCAACTCCCTGATGGGTACTTTGGTTCCAATCTTAGTAGGTGCCCTGGTTGGTGAAGTGGCGAAAGCCAATATCACAGACGTATATCCGGTTATGTATATTGCTATGGGTATTTTTGCCCTGGTAGGGATTGTTCTTTATTTCGTGAACATTCCCGAACCACACATTGTAGCAGCAAATACATCCTTAGCGAATTCCAAATACAGTGCCTGGTCTTTCCGTCACTTCGTATTAGGAGCCATCGGTATTGGTATCTATGTAGGAGTGGAAGTAGGTATTCCCAGTACATTAATGTTATTCCTTGCAGACCCTGCAACCGGAGTCTCCGGAGGAGCTGCTTCAGCCGGAGTGGTAGCCGGAACTTACTGGTTCCTAATGCTGATAGGCCGGTTCATCGGAGCTTCTATCGGAGGTAAAGTGTCCAGTAAAACTATGCTTACCGTTGCTTCCGGAGTAGGTATGGTATTGGTTGCCTTAGCCATCTTCTCACCGGTATCTACCAAGATGCTGATGCCTGTGATCCAGACAGATCCGACCATTGCCTTTGGTATGGCTGAAGCACCTATTAATGCCATCTTCCTGGTACTTTGTGGTTTGTGTACCTCTGTGATGTGGGGTGGAATCTTCAACCTGGCCGTAGAAGGATTAGGAAAATATGTAGCTGCAGCCTCTGGTATCTTTATGATGCTTGTATGCGGTGGAGGTATCTTCCCGTTAATTCAGAATGCCATTGCTGATGCATCCGGTTACCTGACTTCTTACTGGGTACCATTCTTAGGTCTGGCTTATCTGTTGTATTATGCCCTGATAGGTAGCAAAAATGTCAATAAAGATATTCCTGTTGATTAATTAAAGTCACATTATAAACTATTTAATGAGAGATTATCTGAACGCACAGGATTAGATAATCTCTCTTTTATCATTAACAATATTACCTTAAAGCTGTATTAATCATGAATGTAGAAAAAGTAAGAGAAGGATTTGCCAAACATTTTGATGGAGCTGCCGGATCTGTATATGCCTCTCCGGGACGTATTAACCTGATCGGTGAACATACCGACTATAACGGGGGATTTGTCTTCCCGGGTGCTATCGATAAAGGAATGGTAGCAGAAATCAGATTAAACGGAACAGACAAGGTTCGTGCCGTAGCACTGGACCTGAACGAAACGGTTGAGTTTGGTCTGAATGAAGAGGATGCTCCTCAGGCAAGCTGGGCCAGATATATTTTTGGCGTATGCCGTGAAATTATTAAAAGAGGAGGCAAAATAGCCGGTTTTGACACAGCATTTTCCGGAGACGTTCCTTTGGGAGCCGGTATGTCTTCTTCTGCTGCTTTGGAAAGTACCTATGCATTTGCCTTAAATGACCTGTTTGATTTACAGATTGATAAATTTGAACTGGCAAAGATCGGACAGTCTACAGAGCATAATTATTGTAGTGTAAAATGTGGTATTATGGATCAGTTCGCTTCTGTATTCGGCAAGGAAGGAAGCCTGATGCTACTGGATTGCCGCTCACTGGAATATAAATACTATCCATTTAATCCCCAAGGCTATAAATTGGTGTTACTGGATTCCGTAGTAAAACATGAATTAGCTTCTTCGGCCTACAATAAACGTCGGGAATCCTGCGAACGGGTAGCTGCAGCAATCCGTAAAAACCATCCCAAAGTGGAATTCTTACGGGATGCTACCATGGATATGCTGAATGAAGTGAAAGCGAAAGTGACGGAAGAGGACTATATGCGTGCAGAATATGTGATTGAAGAAGTTCAGCGCGTGATGGATGTGTGCGCAGCCCTTGAAAAAGGAGATTACGAAACAGTAGGCGAAAAGATGTATGGTACGCATCACGGCATGAGCAAACTTTATGAAGTAAGCTGTGAAGAACTGGACTTCCTGAACGATATTGCCAAAGCTTGCGGCGTAACCGGATCCCGCGTGATGGGTGGAGGTTTCGGAGGTTGTACAATCAATCTGGTAAAAGAAGAAAAATATGACGCTTTCGTGCAAAAAGCCTTTACAGATTACAAAGAAAAATATGGACGTGAACCCAAACTGTATGAAGTAGTCATCAGTGACGGAGCACGTAAACTTTGCTAATTAACAGGAAATATATTTAAAACCATAGAGACGATGACAACCACCTTTTATCAGCATGAAGTCAAATTTTATGTATCGGTTGACTGTATTATTTTAGGATTTAATAACCATGAACTGAACGTGTTGCTTCATAAACGAAAGTTCGAACCCTTACAGGGGCAATGGTCGTTAATGGGAGGCTTCGTAAAAGAAGGTGAAAGTGTAAATGATGCTGCTTCAAGAGTATTGAAGGATTGCACCGGGTTGGACAATATCTTTATGGAACAGGTAGGCGCCTACGGAGAGGTATCCCGTGATTTAGGAGAACGGGTAATCTCCGTAGCGTACTACGCACTGGTCAATATGAATTCTTTTGATGGAAACCTGCTCAAACAATATAATGCTACCTGGACGAAAGTAACCGAAATGCCGGAATTGATTTTTGACCATGCAGAGATGATCGGAGATACGTTATCTATCCTTAAACGAAAAGCAGTGACCCGTTCGGTAGGTTTTAACCTGTTACCGGAAAAGTTTACGCTGCCTCAACTCCAGAATCTTTATGAAGCAATCCACCAGACTACACTGGATAAACGAAATTTCCGGAAGAAACTGAATGCGATGGATATCCTGGGAAAATTAGATGAAAAAGATAAGAAAAGTTCCAAAAGAGGAGCTTTTTATTATATGTTCAATAAAGAGAAATATGACCGGTTATTAGAAGATGGCTATTTTTCCCTTCAATCCCCGCTTTCCTGTCTGATTCTGCTTTAACAGACAATACATGAGTAAAAGCCCGGCTATGTTATAAAACATAGCCTTTTTTTGATGCCCGCCGCATTAAAGTGTTACATTTACGCTATAGGTAGTACAGAGCACAGGTACTTACCTGAAAACTACGTTCAAAGTACGTAAAAACCAATCATATAAGATTAACAGGTATGACATGAAGGAACTGAAAGAAAAAGTATTCCGGGCTAATTTAGCACTTGTTGATCATGGACTTGTCCTGTTCACCTGGGGGAATGTCAGTGCCATCGACAGGGAACAAGACATCATAGCCATCAAGCCGTCCGGTATTTCCTATGCAACCATGAAAGTGGAAGATATGGTTCTGCTGGATATAGCAGGAAACATACTGGAAGGAAATCTTAGCCCATCATCAGACACCCCGACTCACCTGGTATTATACCAGGCTTTTCCGGAAATCGGAGGGATTGTTCACACCCATTCCACGTATGCAACTTCCTGGGCATAGGCGGGGCTGGATATTCCGGCCATCGGTACTACGCATGCGGACTATTTCAGCCAGGCAATTCCCTGTACACGTCAAATGACAAAAGAAGAGGTAGAAGGAGCGTATGAACAGGAGACCGGACGGGTAATTGTGGAACGGTTCGCGGAATTAAATCCTGTTCATATTCCCGGAGTATTAGTAGCGAACCACGGCCCATTTAGCTGGGGAAAAGATGCGGAAGAGTCTGTCCACAATGCAGTAGTAATGGAACAGGTGGCCCGAATAGCTTACTTGTCTTATGGAATCAACCTGGAACTGAAGATGAATACACATCTGATCACGAAACACTTCAACCGGAAACATGGTCCGGGTGCTTATTACGGGCAAAAAAATAATACAGGAATATATCAATACTAACTAATCAAATCTAAGAAACCATGAATTTTAAAGAAGTAGAAGTCTGGTTCGTTACAGGCGCCCAGCTCTTGTACGGAGGGAATGCCGTCATATGGGTGGATGCACACTCCAATGAAATAGTAAAGGGACTGAACGAATCAGGCGCCCTCCCGGTAAAAGTCGTTTATAAAGGAACAGTCAATTTGGCTCAGGAAGTAGCGGATACATTCCGGGCGGCAAACAACGACCCGAAATGTATTGGAGTTATTACCTGGATGCACACGTTCTCTCCGGCTAAAATGTGGATCCACGGATTGATGGATTATAAAAAACCCTTACTCCACTTACATACTCAATTTAATAAGGAAATTCCATTTGATAAGATCGATATGGATTTTATGAACTTGAATCAAAGTGCTCACGGAGACAGGGAGTTTGGGCATATAATGAGTCGTATGCGTAAGAATCGCAAAGTCGTGGCCGGTCACTGGACAGATGGAAAAGTACAAAACAAAATTGCAGTCTGGATGCGGGTAGCAGCAGCCTGGGCGGATGCACAGGATATGCGGATCATCCGTTTTGGAGATATATTTGAACGTTTGCGGCAGGGCGAAACCATACCGGCGGATGACCCGGAAAGGTATAAGATGCGGGAGGCTTCCTATGCTACCAAGAAACTACTCGTACGTCTGAACGATTCAGACGATCCTGTAGAAATAAGGGAAGTATTGGGACAAATCACAGGTTCCCGGATTGATGAAAGTACAGCCTTGTTTACTCCGCTTTATATCAACTATGGTAAACATACCCGTATCGGGAAAAATGTATTTATCAATTTCGGATGTACTTTCCTGGATTTGGGTGGAATAACCATAGAAGACGATGTGTTGATCGGACCGAATGTCAGCCTTTTGTCAGAAGGGCATCCGGAGTTTCCGCAGGAGAGGCATTCGCTGAAGGTGGGGCATATTCATATAAAACGTAATGTGTGGATCGGGGCAGGAGCCATTATTCTTTCCGGTGTTACGATAGGCGAAAATTCAATAGTAGCAGCGGGTGCGGTAGTAACCGGTGATGTGCCGGCAAATAGCATTGTTGCCGGTGTCCCGGCAAAGCTGGTAAGGTCGGTTAAAATGAATAATTAGGAGAGTGTTTAGTATTCTTTTGGTATGCATTTTATCTTTTACCGGTGGCTCATGTAAGTCCGTAACTGAAGCCTTCTTTTTATTTTCCTGCTTATAATCAGGGTATAGTAAATAGTGACTGCGCATTTTTTTGTATTCGGCCAGTTCCGGTTGCCAGGAAGCACGGATTTCTGCTTCTGGCATGCCTGCTGTAATCTGTTGTCGTAATTGATTGGTTCCTGCTAACAGGTCGAACCAATTGGCTCTTGAAAAGAATACTTGTGTGTTTCTGTCCAACTTATCGAAAAAATCCTGTACGAACCGGAGAGTAAGTCCACCTTCAAAGGCATACTCCCGTAGGTCTACTCCGTAGCATTTTTTATCTTTTTGGAGTGGATTGGTATCAAATCCCGGTAAAGAAACGGGAGTAAATGAAAAATCTCCCAGGGCGGGGTCGGGATAGCCTATTACCTGAAAGGGGAAATAGGTTCCACGTCCGATACTGATGGGGGTGGCTTCAAAAAAGCACAGGGATGGATATAATCTGACGGACTGCTCATTCGGCAGATTAGGGGACGGTTTTACCGGTAATCTATAAGGCTTGCCATGTTGCCAGTTTTTCATGGTGACTACAGTCAGGTCACAGGAACCGGCTCCGCTGTTTAACCATCCTTCCCCGTTGATCATTCCGGCCAGTTCGCCTACTGTCAGGCCATGTAAAACAGGAATGGGATGCATACCCACAAAGGATGCATATTTTTTCTTAAGGATGGGTCCGTCAATGAAATCGTTAGGATTGGGACGGTCTAATACCATGAATGGTTTTTTATTTTCTGCACATGCTTCCATGACATAATGCATCGTACTGATATAAGTGTAAAAACGGGCTCCCACATCTTGTATGTCGAACACTAAGATATCCAGATCGGCTACTTGTTCCGGGGTGGGCTTTTTATTATTCCCGTAGATGGAAATAATGGGAATACCGGTTTTCGGATCCCGGCTATCGGTAAATTCTTCTCCGGCTTCCGCCTTTCCCCGGAAACCATGTTCCGGTGCGAACACTTTTACTACTTGTATATGATTGGCTAATAAGGCATCTAACAGATGGGTTTCTGTCTTTTCCAAGATAGAGGTATGGTTAATTACTAATCCGACTCTTTTTTCTTTTAGCAATTCCGTCAGGAGTTCCATCCGTTCTGCTCCCAGGATAATTTCCGGTTCAACTGCTTCCCTGACCTGGCTGGTTTGGGTGTTTCCGGCACAGGCTTCTGTGGCTATCAGGAAAAAACAGGTGGCAAAAGATAAAAGAATGATTATTAACTTACTTTTCATATATAAAACAGTTTTAGTAAAGATACAAATGTAGTAAATGTCCCAATCATTCCCTACATTTGTAGCCGTTAAACTGAAAGAGATTGGCTTGATGAATGCGGTTGATATTCTCTCAAAGTATTATTCTTCGGAATCTGAAGCATATCATATAGTTTACACACATAGTAGGAGTGTAGCTGATAAAGCACTTTCAATTGCTGCTTTGCATCCGGAAATGAATATAGACCTCACTTTTATAGAAGAAGCAAGTCTGTTGCATGATGTCGGCGTCTCCCTGTGTTATGCGCCGGATATCCATTGCTATGGGAATTATCCGTATATTTGCCACGGATATCTGGGGGCGGATCTTATGTTGAATGAAGGCTTTTCCCAGCATGCACTGGTCTGTGAAAGACATACGGGTGCCGGCCTGAGTTTAGCCGATATCCGGAATCAGCATTTACCTGTCCCTCACCGGAATATGTTACCGGAGTCATTGGAAGAGAAGTTAATTTGTTTTGCGGATAAATTCTATAGTAAAACAAAGCTGGACCAGGAAAAATCCATGGATAAAATTAGAAAAGGCCTTTCTAAATATGGAGATGAAACCATTTTACGTTTTGAGCAATTGTGTAAACTCTTTTTAGGGTGAGAAACATAAGCAGGCTCATTAATTTATTATACATTTGCATGCTGTAAAGGCATCGTAATATTGAATGTTCTTGAAATACAGACTCCTACATATACTGTTGTTATTCCTTTGCGGAAGCCGTATGATGCAGGCACAGGAAGTGGTTGCTTTACCGGATAGTATAGAAGTGGCTGACTCTCTACGTCTGTTGCCTTCCGATTCCTTGAGCATTTCCGATACTTTGCAGGTGAATCTTACCGATTCCTTGGATATCCTACCTCCCGATTCTATTGTTCCTCAGAAAAGTAGTAATGGATTAGATGCTCCTGTGGAATATCAGGCGCAGGATTCTATTGTAATGACTGCCGGAAACTGGGCCTATCTTTTTGGAGACGGGCAGGTCACGTATCAGCAGATTGAGCTTCAGGCTGAAAATATAGAGATGAATCTGGATAGTAGCATTGTGTATGCTAAATTTGGCTTAGACTCTATTGGGGATGAGTTCGGGTATCCGTTGTTTATTGATAACGGTCAGCAATACGAATCCAAAACCATGCGGTATAATTTCACTACCAAAAAAGGATATATTACGGAAGTCATTACGCAGCAGGGAGAAGGGTATGTCACTTCTGCCCGGACGAAAAAGATGGAGGATGATATCCTGAATATGGTAGGGGGAAAGTATACTACTTGTGATCACCATGACCATCCTCACTTTTATATTCAAATGACTAAAGCGAAAGTGCGGCCTAAGAAAAATATTGTGACTGGTCCTGTCTATCTGGTGATAGAGGATGTCCCTCTTCCTTTGGGTTTGCCATTTGCCTTTTTTCCTTTCTCGGAATCTTATTCTTCCGGAGTTATTTTTCCTTCTTTCGGGGATGAATCTGCCCGGGGCTTTTTTGTAAGGAATGCCGGATATTATTTTGCTATCAGTGATTATATCGATCTGGCTGTGACCGGCGATATTTATACCAAAGGTTCCTGGGCATTAGCTGCCCGTTCTGCTTACAGAAAACGTTATAAATATTCGGGAAGTTTTGATACGAAGTATGTGGTTACTAAATATGGGGATAAAGGGCTGGCGGATTATAGTTTGAACAAAGATTTCAAGATTACCTGGACCCATTCGCAGGATGCCAAAGCCAATCCCTACCGGACTTTTTCTGCCAGTGTAAATTTTGCGACCAGTAGTTACACAAAGAATGAATTACAGAGTTTAACGAACTATGGGAATACGAATAACTCGAAAGGATCTTCTGTAAGTATTTCCCAGCGATTCCCCAACAGTCCGTTTACGTTATCTGCTACGATGACCATCAACCAGACTGCACGTGATTCTACTATTGCGATTACTTTGCCGGACTTTACTGCCAGTATGAGCCGTATTTATCCTTTTAAGCGAAAACAGCGGATTGGTAAAGAACGTTGGTATGAAAAGATCTCTTTACAGTATAGTGGGATTTTTCGTAATTCTATTACTACGAAAGAGGACCAGCTTTTTAAATCCAATCTGATTAAGGACTGGCAGAATGGTATGCAGCATAAAGCCTCTACGAATGCAACGTTTAGTTTATTTAAATATATTAATATATCTCCTTCTTTTGATTATACGGAACGTTGGTATACCAGTAAACTGGAACGTGGTTATGATATGGAGAAAAATGCTATAGTAGACAAGGATACTACTTTTGGTTTTTACAGGTTGTATAATTATAATGCCAGTGTTTCTGCGTCTACTACTTTATATGGGTTCTTTAAGCCTCTACCGTTCCTGGGGAATAAGGTGAAAATGATCCGTCACCGGATGGAACCATCTGTAAGTTTCGGATATGCTCCTGATTTTAGTGATCCGCGCTACGGATATTATAAGACGTATATTTATACGAATGCGACCGGAGATGATGTGGAGTATTTTTATTCTCCTTTTGATGGACAGTTGTATGGTTATCCGGGTAGTGGCCGTCAGGGAAATGTCTCTTTCAGTCTGGATAATAATATTGAAATGAAGATCCGTTCGGATCGTGACTCTACCGGAGAAAGAAAAATCAGTGTAATTGATAAGTTAGGGCTGTCGATGTCTTATAATATGGTGGCTGATTCTTTTAAATGGAGTGACCTGACGATGAATCTGCGTTTGAAGTTAACTAAAAGCTATACGGTAAACCTGACGGGAGTATTTGATACCTATACTTATTCCTATAATGAGGAGAGAAATACTCTTACCCGTAGAAATGTCACCCGTTGGCAAGCCGGCAAAGGTTTCGGAAGGTTACGTTCTACGGGGACCAGTTTCTCTTATACCTTTAATAATGATACGTTTAAAAAATTATTTGGAGGAAGTGAAGGAGATCCCTCCAATCCGACCGGTGATCCGGCTTATGAACCTCCGGAGGATTTACCGGAAGGGGCGTTGCCGGAAGATGATACACCTGTTCCCGGTGGCAGGCGTATAAGGAGCGGAAGCAGTAGTCCGGATAGTGATATGGATGTGGACGGGTATTATATCAATACTTTTCCGTGGAGTTTATCGTTTAGTTATAGTGTGTCTCTGCAATATGATCAAAGCCGTATTGATGTGAAGAACCAGGAGTATAAGTATAAACTTAATCATAATTTAAGTTTTAATGGGAGCCTTCAGCCTACTAAAAACTGGCGGTTGAACTTTAATGCTACCTATGACTTTGAAGAGCATAAGATCTCTTATCTGACCTGTAATATTACCCGGAATATGCACTGTTTCCAGATGACTGCCAGTGTCATACCGGTGGGTACTTATAAATCCTATTTTTTCAGTGTTGCCGCAAGTTCTGCTTTACTGAAGGATCTGAAATATGATAAGAGAAGTAACTATCGTGACGGACAGACCTGGTATTAAGGGAGTGCAATCCATATATACACAAACAGGGGCGGTGAATTATGTACACCGCCCCTGTTTGTGTATAGGTATAACCGGAACTACCACTCTATCGGGGTTTGTCCGCTAGCTATGAGATAATCGTTGGCTTTACTAAAATGCTTATTCCCGAAGAATCCTCTGTAGGCAGAGAGGGGGGGGGAAGGATGGGCTGATTTAAGAATCAGATTACGGGTGGGATTGATAAACGCTCCCTTTTTTTGAGCGTACGAACCCCAAAGGATATAGACGATATGATCTCTGCTCTCTGCTAATTTATGGATCACGGCATCGGTAAATGTTTCCCAACCTTTATGTTGGTGTGAGCCTGCCTGATGCGCTCTTACGGTAAGTGTTGCGTTTAAGAGCAATACTCCCTGGTCTGCCCACCGGGTAAGATCTCCGGTGGTTGGCATCAGTCTTCCTATATCATCCTGAATTTCTTTAAAGATATTCAATAGAGAAGGCGGAAAGGGAATCCCCGGTTCAACGGAGAAACAGAGCCCGTTTGCCTGACGGGGCTCATGGTAAGGGTCCTGTCCTAATATCACCACTTTTACTTTATCAAAGGGGCAATGTTTGAATGCGTTAAAGATAAGTGGTCCCGGAGGATAAATGGTTCTGGTCCGGTATTCTTCCCGGACGAAATTAGCGAGTTGGATGAAATATTCTTTTTCAAATTCCTCAGCTAATTGTTTTTTCCAGCTTTCTTCTATTTTTACATCCATAATTGTCTGATTTTATATTAAATGCATTCCGGCTTCTTTTGCTTCCTGGCGCATCTCTTCCGGCCAAATACTTGCCTGTATCTCTCCGATATGAGCTTTTCGGAGATAAAACATACAAAGACGGCTCTGGCCGATACCTCCTCCGATACTTTGCAGTAACTCATCATTTAACAAACGCTTGTGGAAGTATAATTGTTTTTTTCTTCTGCATTACATTCTTCCAACTGATGTAAAAGGGCTTCTTTGTTTACCCGGATTCCCATAGAGGATAATTCGAGGGAACGTCCCAGGACTTCATCCCATACTAACAGGTCTCCGTTTAATCCTAATTTTCCATCCGCAGATGGAGTAGACCAGTCATCATAGTCCGGTGCACGTCCGTCATGTTTTTTACCGTTGCTTAATTTACAGCCAATGCCTATAATGAAAACGGCTCCGTATGCTTTTGCAATGGCATCTTCCCGCTGTTTGGGGGTAAAGCCGGGATATTTTTGCAGCAGGTCTTCTGAATGGATGAAATGGATCTGTTGCGGAAGAGTCGGTTTGATATTCGGGAACATTTCATAGACCAGGTATTCCGTACATACCATGGCTGCATAGATCCGTTGCACAATTTCTTTCAGGAAGTCGATCGTTCGTTCCTCTTTGCTCATCGTACGTTCCCAGTCCCACTGGTCTACATACAGAGAATGTAAATTACCTAATTCCTCATCGGAGCGGATCGCATTCATATCCGTATAGATTCCGTATCCTTCTTCGATTTTATAGTCTGCCAGTGTTAATCATTTCCATTTTGCCAGAGAATGGACAATTTCAGCCTATGCATCTCCCAGATCTTTAATCGGAAAAGTAACCGCTCTTTCCGTACCGTTCAGGTCATCATTGATCCCCATCCCTTTCAGGACGAATAAAGGTACGGTGATACGTCTGAGACGTAATTCCGAAGAGAGGTTCTGCTGAAAAAAGTCTTTGATCTTTTTAATCCCCATTTCTGTCTGAGGCAAATTTAATAAGGCTTTATAACCTGCAGGTTTAATTAAATAGCTCATGTTATTTGTTGCGCTTTGTGTTTTGTATTATGAGTAGCAAAGATAATGAAACGTGGAAAAATAACAATCTTAAGCTCGTTTTTATTCGCAAAAAGTCAGGTAAGCACCTGATGTTTGTTTCAAAATAACATATTAGATAAAAATGATCTTTAAACTATTCGAAGAAAATATTCTCTTTTTTAGCTACAATTTGTTTAAGTGAGAGATTATCGTTACTTTTGCGCTCATATTGATTGCTGCACCCGTAGTTCAATGGATAGAATACTGGATTCCGGTTCCAGCGATTGGGGTTCGACTCCCCACGGGTGTACAAAGAAAAAGGACGTTTATTTCAAACGTCCTTTTTTGTTTTATAAGGGTATTCTTTACAGACTGTCTCCAAAGTCTTTTTTGAATTTTTCCACTAATCTGGATGGCCAGTCGGTGGTAGGTTTCAGCCCTCCCATAAAGAAACGTAGTACTGGAGGTTCATAGGTGAAGCGTAATCCGCCGATCAGTTCTCTGTTGTCATATAACCATTCCAGGCGGTCGATGACATATTTTACCTGTGAAAGAGTAAATACCCTTCGCGGAACAGCCAATCTTAATAATTCTACGTCTGCCAGGATTTCTACTCCATTTTCATCTCTTACACTGGAGATGGTGCCTCTTTCCATACCGCGTATACCGGAAATTAAATAGAAAGCTGCTGCTAATGCTCCGGCCGGATATTCTGTCTGTGGAATGTGCGGGCAGAAGGAAGAGGCATCAATGTGTGCTCCTAATACGCCCGGAGGGGTTACTACAGGAATACCTTTGCTGTCCAGTTCATTAACCAGATATTTGATAAAACTCGGACTCTGGCTGATCATAGTTTCATCCAGTGTCTCATATAATCCTACTGCAATCGCTTCAATTTCCCGTACGGAAATACCTCCATAGGTAAGAAATCCTTCAAACAGCGGGATCAGTGCTTCCATTTTATAATACAGTTCTTTTCTGTTGGTACAAATACCACCTCCGCGGGAAGAACTTAATTTACGGGCAGAGAAGTAAACTAGGTCTGCCAGTCCTGTCATGGCTTTGATAATATCTCCTAAGGAGTTTTCTTTCCATGCCTCTTCACGTTGCTTGATCAGATAGGCATTTTCTCCGATCAGACTGGCATCCAGTACCAGCATAATTCCGTATTTATCTGCTACTCTGCGAACGTCCATCAGGTTAGCCATGGAGAAAGGCTAGCCACCGATCAGGTTGGTAGAAGCTTCCATACGGATAAAGGGAATATTTTCTACTCCATTTTCCTGGATGCACTTTTCTAATTTATCAATATCAATGTTCCCTTTGAACGGATTGGTTGATTTAAGAATAAGTGCATCATCGTGCAGAAGTTCTGCTATTTTACCGCCTACTTCCAGGATATGGGCAAGCGCTGTGGTAAAGTGATAGTTCATCGGGATGATGTTCCCCGGTTTGATAAATGTTTTGGAGATCACATTTTCAGCCGCGCGTCCCTGGTGAACCGGTAAGAGATATTTTTCCCCAGTACATCTTCTACTGCTTTCTGGTATCTGTCAAAACTCTGTGATCCTGCATAGGCATCATCAGCCTGGAACATGGCTGCGATCTGGTTATCACTCATCGCATTGGTTCTACTGTCGGTCAACATGTCCAGATATACATCTTTTGTACTCAAGCGAAATGTGTTATATCCTGCTTCTTTAGTAGCTAACAATCTTCTTTCAATAGGAACCAGATGCAATTTCTGTACCACTCTCACTTTGTGTAATTCCAAAGAAATATCTTCACCCTTGTAAAATTTTACATTTGGCATTTCTAATAGGTATTAGGTTTTATAAAGTTAGTAAAAGCCAAATATATGAATTAAATTATCACATGTCAACAAATTCCAGTACTCATCTTTTGATTTTTTCTTTATCTGGAACCATATGTATTCTTAATTCATTATTCCAGTGTAGATAAAAAGTATTATTCTTTCTAAAAAATAGAGATCAGGTCTTCTGAGAAAATAATACATTGAAAATGGTAAATTAAACTTATTTGTTAAAGGGTATATACAAACTGGGATTTAAATTAGGCTTTACGGAATGTCTGATAACCTGGAAAGAGTTTTGTATACTTTTCCAACAAAAAAGCAAATACTTCCAACTTTTTTATCTTTCATTTGTTATATTATTATTCAATCTAAAAAGTCGCAGGATGACTTCACTTATAAGAATTTTGTTTCCTTTAAAACCAAATGATACTTCGTTTTCAATTTTTCTGTTGGTTTTCAGGATCTTTTTTGGAATTTTACTGATGACACACGGTATTCAAAAATTGACAAATTTTGAAGTCATGTCTGCCGGATTTCCTAATCCTCTGGGAGTTGGTTCAAAAATTTCTTTATCACTGGCTATTTTTGGAGAATTGATCTGTTCGATTGGATTTATTTTCAGAGCATTTTATCGTCTGGCTTTATTGCCTATGATCTTTACGATGATTATGGCCTATTTTGTTATTCATAAAGATGATCCGTTTAACGTAAAAGAATTACCATTTGTTTATTTAGTAGTCTATTTGATTATGCTTTTGGCGGGGTCCGAAAAGTTTGCGTTGGACCGGCTTATTGCAGAAGCATTTTTCAAAAGGCAAACCAATAAAGAGAGCTCGTATTAAAACCGTTTCTACATTTTCCGTTTCAAAACGCCTGGTAAATTGTAAGTTGAGAAGCTTTCAGTATTTGACCGGATATTATCCAGTTTATACTGGGAGCCTTCTCTTTATTTGTAGAAGTGGAGTATGTTATGTAGTGGGGACTTGTAGGAAACTAATTAATTCCTTTTCTTTGCATTAAATCTTTTATCAGGATGGCAGAAGAACAAGAAATGATCCTCCGCACAGAGGATTTGGTAAAAAAATATAGGACCCGGACAGTGGTAAACCATGTTTCCATTTATGTGAAACAGGGAGAGATTGTAGGTTTACTGGGGCCGAATGGAGCAGGAAAAACCACTACTTTCTATATGACAGTAGGTCTGGTAACCCCTAATGAAGGAAAGATATTTTTAAATGATACTGAAATTACTAAATTCCCGGTATATAAAAGAGCCCGTAGTGGGATTGGGTATCTGGCCCAGGAAGCTTCTATTTTCCGGAAAATGACGGTGGAAGATAATATTCGTTCCGTACTGGAAATGACAGATACGACTCCGGAGTATCAAAAAGAAAAACTGGAGAGTCTGATCTCAGAATTTGATTTGCATAAAGTGCGGAAAAATCTGGGGGATCAATTATCAGGAGGAGAAAGAAGGCGTGCGGAGATTGCCCGTTGTCTGGCGATTGACCCTAAATTTATTATGTTGGATGAACCGTTTGCCGGTGTAGACCCTATTGCTGTACAGGATATTCAGAGTATAGTGGCACAATTGAAACATAAAAATATCGGTATTTTAATTACAGATCATAATGTATATGAAACATTAAGTATTACAGATCGCGCTTACCTGCTTTTTGAAGGTAAGGTCCTTTTTCAGGGTACAGCGGAGGCGTTAGCGGAAAATGAAATTGTACGCGAAAAATATCTGGGGAAAGACTTTCAACTACGGAAAAAAAATCTTTAATCTGCTATTTCTGTTAAACAGGAACGAAGTTTTTTTACACAAAGACAAAACAGGACAAGCATACCAAAAGCCCATAAAATATATGTTGTCATTTCATTGGCAGGAATATCTCCGTTTATATATTCATTTTCCTTGAGTGACTCAGAGGACATAGCAAATACTGCAAATGCATTATTGGAAAAATGGGCAAATATGGGTAGCCAGATACTTTTCCCCCAAAATAAAAGATAACTGAAATAAGCTCCTAATAAAAGACGAGGCAGAAACCCGTAAAATTGCAGGTGAAAAGCGCTAAACAGAAAAGCAACCGTCCATATTACCTTATGAGAATTCCCCAGCCATTTGTCCAATATCCTTTGTAATGCACCCCGGAATAAAAATTCTTCTGTTATAGCAGCAATAATTGCTATAATAATCATATTGAAAAAAAAAGCCAGTAAACCGTTATCATTTAAAAGTACATCTGTTAACTGTTCTGCCAGTAGCTCTTGTTCCTGTATCCATTTTTCTATAAATTCCATAGACTGTGGCAGTCGTATATGTCTGTTCCATAATCCTGTAAGTGTAATGAAAGGAGAAAGAAGAAACACACTTATAAGTGTCAGTCCCCACACTCTGGGATTAGAAGGGAGTTGTAATGATAAATATGCAGAAGGAGAATTACTACACAACCAGGCGGTTATGCAGGCAGGCAAAAAGAAAGTTCCGGTTGCCGTAAACAATTGGTAAAGTCTCAATGCCTCAGGGTTTTCCATCATATGGGAAATGCTTCCATACAGAATAAATATTAAACCTGCACTTAGAACAGAAGAGAGAATGGCTCCCGCCGAAATAAGTATTAATAAAATGAATAGTTGAAAAAAAGCCGATTTTCCGGAATATATACCTTTTAGTCTCATGGTTTTATTTAAATAGATTCCAAAGATAAAGAGAACATTTTATTATCAAACCTTTAAATAAAAAAAGGAATGGGATATTTTAAGTCAACAATTTGCGAGATTAAAAGAATAAGTCTAATTTTGCACCCTAAAATTTACGAGGACATATAATTAATTAAATAAATTATTCAGAATGAATATTTCGCTTAAGAATACAGATGCCGTTAGTGGTATTCTGACAATGGAAATAGTGAAAGCAGATTATGCTGATCAGGTGGAGAAAAGCCTGCGGAATTTCCGTCAGAAAGCTAATATCTCGGGATTCCGTAAAGGGATGGTGCCTATGGGGATGATCAAAAAAATGTATGAAAAACATGTGCTGGCAGAAGAGGTAAATAAATTGGTTTCTGAAAATCTTTTTAAATATATCTGCGAAAATCAGTTAAATATTTTGGGAGAGCCCCTGCCTAATGAAACAGAACAGAAAGAGATTGATTTTGATACACAGGAAACTTTTGAATTTTGTTTTGATGTGGCTTTTGCTCCGGAGATTAACATAACTCTGAACAAGAAGAATAGCTTAGATTTTTATCAGGTAGCCATTGATGAGGAGATGGTGAATAAACAAATTGAATCCTATCGTGCTAATTTCGGGTCGTATGATACGGCTGAAGAAGTAGGAGAAAAAGACCTGGTCAAAGGTACTGTTGCCGAATTGGAAAATAGTGCTCCAAAAGAAGGAGGTATCGTTGTCGAAGATGCAGTGGTGATGCCTTTGTATATGAAAGATGAGGCTGAGAAAGCTAAATTTATCGGTGCAAAAAATAATTCTGTAGTTATTTTCAATCCTTATAAAGCATATGAAGGTGCAGAGGCTGAGATTGCTGCGTTCCTGAAAGTGGATAAAACGGAGGTACCAAACCTGACCGGTGATTTTAGATTTGAAATTAAAGAAATAACCCGTCACAAAGAAGCAGAAATCAATCAGGAATTATTTGATAAAGTCTTAGGTGAAGGTACTGTTTCTTCTGAAGAAGAGTTCAGGAATAAAATTAAAGGAACACTGGCTGAGCAATTTGAACCTCAGAGTAACTATAAATTCCTGACAGATGCACGGGAATTACTTATTTCTAAAGCCGGAGATCTGCAGTTTGCAGATAATTTGTTAAAATGTTGGTTACTGACCACTAATGAAAATAATACTCCGGAGAAAATTGACGAAGATTATCCTCAGATTATGGATGACCTGAAATATCATCTGATTAAAGAAAGTATTGTAAAGAAAAATGATATTAAGGTTGAAGAGTCGGATATTGAAGAATTCGGTAAACGGGTAGCGAAAGCCCAATTTGCTCAGTATGGTATGCTGACCGTTCCGGAAGATGTATTAGCTAATTATGCGAAAGATTTGTTGAAAAACAAACAGACCTTGCAGAATGTAATTGATCGTGCTGTAGAGGAAAAACTGGCTGAGTGGTTGAAGCAACAGGTAAAGATCAACGTGAAAGAGGTGACACCAGATGAATTTAACAAATTATTTAAAGAAAATGTTCAATAAATAATCGCGTAAGTAATTGATTAATAGAAAAAAGGGATTTCTCTCTAATTTTTAACTTTGTGGATAACAAATAAGTTGTTTCTTTCAGAAATTTATTTATAACTTTGTTATTTCGTTGAGAAAGAGGGAGTAATCCCTTTTCTGTGTGTTTACGGAAATAACTATATAATTTAGATGTAGATATGGAAGATTTTAGAAAATATGCTACTAAGCATTTACGAATGAACAGTGCCGCACTGGATAGTTACATAAACATAACCAGCAGTTATATTTCTCCCACTATTATAGAAGAACGTCAGTTAAATGTAGCTCAAATGGATGTGTTTTCCCGTCTGATGATGGATCGGATTATCTTTTTGGGAACTCAGGTAGATGATTATACCGCGAATGTAATCCAGGCACAGTTACTTTTCCTGGATTCGAGTGACCCCGGAAAAGATATTTCTATTTATATTAATTCTCCGGGTGGCTCTGTATATGCCGGTTATGGCATTTATGATACTATGCAGTTTATTGGGAGTGATGTCTCTACTATTTGTACGGGAATTGCAGCTTCTATGGCTTCTGTTTTACTGGTTGCCGGAACAAAAGGGAAGCGTTTTGCTTTGAAACATTCCCGTGTCATGATCCATCAGCCGTTAGGCGGTGCGCAGGGGCAAGCCTCAGATATTGAGATTGCAGCCCGTGAGATCCTGAAGGTGAAAAAAGAACTTTATACTATTATTTCGGAACATGCCGGAAGACCATATGATGTAGTAGAAAGAGATGGTGACCGTGATTATTGGATGAATGCGGAGGAGGCCAAAGAGTATGGAATGATTGATGATATATTAACCCGTAAATAATACAAATCGAAGTATAGAGTCCTACTATGGCCAAAACAGGTGAAATATGCACATTTTGCGGTCGGGGTAGCCGGGATGTTAGTATGTTGATAAACGGAATATCCGGTGCAATATGTGATGAATGTGCGCAACAGGCGTATGAAATTGTGAAAGAACAAATGCCGGCTCCCAGAAGCTCTTTTGGTTTAAACCAGAATGGGCTTCCTAAGCCGAAAGATATAAAAGATTTTCTTGATCAGTATGTGATCGGACAGGGTGATGCTAAGCGGTATCTTTCTGTTTCTGTTTATAATCATTATAAACGGTTATTGCAAAAAATTACTTCCGATGATGTGGAAATTGAGAAATCCAATATTATTATGGTTGGAGCTACCGGGACGGGTAAGACTTTACTGGCCCGTACGATTGCTAAGCTTTTGCATGTCCCTTTTTCAATTGTAGATGCGACAGTTCTTACGGAAGCCGGATATGTGGGAGAAGATGTTGAAAGTATTTTAACCCGTCTGTTACAGGCCGCTGATTATGATGTGGAAACTGCCCAGCGTGGAATTGTTTTTATTGATGAAATAGATAAGATCGCACGTAAAAGTGATAATCCTTCCATTACGCGGGATGTAAGTGGTGAAGGTGTTCAACAGGGACTTCTGAAGCTTCTGGAAGGTTCGATAGTCAATGTCCCTCCACAGGGAGGACGTAAACATCCCGAGCAGAAAATGATCCCAGTGGATACAAAAAATATTCTTTTTATCTGTGGGGGTGCTTTTGATGGCATAGAAAAGAAAATTGCCAAACGGTTGAATACGCGTGTGGTAGGCTATGCGGCCAGTAAAGATACTGCAACAGTGGACCGGAATAATCTATTAAAATATATAACCCCGACTGACCTGAAATCATTTGGATTAATACCTGAAATAATTGGTCGGCTTCCTATTCTGACTTATTTAAACCCCTTAGATAGAAATACCTTACGGAGTATTTTGACAGAACCTAAAAATTCTATTATAAAACAATATGTAAAACTTTTTGAAATGGACGGAATAAAACTTACATTTGATGAGTCCGTCTATGAGTTTATTGTTGATAAAGCCCTTGAATTTAAATTAGGAGCCCGTGGATTGCGCTCAATTGTGGAAGGAGTAATGATGGATGCCATGTATAGCATGCCCTCCTCGGACTGTAAAGAACTTCATGTAACATTTGATTATGCAAAAGAACAATTTGAAAAGTCAGATGTCAATCGTTTGCAGTTAGCATAGAATAAAATACGATTTAATAATATTGTATATGGCAAAGAAGGATAACTTGACCGAAAAGCTTAAAACATATTTTGGATTTGATACTTTTAAAGGAAACCAAAAAGCAATTATTGAAAATGTCTTGGCCGGAAATGACACTTTTGTCCTAATGCCTACCGGGGGAGGGAAATCTCTTTGCTATCAATTACCTTCTATTATGATGGAAGGAACTGCCATTGTCATATCACCGTTGATTGCCCTGATGAAAAATCAGGTAGATGCTATGCGTAACTTCAGTGAAGAGGATGGTGTTGCACATTTTATTAATTCTTCTTTGAATAAATCTACTATAGATCAGGTAAAAGAAGATATTATGGCCGGGCGTACCAAATTGCTGTATGTAGCACCCGAATCTTTGACCAAAGAAGAAAATGTGGATTTTTTGCGTCAGGTAAATATCTCATTTTATGCAGTCGATGAAGCACATTGTATTTCTGAATGGGGACATGATTTTCGTCCTGAATACCGCCGGATCCGCCCCATTATTAATGAAATTGGTAAACGCCCGTTGATAGCCTTAACCGCAACTGCAACTCCTAAAGTACAGCATGATATACAGAAAAATCTGGGAATAATTGATGCTACGGTATTCAAATCTTCATTCAATCGTTCCAATTTATATTATGAGATCCGTTCCAAAGGGAATAATATAAATAAGGATATTATTAAGTATATTAAGTCCAATGAAGGAAAATCCGGAATTATTTATTGTTTGAGCCGGAAAAAAGTAGAGAAATTTGCTGATATTCTGAAAGCCAATGGAATCAAAGCCTTATCTTACCATGCTGGTATGGACTCCCAGATGCGTACAGCTAATCAGGATGCTTTTCTGATGGAACAGGCAGATGTGATCGTGGCAACTATTGCTTTTGGAATGGGAATTGATAAACCGGATGTCCGGTATGTGATCCATTATGACATTCCTAAAAGTCTGGAAGAATATTATCAGGAGACCGGGCGTGCCGGACGGGATGGCGGTGAAGGCCAATGTATTGCCTTTTATGCTTATAAGGATTTACAAAAGCTGAAAAAATTTATGCAGGGAAAACCTGTAGCTGAACAAGAAATAGGAAAACAACTTCTTCTTGAGACCGCAGCTTACGCCGAAACAGCTGTATGCCGTAGGAAAGTGCTTTTGCACTACTTCGGGGAAGAATACATGGAAGATGAATGTGGAAATTGTGATAACTGTTTGAACCCTAAAAAACAAGTGGAAGCAAAAGATATGTTGAGTGCTGTATTGGGAGTTGTCAGCACATTAAAAGAAAAATTTAAAGCAGATTATGTAGTTAATATTTTAGTTGGTAATGAAACCTCTGAAATCCAATCGTATAAACATACTGAACTGGAAGTTTTTGGATCCGGTCAGGATGAAGATGAAAAGATTTGGAATGCAGTAATCCGTCAGGCTTTAATTGCCGGTTATCTGATAAAAGATATAGAGAATTATGGTTTATTAAAGATTTCTGAAAAAGGAAAAGAATTTTTAAAAAAACCGAAATCATTCAAGATTATTAAAGATAATGAATTTGACGACGACGAAGAAGAAGTACCGGTAAGAGGAGGAGCTACAAGTGCTGTGGATCCTATTCTGTATTCTATGATGAAGGATTTGCGTAAAAAATTATCCAAACGTCTGGAAGTGCCTCCTTTCGTGATCTTTCAGGATCCGTCATTGGAAGCTATGGCAACTACCTATCCTGTTACTCTGGAGGAATTACAGAATATACCCGGAGTAGGAGCCGGAAAAGCTAAACGATATGGTAAAGAGTTTGTGGAACTGATCTGCAGGCATGTAGAGGAGAATGAGATTGAACGCCCGGAAGACCTTCGGGTCCGTACTGTGGCTAATAAGTCTAAATTAAAGGTCTGGATCGTGCAGAGTATTGATAGGAAAGTAGCTTTAGATGATATTGCACTGACAAAAGGATTGGAATTTACAGAACTTCTGGATGAAATAGAAGCGATTGTTTATTCCGGAACCCGGATTAATATTGACTATTTTCTAAATGATGTGATGGATGAAGATCATATTGAAGATATATATGAATATTTTAAGGATTCGGAGACAGATGGGCTTGAAGATGCTATCGAAGAATTAGGTAGTGATTATACAGAAGAAGAGATCCGGTTGGTCCGTATTAAATTCTTATCGGAAATGGCCAATTAAAAGAATGACGAATAGGAAAGCGTACTTTATAAAACATAAAAATATGAGAGGGGGGAAATATACTATTTTAGTTATTTCCCCGTTTATTATACGGTATTTTTTGTGTATGTATAAAATATGAAAAATGTAATGAAAAAAATCCTGTTATTATCATTTGTATTGATCGGTTTTGCTGCGAAAGCAGACATTTCTCCGGATTCTGTAATAATGACAGTGGCCGGAAAGCCAGTTTCGTTGGCTGAATTCAGATTCATTGCTTCTAAAAATAATGAGATTGATTTTTCTAATGAAGAGTCGGTAAAGAATTATGTCGAACTCTTTAAAAACTTTAAACTGAAAGTCGCGGAAGCAGAAGCCTTAGGACTGGATAAAAATAGTTCTTTCGAGAGAGAACTGAATATGTATCGTACTCAATTAAAATCCAGTTATCTTTCAGATAAAACAGCAGAAGAAGCGGCAGCTAAACGGATCTATGACCGAAAGAAAAACGTATTAGAAATCAGTCAGATTTTTTTTCATTTACATGGACCGGTTTTTCCTAAAGATACACTGGCTATTTATGATGAAGCTACGAGAGTTTATCAGCGATTACAGGCTGGAGAAGATTTTGAGATAGTGGGGAAAGAACTGGCTCAAAAATATCATCATACTCATCATCATGGCCATGACCACCATGGAGAAGATCATCACCACCACGAAGAGCATGTATCATATGACTCTGATCTCCATGTTGATTTTCGTTATATGAAAAACTTTCTTCCTTATAAATCTTTAAAGGCTTTTGATGAAGCAGTCTATAATACCCCGATCGGAACCTATTCTTTGCCGGTACGTACCTCCTATGGTTATCATATCATAAAAGTTCACAGTAGCCGGCCTAATCCTGGATTAGTGAAAGTAGCCCATATTCTATTAGCTTTTCCGGAAAACCCGTCTGAATCAGATGAAGAACAAACCCTGAACAAAGCACAGGAAATTATACAAAAAATAAATTCGGGAGAAGAATTTGAAGCATTGGCTAAAGAATTTTCAGAAGATAAAACTGCTGCTAATGGAGGAGTTCTACCTTTTTTTGGTGTAGGAGAAATGGTTGAACCTTTTGAAATTGCTGCTTTTTCTTTAAATACTCCCGGAGAAATCAGTGCTCCGGTCAAAACACGACATGGATATCACATTCTTAAATTATTAGGTAAAAAGGATATTCCTTCATTTGATGAAGAAAAAGATGCTTTAATACGTCTGATGGGAAGAGATGAATGGAATTTTGAGTTATATAAGGGATATGATGAGCGGATGAAAAAAGAGTATGGGTATATCTTTTTCCCGGAAGCTTATGAGGAACTGCAGCAAATCTGTCATGAACATTTTCCCGGTACACCTGCTTTTTATGAAAAAGCTAAAGGGTTAAATAATACTTTATTTATACTTAATGGCCAGTCTTTTCCTCAGTCTGAATTCGCTGCTTATCTGATGGCTAATCCTTTTTCCACCAAAACGTATTCCGGTGATTTTATGCGGGAGGTTTTTGATCTCTTTCTCAGGGATTTGGTAGAGATCTTTCAAACGGAAAATTTTGATGCTAAATATCCGGAATATCATCATCTGATCCAGGAATATCGGGATGGCATGTTATTATTTGAGGTGAGTAGCCGGGAAGTCTGGAATCGGCCGGTAGAAGAACAGGAAGCCTGTGAAAAAGTATGGCTTGAAAGATTAAATACTACCTATCCTGTAGTTATAAACTGGGATATTATTAAAAAAATAGAGAAAAATTAAAGAGTTTAGTATGAAAAGTTGCTTCATTTTTATAGCATTTGTATCTTTGCTGTGTTCCTGTAAAGGTTCTCATTCTGTTGATGATACAAATGTCTTGGTAAAAATGAAGGATCGTACCCTTTATCGTTTGGATATTGAATCAATGATTCCCAGAGGTATTTCCAGCATGGATAGTTTATTGTTTGCTGAAAATCTGGTAAAGAAATGGATAAAAGATGTATTGGTGTATGAGGTTGCTTTAAGAAACCTGAATGATGAACAGGCTGAGATCAATAAGTTGGTAGAAGAGTACCGGCATTCTTTAATCCGTTACCGGTATCAGGAAAAACTTGTGAAGGAACGTTTATCCGTAAATATACGGGAAAGCGAAAAGTTAAATTATTACGAGGAAAACCAGAAGAAGTTTATTTTGGATAAAACCCTGATTAAGGGTCTGTTTCTTAAAATTCCCGCAGATGTACCCGGACTCGTTGAAATAAAAAAATGGTATCGTTCGAATTCGGAAAGTTCTTTGGAAAAAATAGAGAAGTATAGTATTCAGAATGCTTTGATTTACGAATACTTTTATGATCGTTGGGTTGATTTTGAAGATGTGATGGATAATATTCCTATGCATATATCTAATGCCAATAGCTTTTTAAAAGCGAATAGACAGGTGGAATTCACGGATAGTGCATATTGTTATTTGTTAAATATAGAGGAATATCTTCTGTCAGGAAGTGTGGCTCCGTATGACTATGCTGAAACTCAGATAGTCGATATGCTTATAAACCAAAAGAAAGTGGATTTCTTGAGGAATTTCGAAAATGAATTGTATAATAATGCAATTACACGTGGAGAAGTACAATTCCATAGTACAGAACCATAATAAAAAAGGGGAAACATAATGAAAAAAATTATTTGTGTATTTTTTCTTGCCTGCTGTTCTTTTCTGGTAGTTGCCCAGGAAAATATTATTGATGAAATTGTGTGGGTGGTAGGAGATGATGCTATACTTCGTTCGGATATAGAAAGCCAGCGTTTGTATTTGCAAAATGAAGGACAACGGCTGAATGGAGATCCTTATTGTGTTATTCCTGAGCAGATGGCTGTTCAAAAGTTATATTTGAATCAGGCTAAAATTGATAGTGTTGAAGTAAGTGAAACCCAGATTATTCAGGAGGTTGAACGCTGGATGAATTATGTTACCAATCAGATAGGTTCACGGGAAAAGGTAGAAGAGTATTTTAATAAAAAATATTCCCAGATCCGGGAAGAACGTAAAGATATGATCCGCGAACAGCAAATTGTTCAGCAAATGCAGCGGAATCTGATCGGAGAAATTAAATTGACTCCCGCAGATGTAAGAAAATATTATAATCAGTTACCTCAGGATAGTTTACCGATTATTCCTACCACAGTAGAAGTACAGATTGTTACTTTGGAACCAAAGATCTCTTTTGAAGAGACCGATGCGCTTAAAGCCCGTTTAAGAGAATTTACCGATCAGGTTCATTCCGGCCAGATGGAATTTTCAACCTTAGCCAGGTTGTATTCAGAAGATACAGAGTCTGCTAAACGGGGAGGTGAATTAGGCTTTACCGGAAAAGGAAATTTACTTCCGGAGTTTGCCAATGTAGCCTTTAGTCTGAATGATCCGAACCGGGTATCACGGATTGTAGAAACGGAATATGGATATCATATCATCCAGTTAATAGAGAAACGCGGGGATCGGATTAATGCTCGGCATATTTTGTTAAGACCTAAAGTTTCAGATAAAGAAATAAAGGAAGCAACTGTTAAATTGGATTCTTTATATGCGGATCTGAAAGAAGAGAAATTTACTTTCGAAGAAGCTGCCACTTTTGTCTCGTATGACAAAGATACCCGTAACAATAAAGGATTGATGGTAAACTCCAACTATGAAAGTGACAATTATGGAACTCCGAGATTTGAAATGCAGGAGTTGCCACCGGAAATTAGTAAAATTGTCTATAACATGGAGGTCGGAGATATTTCCAAACCTTTTACTATGATCAACAAGATGCAGAAAGAGGTGGTTGCTATCGTGAAATTAAAGGATAGAACCGAAAGTCATAGAGCCAATTTATCCGATGATTATCAGGCTCTGAAAGCGATTGTCGAGGCTAAAAAAAGAGAAGAACTACTTGATCAATGGATTAGAAAGCAACAACGAAGTACTTATGTCCGTATAAGTGATGGCTGGGGCAATTGTGATTTCGAATATCCTGGATGGATTAAGGAATGAAAAGATTTATACCATTTGTTTTATTAATTACCGTTTTCAGTCTATGGGCTGTTGAACTTTTCAGTCAATCAGCAGATACGTTAGATATTAAAAGGACGAAAATCTATCTGGAGCATGCCAATACTCTCTCTTTTGATAAAGAGATAAATCCTGATGCTCAGATATTAATAGGAGATGTTGTGTTCAGACATGACAGTTCCTATATGTATTGTGACAGTGCTTATTTTTATGAAATAGATAATTCTCTGGAAGCATTCAGTAATGTTCGGATGGAACAGGGAGATACTCTTTTTGTGTATGGAAATTATCTGCATTATGATGGAAATACCCAATTGGCTAAATTACGTGAGAATGTAAGGATGGAGAATGGGGAGCTGACTCTTTTTACGGATAGTCTTAATTATGACCGGGTGGCTGATATTGGATATTATTTTGAAGGAGGAATGGTTGTAGATGAAGAGAATGAACTGACGTCTTATTATGGGCAATATTCTCCTGTTACCAAATTATCTATCTTTAATGATAGTGTCAGGCTGGAAAATCCACAATTTATTTTGTATTCGGATACGTTGCATTATAATTCAGAAACAAAGATCGCTACCATTCTGGGACCTTCGATAATTGTGTCAGACAGTGCAACAGTCTATTCCTCCAGAGGCTGGTATGATACCTTAAACAATAAATCGTTGCTATTAGACCGTTCACAGGTTGTTTCAGGAACTAAAATATTAATAGGTGATTCAATTGCCTATGACCAGAAGGCCGGTTTCGGGGAAGCTTTTGGTAATATGCAATTAGTAGATACTGCCCAAAAGGTCACTCTGGAAGGACATTACGGATTTTATAATGAATTTACGGAATTTGCTTTTGCTACAGATAGTGCCCGCTTCCTGGAATATTCTCAGAATGATACCCTTTATTTGCATGCGGATACTTTACAGATGATTACCCTGGATTCTGCTTACAGGGAAATAAAGGCTTACTATGGTGTTCGTTTTTACCGGACAGATCTACAGGGAGTGTGTGATTCTATGCAATATAATACCCGGGATTCCATTTTATATATGTATACAGACCCTGTCTTATGGAATGAGGAATATCAATTATATGGAGATACTATTCATATTTATTTAAATGACAGTACCATTGACCATGCCCATGTCATTCAATTTGCTTTTGCTATTCAGCATATCGATTCTTCTTATTATAATCAACTTAAAGGGAATGACCTGAAGGCCTATTTTGAAGACCAGAGCGTACGACAAATAGACGTAAGTGGGAATGCGGAATCCATATTTTATCCTCTTGAAAATGATGGTACCAAAATAGGTATGAATCAGACACAAAGTGGCTTTCTGACTATCTGGATCCTGGAAAGAAAGTTAGAAAAACTTAAAATATGGCCTACACCGGAGGGGATTTTAACCCCTATTCCTGATTTACGGCCTGATCAGAAAACATTAAAAGACTTTTATTGGTTTGATTATTTGCGACCTAAAGATAAAGATGATATTTTTCAGGTTGTAAAAAGAAGAGCGGAAGATGTACCTCAAAGAAGTAATAAATTTGTACATTAGCAATTCATTCATTTAAAAGTTAAAATTATGGCACTTTTCTCATTTTATAATGTTAAGAAACCTCGCCAGTTTGAACATAAGCCCATCTACTATGATCCTAAAAAGGAAGCAATGGAGGAGCGTATTAGTAAAATAAAGCGCGAAATGGGAATGGAAGAGGCTGAGGAAGAATATAAACCATCGGTTAAAGGAACTTTCATAGAAGGCACTTCTCATTTGAAGAAAAGCCGTTTAAAAGGTGAAGATATCCGAGGACGTAAATATAAGAATGTAAAATTGGCAGTCATATTAATATTATTGGCTGTTTTATTCTGGTACCTATTCTGGTAATGAGCGATATAATTCATTTACTCCCTGATAGTATTGCTAATCAGATAGCAGCCGGCGAAGTTATTCAACGACCAGCTTCTGTTGTAAAAGAGCTGGTCGAGAATGCAATTGATGCCGGTGCTTCTGTTATTCAGGTAAATATAAAAGATGCAGGGAGAACACTAATTCAGGTAATTGATAATGGAAAGGGCTTGTCAGAGACAGACGCCCGTATGGCTTTTGAGCGCCATGCAACCTCCAAAATATCTTCTGCCGATGATCTTTTCTCGCTCCATACCATGGGGTTCCAGGGGGGGGCTCTTGCTTCTATCGCTGCAGTAGCCCATGTTGAATTGCGTACCTGTCTGAGAGGAGAAGAGTTGGGTACTACCTTATCCATTGCAGGTTCTGCTTTGCAATCTATTGAAAGAGATAAGTGCCGGGAAGGCAGTATCTTTTCGGTAAAGAATTTATTTTTTAATGTACCTGCCAGAAGAAAATTCCTTAAATCCAATGAAACGGAATTCCGTAATATTATTACTGAGTTTGAACGGATTGCTTTGGTAAATCCTCAGATTAGTCTTTCATTATATCATAATGATACGGAAATAATGAATCTGCCGGAATCAGGTCTGCGGCAACGGATTATCAATGTATATGGTAAAGCTTTAAACCAGAAATTATTATCAGTGGACGCACAAAGTTCCCTGGTAACTATTTCTGGTTTCGTGGGACGTCCTGATACAACTAAAAAAAGAGGAGCCCTGCAATACTTTTTTGTAAATGGCCGTTTTATGAAGCATCCTTATTTTCATAAAGCGGTTATGCATGCCTACGAGCAATTAATACCTATCGGGGAAATGCCGAACTATTTTATCTATTTTACGTTAGATCCGGCTACGATTGATGTAAATATTCATCCTACTAAAACAGAGATTAAGTTTGAGAATGAACAACCGATCTGGCAGATATTAACGGCTGCAGTGCGGGAGAGTCTGGCTAAATCCAGTTCCATTCCTACTATTGATTTTGACCAGCAGGATACGATACAAATTCCTGTATATAATCCGGTAAAAGAAAAAGACATTTATCAGGCTCCGGAAGTACAGGTTAATTCTACTTATAATCCATTTGATACCTCTTCTTATAAGAAACCGGAATTTGATTGGTCAAAATTGTATAAGGATTTTGAAGAAGAACGGCTGATGGTTCAACATGAACCTAGTATGCCGGAGATTGAAGAACCTGTAATAGAAAATCAGTCTAGACAACTCGATGTTTCTGCTGATTTGTTTGAAGAGGTTCAGACTTTATGCTATCAATATAAAGGACGCTACATTATTACTTCCCTCAAATCCGGTCTTGCTGTGATTGACCAGCACCGGGCACATGTCCGGATTCTTTTTGATCAATATATGGTAAGGATCAATCAGCAGAAAGGAGCTTCTCAACAGGTCTTATTTCCGGAAATAATAGAATTTACAGCATCAGAAGCTACTGTTTTGCCCCTAATCATGGAAGATCTTTATTTTATGGGTTTTGATCTAAGCCACTTAGGAAATAATAGTTATGCAATAAATGGAGTACCAGCCGGTATAGAAAACCATTCACCGGTGGAGCTGGTGAGAAATATTGTAAGCAGATTAATAGAAATAGGAGGAAAAGCCGGAGACGAAGTAGTCCGGATCGTGGCTTTAACTTTAGCCCGCTCCACAGCTATTCCATATGGAAAAAAGCTGTCCGTAGAAGAAATGGAACATCTGATAGCTTCTGTTTTTAGTTCAGCAGATTCTCATTATACACCGGATGGGAAACTTATTGTTTCTATGATAACGGATGAAGAACTGGGAAAAAGATTCAGATGAAATTTGTAGCCTTACATAAATTATTCCTAAACTACTACGCTAAATAAGTCTATGCCATGAATTTAGATAAAGAAAAGCTTGTTCATTTATTTAAATCATAATAATTATTAAATAATGTCAATTATTTCATGGTCTCCAATGGCGGTACAGTAATAAATACGTAGCTTTGTGCCGCTTTAGCGCAAAATGTGTTGTGGTATCTGGTCTAATTAATTTAGTTATACCTGTTTAATTAAACGATTCTGCGCTCTGAAAATAAAAGGGATAAATTTAAATTATAACACATTCAAAGTTTAAAAAAGAAAGAAATGCCTACAATTCAGCAATTAGTTAGAAAAGGAAGGGAAACTTTGGTGGTGAAAGGTAAATCTCCGGCACTGGATGCATGTCCTCAGAGACGTGGTGTTTGTGTGAGAGTTTACACTACAACTCCTAAGAAACCTAACTCTGCAATGCGTAAAGTAGCGAGAGTTCGCTTAACAAATGGTAAAGAGGTTAACTCTTATATTCCGGGAGAAGGACATAACCTGCAGGAACACTCTATCGTATTGGTACGTGGTGGTCGTATAAAAGACCTTCCAGGAGTACGTTACCACATTGTTCGTGGAACTCTGGATACTGCCGGTGTAAACGGTCGTACGCAGAGGCGCTCAAAGTACGGTGCAAAACGCCCGAAAGCAGCTAAAAAATAACAAACCTTTCAAACAGAGATTTTAAATTAGAGTATTAAAGCTGGTTTGAGTTATTTGGATAGGCTACAGGTTGAGTAAATGGTTCGGCGGAACCGTTGAAGACAAAACAAGGCAACCAAGAACAAGAACGAAATTTTTGAAAACAAAATGAGAAAAGCAAAACCTAAAAAAAGACAGGTTCTCCCAGATCCTGTTTTCGGTGATGTTAAGGTAACGAAATTCGTTAACCATTTAATGTATGATGGCAAAAAAAGTATTGCCTACGATATTTTCTATTCTGCTTTGGAGAATGTAAAAGCAAAGTTACCGAACGAAGAAAAGTCTGCTCTCGAAATTTGGAAAGCTGCACTCGACAATATCACTCCTCAGGTCGAAGTAAAATCACGCCGTGTGGGCGGTGCAACCTTCCAGGTCCCTACTGAAATACGTCCTGATCGTAAAGAATCAATTTGTATGAAAAACCTGATCCTTTTTGCTCGCAAAAGGGGAGGCAAAACTATGTCCGATAAGTTGTCTGCTGAAATTGTGGATGCATTCAATAATCAGGGTGGGGCATTTAAAAGAAAAGAAGATATGCACCGTATGGCTGAAGCTAACCGTGCGTTTGCTCACTTCAGATTTTAATTTAGCAATTTAGGAGATTATAAAAAAATGGCAAAAGCTGACGAACTTTTAAAGTATACCAGAAATATCGGTATCATGGCGCATATCGATGCCGGAAAGACTACAACCTCAGAACGTATTCTTTTCTATACAGGTCTGACTCACAAAATCGGTGAGGTTCACGACGGCACTACAACCATGGACTGGATGGAGCAGGAGCAGGAACGTGGGATTACCATTACCTCTGCTGCTACTACTACTTTCTGGAACTATACTAATGATAAATATAAAATCAACCTGATTGACACTCCGGGACACGTTGACTTTACTGTAGAGGTAGAGCGTTCACTACGTATTCTGGATGGTGCGGTTGCTGCATTTTGTGCGGTAGGTGGTGTTGAGCCTCAGTCAGAGACTGTATGGCGTCAGGCTGACAAATATAATGTACCCAGAATCGGTTACGTAAATAAAATGGACCGTTCAGGTGCAAACTTCTATGAGGTGGTACGCCAGGTAAAAGATGTATTAGGCGCAACTCCCTGTCCTATTCAGATTCCCATCGGTGCAGAAGAAACTTTCAAAGGTGTGATAGACCTGGTTAGAATGAAAGCTATTATCTGGCATGATGAGACTATGGGTGTTGAATATTCAGTAGAGGAGATTCCTGCAGATTTGCAGGCTGAAGCAGAAGAGTGGAGAGAAAAAATGTTGGAAGCGATCGCTGAATGTGACGATGCGATTATGGAAAAATATTTTGATGATCCTTCTACTATTACAGAAGATGAAATCCGCGTAGCTATCCGTAAAGGAACTATTGCTATGCAGATCAATCCTATGATTTGCGGTTCTTCATTCAAAAATAAAGGGGTACAGACTCTTCTGGATGCTGTATGTGCTTATTTACCAAGTCCGGTTGATACACCAGCTATTGAAGGTACAGATCCAAGAGATCCGGAACGGGTGATCGTTCGTAAACCTGTCTCAGAAGAACCTTTAACTGCTCTGGCATTTAAGATCGCAACTGACCCGTATGTAGGACGTCTTTGCTTCTTCCGTGTATATGCAGGTAAACTGGAAGCTGGTTCGTATGTATATAACAGCCGTTCCGATAAGAAAGAACGTATTTCCCGTCTGTTCCAGATGCATTCAAACAAGCAAAATCCTATGGAGGTTATTGGTTGTGGTGATATCGGTGCAGGTGTAGGATTTAAAGATATCCGTACAGGTGATACGTTATGTGATGAAAATAACCCGATTGTTCTTGAATCCATGGAATTCCCGGAACCGGTTATTGGAATTGCAGTAGAGCCTAAAACCCAGAAAGACCTGGATAAATTAGGTGTGGGGCTGTCTAAACTGGCAGAAGAAGATCCGACTTTCCGTGCACAAACCAATGAAGATACAGGACAGACTGTAATTAGTGGTATGGGTGAGCTTCACCTGGATATCATTATTGACCGTCTTCGTCGTGAATTTAAAGTGGAATGTAATCATGGTCGTCCTCAGGTTTCTTATAAAGAAGCCATTACCAAATCTGTTGAGCTTCGTGAGTTGTATAAAAAACAATCTGGAGGTCGTGGTAAATTTGCGGATATGATCGTTCGTGTAGAACCTGCAGATCCAGGGTTTGAGGGTGAATTACAATTTGTGGATAAAGTAAAAGGAGGTAACATTCCAAAAGAGTTTATTCCATCTATTCAGAAAGGATTCCTGAAAGCTATGAAAAATGGTATTTTGGCAGGTTATCCATTAGATCAACTGAAAGTTACTGTGATTGACGGTTCATATCACCCGGTTGACTCAGACCAGTTGTCTTATGAGATTTGTGCTATCCAGGCATTCAAAAGTGCTTCGGAAAAAGCAGGTCCAACACTGATGGAGCCCATTATGAAAATTGAGGTAGTGACTCCGGAAGAGAGTATGGGAGATGTAATTGGTGACCTGAATAAACGTCGGGGTCAGGTAGAAGGTATAGAAACAAGCCGTACGGGTGCCCGTATTGTGAAAGCTAAAGTTCCTTTGGCAGAAACATTCGGTTATGTAACTGCTTTGCGTACTATTACCTCGGGACGGGCTGCTTCTTCTATGCAGTTCTCGTATTATTCGGAAGTATCCTCTTCAATTGCAAAGCAGGTATTGACCGAAGCACAGGGTCGTGTAGATTTGATCAAATAATTTAGAAACATATAATAAATATGAGCCAAAAGATCAGAATTAAATTAAAGTCTTGCGACTATTCTTTGGTAGATAAATCTGCAGAGAAAATCGTAAAGGCGGTAAAGACTGTAGGTGTTGTAGTTAGCGGCCCTATTCCTCTGCCTACGCATAAGCGTATTTTTACTGTGAACCGTTCGACTTTCGTTAATAAAAAGTCACGTGAGCAGTTTGAACTATCTTCTTATAAAAGATTGATAGATATTTATAGCTCAACTGCTAAAACAGTTGATGCATTGATGAAGCTGGAGTTACCCAGCGGTGTTGAAGTAGAAATTAAAGTGTGAGTTAATTAAAAATTTAGTGAAATGCCAGGATTGTTAGGAAAAAAAATCGGAATGACATCCGTTTTCAGTGCCGAGGGAAAAAATCTTCCATGCACTGTTATCGAAGTAGGTCCTTGTGTGGTTACACAGATTAAGACTCTCGAAAAAGATGGCTATGAAGCTGTTCAGGTAGGTTTCCAGGATAAAAAGGAAAAGCATACCACACAGCCTGCAATGGGCCACTTTAAGAAAGCCGGTGTAACTCCCAAGAGATTCTTGGCCGAGTTCAAAGGATTTGATGCATCTTATAATTTAGGTGATGTGATTACTGTAGATTATCTGGAAGATGCAGGTTTCGTAGATGTGATTGGTACATCTAAAGGTAAAGGATTCCAGGGTGTTGTAAAACGTCACGGATTTGGTGGTGTGGGACAGTCAACCCACGGTCAGCATAACCGTTTGCGTGCTCCGGGTTCTATCGGTGCTTGTTCTTATCCTGCAAAGGTATTTAAAGGAACACGTA
This sequence comes from Tannerellaceae bacterium, assembly GCA_021201295.1. GTDB lineage: Bacteria > Bacteroidota > Bacteroidia > Bacteroidales > Tannerellaceae > UBA4116. The sequence continues at coordinate 12,832 of JAJQFE010000026.1, read as the reverse complement.
TGGCAGGACAAATGGGTAATAAACGTGTGACTGTTCAAAATCTGGAAGTGATCAAGGTAATGCCGGAACATAATCTTTTATTAGTAAAAGGATCTGTTCCAGGAGCAAAAGGTTCAATCATATTAATTGAGAAATAATGGAACTGAACGTATTAAATATTAAAGGTGAAGATACCGGAAGAAAGGTAACTTTAAATGATGCAATTTTCGGCATTGAACCCAATGATCATGCTATTTACTTGGATGTAAAACAGTGTTTGGCTAATCAGCGTCAGGGAACTCATAAATCAAAAGAAAGAAGTGAAATGTCGGGTAGCACCCGCAAATTGATCCGTCAGAAAGGTGGAGGTGGTGCTCGTCGTGGTGATATCAATTCTCCTGTATTGGTAGGTGGAGCCCGTGTATTTGGCCCGAAACCGAGAGACTACAGCTTCAAATTGAACAAGAAAGTAAAAAGTTTGGCTCGTAAATCCGCTTTAACGTATAAAGCGAAAGACAATGCTATTATTGTGATTGAAGATTTCTCTTTGGAAACTCCAAAAACAAAAGAATTTATTGCTATTACTAAAAATCTGAAAGTAGCTGATAAAAAGTTACTTATGGTTTTACCGGAGAAAAATAATTTCGTATATTTGTCGGCTCGTAATTTGCCAAAGACAAAAATTGTAAGAGCTTCAGATATAAATACTTATGGATTGCTTGATGCAGCCAGTATTGTAATTACTGAAAGTTCAGTGGCAGTTATTGAAAAACTTTTTAATGCATAAGGAGTAAGAAAATGGGAATTATCATTAAACCTATCGTAACAGAGAAACAAACAGCGATTACAGAAAAATTCGCTAATCGTTATGGTTTTCGTGTTTCTCCTGATGCTAACAAGTTGCAGATCAAGAAAGCCGTAGAAGATATGTATAACGTGACCGTGGAAGATGTGAACACTATGAATTATTCCGGAAAACGCAAAAGCCGTTATACAAAATCAGGTATCATCAATGGCAAACAGTCCGCTTTTAAGAAAGCAATCGTAACATTGAAAGAAGGAGAAACAATTGATTTCTTTAGTAATATCTAAAAAAAGAAATGGGAATACGTAAATTAAAGCCCACAACACCGGGGCAGAGACACAAAGTTATTGGTGCATTTGATAAAATCACTGCAAGTACACCAGAGAAGTCTCTTGTAACAGGTAAGAAACGCACAGGTGGTCGTAACAACACTGGTAAAATGACCATGCGCTATATTGGTGGCGGTCACAAACAAAAGTACAGAATTATCGATTTCAAGAGAAATAAAGATGGCATTCCTGCAATAGTAAAATCAATCGAATACGATCCAAACCGTAGTTCGCGTATCGCTTTACTGTATTATGCAGATGGAGCAAAAAGTTATATTGTTGCTCCTAACGGATTAGAAGTTGGCCAGACAGTGATTTCAGGAAGCGATGTGGCTCCTGAAGTGGGTAATTGCTTACCAATGGCAAATATACCGGTAGGTACAATTATTCACAATATTGAGCTTCACCCGGGACAGGGAGCGAAATTTGTTCGCTCTGCGGGAGGATTTGCTCAGCTGACATCCAGAGAAGGTACCTATGTAATTATCAGAATGCCTTCAGGTGAAACCAGAAAGATTCTTGCTGCTTGTAAGGCTACCATTGGTAGTGTAGGTAATTCAGACCATGGTTTTGAAAAATCAGGTAAAGCCGGTCGTTCAAGATGGTTAGGTCGCCGTCCACGTAACCGTGGGGTTGTAATGAACCCGGTTGATCACCCAATGGGTGGTGGTGAAGGACGTGCTTCAGGAGGCCATCCGAGATCACGCAATGGCTTGTATGCTAAGGGCTTGAAAACAAGAGCTCCGAAGAAACATTCTTCAAAGTACATTATTGAAAGAAGAAAAAAGTAATCTGATTAATTAAGTAAACTATGAGTCGTTCATTAAAAAAAGGCCCGTATATTAATGTAAAGCTTGAGAAGAAAGTTCTGGCTATGAATGAGTCCGGAAAGAAAGCTGTAGTTAAGACATGGGCAAGAGCTTCAATGATTTCGCCTGATTTTGTAGGCCATACTATTGCAGTTCATAATGGTAACAAATTTATTCCTGTTTTCGTTACTGAAAATATGGTAGGACACAAGTTAGGAGAATTTTCTCCAACTCGTACGTTTCGTGGCCATGGTGGTAATAAGAAAAGATAATCGGAATAAAAAGGAATCTGAAAATAAAAAGAATTAATAAAAATGGGTGCTAGAAAAAGAATATCAGCTGAAGCAAGAAAAGAAGCCCAGAAAAACATGTATTTCGCGAAATTGCGAAATGTTCCCACTTCTCCCCGCAAAATGCGTCTGGTGGTAGACATGGTGCGTGGAATGGAAGTGTTCAGAGCATTAGGTATTTTGAAGTTTTCTAACAAGGAAGCTGCAGCAAGAGTAGAAAAATTACTTCGTTCGGCTATCGCTAACTGGGAAGCTAAAAACGAACGTAAAGCAGAAAGCGGTGAATTATACATCTCTTCTATCAGCGTGGATTGCGCGACAACATTGAAGAGAATGCGTCCTGCACCGCAAGGAAGAGGATACAGAATTCGTAAACGTTCGAACCATGTAACTCTGTTTGTTGATACACTAAGTAAAAACGATAGTCAAAATTAATTGTAGATGGGACAAAAAGTAAATCCAATTAGTAATCGTTTAGGAATTATCCGTGGTTGGGATTCCAATTGGTATGGCGGCAAAAATTACGGTAATACATTGCTGGAAGGCAGTAAGATCCGTAAATATCTGAATGCCCGTCTTGCTAAAGCTAGTGTATCGCGTATTATTATTGAACGTACGCTTAAGTTGATTACCATAACAGTTTGCACATCGCGTCCGGGCATTATCATCGGTAAAGGTGGTCAGGAAGTTGATAAATTGAAAGAAGAGTTGAAAAAGATTACTGACAAAGAGGTTCAGATTAACATCTTTGAAGTAAAAAGACCTGAATTAGACGCTGTTATTGTGGCAAATAATATTGCTCGTCAACTGGAAGGAAAAATTGCTTACCGTCGTGCTATTAAGATGGCTATCGCCTCTACCATGAGAATGGGAGCAGAAGGTATTAAAGTGCAAGTCTCTGGGCGTTTGAACGGAGCTGAAATGGCTCGTTCGGAAATGTATAAAGAAGGAAGAACTCCGTTGCACACTTTCAGAGCAGACATTGATTATGCTCTGGCAGAAGCGTTGACAAAAGTGGGATTGTTAGGTATTAAAGTCTGGATCTGCCGTGGTGAGGTATATGGTAAGAGAGATCTTGCTCCGTCATTCACCAACTCCAAAGAGTCAGATCGCAGAAATAATAATACCGGTGGCAACAGAGAGAGAAACTTCAAAAAGAAGAGAGCTAATCGTTAAACGTTAGAATTTAGAAAGAGATGTTACAACCAAAGAAAACAAAGTTCAGAAGACAACAAAAGGGCCGCATGAAAGGAAACGCTCAACGCGGTAACCAGTTGGCCTTCGGTTCGTTTGGTATAAAATCATTACAGAATAAATGGATTACAGGCCGTCAGATTGAGGCTGCCCGTATCGCTGTAACCCGTTATATGCAACGTCAGGGTCAGGTTTGGGTGCGTATCTTCCCGGATAAACCTATTACAAAAAAGCCTGCTGAAGTACGTATGGGTAAAGGTAAAGGTTCGCCGGAAGGTTTCGTGGCACCTGTGACTCCAGGCCGTCTTATTTTCGAGATCGAAGGAGTTCCGTTTGATGTTGCTAAAGAAGCTTTGCGTTTAGCAGCACAGAAACTTCCGGTAACAACGAAGTTTGTTGTGAGACGTGATTATGACATTCAAAATCAAAATGCGTAAGGGTTATGAAGATTGCAGAAATTAGAGAGTTAAGCACAAAAGAGTTACTTGAAAGAGTAGACGCGGAGGTTGCTTCGCTTGATCAGAAAAAGATTAACCATAGCATTTCTCCTATGAATAATCCTGCGCAGATTAAACAATTACGCAGAACGATCGCGCGCATGAAAACAGAATTGCGCCAGAGAGAACTTAACAACAAATAATCCCGGAGTCTGATGGAAACTAGAAATTTAAGAAAAGAAAGACAGGGCGTTGTGTTCAGTAACAAGATGGATAAAACGATTACTGTTGCTGTAAAATGGAAGGAAAAACACCCCATTTATGGTAAATTCGTAAATAAAACGAAAAAATACCACGCTCATGATGAGAAAAATGAATGCAATATAGGTGACACTGTGAAAATTATGGAAACACGTCCCTTGAGCAAAACGAAAAGATGGAGATTAGTTCAAATAATCGAAAGGGCTAAATAATATGATACAACAAGAATCAAGATTAGTAGTAGCCGATAACAGTGGTGCAAAAGAAGCTTTGTGTATTCGTGTTTTAGGCGGTACAAGAAAGCGCTATGCTACTGTAGGGGATGTCATTGTAGTAGCAATTAAAAGTACGATCCCTGCAAGTGATGTAAAAAAAGGTACAGTTTTTAAAGCTATCATTGTTCGCACTAAAAAGGAGATCCGTCGCCAGGATAGTTCTTATATTCGTTTCGACGATAATGCGTGTGTATTGTTAAATGCCGGTGGTGATATCCGTGGTAGCCGTATTTTTGGTCCGGTAGCCAGAGAACTGCGTGCATCTAATATGAAGATCGTCTCACTTGCACCAGAAGTGCTTTAATTAGAAAAACGTAAGGTAATGAGTAAATTACATATAAAAAAGGGCGATATTGTTTTCGTTAATACCGGAGAAGATAAAGGTAAAACAGGCCGTGTTCTGCAAGTGTTTGTAGACGAAAAACGTGCCATTGTTGAAGGTATTAATATGGTATCCAAGCATACCAAGCCTAATGCAAAGAATCCTCAAGGAGGTATAGAAAAGAAAGAGGCTCCTGTACATATTTCTAACCTGAATGTGGTTGATCCTAAATCAGGAAAAGCTACCCGTATCGGTCGCAAATTGAATGACAAAGGAGTTTTAGTACGTTACGCAAAAAAATCTGGGGAGGAAATTAAGTAATGAGCAATACAGCCAGTCTTAAGAAAGAATATCAGGAAAGGATTGTTCCTGCTTTGACAAAAGAGTTTGGTTATAAATCTGTGATGCAGGTTCCGGTTTTGAAAAAAATCGTAATCAATCAGGGTTTAGGAATGGCCACTGCAGATAAAAAAATCATAGACATTGCGATTAGCGAATTGACTACTATTACAGGACAAAAAGCAGTTGCAACTGTGTCTAAGAAGGATATCTCAAACTTCAAATTGCGTAAGAAAATGCCTATCGGGGTAATGGTAACATTGCGTCGTGAGCAAATGTATGAATTCCTGGAAAGACTTGTTCGTGTCGCTCTTCCTCGTATTCGTGACTTTAAAGGTATTGAAAGCAAACTGGACGGACGTGGTAATTATACAATGGGTATACAGGAACAGATCATTTTCCTTGAAATTAATATCGATAATATTACTAAAATTTTGGGAATGAATATTACCTTTGTGACCTCTGCAAAAACAGATGAAGAAGGGTATGCTCTGTTGAGAGAGTTTGGATTGCCTTTTAAAAATGCGAAAAAAGACTAAGTAAATATGGCAAAAGAATCAATGAAAGCCCGTGAGGTAAAAAGAGCAAAGCTGGTAGAAAAGTATGCTGCTAAAAGAGCACAGCTGAAAGCTGAAGGCAACTACGATGCTTTACAAAGTTTACCTAAGAATGCTTCTCCTGTACGTTTGCACAATCGTTGTAAAATTACAGGTCGTCCGAAAGGGTATATGCGCCAGTTCGGCATTTCACGTATTCAATTCCGTGAAATGGCTTCTAACGGATTAATCCCGGGCGTAAAGAAAGCAAGTTGGTAAGAAGTTACTATTGTTAAATATTGTCCCGGTAGACGGGATCAATTTAATTTTATTTATAATGACAGATCCTATAGCAGATTATTTGACCCGATTGCATAATGCGATCAAAGCCAAGCACAGAGTTGTAGAGGTACCGGCGTCAAATTTAAAGAAAGAGATCACCAAGATCCTTTTCGACAAAGGTTACATTCTTAATTTTAAGTTTGTAGAGGATGGTTCTCAGGGAACTATTAAGATCGCCCTGAAGTATGACCTTGTAAACAAAGTGAATGCGATCAAGAAACTCCAGAGAGTTTCAACCCCTGGTTTACGTAAGTATACTGGCTACAAAGACATGCCAAGAGTATTGAATGGCTTAGGTATTGCGATTCTTTCTACTTCTAAAGGTGTGATGACTGACAAAGAAGCCCGTGAGTTAAAAATCGGCGGTGAAGTATTGTGTTACATTTATTAATTTAGGAGGAAAGAAGAATGTCAAGAATAGGAAAATTACCGATTCAGGTACCAGCCGGTGTAACGGTTACTATCAAGGATACTGTAGTTACTGTAAAAGGTCCTAAAGGAGAACTTTCTCAGGAAGTAAATCCGGATATTACAGTTACTCTGGAAGATGGAGTTATTCAGGTTTCCCGTCTGACCGATGAAAAAAATCATCGTGCATTACACGGATTATACCGTTCACTGATCAACAATATGGTTGTAGGTGTATCGGAAGGTTACAAAAAAGAACTGGAATTAGTAGGAGTAGGATATCGTATATCTAATGCAGGTCAGCTATTAGACCTTTCTTTAGGGTATACACATAATATTTACCTGCAATTACCTCCGGAAGTAAAAGTAGAAACAAAGTCTGAAAGAAATAAGAACCCTCTTATTATTCTTGAATCAGCTGATAAACAATTGATCGGTCAGATTTGCGCAAAAATCCGTTCATTCAGAAAACCTGAACCATATAAAGGAAAAGGTATCAGGTTTGTAGGTGAGATGATTCGCAGAAAGTCTGGTAAATCAGCAGGTAAGTAATCTACGTAAACTGAAATTATCATGACAACGAAATCAGAAAAAAGAATAAAAATAAAAGCACGTGTTCGCGGTAAAGTATCCGGTACTCCGGAGCGTCCACGTTTGACTGTGTTCAGAAGCAATAAGCAAATCTATGCACAGGTGATAGATGACACTACAGGTAAGACTTTAGCCGCTGCCTCTTCATTAAAATTAGATGTAAAAGCACCTAAGAAAGAAATTGCAGCAAAAGTGGGAGAACAAATTGCAAAAAGCGCACAGGAAGCTGGCGTTCAGGCTGTGGTTTTCGATCGTAATGGCTACCTGTACCATGGAAGAATTAAAGAATTGGCGGATGCTGCTCGTAACGGCGGACTTAAATTTTAATGAAGATGGCAGGAGTTAATAATAGAGTTAAATCTACCAACGACTTAGAGTTGAAGGATAGATTAGTTGCAATTAATCGTGTAACTAAAGTTACAAAAGGTGGACGTACATTCAGCTTCGCCGCTATTGTAGTGGTTGGAAATGAAGATGGTATTGTTGGCTGGGGATTAGGTAAAGCCGGTGAAGTAACTACCGCTATCGCTAAAGGAGTGGAAGCCGCTAAGAAAAACCTGATCAAAGTCCCTGTTTACAAAGGAACGATTCCACATGAGCAAATCGCTAAATTCGGTGGTGCGGAAGTATTGATCAAACCAGCTTCTCATGGTACCGGAGTGAAAGCCGGTGGTGCGATGCGTGCTGTATTGGAAAGTGTAGGTATTACAGATGTTTTGGCTAAGTCCAAAGGATCTTCCAACCCTCATAACCTGGTAAAAGCGACCATTGAAGCTTTAAGCGAATTGAGAAGTCCTCTTACCATTGCACAAAACAGAGGCGTGTCACTGGAAAAAGTATTTAAAGGATAAATAGGGAGAAAGAATTATGGCGACTATTAAAATTAAGCAAGTAAGAAGCAGAATTAACTGCCCTAAAGACCAAAAGAGAACGCTGGACGCACTGGGTTTGAGAAAAATGAACCGTGTAGTAGAGCATGAAGCTAATCCGGCTATCCTGGGTATGGTTGAGAAAGTGAAACACTTAGTTTCCGTGGAAAAGTAATAATGGTTGAAAAATAAATTATACGATATGAATTTATCAAATTTAAAACCTGCAGAAGGCTCTACGAAAACCAGAAAAAGAATCGGACGTGGTCCGGGTTCTGGATTAGGAGGAACTTCAACAAGAGGACATAAAGGTGCCAAATCAAGATCGGGTTATTCTAAAAAGATCAGTTTTGAAGGTGGACAGATGCCTATTCAGAGACGTTTACCTAAATTTGGTTTCAAAAATATTAACCGTGTAGAATATAAAGCTATTAATCTGTCAACTTTGCAACAATTAGCAGAAACCCGGCAATTAACAAAAGTGGGTATCAGTGAATTAAGAACAGCTGGCTTTATCTCCAAATCACACCTGGTTAAAATTCTTGGCAACGGTAATTTAACAGTTAAATTGGAAGTGGAAGCGCATGCGTTTTCTAAAAATGCGGAAGCTGCTATCCAGGCTGTAGGTGGAACAGTTGTTAAACTCTAAGCTATGAGAGCAGTTGAAACAATTAAAAATATCTGGAAAATTGAGGATTTAAGAAATCGAATCCTCACCACTCTTTTGTTGGTTGCTATCTATCGTTTCGGCACGTATGTAGTCCTTCCGGGTATTGACCCTAAATCATTAACCGCTTTGCATGAACAAACCAGAGGCGGACTTTTGGCGTTATTAGATATGTTTTCAGGAGGTGCCTTTTCTAATGCATCTATTTTTGCATTAGGCATCATGCCTTATATCTCTGCGTCAATCGTTATGCAGTTGTTAGCTATCGCTGTTCCTTCCATTCAGAAAATGCAACGGGAAGGTGAAAGCGGGCGAAGAAAAATAAATCAATGGACGCGCTATCTGACCATCGCTATACTACTACTGCAGGGACCTACTTATCTCGTGAATCTGAGTGTACAATTAAAAGCAGTAGGTGCAGGCATGCCGGGGGGAATCTGGTTTACCATTTCCTCAACCGTTATTCTGGCTGCCGGAAGTATGTTTATTTTATGGCTTGGAGAGAGAATTACTGATAAAGGAATTGGTAATGGAATCTCATTTATCATTTTGGTAGGGATTATTGCTCGTTTACCTCATTCTTTATTCCAGGAGTTTATTTCGAGAACCAGTGAAAAAACTGGAGGTCTGGTGATGTTCCTGGCAGAAATGTTATTCCTGTTATTAGTTATTGCAGGTGCTATTCTGTTAGTACAGGGAACCCGTAGAGTTCCGGTGCAGTATGCTAAAAGGATAATCGGAAATAAACAATATGGTGGTGCAAGACAGTATATCCCTTTAAAAGTGAATGCTGCAAATGTAATGCCGATCATTTTTGCACAGGCCATTATGTTTATACCTATTTCAATTGTAGGATTTTCCAATACGGAAAGTACCAGTACTTTCTGGACAGCGTTTATGGACAATACCGGATTCTGGTATAATTTCGTATTTGCAGTATTGATCATTTTATTTACGTATTTTTATACGGCTATTACGATCAATCCTACGCAGATGGCGGATGATCTGAAAAGAAATAGTGGCTTCATCCCAGGGGTAAAACCAGGGAAACATACCAAGGATTATTTAGATGCAATTATGGACCGTATTACACTTCCAGGTGCATTCTTTTTAGCATTGGTTGCCATTATGCCTGCTTTCGCACGTGTGGTGGGAGTAAGTATGGGGTTCTCTCAATTTTTTGGAGGTACCTCTTTATTGATTCTGGTTGGAGTAGTGTTAGATACATTACAACAGGTAGAAAGTCATTTGTTGATGCGTCATTACGACGGATTGTTAAAGTCAGGAAGAATTAAAGGACGTGCAGGCGCAGCAGGCGCTTATTGATAGATGATCTATTTAAAGACAGATGAAGAAATCGAGTTGATGTATCAGGCCAACCAATTGGTTGGTCAGACACTCGGGGAATTAGCGAAGCATATTGCTCCGGGTGTTACGACCCTTCAACTGGATAAAATTGCGGAAGAGTTTATCAGAGATCACGGTGCTACACCGGCGTTTTTAGGCTACAATGGGTTTCCAGGATCCTTATGTACCTCTATTAATGATCAGGTTGTGCATGGTATTCCTTCTTCAAAAGCTATTTTGACAGAAGGAGATATTGTCTCTATTGATTGCGGAACATTTTTGAATGGTTTCGTGGGTGATTCGGCCTATACTTTTTGTGCAGGAGAGGTTTCCCCGGAAGTAAAAGATCTGTTAAAGACTACGAAAGAGTCTCTCTATGTGGGAATACAGAATGCCGTAGAAGGCAGACGGATCGGTGATATCAGTAATGCTGTCCAGGTCTATTGTGAATCGAAAGGCTACTCTGTGGTCAGAGAATTAGTAGGTCATGGTATTGGAAAGCATATGCATGAAGAACCGGAAGTCCCTAATTACGGCCGTCGCGGCTACGGATCGCTATTACGCAGCGGGATGTGTATTTGTATAGAGCCTATGATCAATCTGGGTAAACGGAATGTTGTATTCGAAAGTGATGGCTGGACCGTACGGACCAAAGACAGAAAATGTTCAGCTCATTTTGAGCATTGCATTGCCATCCGGCCTGACGGCCCGCAAATTTTATCTTCATTTAAGTTTATAGAAGAGAATCTTGGAAGTAACGCGATTTAATTTAAAAGTTTTATATGGCTAAACAAGCAGCAATTAAACAAGATGGAGTAATCATCGAAGCATTGTCTAACGCAATGTTTCGGGTGGAATTAGAGAACGGACACGAAATTACCGCTCATATCTCAGGGAAGATGCGTATGCACTACATTAAGATCCTTCCCGGAGACAAAGTGAGAGTAGAAATGTCTCCATATGATTTATCGAAAGGTAGAATTACTTTTAGATACAAATAAAAAAACTAGATATGAAAGTAAGAGCATCTTTAAAAAAGCACACCCCCGAATGTAAGATCGTAAAAAGAAAGGGCCGCTTGTACGTGATTAACAAGAAAAATCCCAAGTATAAACAACGTCAGGGATAATTTATTATTTTTGTAAAATAATCAAAGTAAAAATATGGCTATAAGAATAGTTGGTGTAGACTTGCCACAAAATAAAAGAGGAGAGGTAGCTTTGACTTATATCTATGGAATTGGTCGTAGCGCATCAAACTCAATTTTAGAGAAAGCGGGCGTTGACCGTGACATTAAAGTGAAAGACTGGACTGATGAGCAGGCGGCTAAAATCCGTGAGATCATTGGTGCTGAATATAAAGTAGAGGGTAATCTTCGTTCTGAAGTTCAGCTGAATATTAAACGTTTGATGGACATCGGTTGTTATAGAGGTGTACGTCATCGTATCGGTTTGCCTTTGAGAGGACAGAGTACTAAAAACAATGCACGTACTCGTAAGGGAAGAAAGAAAACAGTTGCAAACAAGAAAAAAGCTACTAAATAATAAGAGTTAATATGGCAAAGAAATCAGTCGCAACAAAGAAGAGAAACGTTAAAGTTGACGCTTACGGACAAGCTCATATTCATTCTTCTTTCAATAACATCATCATTTCACTTGCAAATAGTGAAGGTCAGGTTATTAGCTGGTCTTCTGCAGGCAAGATGGGATTCAGAAGTTCTAAGAAGAATACTCCGTATGCAGCACAGATGGCAGCACAGGATTGTGCTAAAGTAGCCTATGATCTTGGTTTGAGAAAAGTAAAAGTTTTCGTTAAAGGACCTGGTAACGGACGTGAGTCGGCTATCAGAACTATTCACGGTGTAGGAATTGAAGTAACAGAGATTGTTGATGTTACTCCATTGCCACACAATGGATGTCGTCCTCCGAAAAAGAGAAGAGTCTAATTTAATCATAAGTTTCTTAAACAATTGAATCCGGAATTGTGAATAGATTACATATTAACCTTTCCCTCTCTGTAATCGCGGCTGCACTGTTTCAGATTCAAACCGAACATTTAAAATAATAGAAAATGGCAAGATATACTGGACCAAAAAGTAAAATTGCTCGTAAATTTGGCGAAGCTATTTTCGGACCGGATAAAGTTTTATCAAAAAAGAACTATCCTCCGGGACAACATGGCAACGCAAGAAAAAGAAAAACATCTGAATACGGTGTTCAGCTTCGTGAAAAACAGAAAGCTAAATATACATATGGTGTGCTGGAAAAACAGTTCAGAAATCTGTTTGATAAAGCATCCCGTTCAAAAGGTATTACCGGTGAGATATTGCTTCAGTTATTGGAAGCCCGCTTAGACAATGTAGTGTTCCGTTTAGGTTTGGCTTCTACCAGATCGGCTGCCCGTCAGTTGGTTTCTCATCGACATATTACCGTAGATGGTAAAGTAGTAAACATTCCATCTTACTCAGTTAAACCCAGTCAAATCGTTGGTGTTAGAGAAAGATCTAAATCTTTGGAAGTTATTGCGGATGCCCTGTCCGGGTTTAATCACAGTAAATATTCGTGGATGGAGTGGGATCAAACTTCTTTAAGCGGAAAATTACTGCATCTGCCTGAAAGAACTGACATTCCTGAAAACATTAAAGAGCAGTTAATCGTAGAATTGTATTCTAAATAATAATTGATTTCCATGGCGATATCAGCATTTCAAGAACCCGATAAAGTATTAATGTTGGAAGCGGACAATTTCTTCGGTAAATTCGAATTTCGTCCGTTAGAACCTGGTTATGGTATTACGATAGGTAATGCCTTACGCCGTATTCTTCTGTCGTCTCTTGAAGGTTTTGCTATTACATCCATTAAGATCGAAGGTGTGGAACATGAATTTGGAACCATTCCCGGGGTGATTGAAGATGTAGCAAACATTATTTTGAATCTGAAACAAGTCAGATTCAAACACATGGTAGACGACATTGAGAATGAAAAAGTAAGTATTACTGTTTCGGGTTCGGAAGTGTTCAAAGCCGGTGATAT
>JAJQFE010000044.1:54190-103564 GCA_021201295.1 Tannerellaceae bacterium | reverse complement strand
GAGTTTGGGGTGGAGTTTTTTCGTAAAAACTCCGCACAATATAATATATATAAATGTATATTATTAATAATATAATAAATAAATATATATATATATATATAGCTTTTCAATCAAAAATGAAAATATAATTTTTCAAGATAAAACTCGGGCCGCTTTGGACCTGTCAGATTGGCCAACTTAGCCCTGTTGGATCGCCTGTTGGACCTGGCGGATTTGCCCATCCGGTGACATGGGGTAGGAAAATCTTCCGGTCCGGGATAAATAAAATCGCAAGAAGCCTTGGGGAATGCCATTGATTCGTTATCTTTATTTTCGGATAAAAAGTTGGATATAACAGGTGGTTTTCTCCTGTTCTCTTCTTATCTCCCGGCGATCAGTCGCTGATTTATCCGGGGTATTTACTAAAACGAATAAAAAATATCATGTCTATTCAAACGTACATTCAGACGAACAAAGAGCGGTTTCTGGAAGAGTTGTTTTCTTTGATCCGTATCCCCTCCGTGAGTGCTAAACAGGAACATAAACCGGATATGGAGGCTTGTGCCCAGCGATGGGTGGAAATCCTTCTTTCTTCGGGGGATGACCGGGCGGAATTGATGCCCACCTGTGGGAATCCGGTGGTATATGGAGAGAAGCTATGTGCTCCGGATGCTCCGACCGTCCTGGTGTATGCGCATTATGATGTGATGCCTGCCGAGCCTTTTGGGTTATGGTACAGTGATCCGTTTGAACCGGATGTGCGGGATGGACGGATCTGGGCACGTGGGGTGGATGATGATAAAGGACAGGGAATGATCCAGGTGAAAGGATTTGAGACGGCGTTGCAACTGGATCTGCTCCGTTGCAATGTGAAGTTTATTTTTGAAGGGGAGGAAGAGATCGGTTCTCCCAGCCTGGAGGCTTTCTGCCGGGAACATAAGGAGTTGCTGAAAGCGGATGTGATCTTAGTGTCTGATACCAGTATGGTGGGCAAGGAAACTCCTTCGCTGACTACCGGTCTGCGTGGGCTGGCGTATTGGGAAGTGGAGGTGACCGGCCCTAACCGGGACCTGCATTCCGGGCATTTTGGCGGTGCTGTGGCGAATCCTATTCAGGTGCTGTGCCAACTGATGGCGGATCTGGTGGATGACAACGGCCGGATCACTATTCCCGGTTTTTATGATGATGTGGAGGAGGTGTCTGCGGCTGAGCGGGAGATGATTGCCCGGATTCCTTTTGATGAAGAAAAATATAAAGAGGCGATTGGTGTACGGGCCTTAGCGGGTGAAAAAGGATATTTTACGCTGGAACGAAACAGTTGCCGTCCTTCTTTTGATATGTGCGGGATCTGGAGTGGTTATCAGGGGGAGGGCAGCAAAACGGTTCTGCCTTCCAAAGCGTATGCCAAAGTGTCCTGCCGGCTGGTTTCCCACCAGGATCATGCGAAGATATCAGAGATGTTTGCAGCCTATCTGACCCAGGTGGCTCCGGAGAGTGTCACGGTGAAAGTGAAACCTTCCCACGGAGGGCAGGGATATGTCTGTCCGATTGACCTGCCGGCTTACCGGGCTGCGGAGGCAGCGATGGGAATCGCGTTTGGGAAGAAGCCGCTGGCGGTGCGCCGTGGGGGAAGTATTCCTATTATTTCTACCTTTGAAGAGGTGTTGGGCATTAAAACGGTGTTGATGGGTTTTGGACTGGAGCAGGATGCTATCCACTCTCCGAATGAAAGTTTTGAACTGGATATTTTTTATAAAGGCATAGAATCGGTGGCGGAATTTTACCGTATCTACTCCTGAACGGGGGAAACGGTGAACAGTTGACGGATTTAGACAGGCAGGCTCTTCTAAGGAGCTGCCAGGAAAAACAGACGTAATTTAAACACATAAATGACAGAAAATGAATTAATTTCCCGTGCGCTCAAACAGGTGGGGATAGAGGAGTTGAATGAGATGCAACGGGCAGTCATAGAGGCCGGGACTGCAAAAGATATGGTCCTGCTCAGTCCGACGGGTTCCGGAAAGACGCTGGCTTTTTTACTTCCTTTGCTGACTACGCTTACGCCGGAGGATAAAAAGATCCAGGCGTTGATCATTGCTCCTTCCCGGGAGTTGGCTTTGCAGATAGAGACGGTGTTCCGGTTGCTGGGTAGCGGTTACAAAGTGACCTGTTGCTATGGAGGACATCCGATCCGTACGGAAAAGAAAAGCCTGGAGCATCCGCCTGCCGTCCTGATCGGTACGCCCGGACGACTGTTGGATCATCTGGAGCGGCACACGATTGACCTGGATCATGTCCGGACCCCGATCCTGGATGAATTTGATAAATCCCTGGAGCTGGGGTTTACGGCTGAAATGAAAGAGATTTTATCGCATCTCCCTGCTGTGCGTAGGCGGGTACTGACTTCGGCTACGGATGCGGTGGATATACCTCCTTTTACGGGGATCACCCAGCCGGTACGCCTGTCTTTCCTGACGGACAACCGGACTAATAAGGCATTGACTGTGTATAAAGTCCAGTCGCCTGTGAAGGATAAACTGGAGACGCTTTATGCGTTGCTGGGGGAATTGTGGGGTGAATCTGCCCTGGTGTTCTGCAACCTGCGGGAAGCTGTGGAGCGGGTCAGTCATTACCTGACGGAGCGGGGAGTGGATAATGAAGCTTTTCATGGGGGCATGGAACAACCGGAACGGGAATGGGCATTGTCTAAATTCAGGAACGGTAGTGCTACGGTGTTTATTTCTACTGACCTGGCCTCCCGTGGGCTGGATATTCCAGAGGTTCAGCATGTGATCCATTACCATTTGCCTGTCAATGAGGAGGCATATGTTCACCGGAATGGCCGTACGGCTCGTATGCATGCGGAAGGAACGGCTTTCCTAATTCTGAATGAGATAGAGGAAGTGCCTGAGTATGTGGTCCGTGAACCGGAGGAGTTTTATCTTCCGGAACAACCGAAGAAACTGGTCGTGTCTGAATGGGTGACCCTGACCCTTAACCGGGGAAAACGGGACAAGGTCAGTAAAAAGGATGTCGTAGGTTTCCTTTTCCAGAAAGGGGGCCTGGAAAAAGACGAGCTGGGGGTCGTAGAGGTAAAGGAAAGCTGTTCCTATGCGGCTGTCAAAAGAAACCGGCTGCCAGAAGTGGTCGCCCGGATCCGGGATGAGAAAATGAAGAATATGAGGGTTAGGATAAGTGGTTAAAGGAGTCAGGGAGCGAAGCGACTGCTGACTCCTTGACTCCTTAACTACCAAAAAATAATAAAACAATAACATATGACAATTCTGATAAAGGGTGCGGAGCTGAATGGTGAACGTACGGATATCCTGATCGATGGGAAATGGATTAAGGAGATTGGGCAGGATCTGCCTTTTCAGGCGGATAAGGTGATTGACGGGCAGCATAAAGCGGTGATACCGGGTTTGATTAATACCCATACGCATGCGGCTATGACTTTGTTGCGTGGATTCGGGGATGATATGCCTTTACAGCCGTGGCTGACGGAAAAGATCTGGCCGCAGGAGGCTAAGCTGACGGAGGAGGATGTGTATTGGGGGGCTAAACTGGCCTGTCTGGAAATGATCAAAACGGGTACGACGGCTTTTCATGATATGTATTTCAACCTGGAGGCTACGTCGGCTGCTGTGGAAGAGATGGGCATCCGGGCTGCTTTGGGTTTCAGCTTTTTTGACCACGGGAATCCGGAACTGAGGGAGAAGGCGAAGCGGGAGAACCGGGACTTTTTCTCTCAGGAGAGGAACTATAGTGACCGGATTACCTACACGCTGGCTCCTCATTCTATTTATACGGTGTCCGGGGAACTGTGGCAATGGCTGCATGCTTTTGCGCAGGATATGGATCTGGCTATTCATACGCATGTGGCGGAGACTGAGCTGGAAGTGGTGAATGCGCTGGAGCAGTTGGGGGATACCCCTGTGCGTTACCTGTATAAGCTGGGGGTTCTTTCCCCGCGGATGACCATCGCACATGGTCTGTATGTGGATGATGAAGAGATCCGTATGCTGGCGGATCATGGGGTGAAAGTGGCCCATAACCCGGCTTCCAATATGAAACTGGCTTCTGGCATTGAGTTTAAATTTAAGGAGATGCGGGAAGCGGGTGTTATTGTCGGTATAGGAACGGATGGCTGTGCCTCTTCCAATAATCTGGATATGATTGAAGCGATGAAACTGGCCTCTTTGTTGGGGAAAGCCTGGCGGAAAGATCCGGAGGCTCTTCCGGTGGCGGATATCCTGTCTGCGGCTACGGAGGAGGGAGCTGAGATTGTCGGCTGGAAAATCGGGCATGTGGCAGAGGGCTATTTAGCGGACTTGTGTCTGGTAGACCTGAAATTGCCGGCTTTTACTCCGAATTTTAATTTCTTTTCCAACCTGGTCTATGCAGCGAATGGTAGTTGTGTGGATACAGTGATCTGTGACGGAAGGATACTGATGCAGCATGGAACGGTACCCGGGGAAGAAGAGATCCTTCAGAAATCTGCGGAGAGTGCCTATAATTTGGTAAAACGGGAAAAATAACAAACAGGATGGAAGAAGTCAACAAACAATACCGGGAAGCCGCTGCTTACCTGGCTTCCAGAATCACCGGAAATCCGGAGATCGCTATTATTCTGGGTAGTGGACTGGGGTCGCTTGCAGACCAGATAGAACATCCGGTCGTCATCCCTTACAGTGAGATCCCTCATTTTGTCCACTCTACTGTGGCCGGGCACCAGGGGAATTTCATTAGTGGAACATTAGGTGGCAAACAGGTGCTGGCTATGCAGGGACGTTTCCACTATTACGAAGGATATACCATGCACCAGGTTACTTTCCCGGTCCGTGTCATGAAATTACTGGGTATTACATGCCTGTTGGTATCGAATGCTGCCGGGGGAATTAATACGACGTTTAAGGTAGGTGACCTGATGATTATCCGGGATCATATCTGTATGGTTCCTAATCCGCTGATCGGGTCTAATAATGATCTGTTTGGTCCCCGTTTTCCGGATATGACCCGTGCGTATGACCGGGAGCTGATCTGTCTGGTAGAAGAGATCGCGGAAGAGCAGAACATTTCATTGAAAAAAGGGGTGTATGTCGGGCTGACCGGACCTTCGTATGAGACACCTGCTGAATATGCGTTTTATGGCAAGGCAGGGGGAGACGCGATTGGTATGAGTACGGTTTCTGAAGTAATCGTGGCCCGCCATGCGGATATCCGGGTATTTGGTATGTCTGTCATCACCAATGAAGGCTATCATTTTGCCGATGATTTTGTGAATGACGGGGAGGATGTGATCAAAGCGGCGAATGAAGCCGCAGGCATTATGACAACTATTTTTAAAGAACTAATATCACGAATTTAACTTTTCCCCTTTTTTAGGATCGGCGGTGTCCCAAAAGTAAAACAAGAAATTAAAAAGTTATGATTTATAAGTAGTTACCCCGACAGGGGTTACATGTGAATAACCCCGGGTGGAACCCGGGGTGTAGGCGAAACCCTCTCCACAACAACCCTGAAAGGGTTGAATCCGCTTCGGGGTTCATAGCGTGTGGCTGCTTTCCGCCACGGGTTTCACCCGCGGTTATTTACATTCAAGCCCTTTGGGCTTACAAGCTGTAACTTTGTCAAAGAGCAGATGCATTTTTGGGACACCTTCGATGCTAAGAAGAGGAGTATAAATTGAAAATAACCATGGAAGATTCAAGAAGAAATTTTTTGAAGAAAGGAGTGTTAGCCGGAGTGGGAGCCATGCTGATCCCGGAATTGGCAAAGGCTGTTGTTGCTGAACAAATAGCGGGTCACGCTTCAAAGATCACTTTACAGAAAGAGGCTGTTATTATGATGCAGGGGGACTCGATCACGGATTCGGGAAGAGACTATGCGAATAACAGATGTAGCACTCTCGAACAGTTAGGAAACGGTTACAGTCTGTTTGTGGCAGGTGGAATTCTGGCGAAGCATGCGGATAAACAGGTAAAGATCTACAACCGGGGGATTAGTGGTAACAAAGTATTTGAATTACGGCAGCGCTGGGAAATTAATTGCCTGAATTTCCAGCCGGACGTGTTGAGTATCCTGATCGGTGTGAATGATCACTGGCATACGTTGGGTGGCGGCTATAAAGGTACGTTGGAAACGTATGAAAATGATTACCGGGAGCTGTTGCAATATACGAAACAGAAATTACCCTATATTCAGTTCGTGATTGGTGAACCTTTTATTTTGCAGGGAGGTTCGGCGATTGAGGTGGAAAAATGGGGGGGCTGTTTTTGATGGATACCGGAAAGTGGCTAAGAAACTGGCGGATGAATTTAGTGCCGTATTTGTGCCTTACCAGGCTGGCTTCGATGCAGCTTTGAAACAGGCTCCGGCCCGTTACTGGGCGTATGACGGAGTGCATCCGGACCTGCCGGGTAAACAACTCATGGCTAACCTCTGGCTGGAAGCTACGGGGTTGAAATAAATAGGTTGCGTATAGCATACGGATTCAGGGAATGCTGACAACGCAGGGAACGCAGACTTGTACAGATAAATAGGGTACATAATAGGGTCTGTGTAACTTCTGCGTTGTCTATGTTCCGGCCTGTTGGGTATGCGTTTTTATCTAAACTATTGTGTCTGGAATCTGTTTTATTCAGATAATATCGTTATTTAAACAGATCGGAAATGAAAGCTGTTCGAATTCATGCATTTGGTGGACCTGAGGTCTTAAGATATGAGAATGCTCCTAAACCGAAAGCGACGGAGAATCAATTGTTGATCCGGGTGATGGCTACTTCTGTCAATCATCTGGAGGTGGGCATAACTGCCGGTAACATGCAGCAGAAAATGCTTGTGGAGTTTCCCTGGATACCTGGTTTTGACCTGGCTGGAGTGGTGGAGTCTGTCGGCAGTTCGCTGACGGGTTTTACGAATGAGGAAAAGGTCTATGCGAAAACTACGGGTGGTACGTATGCGGAATATATCGCTGTGGACCCGAAGGAGGTGGCCCGGATGCCCCAGAATCTTATATATACGGATGCGGCTTCTATTCCTCATGTGGGCTTAACTGCGTGGCAGGCTTTATATACGCATGGGAAACTGCAATCCGGTCAGCGGGTGTTGATCCATGGCGGTGCCGGTGGAGTCGGTGAGCTGGCTATTCAGTTTGCCAGGGTGACGGGAGCTATGGTATATACGACTGCTTCGGAGAAGGATGCTTATTTCATCGGTTCTTTAGGGGCGGATGTAATGATTGATTATCAATCAGTTGATTTTACGACTGAGGCAAAGGATATGGACCTGGTCCTGGACCTGGTAGGTGGGGATACGCTCGAGAAATCCTATGGGGTGGTCAAAGCCGGTGGTTATCTGGTTTCCACTGCCGGGTTGGTTGACCGGAAAAAAGCCCGGGAACATCAGATCCATGTGGTGTCTATGGTGGTGGAGCCGGATGGGCAGGCACTGGGACAGATCACGGAGTGGATTGAGGCCGGCCTGGTGAAATGTGATGTGGCTGATATCTATCCACTGGCGGAAGTGGTCCGAGCCTGGCATACGTTCCTGCATCATTCTCTGGAGGCGCAGGAACATGCGCATGGGAAGGTGGTCCTGGAAGTTTAATAAAGGGAGACTCACCCTGTTGTGCAGGTTGTCTGGCTACTTATTCCGGTTTGTAATTTATTAAAAATTAAAAATATGGATGCAATCAGAATTCATGAGTTTGGTGGGCCGAAGGTCTTAATCTATGAAGATATACCCGTTCCGGAGATCATGGACGGTCAGGTATTGGTGAAAGTGTATGCTACTTCTGTGAATCATCTGGAGGTAGCGATGACGGCTGGTGAAAAGAAAGATAAGTTCCCGGTTCAGTTTCCCTGGATACCGGGGTTTGATTTTGCCGGGGTGGTGGACAGGGTAGGCTCGTCTGTAACGGATTTCACACAGGGAGACCATGTGTATGGAAAAACGGTTGGTGGGACCTATGCGGAGTATCTGGCTCTGGATGCAAAGGATCTGGCCCGGAAGCCTGTTAATCTGACGTTTATTGAGGCTGCTTTCGTTCCTCATGTGGGCTTAACTGCCTGGCAGGCATTATACAGGTATGGGCAGGTGGAGGCGGGACAGCATGTCCTGATCCATGGCGGTGCCGGTGTGGTAGGGGCGTATGCTGTCCAGTTTGCCCGGCAGTCGGGTGCCCATGTGTATGCGACTGCTTCTGCTGCTGACCGGGATTTTGTGCAATCGTTGGGTGCCGGCACGGTGATTGATTATCACTCCACGGATTTTACTACGGTTGTGAAAGATATGGATATGGTGCTGGCTACGGTGGGTGGAGATACGTTGCAGAAATCGTATGGGGTGCTTAAACCTGGCGGACATCTCATTAGCTTAGCTGGACCTGTAGACCAGGAGATAGCGAAGAATCACCAGGTGGAAGCGGTTGCTATGGTGGTGAGTCTGGACGGGGAAGACCTGAAGAGGATTACTCCGTTGATGGAATCCGGTCAGGTGATCTGTGATGTGGGTATGGTTTATGCTCTGGAAGACGCCCGGCATGCCTGGGAGACTTTCCTGCATAACACTCCGGAGGCTAAGAAAATGTCTCACGGGAAAATTGTGATGACGGTCACTCCTTTACTGGCCGGTACTTCTCTGTAGGTTTGGCTGGGATACTCTTTTTTCCTATATTTGTGTACAATCTTTACTTTACCTGATATGAATATACAACAATTAGAATATATCCTTGCTGTTGATAAACATCGTCATTTTGCCAAAGCTGCAGAACATTGCCGGGTTACGCAACCTACTCTTAGTATGATGATCTAGAAACTGGAGGATTAATTGGGTACCCGGTTATTTGACCGTACCGTACAGCCTGTCCGTCCTACTACTGCCGGAAAGAGAGTCATTGAGCAGGCACGGAAGGTGTTATATGAAGTCTCTCTTATTCCGGACATTGTCAATGAGGAAGAGAAATCGTTGAAGGGGATGTTTAAGCTGGCTGTTTTGCCTACGATTGCCCCTTATTTATTACCCCGTTTCTTTCAGCAACTGACGGAGGAGTATTCCGAACTGGATATTCATGTCCTGGAAATGCAGACTAATCCTACTATTCAGGCTTTGCTGAAGGGAGAGATCGATGCGGCGATCATTGCTTCCCATCCGGTGGAGAGCCAGCTTCAGGGGGATACCTTATATTATGAGCAGTTCTTTGGATATGTTTCTCCTAAAGAATCCATTTTTAAAAATGAACTGATCCGTACATCTGATATTAACGGAGAACGATTATGGTTGCTGGATGAAGGGCATTGTTTCCGTGACCAGTTGATGCGCTTCTGCCAGATGGAGAAAGTAAAGATCCGTCAGAGTGCTTACCGCCTGGGAAGTATGGAGACTTTTATGCGTATGGTGGAGAGCGGGAATGGCATCACGTTTATACCGGAACTGGCAGTAGACCAGTTGGGACAGGAGCAGCAGCGGCTGGTCCGTCCTTTTGCTATTCCTAAACCGGCCCGTGAAATTGTTTTGGTTACCCGTAAAGATTTTGTACGGCATACGATTTCGGAAATATTGATTCAAAGTATCAGGAAATCAGTACCTAAAGAGATGCATGCCGTACAGCCTTATGAGAAGGTGGTTTAAAAAAAGTAGTAGGTTACTAAAAAATGATATTTTTTCTTTGTAGTTTATCAAAAAGCGTTACTTTTGCCTCAGTTTTCAATCAGAAATGAAAAAATGAATCGATTTAGCTTTACATACTTCTTTTATTACTTTTACTTTAGCAGAGTAGAGGCAGGAATTTATATGTAAAAGTTGATAAGATGGAACGGAAGAATATCAATAATAAAATATAAAAGTCCTGCCAGAAACGGTAGGACTTTTTTTGTTACTAATTAATCTGAAAAAGAACGATGAAAAAGAAAGTTGCAATCCAGGGTATAGCTGGTGCTTATCATGAAGTGGCCGCCCGCAGGTATTATGAAGGTGAGGACATCGATATAATAGATTGCATTACCTTTAAAGATGTGATTGCTGCTATCAAGAAAGACTCTTCGGTATTGGGTATGATGGCGATTGAAAACACGATTGCCGGAAGCCTGCTACAAAACCATGAATTGATCCGTGAAAGCGGATGTAGTATTATCGGGGAGTATAAATTGTGTATTTCCCATTCACTGGCAGCTCTTCCGGGCTCTTCGATCCATGAGATCATGGAGGTCAATTCTCATCCAATTGCTTTAATGCAGTGCAATGACTTTCTGGATACGCTGTCCCATGTGAAAATCGTGGAGAAGGAGGATACGGCGTTAAGTGCCCGGTGGATTGCTGAGAATCAACTGAAAGGGCATGCGGCTATTTGTGCCAGGCATGCGGCTGAGATCTACGGGCTGGAGGTACTGGCAGAAGGTATTGAAACGAATAAGCATAATTTTACCCGTTTTTTAGTCATTGCGGACCGATGGACTGCGGATGAGATTATGCGGGGGGTACAGAAGAATAAAGCTTCGCTTGTTTTTGCTACTCCTCACTCTGTCGGCAGCCTTTCCCAGATCCTCTCTGTTTTCTCTTTCTATGATATGAATCTTTCTAAAATACAATCCTTACCCATTATAGGCTGTGAATGGCAGTACATGTTCTATGTAGACCTTGTTTTCTCTGACTTTACCCGTTACAAACAGGCTGTAGATGCTGTCATGCCGTTGACTAAAGATTTAAAAATATTAGGTGAATATGCAGAAGGAAAACAAAGTGTGTAATATTATACCTGCCAGGCGGGTACAGAGTGTAAGTGAATATTACTTTTCCCGTAAACTAAAGGAGGTTGCCGAGATGAATGCTGCCGGGAAGGATGTGATCAGTCTGGGAGTCGGAAGTCCGGATCTTCCCCCTTCGGAGGAGGCGATTGAGATCTTTTGTGAACATATCATGCGCCCGGATGAGCATGGCTATCAACCGTATGTGGGTATACCGGAATTGCGTAAAGCATTTGCGGACTGGTATAACACCTGGTATGGGGTGGAATTAAATCCTCAGACTGAGATCCAGCCTCTGATCGGCTCCAAGGAGGGTATCTTGCATATTTCCCTTACGTTCCTGAATCCGGGGGATGGGGTGTTGATCCCTAATCCGGGGTATCAGACCTATAGTTCTGTCAGTAATCTGGCGGAGGCTAAGCTGATTCCTTATGATTTACAGGAGGAACTGAACTGGCAGCCGGATTTTGAGGCATTGGAACAGATGGATCTTTCCGGGGTAAAACTTATGTGGGTGAATTATCCGAATATGCCGACCGGTGCGAATGCGACGGTGGAGTTGTATGAAAAGCTGGTGGCTTTTGGTCGTAAACATGGCATTGTTATCTGTAATGATAACCCGTATAGTTTTATTCTTAACGAACAGCCGTTGAGTATCCTGAGTATACCGGGAGCCCGGGAGATTTGTATTGAACTGAATTCTATGAGTAAGTCCCACAATATGCCGGGATGGCGTATGGCGATGCTGGCTTCTAACCCTCAATTTGTGCAGTGGATCCTGAAAGTAAAGAGTAATATTGATTCCGGGCAGTTTAAGCCGATGCAATATGCAGCGGTAGAAGCCTTACGGGCACCTGCAAGCTGGTATGCCGGTATGAATGAGGTGTATCGCAGCCGCCGGGAGCTGGCCGGACAGATCATGCAGGTGCTGAACTGTACGTATGATGAAAACCAGGTGGGTATGTTTCTTTGGGGAAAAATCCCTGCCCATATAGCGGGTAGTGAGGCGTTGGCGGACCAGGTTTTATATGAAGCGAATGTATTCCTAACTCCGGGATTTATTTTTGGTAGCCGTGGTGAAAGATATATCCGTATCTCCCTTTGCTGCAAAAATGAAGCGTTGAAAGAAGCCCTGAACAGAATTAAAGCAATAATTAAATAACAAAATAGTTGTAAGAAATGGAATTAGAGTCGATCATTTTACCGGGTGTAGATGCCCAACGTCCTATTGTGATTGCAGGCCCCTGCAGTGCTGAAAGTGAAGAACAGGTTCTGGAAACTGCCCGTGGCTTAGCGGCTAAAGGAATTAAAATATTTCGTGCAGGTATCTGGAAACCCAGAACCAAACCGGGTGGTTTTGAGGGAATTGGTGCAGGGGGATTAGCCTGGTTGAAGAAGGTGAAAGAAGAGACGGGTATGTATGTCTCTACGGAAGTAGCTACTAAAGATCATGTGTTTGAGGCCCTTAAAGCTGGTATTGATATGTTATGGATCGGTGCCCGTACTACTGTAAATCCTTTTGCTGTACAGGAAATCGCTGATGCTTTGAAAGGTGTGGATATTCCTGTACTGATCAAGAATCCGGTGAATCCGGACCTGGAATTGTGGATGGGTGCTTTTGAACGTTTATATAATGCCGGTATCCGCCGGTTAGGTGCTATTCACCGTGGCTTTAGTTCGTATGATAAGAAGATCTACCGTAATTTGCCTTTGTGGCATATTCCGATTGAGTTGCGTCGCCGTTTGCCTGAACTGCCTATCTTCTGTGACCCGAGCCATATCGGTGGAAAATGGGAACTGGTTGCTCCTCTTTCACAACAGGCTATGGACCTGAGTTTTGACGGTCTGATTATTGAATCCCATTGCAACCCGGAGTGTGCATGGAGTGATGCGAGCCAGCAGATTACTCCAGATGTGCTGGATTATGTGTTGAACCTGTTAGTGATCCGTGATACGGTCCAGACTACGGAGAATCTGTCGGAATTGCGTCGCCAGATCGACCAGGTGGATGAACAGGTGTTGGAATTACTGGCCAAACGGATGCGGATATCTAAGGAGATCGGTGTGTATAAGAAAGAGCATAATATGCCTATCCTGCAATCTCCCCGGTATAGTGAGATCCTGAAAAAGCGTTCTAAAATGGGGGAACAGATGGAATTGAGTCCTGAGTTTGTGAAAGTGATCCTGCAGGAGATCCATGAGGAATCTGTGCGTCAGCAAATGATTATAATGAATCAATAATAGTAGTAGTTAAGGAGTTAGAGGA
Source organism: Tannerellaceae bacterium (assembly GCA_021201295.1). GTDB lineage: Bacteria > Bacteroidota > Bacteroidia > Bacteroidales > Tannerellaceae > UBA4116. The sequence continues at coordinate 90,577 of JAJQFE010000044.1, read as the reverse complement.
GTTAAGTAGTCAAGGAGAGTGCTTTCTTTTCACTTCCTGGAAAAAGAATATGAAGATACTTATTTTAGGTGCCGGAAAGATGGGATCTTTCTTCACCAACCTGTTAAGTTTTGATCATGAGGTGGCTGTGTTGGAAAATGATCCTAAACGGTTGCGGTTTATTTATAATGTGCTTCGTTTTCAGAAACCGGAGGAGATTGCTGAATTTGCTCCGGAGCTGGTGATCAACTGTGTGACGCTGAATTATACGATTGATGCTTTTCAGGCTGTCCTGCCTTATTTGCAGCCTTACTGTATTATTTCTGATATTACTTCGGTAAAAACCAATCTGCAGGAGTTCTATAAGGATTGTGGTTTTCCGTATGTGTCTACGCATCCGATGTTTGGGCCGACTTTTGCCAACTTAGGCAATCTTCAAAAGGAGAACACAATCATTATTTCTGAAGGGGATCATTTAGGTAAAATATTTTTCAAAGATCTGTATGATAAATTGAAGCTGAATATCTTTGAATATACATTTGATGAGCATGACCAGGTGGTTGCTTATTCCTTAGGTATTCCTTTTGCTTCTACTATTGTGTTTGCTTCTATAATGAAACACCAGGATGCACCGGGGACTACTTTTAAAAGGCATATGAAAATTGCCCGCGGCCTTTTGTCTGAGGATGATTATCTGTTGACGGAGATCCTTTTTAATCCCCGTACTCCGGGACAGATTCAACAAATTCAGAAAGAGTTGACTGTTTTGCAGGATATTATAGCGAAAAAGGATACGCAGGGCATGAAGGAATATCTTACCAAAATGCGGAAAAATATAGAATAAGTCTGGTGCGTCTGATTTGTTATTTCTATCCGGCATTCTTTCCAAAGAGTGCCGGATTTTTTATGACTGGTTTTGGTTGTCCTTTGGGAGAGTCTGTAACTTTTCTTTCTTTCATCTGTTTAATACATGATAGGTATATTTTGATATAAAATACTCATTTATGTTATTTTTAATTATCCTCTAAAATTAATCTGCATGGAAAAAAGAGTTGTATGTATGTTGTTTTCTTTTTTATTGTTCATTACTTCCTGTGAAGAAAAAGAAGATAAAAATAATCTGTTGGCGGACTCTGACTGGAGGCTGGTGAGCATGGAAAATAATAAAACCAATGAAGTGACTACTTCCCAGCGGGAAGGAAATGAATATTATTTCCTCTCTTTTGGGAGATCCCATACGTTTACGGGGTTTGGTGCCGTGAATGAATTTAGTAGTACTTACCAGGTTTTTCCAATCAGTCTTCTTTGTCTATTACCGTATTGCATCAGACGAACACAGGGGATACGGTGTATGGGGATGACCAATCGTTTATTAACCGGGTGAAAGAAGCTGATGGTTTTATTTTTTTTACTTCTACTCTTACCTTACAAGGGGATAATTATGCCTTGCATTTTAAACGGGTGTATCCGGAAAACGTCTGATTGTGCCTGTGATTCTTAAAAGAAAATAGGTGGAAAGTAGGGATCTGTCCCAGTTATATGTGGGGATAGATTTTGACTGGACTAACTTATTTCTTACCTTTGCAACCTATTATTTGCAAAGGAAAATAAAAATCATATACAACTATGTTTAAAAATTTAAGCGAAAGGTTAGACAGATCGTTTAAACTACTGAAAGGAGAGGGTAAGATCACGGAGATCAATGTGGTAGAAACATTGAAGGATGTACGCCGTGCTCTTTTGGATGCTGACGTTAACTATAAAGTTGCTAAGCAGTTCACTGATACTGTAAAGGTGAAGGCTTTAGGACAGAATGTGCTTACTTCTGTGAAGCCAGGCCAGTTGATGGTGAAGATCGTCCATGATGAACTGGCTGCCCTGATGGGTGGGACGGCCTCTGAAATTGAATTAAAAGGTTCCCCTGCTGTTATATTAATGTCTGGTTTACAGGGTTCGGGTAAAACTACCTTTACCGGTAAACTGGCTAATATGTTAAAGACTAAAAAGGGTTTAAAGCCTCTTTTGGTGGCTGGTGACGTGTATCGTCCGGCAGCGATTGAGCAGTTGAAGGTGTTAGGTGAACAGATTGGTGTCCCGGTTTATTCGGAACCTGAAAATAAAAATCCGGTAGTAATTGCGCAACATGCTATTCAGGAGGCTAAAGCTAACGGAAATGACCTGGTGATTGTCGATACGGCCGGACGTTTAGCTATTGATGAGCAGATGATGCAGGAGATCACGGCGATCAAAAATGCCATTCGACCGGATGAAATTCTGTTTGTGGTAGATTCTATGACCGGACAGGATGCGGTAAATACTGCCAAAGAATTTAATGAGCGTCTGGACTTTGACGGGGTAGTGCTCACCAAGTTAGATGGGGATACCCGTGGTGGTGCGGCTCTTTCTATCCGGACTGTGGTTGATAAACCTATTAAGTTTGTCGGTACTGGTGAGAAGATGGATGCGCTGGATGTGTTCCATCCTGAACGTATGGCAGACCGTATTCTCGGTATGGGAGATATTGTTTCTCTGGTCGAGCGTGCGCAGGAGCAGTATGATGAAGAAGAGGCTAAACGCCTGCAAAAGAAAATTGCGAAGAACCAGTTTGATTTTAATGACTTTATTTCACAGATCCAGCAGATTAAAAAGATGGGTAACCTGAAGGAGCTGGCTTCTATGATCCCGGGTGTGGGGAAAGCGCTGAAAGATATTGATATTGATGACAATGCTTTTAAAAGTATTGAAGCCATTATTTATTCTATGACTCCAGTGGAAAGAAGTAATCCGGCCTTATTAAACGGATCCCGCCGGCAACGTATTGCCAAAGGGAGCGGCACTACGATCCAGGAAGTGAATAAGCTATTGAAGCAGTTTGAAGAGACGCGTAAAATGATGCGTATGCTTACCACTGCGAAACCGGGTGGCAAGAAATTACCTTCATTCAGAAGATAAATACAGAAAAAGGGGTGCATATATGTGCCCCTTTTTGTTGGGTCTATATAATTTAAAATTTGAAAAAGCTGCAGATTTTTTATCTTTGTTAAAAATACATTTCTCCAACTAAAATATAATCTATGCAATTAATCAATGGAAGGGCAGTCGCAGCCCAGATGAAAAAAGAGATAGCGGAAGAGGTAAGCCGCATACGAGAAGCAGGAGGTAAGATCCCTCATTTGGCGGCCGTATTGGTAGGTCATGATGGTGGTAGTGAAACGTATGTTGCCAGTAAAGTAAAAACCTGTGAAGAGGTAGGTTTTAAGTCTTCTTTAATCCGATATGAAGATGAAGTAACGGAAGAAGAATTGCTGGCTTGTGTAGATCGTTTGAATAATGATCCGGATATTGACGGTTTTATTGTGCAATTGCCTTTACCTAAACATATTTCTGAACAAAAAATTATTGAGGCTATTGATTATCGCAAAGATGTAGATGGATTCCACCCAATCAATGTGGGACGTATGTCTATTGGTCTTCCCTGTTTTGTGTCTGCTACTCCTGCCGGTATTCTGGAACTGTTGAAACGGTATGATATAGAGACTAAAGGGAAACACTGTGTGGTGTTAGGCCGTAGTAATATTGTAGGTAAACCGATGGCAAACCTGATGATGCAGAAAGCCTATCCGGGTGATTGTACGGTAACCGTATGCCACAGCCGTTCTGAAAACCTGAAAGAAATGTGTCTGGAGGCTGATATTATTATTGTTGCTTTAGGTGTTCCGGAGTTCCTGAAAGCGGATATGGTGAAAGAAGGAGCGGTTGTTATTGACGTAGGTATTACCCGTATGCCGAGTAGTATAACCAAAAGCGGTTTTAAGTTGACTGGGGATGTGAAATTTGATGAAGTTTCTTCTAAATGTTCCTATATTACACCTGTTCCGGGTGGAGTAGGCCCGATGACGATTATTTCGCTGATGAGAAACACGCTGTTAGCGGGGAAAAAAGCTATTTATAAATAACAGATAGGTTATTTTATTCAGGTTAATCCTGTTAAAAAGACCAAAGCTGAATGAGTCAGCTTTGCCTTTTTGATTACTGAGAAATTTCATTCTGTTTTTATGTATGGAGTTGACAGTGTTTATTTCCGGATAGTAAAAATAAATTCGCTGAATTCTCTACGCAGATATTGTTTTGTAAGTTCGTGCCGGGGATTGCTAAATAATTGGTTAGCCGGTCCATATCCGGGATCTGTAAAATATCAGGTCTGTTCCGGAAATAGTATACCGTCTGTCCGGTAAAATTTTTGGCTAAAAATGTTTGGATGATTAAAATTAATCGCTATCTTTGCACCGTCTTAAAGAAATAAGGATTTTATAAGGCAATACATGGTGATTGTAGCTCAGTTGGTTAGAGCATCGGATTGTGGTTCCGAGGGTCGTGGGTTCGAATCCCATCATTCACCCTAAGAAATAAAATAGTAAAAGGGTTCTGAATAAATATATTAGAGCCCTTTGTATTTATTGTGCAGTCTAACCTGACTTCTAAAATCTTTTCCTGAAAAATTGTTTTTTTAGGAATTTATTCTTATTTTTACCTGTAGAGTGAATTCTATGTATTATTAGCTATTATGAAACACATGAAAAGAACTTTATTGTTTTATATAGCGTTGGTAGCATGCCCCTTTTCTTTATTTTCTGAGAGTAAAAACCATATTTCCATTGATTCTTTAGAGTCTTTTTTTATCAACAATGGCTTTTATTTCCACAGGAAAAAGTATATGCTCAGATGGATAAACCTTCCTATATAGCGGGTGAAGATATCTGGTTCCGGGCACATCTGGTAGAAGCACAGACACATCGTCCTGATACCACCAGTCGCTATATTTATGCAGAACTTATTAATCCGTTAAAGAATATTGTTCATCGGGTAAAAGTAAGAAATGAGGAAGGTGCTTATTCTGGATATATACCTACTGCAGAGGATTTGCCAGAGGGAGATTATAGTGTGCGTTTTTATACCCGTTATATGGAAGGTCTTGGAGATGATTATTTTTTTAAAAGAAATATTCGGATAGGGTCTCCTTTATCCGGTTTTTACCGGACAGAAAGTACCTTTAACTACAAAGATGAGGCCAATATTGATATAGAAATCCAATTTGTTGAACTAGTGAATCATTCTCCCATTGTTCCAGAAAAAATACGTCTGACAGTAGGAGATGGCAGAGTCAGGCATCTGAAAGCAGATCCACAAGGTCAATTACATACTTCTTTTAAATATGACTCACAAAAGACATCCGTGCTTTATCTGGAATATGAATATAAAGGAAAAACGCATGCACAATATATTTCTGTTCCTCCCTCTGAAAATAGTTTTGATGTTGCCTTTTTTCCGGAAGGAGGAGTTTTTCCTGCCAACACATTAACGAAAATAGCATTTAAAGCTATTAATTCCGATGGCTTAGGAGAAGATATAGAGGGAGTGATTGTAAACTATAGAGGAGATACTCTCCAACATTTTGCATCCCGGCATTTAGGAATGGGATTTTTCTGGTGTATGGCTACTTCCGAAGATCACTTATCTGCAATTTGTAAAAATAAAAATGGAAAAGAGAAAACTTTTATATTACCTGTCGCAGATCAGACAGGTTTGTCATTACAACTTAATCATAACAGAGAAGAAATCCGTGTGTTGATTAATCAATCTCCGGAATTTTCCCGGACAGATGATCTTTATCTGGTTATTCATAGCCGTGGAGCACATATTTCAACTATACCATGGCCTGGAAATAAACAGATGGTCATATTACCTCAGGATGTATTTCCTTCCGGAGTAATTCATCTGTTGCTTGTCAATCAACAGATGATCCCTATCAGTGAAAGATTACTCTTTCATATAAATAAAGAGGAACAAGTAAATCTCCGTTTTTCGACGGATCGTTTTTCCTATGGAAAAAGAGAAAAAGCAGAAGCCACATTTTCTGTAACTGACTATGCTAATCAACCGCTGGAAGGGAATTTCTCTGTCTCCGTAACAGATAATAATGACCTGTTACCGGATCATAGGGTAACTATTTATTCTTATTTATTATTAAGTTCGGAATTGAAAGGGTACATAGAAGAGCCTGCCTCTTATTTTAAAAATGAATCTCCGAAAGAAGAATCAGAAAACTTAGATGTCCTGCTACTTACTCAAGGGTGGCGTAGATATCATATAGAAAAACTTTTGAAAGGAGAACTGGAAGAACCGCGTGGTTTTATGGAAGGTAGCTCTTATATCACAGGTCATGTAAAAGATGGTCTTCAGTTAAATAAACCCGCTGCGGGCTATACAGTAAGTTTGTATTCATTCCAATATCTCTTCTTTGAAGAAACGGAAACAGATGAACACGGAAACTTCCGGTTTGAAAATTTTGAGTTGCCGGATTCGGTTCATTATGTGGTCCAATCCAAAACAAAAAAAGGGAAGAAAGGAGGACTCCTTACGATTGATGAAGAAACTTTTCCTGCAGTAGAAAAGATTTTGCCTTTTAAGGAAAGAGACCTCTATACATTTGATTTAGCACCCTATTTTCGTAAAGCGGATGATCTTTTCATCCAGTCTAATGGAATGAGAGTAATTCATTTGGATAATATAGTGGTAACAGGTAAGAAAAAGAAAAAATGGTTCAGTATATGCATCTGATCATATTCCTGTCTATACTCCCAAAGATTTTGAGAAAAGGCACCCGATTAATATTTATGATTTATTAATGGGTCTTCCTGAGATAATCGTAAGAAATAAAATGATTACTATGCGACCCATGATGAGTATACCGTTGATTTTAGTAGATAATATGGAAACTGATACCGGTGATTTAGAAATTATAGGAGCGGGTGATGTTGCCTCAGTAGAAGTGTACAGAGGAGCGGATGCCTCTATATTTGGAATGAAAGGAGATGGGGGAGTTTTAATTATTACTACTAAAAAAGGAGTAGATTTGAGCTCTTCTAAAAAAATCTTCAATGTAAAAACAACTACACCGTTGGGCTTTCAATTAAAGAAGGAATTTTATTCACCCGCATATGAAACTCCGGAGCAGATCAATAATGTATCCCCGGATTTGAGAACTACTATCTACTGGGCTCCTGATATTCGGACCAATGGAGAAGGAGAGGCAAAGATTCAGTTCTATACTGCAGATTCTCCGGGTACTTATTCGGTGGTTGTGGAAGGACTTACTCCGGAGGGTTTACCTATTTATGGAACAGAAATAATGACCATACATCCTTAAGTAAAGATCCAATTATTAAAAAAGAATTTGGGTTATTCTATAGGGGTATGCCCTTTTATACGGATGTAGCCATTTTTCATTTCAAATTTATCATGGTCCAGCAGAAAACGTATGACTTGTATACATTTATCTTTCGGAGCATCTATTTTCAAGGGTATTTCCCTGATAGTGGCTGCGCCGGAAGATAGTACGTTTTCTATCTCTTCTTTTATTTTATTGAATTCACTATTCTTTATACCAGACGAATGTTTTCCTAAGCAAATATCACAACTTTGACAATCTTTTGGATTTTTTTCTCCGAAATAAGAGAGAAGTATTTTACTTCGGCAGGTAGTTTTCTCCGTAAGATATGCTATCACTTTATTAAGTCGGGTTTCAACGCGTTCTTTCCGTTCTTCATAGGCTATGCGTGGAATAGATATATATTTCTGATCCTCCCGTGTACGCGTATATATAATCAAAGGCGTTTTCTTATGAGGAATATAACTGATGATCTGGGTCCGGGATATTCCTTTCAGAATATCATAGATCTCTGTCTGAGGAATACCGGAACGAGAAGCAATTAGTGCTTCATCAATGTATACATAATCCGCAAAAAGCCCGGTATAAGTCCGTAGAAGTTCATGAAGAAGGATATTGCTTTTTCTATCTTCGTAAAATTGATAAAGTTCTTCCCGCTGGCAGGTAAAACAAAGTCTTGATCTACTTTCTATTTCTTCCGTATATTCAATATAACCGGATAACTCTAATATTTTTAAAGCATGGTGGGCTTGTAACATAGAAAATTTATAGGCAGAACAAAACTTAATCAGTGAAAAATCGTGTATTGTATTAAAGCCATCCCCGACAGCAATCTGGTAAAAATTCCCTAAGGCTTCATATACGCAGTAAATAAATTTTTTATCCGGAAATTCGTCACTTAATCTCTTTTTTAGTTTGACCGTATCTGTTCCACTGCATAAAGCAACGGCATAGGCTTTTCTTTCGTCTCTTCCAGCCCTGCCTGCTTCCTGATAATATTCTTCCAGTGAACCGGGAAAGTCCATATGGACCACCAGCCGTACATCCGGTTTGTCAATACCCATTCCAAAGGCATTTGTAGCAACCATAATGCGGCATTCATTATTTTTCCAGCGGTTCTGACGAAGATTTTTTTCTTCCTGATTTAATCCGGCATGATAGTAATCTGCGGAAAATCCTATATCTTTCAGTAGCAAGGCTATTTCCTTTGTCCTTTTTCGACTACGAACATATATAATGACAGTCCCAGGGACTTTTTGAATGATCCGGATGAGAGATTTGGTTTTATCATCTGTCTGTCTTACAATGTAAGCCAGGTTTTTCCTTTCGAAACTTTTCCGGAAAACATTTTTTTCTTTGAAATGAAGTTTATTCTGAATATCGTCTACTACCTCCGGTGTAGCAGTCGCAGTTAAAGCTAACACCGGAATATCCGGTAACAATTCTCTTATATCTGCTATATTCAGGTAAGCCGGGCGAAAATCATAGCCCCATTGAGAGATACAATGACTTTCATCCACAACCAGGAATGAGATTTTCATGGCGCGTAATTTATTCCTAAACACCTCAGAATTTAAACGTTCCGGAGAAATATATAAAAATTTGTAGTTTCCAAAAATACAATTTTCTAAATGGGTGAGGATATCCATCCGGGACATTCCGGAATAAACGGCTGTGGCTTTAATACCTAACCGTTTCAGATTATCTACCTGATCTTTCATCAGTGCAATCAATGGAGTAATAACAATACAAATCCCGGGAGTTGCTAAAGCCGGTATCTGGAAAGTCAATGACTTTCCTCCTCCGGTGGGCATGAGTCCCAACGTATCTTTACCAGAGGCAATGGATTGAATAATTTCCTCCTGTAAAGGACGAAACTCTGTATATCCCCAGTATTTCTGTAATATTTTATGGTAGAGAGTCACAGGTGCTCTTCAAGTGTCTTCTGTTTTTATATCTTTAATCATCAATTGAATAGACGTATTCCCGTTATAAGTATTCTCTTCAATAGTATAACAGATGTCAAAGGGAGTCATGGTTTTAATCTGTTCACTATGAGGATGCATACCAAATGCAATGGCATGCATAGGAGTTTTGGAACTACTATCTATCAATTCCAGTTTAATATGTTCCAGCTCTTTTCCTACCAGTTTACTGGTCCCATAATCTTTTACTCCTAAGCTGGCAAAGATTGGTTTATGGTTATTCGGACCGAATGGGTTCATTAGTTTCAGTTCATTCATTAATTTAGGAGTAATATCCTTTAGCTCCAGAATACTGTCCACATCAATCTGTGGGGTCATTTGCTCAGCTATGATTTCTTCTCCCGCCAGCTCCAGGAATCGTTTGGTAAATGCCTCCAGGTTTTCTTCCCATAGCGAAAGACCGGCAGCATACGTATGACCTCCGAAATTTTCTAACAGATCCCGGCAACTCTCAATGGCTTTATAGATATCAAAACCGGTAACTGAACGCGCGGATCCGGTAATAAGTTCAGATGATTTGGTTAATACCACAGCCGGACGATGATATTTTTCTGTTAACCGGGATGCTACTATACCAATCACACCTTTATGCCAGCTCTGATCGTATACAATGATGGCTTTTCGGTCTTCCATATTGCTGAACTGGTCAATAATTGCATTGGCCTCATCAGTTATTCTTTTGTCTAATTCCCGGCGTTCATCATTATATTGATTGATATTCTCACTTTTTTCACGCGCTATTTCACTATCTTTGGCTAACAAAAGCTCTACAGCCTCCTTGCCATTCATCATACGGCCTGAAGCATTGATGCGGGGACCTATTTTAAATACAATATCACTGATTGTGATTTCTTTTCCTGCCAGACCGCAAATATCAATAATCCCTTTTAATCCGAGACTGGGATTCATATTTAACTGTTTTAAACCATAATAGGCAAGAATGCGGTTCTCTCCTGTAATAGGTACAATATCTGAGGCGATACTTACAGCTGTCAGATCTAACAGCTTTTCCAGTTCTGAAAAAGGAAACCCATTACTTTGGGCAAAAGCCTGCATAAATTTAAAACCTACACCACACCCGGAAAGATATTCATAGGGATAGATCGAATCAGTCCGTTTGGCATCTAATACTGCCACAGCATCCGGTAAGACATCATCCGGCACGTGATGATCACAAATGATGAAATCAATTCCTTTTTGCTTGGCATATTTAATTTTCTCGATCGCTTTGATCCCACAATCTAAAGAGATGATCAATTTTACATCATTCTCCGCTGCATAATTAATTCCTTTGTAAGAAATTCCATATCCTTCATCATATCGATCCGGAATGTAGTAATCCAGAGAAGATGAATAAGGACGTAAATATTTGTATACCAATGAAACCGCAGTGGTTCCATCTACGTCGTAATCCCCATACACCAAAATCTTTTCTTTATTCCCTAAAGCTTTGTTTAAGCGTTTAACTGCTTTATCCATATCCGGCATAAGGAACGGATCATGCAGGTCATTTAAATTAGGTTTAAAGAATTTCTTTACTTCTTCGACAGAAGTAATTCCACGTTGAACCAATAGTAAACAGACAATCGGAGTGATTCCTAAAGCTGCTACCAGTTCATCTCTTTTATGTAATTCTTCTGTAGTAGTGGTTCGAAAATTCCATCTGTTAGTCATTATATATTATTTTTTCTTTTTTTCTTCTCACGGAGGTATTTTCCTGAAAAATACCTGTATAAGAATATATCAATAAAGATGATATATTCAATCTGTAAAGTTATAAATTTTATATAAATAAAAAGACGCAATGTTCCACTTTTTAACATAAAGATAGTTTTGTTCTTTTTTTTAATTTTTGTTTTTTAGCTTCCTTCTCTTAGCCTTATGAAATTCACCTATTTGTTTTATTAATCACAGAATCCTTTGTACCTTTGCCTGTATCTATCTTAAAATACAATGACAGACGAGATAAAAAAAGCGTGTGAAGTGCTCCAGGTGGGAGGAATTATTCTTTACCCGACTGATACGATCTGGGGTATCGGATGTGACGCTACCCGGGAAGATGTCGTACAGAAAGTATATACTCTTAAACAAAGAATTGACAATAAGGCAATGCTTGTTCTGCTGGATAGTACGGCTAAACTGGAGAGATATGTGGAAGAGGTTCCTGAAATTGCATGGGATCTGATCGAATTAGCAGATAAACCGTTAACTATCATTTATTCACAAGGTAAAAATTTGGCTCCTAATCTATTAGGAGAGGATGGAAGTGTAGGGATCCGTATCACTCAGGAAGAGTTTTCCCGTAAATTATGCGAACGGTTCCGTAAACCTCTGGTTTCCACTTCTGCCAATATTAGTGGCCAACCGGCTCCGGCTAACTTTCCGGATATATCCGATGAAATAAAGGGAAGTGTTGATTTTATTGTGAATTATCGTCAGGATGATATGCATAAATTACACCCCTCCGGCATTATTAAGTTAGGTGCAGGAGGTGTTTTTGAGGTAATCAGATAAAATGAAAAAAACAATACAGACTGCCAAATATATACTTGCGGATTTCCTGTTGGCTTCGGTTGTCTGGATATTGTTTAATTTACTGCGTTATCATGAAGTGGCTTCTCATCTGGGATTTGAATCTGTATCCTCTTATTTATCTCATACCAAGGTCTGGGAGGGCCAGATCCTGATTCCTGGTTTCTGGATCGTGTTGTATTATTTTTCAGGATATTATAATAAACCTTTTAGCAAATCCCGTATAGCGGAATTTTTTCTAACCCTTTCTACGGTATGGATAGGAGTCACTCTGTTATTTTTTATTATTGTTCTGAATGATATTTCACATTCCATTTACGTTTATTATGAATTGTATTTTTCCTTATTACTCTTACAGTTTATCTGTACCTATTTGTCCCGGCTGATCATTACCCAGGCAGGGATCCGAAAAATAAAGGAACGTAAATGGGTGATGCATGTACTGATTATAGGAACAGGGAAAAAAGCCCGGCTGGTAGCAGAGAATCTGTTTCAGTTAGGTTATCAGGTTACCGGTTTTATTTCTGAAGATAAACAAGGGGACAGGCAGGTGGAAGAGCGTTTAATACGGGGCTATTTAGCAGACCTGCCGGATATTATGGAAACAGAGCAGGTCGACGAATTAATAGTGGCCATAGAATCGGCAGAAAGTCAGCAAGTGTTATCTATTTTATATACTTTGTATCCCTACAAGCGACCCATAAAAGTACTGTGTGTAGATAAAATGCTTCTTTTCTCACGGGTGAAAATAAACAATATGTACGGTATTCCACTGATAGACCTGACCGATAATAATTTTTCAGAGGCAGGAAAAAACCTGAAAGTTTTTTTGGATAAGATTTTGTCCCTGTTAATAATGGCCGGGTTATCCCCACTGTTTATATATGTGGTTGTGCGGATAAAAAAAGACTCTCCCGGGCCGGTATTATTTAAACAGGAACGTATCGGGTATTTGGGCAAACCTTTTTTTATTTATAAGTTCAGAACCATGTATGTAGATGCGGAAAAAGATACCCCCATGTTATCCAGTGAGAATGATCCCCGGATTACTCCTTTCGGACGTATCATGCGAAAATACCGGCTGGATGAATTGCCTCAGTTTTGGAATGTATTAAAGGGCGATATGGCTATTGTGGGACCTCGTCCGGAAAGAAAATATTATATAGATCAAATTGTAAAAAAAGCACCTTATTATTATCTGCTTCATAATGTTCGGCCAGGAATTACCTCTTTAGGAATGGTTAAATATGGCTATGCAGGAAATGTGGAAGAAATGGTTAAACGTCTCGAATATGACATGTTATATTATGAGAATATGTCTTTATTGCTGGATTTGAAAATTCTGGTATTTACGATTCAAACGGTACTGACAGGTAAAGGTATTTAAATGAAAAATGGCAAAAGAAAATTTATTTTATAGGTTTCTCCTCTGGAGAGAAAAAAGAATAAAAGAAAAACATTTTATTCTGATCATTAGCTTTATTGTAGGACTATGTACGGCAGCTGCTGCGATCCTGTTAAAAAATGTTATTCATCTGATTCAGCATTTACTTACAGGAAACCTGTCTTTGGATGGGGCTAATTATCTGTTTCTGCTCTATCCGGTGATCGGTATTTTATTAGCCGGCCTGTTTGTAAAGTATATGCTGAAAGATGATATCAGTCACGGGGTTACAAAAATTCTATATGCTATCTCCCAAAGGAAAAGCCGTATTAAGGCCCATAATATGTGGAGCTCCTTAGTGGCCAGTTCGGTTACTATTGGTTTTGGGGGATCCGTAGGAGCAGAGGCTCCCATTGTATTGACAGGAGCCGCGATAGGCTCTAACCTGGGCCGCCTGTTCCGTATGGAACAAAAAACCTTAATGCTGTTAGTTGGCTGTGGGGCTGCCAGTGCCATTGCCGGTATTTTTAAAGCGCCTATTGCCGGACTGGTGTTTGTCATAGAAGTTCTGATGCTGGACCTGACTATGACTTCCGTATTACCTTTATTGATCTCCTCTGTTACGGCAGCTACGGTATCTTATATTTTTACGGGTACGGAAGCCCTGTTTAAGTTTTCCCAGACAGAAGTCTTTGAGATGGAGAGAATCCCCTATGTACTTGTCTTAGGGATTTTTTGCGGATTAGTTTCCCTTTATTTCACCCGGGTAATGAATAAAATAGAAGGTGGTTTCCGGAAATTAGGGACTTTCCGGAAGAAATTTATCGCCGGAGCCATTATCCTGAGTGTACTGATATTCCTGCTCCCTCCTTTATATGGAGAGGGATATGATACGATTGGTTCTCTTTTAAACGGGCAATACAGCCATATTATGGACCATAGTTTTTTCCATACTATGAGCGGTACTTATTGGGGAATTGTCATCTTCCTGTCTTTGATCCTGCTAACGAAAGTTTTTGCTTCCAGTGCTACCAACGGTAGTGGCGGGACCGGAGGGATCTTTGCTCCCAGTTTGTTTTTAGGATGCATCGCCGGTTTTGTTTTTGCCTATACATCCAATTATATGTCTTTTACTACCTACCTGTCAGAAAAGAATTTCGCTTTAATGGGGATGGCAGGAGTGATGGCAGGGGTGATGCATGCTCCTTTGACAGGTGTTTTCCTGATCGCAGAACTGACTGGAGGATATGACCTTTTTCTTCCTTTGATGATTGTTTCCATAAGTTCCTATATTACTATCCTGATGTTTGAACCCCATAGTATTTATTCCATGCGGTTGGCGCAGAAAGGAGAGCTACTGACTCATCATAAAGATAAAGCTGTCCTTACCCTCCTTAGTTTGGATAGTGTAATAGAAAAAGATTTTGAAACAGTATCTCCGGATATGACCCTGGGAGATATGGTGAAAGTGATTGCCCGTTGCGGAAGGAATGTCTTTCCGGTGGTAGACAGCCAGGGGATTCTGTTAGGCGTTGTACTTTTGGATAATATCCGAAATATTATGTTCCGGCCGGAACTTTACCAGCGTTTTCGTGTGTCTAAATTTATGGTCTCCGCACCTGCCAAAGTTGTCATCAACAGCCCAATGGACCAGATCATGCAGATTTTTGATGATACAAAAGCGTGGAACCTGCCAGTCGTAGACGAAGCGGGTCATTACATTGGTTTTATGTCGAAATCTAAAATATTTAATTCTTACCGGGAAGTCTTAGTGGAGAATTTCTCAGGAGAATAAGGCCAATAAGAAATCAAGGAAATGAAGTAGTTAAAAGAAATATCTACTTAAATCCTTACCTCCTGTGACTCCTTTAATTCCTTTTTTAAAAATACAAATATGAAAAAAGAAGACCTGCGAATTGTATACATGGGTACTCCGGATTTTGCGGTGGAGAGCTTGAAAGCATTAGTGGAAGGTGGCTATCAGGTAGTAGGAGTAGTCACTATGCCGGATAAGCCTATGGGACGGCATATGAGTGAATTGCAGTCCAGCCCGGTTAAACAATATGCAGTTTCAAAAGGTATTCCTGTATTACAGCCTGAAAAATTAAAAGATGAAGAATTTCTGGCAGCCTTGAGGGATTTACAGGCAGACCTGCAAATTGTAGTAGCTTTCCGCATGCTACCGGAAGTGGTCTGGAATATGCCCCGTTTGGGAACATTTAACCTCCATGCTTCTTTACTTCCTCAATACCGGGGTGCTGCTCCTATTAACTGGGCCGTGATCCATGGGGAGACAGAAACCGGAGCTACTACATTTTTCCTGACCCATGAAATTGATACGGGAAAAATTATTCTGCAGAAACGAATTCCTATTGCTGATACAGCCAATGTCGGTATTGTGCATGATGCCTTGATGAAAATGGGCGCCGGATTAGTCATAGAAACAGTAGACCTTTTGCTCACAGGTCAGATAGAGGGTGTTCCTCAGGAAACATTTTATACTCATCCAGAAGAATTAAGAGCTGCTCCCAAGATTTTTAAAGAGACTTGCCGGATCGATTGGAATCAACCTGTGAAAAAGATATATGACCTGATCCGGGGATTGTCTCCTTACCCGGCTGCATGGACAGAATTACTCTATCCCGAAGGAAAACGGGTCATCTTAAAGATCTATGAGTCTGAAAAACGGTATGAATCTCATACATTTCCGGTAGGGACTATTCATACGGACCAAAAGACTTATCTGAACATTGCGGTGCCAGACGGTTTCCTACGGCTGAAAATAGTACAGCCCGCCGGGAAGAAGCGCATGAATATAACCGATTTCCTGAATGGGAACCGGGGAATAGAAAAGTACAAAGTTGAATAATGAATCAGGCTAAACGTATTTTATATATCATAGCAGGCTCTTTCTTTCTTGGATTAGGTGCTATCGGAATTTTTGTTCCTTTATTACCAACTACGCCTTTCTGGTTACTTACCTGCTGGTTTTATATCCGTAGTTTCGAAAAGTTATATAACCGAGTTATGGCTAACCGCTATTTTGGATCCTACATGAAAAGTTATCTGGAAGATAAAGCTATTCCACTGCGGGCCAAAGTATTGTCCTTATCCATTATGTGGACATCCATTCTCTGTAGCATATTATTTCTGGTAGAAGTTATTTGGGTGAAAATATTGCTGTTATTCATCTGTATAGGTGTGAGTTGGCATATCCTTTCTTTTCCTACCAGGAAACCTTCCGGTAATGAATGAGGTTTTTATATAGTATTGCTGCCCAGTGACAGCAACTTTTTCTAAAGAAATAATAGAAATCTTATAATTAATAGGATAAGAAAGGGTGATCCAGTAGTATTTTATTACCTTAGGCTCCGGAAAATATACTATTTCATTTATATCAGCATACCATGAACAGAAGACATTTTATTCGTAAGAGTGTTGCGACAGTGGTGGCGGGTTATGGATTATCCGAGCTGCCTCATTCCGCCTTCCCTGCTTTATCTGATCAAAAGAGGATAGGCCTTCAATTGTATAGTATTAAAGATGACCTGGAAAAAGATTTCCGGGGAGTATAAACAAATTGCAAACCATAGAATATACCTCTGTGGAGGCGTATGGCTTTGATGGAACTATATTTTTTGGAAAAATATTGCCTGAGTTTAGCCGGATGTTACAGGATAATGGAATGAGACTCTCCGGAACACACACCGGATCACCGGTTCTGCCTGCTGATACGAATGATAAAGCATGGGATTTCTGGAAAACAGTTTGTGCAGAGTTACGTGCCGCAAATGCAACCAGAGCGATTCAATCCTGGCTGCCTCCGACCACCAGTATGGCTGAACTGCAACAACTGGCTGAACATTACAACCTGGTCGGAGAACTTTGTAAACAAGAGGGGATCCTGTTTGGTATCCATAACCATTCCGCCGAATTTAACAAAGTGGAGGGAGTGATGATTTATGACTATTTATTACAAAAAACCCGGCCCGATCTGGTTTTTCCAGCTCGATATGGGACATGCTCTGGAAGCAGGTGCAGATTGTGTGGCATATGTGAAAAAATATCCGGGTCGGTTTAGTAGCTGGCATCTTACAGACCATAAACGTGGCGTAGGAGATGTGGAATTAGGAATAGGGGATGTAGACTATGACCAGCTCTTTACCTTAACCAAGGTGGCTGATCTGGAAGATTTGGTTGTAGAACAGGAAACCGGTGCCGATCGTTTCGCCGCCTGTAAACGTAATTATGAGTTTCTGAATAAATACGGGTGGACATAACGGAAGGTCTGTTCCCCGGATAGAACAAACATGGTTTGGAATAAACTAAACGAGGGAAAATATCTTTATAAAAGAAGAGTGAAGATAAAGAAAAACCGCTCCTCTCTGATTTATACAGGGAGGAGCGGTTCCTTTATTGTTTTCCTTCTGTGGCAACCTCTTTATTTACTTTTTTATTAATCTCTGCAGCACATTACCCGGACCTAATTCAATAAAATGATCAGCTCCGTCAGCAATCATAGTTTCAACAGACTGGGTCCAGCGGACAGGTGCCGTTAACTGGACTACCAGATTCCATTTGATCGTTTCCGGATCTGTTTCCGGCCGGGCATTCACATTCTGGTACACAGGACATACCGGAGCATTAAAGCGGGTGTTTTCAATTGCTTCTGCCAGTTCAGCACGGGCCGGTTCCATTAACGGAGAATGGAAAGCACCGCCTACTTTCAGTTTTAAAGCCCATTTGGCCCCGGCAGCTAATAATTTTTCACAAGCCTGGTCAATGCCTGGAATAGATCCGGAGATCACAATCTGTCCCGGGCAATTATAATTAGCCGGAACTACCACTTCATCCGTGATATCCGCGCAGATATCTTCTACGGTAGCATCCGGTAAGCCTAATATAGCCGCCATGGTGGAAGGAGTTGCTTCACAGGCTTTCTGCATAGCTAAAGCACGCTTATAGACTAACATAAGTCCATCTTCAAAAGAAAGAGCCCCTGCCGCTACCAGTGCTGAAAACTCTCCTAAGGAATGTCCTGCAGTCATATCCGGCTGGAAATCTGCTCCCAGTGTCTTCGCGAGAATGACAGAATGGAGAAATATAGCAGGTTGTGTGACTTTTGTCTGTTTCAGGTCTTCGTCTGTTCCTTCAAACATCAGGTCAGTAATGCGGAAGCCCAGCATATCATTTGCTTTTTCAAACAATTCTTTGGCTACCGGATTGTTGTCATACAGGTTTTTGCCCATACCTACAAACTGGGCTCCCTGACCGGGAAATACGTACGCTTTCATGTTTTCTAATGTTTTTCTAATTTCAGTTTTTTAAGACGCAGCAAAGGTAATAATTTTGCAATAGTAAGGGGACTATTGATTACAAATTGTATCTTTGTGGCATAATAACCCGGTTATTGGGTTGGCATTAGTAGTCAACTACTTTAATTAATAATTCAATTAAATAAATAACTAAATTAATAATATCATGAATCAATTACTATTTTTAGGTAACCTGGGAACAGGTGAAATCGTTATTATCGCTATTGTTGTTCTGTTACTTTTCGGTGGTAAGAAAATCCCTGAACTGATGAAAGGTATTGGTAAGGGAGTCAAGAATTTCAAAGACGGTGTAAAAGGGTTAGAAGACGACATTAAATTAGACGACGACTCTGATAAGAAATAAAGAAGATGCAGCAAGATGAAATGTCATTCTGGGATCACCTGGAAGAACTTCGTTGGACTTTATTTCGTTCTATTGCAGCGCTCTTTGTCTTTGCTATTGTAGGCTTTGCCTTTATGCCATACCTGTTTGATAACATCGTGATGGCACCGTGCTATGCGGATTTTATTACCTTCCGTGCGATGTGTAAAGTGACCTCCATGGTACCTTTCTTCCCGGATTTTTGCGACGATACTTACCATGTAAATATCGTAAATATAAAGCTGGCTACTCAGTTCTTCACACATATGACCACCTCCTTCTGGCTGGCATTGCTGTTGACATTTCCTTATCTGGTGTATGAGATCTGGAAGTTTATAGCACCTGCGTTGTATGAAAATGAGAAGAGGAATGTACGGTGGGTGTTCCTGTTCGGAACGATTATGTTCTTTATCGGATGTGCGGTAGGCTACCTGATGGTATTCCCGATGACCCTCCGTTTTTTGGCCACTTACCAGTTAAGTGAGGCGATTACGGAACAGGTCTCCCTCGAATCCTATATGGATAACTTTTTAATGCTTATCTTTGTGATGGGTGTTGTATTTGAGATGCCCTTAGTCTCCTGGTTATTATCCCAGTTAGGATTGATCAACCGGTCACTCTTCCATCAGTACAGAAGGCATGCGATCGTATTCTTATTAGTAGCTGCAGCTTTTATCACGCCAAGTGGGGATCCGTTTACTTTGGGAATTGTGTTCTTCCCGCTCTACGGTTTGTTTGAGCTGAGTGCCTTCTTTGTCAGGAAGCCACCGGTAGAAGAAGAGGAAGACGAAGAAGACGATGAATAAAACAGAAATAAAGGTATAGAACGGAACTGATAAACTATTACATACGAGAGAGGCCCACCCCATATGGATGTGCCTCTCTTTTCTTAACTCAAAACAATTCTAACATGAATCATTCTTACACATTAGCGGCTTGTCTGTTCGCAATGGCAGCTTGCTCACCTGTTGAAACAAAGGAGGCGAACAAGGATCTGACACAGTATGTGAATACCCTGATCGGCACTGACTTCACCGGAAATACCTATCCGGGAGCACAGGCTCCTTTTGGGATGGTACAGTTAAGTCCGGATAACGGACTACCGGGCTGGGATCGTATTTCAGGATATTTTTATCCCGATTCCACTATTGCCGGCTTTAGCCATACCCACCTGTCCGGAACAGGGGCCGGTGACTTGTATGATATTTCTTTTATGCCGGTCACCCATCCCTATAAAGAGGCTCCGGCACCTTTAGGCATTCATTCCCTGTTCTCTCATGAGAAGGAAACCGCTACCGCTGGGTACTACCAGGTTTATCTGACGGACTATGATATTAATGTGGAACTGACCGCTACCGAAAGATGCGGGATCCAACGGTATACCTTTCCGGAAGCGGAAGCCTCTGTATTCCTGGATCTGAAAAAAGCCATGAACTGGGATTTTACGAACGATTCCTATATAGAGATTGTGGATAACCAGACCATTTGGGGTTATCGTTACTCAGATGGATGGGCACGTGACCAGCGGGTCTATTTCCAGACCCGTTTCTCCAAACCCTTCCATGCCTGGGAACTGGATACTACAGCCATCCTGGCAGATGGCAAACGGCGGGGTACAGCATATATAGCCCGTTTTGATTTTAACACACAACCCGGTGAACAGATGATCCTTAGTACGGGGATTTTAGGAGTGAGTATGGAGGGAGCAGCCCTGAATCTGCAGACGGAGGTTCCTCAGGATAACTTTGACCTCTATCGGGAGAAGGCCCGTGAGATGTGGAATGAACAGTTGGCTAAAATAGAGGTGAAAAGCAATCATACAGATAATCTCGTCAATTTCTACACCGCTTTATATCATTCTATGATTGCCCCGACTATTTACAGCGATGTAGACCATTCCTATTATGGGCCGGATAAGCAGGTTCACCAGACAGACGGCTGGGTGAATTATTCCACCTTCTCCCTGTGGGACACCTATCGTGCTTCTCATCCGTTGTTCACTTACACGGAACCGGAACGGACCAACGATATGATTAAATCCTTCCTGGCTTTTTATGAACAGAACGGCCGTTTACCGGTATGGAATTTCTATGCCAGTGAAACGGATATGATGATCGGCTACCATTCAGTACCTGTCATCATAGATGCGTACCTGAAAGGAATTGGTGATTTTGATGCCGAAAAAGTGCTTGAAGCCTGTATCACCACTGCCAATATAGATGATTACCGGGCCATCGGTTTATATAAGAAATTAGGGTATGTCCCTTATAATAAAGAAGAAGAGTCTGTCTCTAAAACCCTGGAATATGCCTATGATGACTATTGTATTGCCTTGATGGCACAACGCATGGGCAAAGAAGAGGTAGCCCGGGAATTCTTTACCCGTTCTCAGTATTACCGAAATATCTATAATCCGGAAACCTCTTTTATGCAGCCCCGGGATGATAAAGGAAACTTTATTCCTGGATTTGATGCGAAAGACTATACGGAGCATATTACAGAAAGTAACGGCTGGCAATATTTCTGGTACGTCCCACAGGATGTGGAAGGACTCATAGCCCTGACAGGAGGAAGAGACCGGTTTGCTGAAAAGCTGGATAGTATGTTTACCTATGCTCCGGATGCAGCCGATGAACTGCCTATTTTCAGTACAGGGATGATCGGTCAATATGCGCAGGGAAATGAACCCAGCCACCATGTGATCTATCTCTACAATGCAGTAGGAGAGCCCTGGAAAACCCAGCAATACGTATCCCAGGTATTAAATGAATTATATCTGAATTCTCCGGCCGGCCTATGCGGAAATGAAGATTGCGGCCAGATGTCCGCCTGGTATATCTTTAGTTCGATGGGATTCTATCCGGTTGATCCGGTCAGTGGCAGATATGAAATAGGTTCCCCGCTGTTCCCGGAAGTGAAGATGCACCTGGCCAATGGAAACGTATTTACCATCCTGGCTCCGCACGCCAGTCGTGAGAATAAATATATCTGGTCTGTCAAATGCAACGGGCAGCCCTACGATAAGAGCTATGTTACCCATGAACAGATCATGAACGGAGATACCTTTGAGTTTGAGATGGGTAATCAGCCGGGGCCAGTCTGGTATGTGAATTGATCCTCTATTCAAACCAATGGATATGCAAAAAATATCGATCCTGTTGGTTGCCGTACTTCTGAGTACGGCAACTGTTGTCAAAGGACAAAACCGTGACTATGCCATGGCTATTCACGGAGGCGCCGGTAATGTCAGTCAGATAGAAAATGAACCCGAAAGAGCGAAGCTGTATTATGCCTCTTTAGATTCCGCCCTGATGATTGGTAACAACTTGTTAGCCTCAGGCGCTGACGGAGTGGAAGCAGTGATCGCCGTACTAAATTACCTGGAAAATAATCCACTGTTTAATGCCGGTAAAGGAGCTACCTGTACATTGGAAGGAACGTTTGAACTGGATGCTGCGATTATGGAAGGAAAAGACCTCAGTGCAGGAGCAGTCGCAGGTGTACGGATCGTAAAAAACCCGATTAATGCCGCTTATGCAGTAAAACAACAAACGTCCCATGTCCTGTTAAGCGGAACAGGAGCAGAAGCATTTGCTCAGGAAGAGGGGTTGGAATTGGTAGACGATATGTACTTCGCCACTCCCAAAACGATGGAGTGGATTGAACAGGTAAAAAGGGAAAGTGAAAAAAACGGAACCGTAGGATGTGTGGTATTGGATACTAAAGGAAACCTCACCGCCGGAACCAGTACCGGAGGTATGTTTAAAAAACGTTGGGGCCGTATCGGAGATGCTCCCCTTATTGGTGCCGGAACCTATGCGGATAATAATAGCTGTGCCATCTCCTGCACCGGACACGGAGAATACTTCATTCGTCATGCCGTTGCGTTTCATGTATGCGCCCGTTACAAATACCTGGGAGAATCTCTGGAAGAGGCAGCCCACCATATGATCTACCAGGAGTTAAACGCAGAAGCCGGCAACGGAGGATTGATTGCAGTAGGTAAAGAGAGAAATATCACGTTGCCTTTCAATAGCAGCGGCATGTCCAGAGGATATGTCTATAAAGACTCCGGCCAGAGCGACATCATAAAAGGGATAGGGATCGGAGAGAAGATCATTTCCTCCTTTTGAAAGGCGTTAATCCTCCAGATAATAATCAATGGTAGTAACTACCCGGATGGTTTTGATATAGGGCGTATTAGCATCCCGGTCATTGATCGAAAATTGTCCCTGATAAGCCCGCTTGATCTTACCTAATTTACTGTTGGAATCAATCGCAAACTTTTGGGCAGCCGTACGGGCATTCTTCGTAGCCTCTTCAATCATCTGCGGTTTGATGTCATTCAGTTGGGTAAAGTCATACGAGATATTATACCGGTAATCACCCCCTGTAATGGCAATTCCCTGTTTTAACAATTCGTTCTGTTCTGCAACAATAGCCCGGATCTTATCCACATCTTCTGATGTCACCGTAATCACAGAAGTAATATTATACCGATAGGAAATATGATCCGGCCGGTATTGTTCCACTTGTAAATCAATGATCTCAGGAGCATTGACAGTGATTTCCTGCTCGGTGACATGCTTGGATTTCAGGAACTCAATAATAGCTTTGTTTTTAGTATTGATGTGGGTATGAAGTAAGTTCAGGTCATCCCCGATATCTTTAAACATCAATGGCCAGGTCACTTTATCAGCCGGAATTTCTAATTCTGCCAATCCTTTGACACTGACCACCCAGTCTTTTTCTTTAAAGGTAGCTATCCCGCTCCGGATAGCCAGTCCCAGAACCATAAGGCCTATGGAAAGAATCACGGCTTCAATAATACGGTTATTCATAACTGAGTGCGTTTGTTTTTGTCTGTATAAGACAAATATACTGACTAATATTCACCTTAGGGTAAAAAATAAACCTGAAAAAAGAAAAGGATTGGTTTTTTTGCTTATATTTAAATTATAAATGATGCCTGATGATTTAATTAGCCCACACAGCTCCTGGTTATAAAGAGAACCGGAGCCGGAAAAGTATCATAAGGATGAGTGAAACGATGAATGGATTTTTAATTTTTAAGTTAACTAATGATGAAATACACAAACATTTTAAACGGACTGCTATGGGTGGTTTTTACCACAGTATCCGGCTATTCGCAAACAGCAATGACCCATATTTATGGACGTAATACCATCTCCCTGAACGGTGAGTGGGCAGCTATTACAGATCCCGGTCTCATGGGAAATTATCTGCGTATCTGGGAGGAACGTGTACCTGAAACGAAAACTGATTTTGTTGAATATAGTTTTGAAGGAGCCCCTAAACTTATAGTTCCCTCAGATTTCAACTGGCAATATCCGGAATTAAAATTCTTTGAGGGATACGTATGGTACCAAAAGAATTTTTCTTATCAAAAGAATTCGGCAGAACGGTTATTTCTCTATTTTGGAGCAGTTAACTATCTCACAGATGTTTATCTGAACGGTGTACACATAGGTAGCCATGAAGGTGGATTTACTCCTTTTGAATTTGAAATTACTGAGACTGTAAAAGATGGAAGTAACTCGGTAATCGTTAAAGTGGATAACAGAAGACAACAGAATGGCTTGCCGGGAGAAGGGTATGACTGGCTCAACTGTGGAGGGATAACACGAGATGTCTTTCTGGTAAAAACACCATCCGGTTATATAGAAGATTATTCCATCCAACTGGCAAAAGGATCCTATCATACAATAGAAGCATGGGTCAAAGTCAATCATCCTATTCCCAACCAGGAGGTTACGGTTTCCATCCCGGAACTGGGAATTACCCGGATGTCTGCTGTTTCAGAAGAGGGTATCGCCTGGCTTGAATTTCGGGGAGATGTAGACTTGTGGAGTCCGAAAAATCTGAAACTGTATACGGTACAAATAGCCAGTGAAGACGATTTTTTAGAAGAAGCCATTGGTTTCCGGACCATAAAAATAAAAGGAAAAGAAATTCATCTCAACGGGAAGCCCATATTTTTAAGAGGGGTAAACATCCATGAAGAAAATCCTGTCAGGGCTGCCAGGGCTTCTACATACGCGGATGCAGAACTATTGCTTCGTTCAGCCAGGGAACTGGGATGTAATTTTGTCAAGTTAGTCCATTATCCCCATAATGAGCACATCGTGCGGCTGGCTGAAAAAATGGGTTTAATGGTGTGGGATGAGATTCCTGTTTACCAGCATATCGCCTTTTCTTCTGAGGGTATGCAGGAGAAGTTAGAAACCGTATTAACAGAACTTATCTCCAGAGACCGGAACCGTTGTGCGGTAATCTTTTGGTGTCTTTTCAATGAAACTTATACTTCTACTGAAAAACGATCCGAATCACTGGTCGAATTAACCCGTTTTTGCCGTACTTTGGATTCTACCCGGTTGATTACCTCTGTTCTTTCCAATCAGGGCTATCAGGACAACACATTCGATGTCTGGGACCCGTTGGTAGAGCACTGTGATGTGATTGCTATTAATGAATACCTGGGTTGGTATTTGCCCTTCTCAGGAGAACCCTCTGAAGTTAAATGGAAACTTAACTATCCGGAAAAACCCCTGATTATTACCGAATTCGGAGGAGAAGCAAAATATGGTTCAGACTTTGGTCCGAAAGACGAAGCAGCCTGGTGGAGTGAAGAATACCAGGAGAAGATATATACGGATCAGATCCGGATGTTCAATGCCACTGCTAACCTTTCCGGAGTTTGTCCCTGGACCCTGTTCGATTATCAGTCGACCAGCAGGTTGCATCCTGTTTTCCAGGGTGGTTACAACCGCAAAGGATTACTCTCGGAACAGGGGGATAAAAAGAAAGCCTGGTATATAATGAAAGACTACTATGGATCTAAAAAACAATCCTATATGTATGACTAAATCTGTGTGACTGGATGATGCTGAGTGGATAAAAAATATAGCGGGTGTATTAGGTACAATTCATGTATTTATTGTATCTTCGTCACTCATAATTATTTATTAAAGTAACTATCATGAAAAGAACCTGCAACTTGATCGTATGTCTGTTATTTAGTATGCTGTGCCTGCATGCACAAACCACCCGGGAAGAAGTCTATGAAACGATTGAAAAGACCGGAGGAGTCTATTATGCCTATCCGGCTCATGAAATTACTCCCCACACACCCATACCCAAAGGATATACCCCTTTTTATATCAGCCATGTCAGTCGCCATGGTTCCCGTTACCTGATCAGCGATGAAGAGTATAGACGTCTGCTGGATTTGTTAGCAGAAGCGGATCAGGTGAATGCACTCACACCATTGGGAAAAGATGTGTATAGCCGCCTGCAAAAAGTTTGGGAAGAGGCCGAAGGCCGGGGAGGAGACCTGTCACCGGTAGGCGTTCGTGAACAGCGGGGGATTGCCGAACGTATGTTCCGGTCCTTTTCGGAAGTGTTTGTAGGAGAGGCTCCTGTTTCAGCCCGGTCTACCTTAGTGGTAAGATGTGTATTGAGTATGGATGCTTTTTGCGAACGTTTAAAAGAACTGAATCCTGCATTGCAAACCACCCGCGAAGCCAGTAACCGGTATATGCCTTACCTGAACCCGCACACAGAAGCAGCCCTTGAATTCCGGAAATCGCAGACTACCTGGCGGGAACAACACCGCAAATTTGAAGAGCAACATGTCAGACCGGACCGGCTGGTTACAGCTATTTTTGCAGACTAGGATTACATCGAAAAAAGAGTAAATCCGAAATCCTTTATGTGGTCCATGTTCAGTATTGCCAATAATACCCAGAACATAGAGACCTCCGTCAGTTTTTATGATCTGTTTGAAAAAGAAGAACTGTTCGACCTGTTCCAGTGCGTGAATTATTCCGTCTATGTCCAGGATGCCAATTGTGCCCTGAATGGCGGGATCATGATGGAAAACTCCAAACCTTTCCTGAAAAATATACTGGATAGTGCGCATGAAGCTATTGCTTCCGGAAAAAACAGCGCTACCTTGCGTTTTGCCCATGATGGAAACATGATCCCTTTAGCGATGTTGATGCATCTGGACGGTTGTTACAACAGCGTTTCCGAACCATCAGAATTTTATCAAGCATTCAGCACATTCAAAGTGGCCCCTATGGCAGGCAATATTCAACTCATCTTCTACCGTAAACCCGGATCCGGTGATATCCTGGTTAAATGTATGCACAATGAAAAAGAGGTCTTGATCCCACCGGTAGAAAGCGACCTGCTGCCTTACTACCACTAGAAAGATCTGGAAGCCTTCTATACTAAGCTCCTGGATACCTCTTTCGGGAACGAATAGTGACTATCTGTTATAATTTATAAAGACACACGCTTAACAGGGCCGGAATCCGGGGAGAGATGGTTTTTTCTTTGTATCTTTACACCAAAGAAAAGTGTGTATATGGCGAAAGCAAAAACAGTATATGTCTGTTCCGCTTGTGGAGTAGACTCCCCCAAGTGGCAGGGAAAATGCCCCAATTGTGGTGCGTGGAACACCTATGTAGAAGAGGTTATAGCCAAAGAAACAACACTCAAACGTCCGATTCCCGGCTTAGTCAGTGATGAAAAAGCACGTCCCATCCTACTCAGGGACATTTCAGCCGAAGAAGAGGCAAGGATTGATTTGGGAAATGAAGAGTTTAACCGTGTCTTGGGAGGTGGCCTCGTCAAAGGTTCCTTAGTCCTGATCGGAGGTGAACCAGGCATCGGTAAATCAACCTTAGTCCTGCAGACGGTCCTGAAGCTGAAAGGATTGAAGACCCTGTACGTGTCCGGTGAAGAAAGCAGCCATCAGTTGAAACTGCGTGCAGACCGGCTGGCAGACGAAAGCGCCAACTGTTTTATTTTGTGCGAGACCAACCTCGAACAGGTCTTTGTCCAGGCACACAACGTGCAGCCGGACCTGATGATCATAGACTCCATCCAGACGATGTTTACGGAAGTAGTGGAATCATCCCCCGGCAGTGTTTCCCAGGTCAGGGAATGTAGCGCATCCCTGTTGAAATATGCCAAAGAAACAGGCGTTCCCGTCCTGCTGATCGGACATATCAATAAAGAAGGAAGTATAGCCGGACCGAAAGTGCTGGAACATATTGTAGATACGGTCCTGCAATTTGAAGGAGACCAGCACTATATGTACCGCATCCTGCGGGGTGTCAAAAACCGTTTTGGAAGTACCTCCGAACTGGGTATCTACGAGATGCGCCAGGAAGGGCTGCGGGAAGTGAGCAATCCGTCCGAATTGCTGCTGACACAGAATCATGAGGGATTAAGCGGAGTGGCCATTGCCGCAACCATTGAAGGAGTCCGTCCTTTCCTGATCGAAACACAGGCCTTAGTCAGTACAGCCGTCTACGGAACCCCACAGCGGAGCTCCACCGGGTTTGACCTGCGCCGGATGAATATGCTGTTAGCCGTGCTCGAAAAGCGGGCAGGCTTCAAGCTGGTACAGAAAGATGTCTTCCTGAATATAGCCGGAGGATTGAAAGTCAATGATCCGGCAATAGATTTAGCCGTGATCAGTGCCGTCCTCTCATCGAGCCTGGATATAGCCATCGAAGCCGGAACCTGTATGGCAGGAGAGATCGGGTTGTCAGGGGAAATACGTCCGGTCAACCGGATCGAACAGCGGATCTTAGAGGCCGAGAAATTAGGATTTAAACGGATCCTAATCCCCCATAGTAACCTCCAGGGATTTGACACCTCTCGCTGTAAAATACAGATCATCCAGGTAAAAAAAGTAGAAGAAGCCTTCCGGCAACTATTCGGATAACGTTCACCCGGCAGATAATAAATCCATACACATATGATTAAAGAAATTCAGCTTCGATTGCTACCCAAAGCCGCTTCCCATGAACAATCCCTGAAAAAAATAGCAGCACAGGAAACAGGAGAAGACCTGAGCGATATATGGGCGGTACGCATCCTGAAACGTTTCATTGATGCCCGCCAGCGTACCGTGTTCGTCAATATAAAATTACGGGTGTTTATCCGGGAAAAGATAGAAGAAGAGGACTATATCCCGGTAGACTATCCGGAGGTCTCTTCCGGTAAACCGGTCCTTGTCGTAGGAGCAGGTCCGAGTGGGCTGTTCGCCTCTTTGCGGCTGATAGAACTGGGCTACCGCCCCATCCTGCTGGAAAGGGGAAAAGATGTCCATGCCCGCAAAAAAGACATCGCCCTGATCAGCCGCCAGCAGCAGGTTAACAGTGAATCCAACTACAGTTTCGGAGAGGGAGGCGCCGGAGCCTATTCCGATGGCAAACTCTACACCCGGAGTAAGAAACGGGGGTCTGTAGATAAAATATTACACGTGTTGTGCCAGCATGGAGCCAGTTCGTCCATCCTGATCGATGCCCATCCCCATATCGGTACCGATAAACTCCCCCGGGTCATTGAAAACATCCGCAACCAGATCATCCGGTGCGGGGGAGAGGTCCATTTTGAAACCCGCATGGAACGGCTGATCCTGAAAAACCAAGAAGTCACCGGCGTCATCACGCAGACGGGCCAGGAGTTTCACGGCCCCGTCATCTTAGCCACCGGACATTCCGCACGGGATGTCTATGATTACCTCCGGCAGGAACAGATCCCTATGGAAGCCAAAGGCATCGCTGTCGGGGTACGCCTGGAACATCCCCAGGAACTCATCGACCAGATCCAGTACCATACGAAACAGGGCCGGGGAGACTATCTGCCGGCTGCCGAATATAGTTTTGTCACCCAGGTTCAGGAAAGAGGCGTCTATTCGTTTTGTATGTGTCCCGGAGGATTTGTGGTTCCGGCAGCTAGTGGTCCGAAACAGGTGGTCGTGAATGGTATGTCCCCTGCCAACCGGGGTTCCCGGTGGGCCAATTCCGGGATGGTCGTAGAGATCCATCCGGATGATTTTCCTGAATTTGCCTCCGAAAAGGAGCTCGCCTTACTCAGGTTCCAGGAACGTCTGGAAGAACATAGCTGGCTGAACGGAGGGATGAAACAAATGGCACCCGCCCAGCGGATGCAGGATTTCGTGCAGAAAAAGAACTCCTTTGATCTGCCAGCTTCTTCTTATACGCCAGGCTTGATCGCTTCACCATTGCATTTCTGGATGCCCGAATTGATCACCTCCCGCCTCCGGGAAGGCTTCCGGGCCTTTGGAAACAGGTCCCGGGGATTCCTGACCAACGAAGCGGTCCTGATAGGCGTGGAGACCCGCACCTCCTCTCCGGTACGTATCCTGCGCGACCGGGAGAACCTGCAACATATCACCCTCAAAGGCTTGTTCCCCTGTGGAGAAGGCGCCGGGTATGCAGGAGGCATTGTTTCCGCAGCCATAGACGGCGAACGTTGTGCTGAAGGAGTCGCTGCGGTATATGGCTAACCAGGCAGGAATAGAGGCTTAGCTGTAAGCTCTGCACAGATAGCAGGAAGAGGAGTGTTTCTCAGGACTTTTTTAATTCTCCATCAGTAAAAGCTGTTTGATCCGAACAGAATCCTGAAAATAGGTTTCACCGGGATTCATTCCGATCAGCGTATGGATTCCCTGCCGGGTAGCTTCAAACAGGTCAGGTCTGTCAATCGCTATGGCTGTCAGGAGATCGTAGGGATTACTTACCTGGTCAATGGAGGCCAGTGCCAGGTGAGCAGGTAGGGTGTCCGGAACCTGAAAGATGCGGTAGAACAGGGCCAGATCTCTTTGCAGGAAACAGGTTAATCCCATGCTCGCTGCTCGTTCCAGGTATTTTCCTGCCTGGCCACACCGGGCAGCCAGTTGTTGCATTTCCTCCTGAGTATAAGCCATGGGATAAGCGGCATGTTTTCCTACCAGGGTAAAAGGGATCTGCTCCTGGAGCGTAAACAGGTAACGGGCCGCTTCCATATCCTCCCGGAGATTATAGGCTGCACTATCCGGTAAAAGCTGACCCCGTTCATCTATCCGGGCCTGGCCCTGGAGATAAATGGAGTGGACCAGGGGGATGTGGCCAGGATGAGAGAAAAGATAGCCGGCTATATCCGTTGCCTGGGAGAGGACCACGATCCGTAGCTCTCCTGCATAGTGTTTCAGCAGGGAGTCTATCAACAGGACAGGGTCATATAGGGTGATAGGAGACAGGTCGCTGCTTCAGCTTTTCAAGGAATCTTCCAGTGCTGTTTCATACGGCACATCTTCTATGCTATGCTCCTGCAGATACCGGAGAAGCTGCTCAGGTTCCGGAGTGGTGCGCCAGGGGAAAGCTGCCCCTGTGGCAATGGGAATTTCCTGATGGAATAACCGGAGGAAAAGCCCTAACGAGCGGGCACGGACCTCCGGAATATAGCTGTTACATACGGCTCCGGTCAATTCGATGGCCGGATTTGTGGCCAGATAGGCAAAGGCTTCCGCATCATTTATGTTCCTTCCGAAATCTGTCAATACCAATACCGGTATCTTTTTCTCTTCTGCTAAGGTGGATGGGCAACCGAAGAAGGTGACCAGGCAGATACAGATTCCTATCAGATAAAACCCTGTTTTCATCGATCCATGCTATAGATTGTGTGTAAGCTATTTTTTTATTTCCTGTCAGGTTTCCGGCAAAGGTAGGCTTAAAACTACACTTTTCCCTGTTTTCGGCATGTCATTTCTGTTTCATCTTTGTAGTTCCGGCTACTCCCGGGTGCATCGTTGGTTAAAAAAGGATGCACCGGATTCCCGAAAAGGGTGCACCCGTTTCAGAAAACGGATGGGAGCCATTCCCGGCCCGGATGGTTCAGGTCCAACTGGTCACGCTGACCACCCCTACGACAATCGCCCAGTCATTGATTTCTTCTAAAGGCAGGTCGTAGGGCATATATCCCTCTTCTATGTTGAACGAAATGCAACGGATATACCCCTCTGCTTCCGCCGGAACTATCTTTTTGATCACAATCCCTTCCGGAGTGGAGAGGGCATAGGTCTCTCCCCAGCGGAGATGACTCCGGCTTTTCCAGATACGGCACACGACAATGTCTCCTTCCTGGATACTTTTACGCGGATCTTTCCGGTTGACCATGCTGTCTCCCTTCGCCTGAATGGAGAAATCATATTCTTTCATAAACGGCAGGGAAATGGTGGGACAGTCCGTCTCTTTCACGGCTACGGAAAACCCTTTGGGTAAGCCGCAGACTGCATAGGTGGAATCAATATAGGGTTTTAACGGATAGGTGCGGGAAACCAGCGCCGGTGACTCTGTTTTGATTATATCTCCCTGACCGGTCAGGAGCCATTCCAAGCTGAGTTCCGGAAATTTACGGATCACCTTCTCGATGGTATCGGAGGTGACTGAACTGGATCTGGAAGAGAGGTATCCGGAAGCGATTTCCACGTATTCCTCAAATTTATTTCTTCCATAGCCCATCTGTTTGGAGAATATTTTCAGCCGTTCTTTTGTTGTCATAGTGATGTTTATCAGTGTTTGTGTTCGTAACCGGGAGCTTTTCGTGCAAAAACCCAGGACAAATAACGCAAATAATCTTTGATTTTACTAACAAAACTTCATATTTCTTCCAGTGCCTCCGGTTAATTCCGGTTAATTTGGTGAAAAATATCAGTAAATTAACTTGGATTTAATGATGTATGTCACTATATTTGTCGTGCAGTTTATGGAGAACGGAATGGTTTTCGGCTGCTGAGTTACACACTTAATGACTTGAGGTATATGAAGAAAATACATTTTCAATCGTTTGCGCATCTGATGGTCTGCTTAGTCTGGGCAGCTATTACGATTGCCTGTCTGGCAGGTGCTTTCAGTAATCCCTGTCATTTTTTTACTTTCGGTATGAGTGCTTTCGCTACCGGGGTAGCCTATAAAAGCTGGTGAGGTGCTGGAAACAGGAAAACGGATGGAGGATGAAGTACGGATGGATGGATGAAGGGTAGGTTTGACTGGAGGGTAGACTGTAGGATCTACTATACTGTCTACTATACATTTGACTGGAGGTTTGACTGGAGAATAGACTGGAAATATTCCAGTCTATATATAAACTAAAACTAAAACTAAAACTAAAACAAAAAGAAAGAGTGTGTAGAAAGAAAGTCGCAAAAACGCGCACTCACACACTCTTTGGGAGAAGTAAAATCCGGTGGAAAAAAGCGGCCCGGAAGCGGCCCGGATTCCCCCGTTTAGTCTGATAGAAATTCTGATCGTTATGGACAAAGATAAAGTAATCACCTTCCGGCTGGACTATAGCCTGTTATCGGATATGCAACGCATTGCTGAGAAAAAACAAGTGTCTGTCAGCCGTCTGATCCGGACTGCTTTACAAAAGTTTACAGAAGAGTATGAGAGCCAGGAAGAAACCATTGATGGAGATCACGAAACTCCATCAAACCCCTATCAATAAATCCCGGGAGAATAGGTTCGTCAACCAGTTGGTAGAGCAGTATTATGC
Source organism: Tannerellaceae bacterium (assembly GCA_021201295.1). Lineage (GTDB taxonomy): Bacteria > Bacteroidota > Bacteroidia > Bacteroidales > Tannerellaceae > UBA4116. The sequence goes on along the minus strand of JAJQFE010000044.1, from coordinate 57,393 downwards.
TACGCTCTCTGCGGATCTGGTCAGGACGGAAGAGGACCTGGGTATCTTTCAGGATGTAGTCCTTTCTATGACGTATAAGTTCACGGAAGGTGACTTTTGTGAGGCATTCAGGAAAGAATTCCGGTCTCATAAATCCCGTTTACAACGGATACGGGCCGCTAATTGTTACCGGTTTTATCCGGTGGATGAGCATCTACTGGCAGATCCTTCCGGAAAAAAAGAGTAAGCAATCGAAAAAACCACCCGCTGTTGGAGTCATTTCCGGGCTCCTTTCCCGCCTTTTTTTCACCTGAACTGCCATTTTTTCCAAGCATGAGAACTTTTCTTCTCATAAATCCCTGAAATGTAATACAAATAGAATGTATATATAGTGAAGGCAGGTATATATGCTCTGGTGTGTATACGGATCCTCATAGCTATGGGATAATTACAAATTATAAAAATAAAAATCTGTGGTATTTTGGGTGAACCCTCAAGTAATAAGAGAAATGGCAGTATATAAAGTATATAAAGACAGTGACCTGAAGATTCAGTTGAGTCTGAGGGATTCGGAAAGCAGACCGTACCGTGTTGCGGACACGGTGAAGTTTGTCATCCGTTTTTTTACTACGAATGAACATGCGTGTATAGAGGCAAGCTACATACATGGACAATGCACTAACCTGGAACTCGGGGAGGCCCGGGATTATGCGGTTTTCTCCCGGGATGTCCTGCAAAAGCTGAAAGATGGTGCGGTATACTATAGCTATGAAGTGACCCTGATAGACGCTGGTGGAAAGGACTATCTATTTAAAGAAACCGTTCAGGGGCAAACGGAAATGATCTTAAAAACAAGGATTAAATATGTCAAACAACATTAATTTAGAAGTAAACAAAATGCATCATATTTCACACAATTCAAATATAAAGTTCCCGGTTTGGGGAACGATTGTAGGTGACCTGCATAAACAGGAAGGCCTGATGAATCTTCTTTCGTCATTACGGAAAGAAGAGTTGAAAAAGGTACGTTTAGTATCTCATACCCCCATGGGTAAAGATATGCGCTTTTATCCTTCTTTGCATGCGGCTGTACATGCGGCTAAAGAGGGAGACCTGATCTTAGTCTGGGAAGGGGTGTATCATGAAAGTGTCACGATCAATAAAGACGACCTGACTGTGAAAGCCCTTTCTTCTGTGGCAGAACACTGGGGTGTGCAGGTGACCGGACAACTGGCGATCAGTGCGTGCAATGTGAGCCTGGAAGGACTGGAAGTGACCGGTAGAACCACCATTGCTACTACAGGCGGTAAGACCGTGCTGAACAATATGTTCCTGAAAGGGAATACCCACATTACCGGGCAGGGGGATATCCATATAGAGAAATCCCAGGTAAATCATTTAGATATCCGGACGTTACTATATGCGAATGTCTATCTGTCACACTGTTCTTCTACCACAGGACATAGCTGGGGGATTCACTCGCTGACCTCTTCCTTAACGATGGAAGCCTGTGACCATGTCAGCCTGGAGCACACTGCCGGGGATGTCATGGCATTTGGCTGCTGGTTCGTCGCTCCTGACAGGGACCGGTATGTGATCCGTTCTACGGCAGATGCCGGTAAGTTATTTGTTTTCAATAGTTCGGCCCGTAGCGAACAGGGTGTCAGAGGGGGAATTAATAAAACAGGGGAGTGTGAGTTCCAGTTTTCTACCCTTAATTTTAACCGGGAGGAAAGTGTCCTGGCAGGTAAGGAGGTAGATTCTAATTTCTATATCACGGATTATTACACGCAGGAAGAATTGGATTCACTGCTGGATCTGAAGGTGGATAAGACTACGTTTGAACAGTTCCGGACGGACAATACGGAGGTGATCAACCACCTGGGAGAGGAGTTGAACAGCCGCATGGATACTGAAGTGGAGGAGTTGAACGAAACAATCCGGACACTCGAGGAAAAGGTGGATGAGAACCAGGCTTCCACCAACCGGAGCATCACAGACCTGGATACCAAAGTAGAGGCGTACAAAGAATCCACGGATGATTCTGTGGCTGCTTTGGATGGTAAGGTGGATGCCAATAAAGAGGCTACTGAGCAAAGTGTTTCGGATCTGGACGCTAAGGTAGAGGAGTATAAAGAGAAAGTAAAAAACAGCTTCCAGGAGCTGACCGGGAAAGCAAAAGCGTATAAAAAATCCAATGACCAGGTGGTTGCAGATCTGCATATCAAAGTAGATGCGAATAAGGAAGATACGGACCAGTCGGTGACCTCGCTGGGCAACAAGGTGGAAACCTATAGAGAGTCGATCACGAACCGTGTGTCTTCTATCGTGGAAAAGGCAAAAGCTTACCGGGCCTCTAATGACCAGGTGGTTGCTAAACTGGATGAGAAGGTGGATGCGAACCGAAAAGCCTGTGAGCAGGTTATGGAGGATTTTCAGGCTGAAACGGCCGGGAATTTCCGGGAGGTGCAGGCGGAGCTTGACGCTCTGAAAGTGAGGAAAGTGCCTTATTTTGATGACAAACGGATTCTGTTGGACAATCACCGGAATTTATTGGGTTTAAAAACAGACGGGGAAGGAGTGAACCTGGCAATGGTAAGCCAATGGGATATCGCAGACTTGGGTTCGGTCCATCTTCCGTTAAACCTGAATGCCAGTGAGCGGCCTACGGTGCAGTTAGCAGGTCAATCGGGTGAAGAAGCGGAAAAGATCGCTTTCCTGAGGGATGTGGATGCGGTACAGGATGCCGTGGAGGAATTGAAAGAACTGGCGGCTAACCTGGTCCATATCGAATTGGAACAGGTGGATGAACTTCTGGAAAAGGGACGTAGCCATATTATTTACCTGGTACCTCATAAGAGTGCAGATGAGAAAGTGGAGTACTATTTTGAGTATGTGTGGCTGGAATCCATCGGGAAATATGCTTCTATTGGTACCACGGAGATTGACCTGTCCGGTTATTATACGCAGGAAGAAACGGATACGCTTTTTGCCGGATTAAGCGGGGATATGGATGAAGCGGTCCGGAACCTGGTGGAAAGCAAACAGGATCAACTGATTGCTGGTGACAATATTATCCTGGAAGGCAGAAAGATTTCTGCGGTGGATACGGTCTACCAGGATGCAGAACTAAGAGGGTTGATTTCTTCCCTGGAAAACTCCAAACAGGATCAGTTGACGGCTGATAAGAACATCGTTATCTCTGAGGACAACGAAATCTCTGC
>JAJQFE010000044.1:0-54090 GCA_021201295.1 Tannerellaceae bacterium | reverse complement strand
TCTGAGGACAACGAAATCTCTGCCATTGATACGGTCTATGATGATTCTGCCGTAAAAGAGGCACTGGCTGACCTCCGGGAAGAGATGGGTCAGAAAGCGGGAGCAGATGACTTCTACTCTAAAGAAGATATTGACGGTAAACTGGATGAGGTGGTTGCCGGTCAGGTGGATATGTCTTTGTATTATGACAAGTCCCGGACGGATGACCTGTTGGCAGGAAAACAGGCAGTGTTGTCTGCCGGTGAGAACATTGTTATTTCTGAGGATAACGAGATCTCTGCGGTGGATACCATTTATGATGATACGGAAATCAGAGGCCAGGTGAAGGAGCTGGGAGAATAACTGGCCGCATTGGATGACCTGGAGAATACCCTCAAAGGGAAAGCCAATGTGGAGGATGTCTACACGAAAGAGGAAGTGGATGATAAATTAGAGGATGTGGTTGCCGGTCAGGTGGATATGTCTTTGTATTATGACAAGTCCCGGACGGATGACCTGTTGGCAGGAAAACAGGCGGTGCTGTCTGCCGGTAAAAACATTGTTATTTCTGAGGACAACGAGATCTCCGCGATTGACACGATCTATGATGATTCAGCTTTAAAAGAAGCTCTTTCGGATCTTCAGGGAGAAGTGGAGAAGAAGGCGAATGCTGAGGATATCTACACGAAAGAGGAGATGGATGATAAACTGGATGAGGTGATGGCCGGCCAGGCAGATATGTCTTTCTATTATACGGCTGAGCAAACGGATGGGTTACTGGATGAAAAACAGGCGCTTTTGATAGCGGGTGATCATATTACTATTACGGAAGGGAATAGAATCTCTGCTAAGGATATGGCGTATGATGATACGGCGATCAGTGGGCGTGTGGACACCTTAAGCAGCCAGTTGGCCCAGAAAGCGGATACCAGTGCTTTAAGCAATTACCTGCAAAAGACGGAGAATGCGGCTTTTGCCACCAAACTGGCCACTGCGCGGACCATCAATGGGGTGTCGTTTAATGAAGAAAGTAATATTACGGTACCGGTTAAATTCCAGGCTACTGGTGTGACTACGCTCTCTTCTTTGTCTTCTGTGGATATTACGGCATCTTATGATTTACGTTTTACTGCTACTGCGAATCAGACCTTATCGTTTGCCGCAGCAACGGATGGTGCGGAATGTATTATTGCCATCAATAATACAGCTTCTTCTGCTATTACTATCACATTCCCGACCACGAATGTACAGACAGAGGAGAGCACGATGTCGATTGCTGCCGGTGAAATCGGTGAGATCAGTGTTCGTTACCTGTTCAGTAAGTTTGTGATCAAAGTGATCTGATCGTAAACAAGAGTTGGACTGTTACCTGTAATCAATTGCAGGTAATGGTCGGCTTTTAGCTATATGGATAAAAGAACCTATTTTTATTATATGTTTATATCTATTTAAAAATCAAATAAATATGCTGATAGAATTACAGGAAGCGAAAAAACACCTGGTGATTGATCCGGACTATCAGGGGGATGATGAATATATTATTTCTTTGATCGATACGGCGATAGATGCTGTGGGTTTGCATATCCGGCAGCCTCTGAAAGAGATCGCTGAAGAGAAAGGTTATCTGCCTTCTCCGTTGAAAGCGGCCGTCCTTTTACTGGTAGGGAATCTCTATGCAAACCGGGAACCGGTCTCGTATGAGGAGGTGAATGAGATCCCTTATACGTATGAATACCTCTTATCCCTTTATCTTGATAATCCGTCCCAGGTATGAGAGCAGGGCATTTAAACCGGATCATCCGAATTGAAAACTGAAAAGAACAGAAGAATAAGTTTGGTGAGGCAGAGCTTCACTGGGAACCTTTTCTGGAAGCGCATGCGCAGGTGGAGGAAGAAACCGGGAGCCGGCTGGTGGAACATGGTGAACAACCGGTTTCTTATACCAAAACGTTTGTGGTCCGTTCCTATCCTGGCTGTGTCATCCATGAATATATGCGGATTATTTTTGATAAGCGGACCTACCGGATCAACAGTATCCTGCGGGAAAGGGATCGTACGGTTATTCATACTACCTACTGGAACAGATAAGAAGGAAAACCAGGGTTGACAATCAAAAAAAGAGAATATGAAAGATGGGGTGGATGTCGGAATACTGATATATAATGAGTTGATCCGGGATCAGGAAATAAAGAAAATGGTTCGTGGAAATATCCATCTGTTAGTAGTCAAAAAAGATATTCCTTATCCTTTTGTGGTCTATCAACGGACAGAACTGGAAGCGGTGTATTCCAAAGACCGGGTGGTACAGGACAAAGTAACGATGCAAATAGATTGTGTGTCTGACTCCTATTCGGAATGTGTTCAACTGGCTTCATGGGTCAGGAAAAATCTTGACCATATGATGAAACGTGGGAAATTATACATCCGGTTGGCCAATGCGGAAGAGGAAGCCTCTGGCTATGCGTTTATACAACGGCTGTTTTTTACAATTAAAATAAATTACTAATTACACAATTAATTAAAAACAATTATGGCTTATAATGGAGAGAATATTATAAACGGCTCGGACCTGATGCTGTTTGTTGATGGGAAATCAGTGGCGTATGCGACCAGTCACTCGTTGGATATTACCAATGAAACGGCGGATACCAGTAATAAGGACACGGGTGGTCGCTGGACTTCGGCAAAGGTAACCCGTACCAGTTGGACTGTCTCTACGGAGAACCTCTATGCTTTGCAGGGAGAAGGACAGACGTTTAATGATCTGTTTGAACTGTTGCAGAAAGAGGTGAAAATCGTTTTCTGCCTGGAGAGTGGTTATAAAAGTAAACCAGTCACCGGTGTTCCTTCGGGAGGATGGAGCCAGGTGAGCAGTCCCAAATATAGCGGGGATGCAATTATTACCTCGTTGTCTGTCAGTGCGCCGGATGCGGATAATGCTACTTTCACAGCAGAATTTACAGGGGTAGGCCCTTTAACGACTGCTGCCACTTCCGGTGCTTCAGCATCTGTAAGTAATAAATAAAAAAGAGAATAACAGTCTCACCAATAGATAGTCCTGCCATAACCCAGGGGTTGCCTTCACCCTGGGTGTATGCCTTCACTGATTAACCGGATAAGCATCTATGTATTAAAAATAAAATCATAGAAAAATGGACATAACAATAAACGAAAAAACATATAAAGTAAAATATAGTATCCGGGCCATGATGGCTTTTGAACAGATTGCTGGGAAAAGTTTCGAGCTTAAAACCCTGACTGACATCTATTTTTTTGTTATAGCATGATTTTGGCTGGAATGAATGAAGAACCTCTCACCTTTGATGAGTTTATTGAAGCCTGTGATGAGCAGTCGGACCTGATTTCCCGGCTATCGGAATTTATGAACCAACATGCTAAAGTGAGTGAGCAGGGAAGTAAAAAAAACATTCCAAAAAAAGCAACCGGGGAAATAAGTATCCGGGAACTGTATAGTACGTTAGTGGTGGGTGCCGGGATATCTCCGGCGTATGTGCTTGACCAGATGCAATGGTATGAGATCGACTCTGTTCTGGATGGATATGATTTGAAGCAAAGAGACGGATGGAAAAAAGTACGGGCAGTGGCTGTTGCTTCCCTGCAATCGAATTCAACCAAACGGTTGAAAGCGCAAAAGGTTTTTCCGCTTCCCTGGGATAAACAAGGACATAAACAAGCTGCTACTGTAGTGGAAAAACCTTCTGATGACTATATCCATCAGATGAGGGAGGAAGCCCTGCAATTTATACAGAGTGAAAAAGAAGTAGTTAATTTGAATAAATTGAATATATATGGCAGATGACAGGATAGTCCGTTTAAGTCTGGACAGCCATGCGTTTGATACGAGCTTACAACAGTCTTTAAATCAGGTACAGCAATTTGAATTACAAATTGAGAAAATTTCCAAAGGAGTAAAAGGAAACCTAAAAGAGATGTGGTCGCCTACAAAACTGGCCAAAGATGCTTTTCTCAGTATGGCCCAGCCTATAAAAGTGGCAGAGGCAGCGTTGCAGGTATTTAATAAAACAGTGAACAGCACTAAAAGTACCAGCCAGGGGTTTAACACAGTCATGAATCAATCAGAGGCTGCTGTAAATTCTTTTTTGCTGCTTTGGCAAAAGGTGACCTGGGGTCTTTCTTCAAAAATGTTAAGCAGGTCACTGGTCAGGCGAAAGTAATGTCTGAGACGATAAATGAGCTGAATACTACGCAGCTTTGGAATACCTATGAGTTAAGCGCGCTGGAAGCAAAGAAAAAGAAGTATCAGGAGATAGCTAATGACCAACGTAAGTCGGAGCAGGAAAGAAAAAAGGCCCTGGAGGAAATAAAAGGGTTGGAAACCCAAATAGCAGGTATTACGCAGAATCAGGTGCGTTTAAAAAAACAGTCAGCTACTGAGGTTTTTAATATGGCGTTGGCCCAACAGGGTTTTAACCGGTACTTAAGTGATGCACAGATTTATGATGTGGTTAAATTATCCGGAAGCAAAGAGAACCTGCAATTGGCTAAGCAATACCAGGCGCTCATGGCAAAAGCCAATGGGGCAGTTGCTAAAGATACGGTTACGACTACCAGTCCTACGACCGGAATCTCTGTTACTCAAACTATTCCATATAGTAAAAGTGAGAAAGAACACTTCCGGCAAATGGTACAGGACCTGCAAAACCAGTTTGATTCACCTATTTATATCGATGCGATTCTGGCTTTATCGGAAGCTCCGGACGGTCCTGACTCTATGCTGGCACGATATGTGAATATGACAGGAGAAGTGAACCGTTCCACGGAGGCTTTACAAACTCAACAAGGTAGTCAGCAAGAGGTATTCAAAGCAGTGGAAGATACGGTGACGGCACAACAGGGGTCTTTAGTATGGCTTCAGCAGCAGTATGGCCTGGCGGTTCATTTAAGAGATAGTTATGAACGGGGAACCCGGGAGTGGGAGAACCAGGTACAGGTCGTTCGTGATTTGGCCAGTGAACTGGAGAGGGTGGAAAGAATTACAGAATTATTGCATAGTAATAGTCTTGCTCAGATTATAGAGCCCGGCGCCATACAGGGCATAGAAACTTCCAGGACCGGCATAGAAAAAATAAATGCTGACCTTCAGCAATTTGCCGGAAGTGTAGAAAGCCAGGAAGCACAGACCAGTTTCTGGGAAAATATGGGAAGTGTTTTTACAGACTTATGGGGTTCCTCTGCTGAGGTGGGGAAATTATTTAATACTTCTGCCCAGGCTATCCAGCAGTTTGCAGGAGACAGTGAAGCCGGAGCGATTGCTGCTAATTCTATGATGCTGGCTCAGCAGGGCCTGGCTATTGCTACGGGTGTTGCCCAGGCCGTGATGCTTCCTTTTCCAGCCAACATTCCTGCGATTGCCACAACGATTGCTGCGATTACTTCTGCGTTTAGTGTTATTGGGTCTTTTGCTACCGGCGGTATTGTCAGAGGAGGTAGCTACACCGGAGATCACCTGTTGGCTCGTGTGAACAGTGGAGAGATGATCCTGAATAAGGCCCAGCAATCTAACCTGTTCCATATGGTCAGTGGCGGGATGAATTATACGGGATCGCCTCAAATGGTTGTACTAAGTACCCGGTTAAGAGGAAAAGATATTGAAATAAGTGGTAACAATTATCAGAAAATACAAAGTAAATTAGGTTGATATGGCATATACACTAAAATATACCATCCCTTTTGTAGATGTGGATGATCTTTCTTATGTAATTGAAATCTCAGAAGATAACGGGTCGGGTAGTGAAGTCACGGAACTGATTCCGGGAAAAGACCCAATTGTGGTCAACTATAAAGATGATGATAATATCTATAATCCGCTTCGTTTTGCAGGTGCGACTATTACCGTGTTGGTGGAGAAACCTTTGTTTGATTTGTATGCCACGGGTGCCCAGCAATATAAAGTGGTTTTAAAGCAGGAAGATCAGATTAAGTATACAGGTTTTATTACGCCTGAGGTGTTTTCACAGGATTATAATGGTTATCTTACTGAGTTCCAGATAGAGAGTATCAGTGCTTTATCTACACTGGAATATTTCAGGGTGGAAACCCAGGTGGATGGCAATAAGTTGGATTTTATTAAAGGCAGCCATACGGCTAGTCTTTTAAATGAAGCGTTTGGAAAAACACAGGGAGCCTATACGGATATTTATTTTCCTATGATCTTTAACCTGGCTGAGTCTACTTACACGCTTACCCAATACTGGATGTTGTCTCAGAACTTTGTGGATGATGATGGGGAGGCATGGACTTATAAAGATTTTCTGGAGGAATTTTGTACCTTTTTTGGATGGACATTGACAGAAAAGGATGGAAAAGTTTATTTTCTGGATATAGACTACATGAAGAATAACAACCGGTGGTTCCGGTATGACGGATCCATGAGTAGTGGTGCTCCGGTCACTTTACCGAATGACCTGCAATATCTTTCTGAGGAGGAATCCACCGGATCGGGTAATGATGTGAGCATTGTCCCGGCTTATAGCAAAGTAACGGTCAAAGATTCGGATTATGAATTTACCATAGAGTTTCCCCAGTTGAAAAACCTGAAGGCATATAGTGGTCACAGTCCAAAAACCTATCTGGCTACTCTGTTTGCGTATTCAAATGGTGATTATAAAAAACGCAGGAATCAGACCTGGGATATATATAGGTATTATACCACGAATGATACTATCAAATTGTATTTGTATGATCAGAATGGAAATGAAAAAACGGATGGTTATCCTACTGACTTTAGCGAGCTGGATCGTTATATGGGGGCCAAGATTGAATGTCACCAGCGATATGATAGTTCAGATAAAGGAAAAGTGGAGTTTGAATATGGTCCGGTCTATGTTTTTAAAAACTTTACCACTGCTGAGAATGGGTCAGGGTTATATTCGGTTAACGGAAAAAATACGGGAACCGGAACCTTATTGCGAACAGGCGGGAATAGTGAGAGTGTAACGGGATTGCCCTGCCTGTTGGTTAAAACAGATCCTGTTGTCCTGGGAAATACTTATATACAGGTAAAATTCCAGGCGGCTATTACAAAAGAACAGTATGGGGCTTTTCAGGATCTGACTTTGTGGCAAAAAGATAAATGGAAACATGTAGCGAGCCGGAATACCTTTTACACCTATGCGAGATTACGATTTGGTGAATATTACTGGAATGGTAGTTCCGGTCGATGGTCTAAAGCTTCTGCCACTTTCAGGATTGATTTTTCTGTCTCGGATGGTGACCATAGTTCTACCGGTTATTTTAAAGATATTAAACCAGGCCAGACAGGGGTAACAGCAGGTGGGTTTGAAGGAGGATACGTGGTTCCTGTGACTAAAAGCGCAGGTATGGAAGATATTCACTTTGGGGAAATAGAGTTAGTTCTTTACTATCCCAGGTATCCCTGGGGAAATTCTGATCACACAGGAGCCACTTTCGCATTTATAAAAGACCTGAAATTAGCTGTGGCAGCAGAAGATGAAGAGGATAAATATGTAGAAGCCAGACAGGATACTTTGTACAGTGGAGAGAATGATGCATACAGTTATATTAATGAGTATGACGATATAGAATTAAAAATAACCACTCAAAAGCAGACGGACCCTGTAAAAAGCTATTCCCGGGTATTTACAGGAGGTGAACCGCTGGAGCATGTTACCCATATCGGCATCCCGGTCAGTGGAGAGATTTCAGAAACGGATCGTCCGGAATATTATTTAATTGCAAATACCTGCATCAATATAGTGAGCCCCGGAAAAAATTAACCCAGGACACCACTACGGATTATGATCCGTTCAGGTTTATAGAAGATTCTACTTTTCCGGGAATGAAGTTTTTTATTACAGGTGAAGAAATTAATTACCAACAAAATATAGCTTCTTTGACGATGGAGCAGATCCTGTAAGGACATGCAACGGAAAGCTCTGAAGCAAAGAAGAATAGTCTGCTGCCAGACAGTAGCAGATATAAAGTATATAACTAAAAACAGATCATAGCTATGGCAATAAAATTAAATCCGGTGGTCAGGGTTTTTGCAAAACCCAGATCTAAAAGACAGGATTATTATGTATATGGAGACGCGCTGAATTCAGGTTCCTATAATTCTAATGTAGAAACCTCTTCCGGCTCGTCAGGTTCTTCCGGCTCATCCGGAGGTGATAATTTCGTTATGAAAGGAGGCGATATCCTGGATGGGACTTACATTTTATCAGGAGAAGACGGGGCCGCTTTATCATTAGAGCTGGGAACCTCTATTAATTTTGTGAACGAGAGTTCGGATGATACGGAGGACGATAATGCGGAACGGGAAACCTTAGCTTCCATGACTTTCAATGGTTCAGATAGCCTTACCTTCTCAAATCTGCATTTGTCTCCGGCAGCTCATAATCGATTTGACCTGGGAACTGCTTCGTTGGCCTGGCGCAATGTATATGGGAATGCTTCTACGGCGTCTAAACTACAAACTGCCCGTACGATTACTTTATCGGGAAGTGTAACCGGAAGTGCTACTTTTGATGGCAGTGGAAACATTACCATAAACACGACTGGTGGTGGTAGTGAAGGGATATGGTGGGGACAACCTATGGTGGACGGGCGTGTACATGGATCTATGACCAGTGTGGGGCATATCGCACCTGGCATTCCTGGTTATTATAATGTCGGATCTGCTTCTTATCCGTTTAATGATATGTATAGTAATGCTTTTATCGGAAACTCTTTCGGGGTGTCTGCCAGTATTCACCCTGCCAGTCCTAACAGTGCCAGTGTAGGGAGCTCAGATTATCCTTTTAAGGAGGCCTACATCTTAACCGTATATAACACTTCGGATGCTACCTTAAAGGACATCTATGGTAAAATAGAGCAGGTGGATTTAAAAAATATACATGCTTACAGGTATTCTTTCAAAGAGGATAACGAAAAGCATATAGGAGTATTAGCCCAGGAACTGATAAATGAGTACCCGGAGTTGGTAAAAGGAGAAGAAGGCAATTATTCGGTAAATTATAATGGTCTCATAGCGATTTTATTGGTTAAGATAAAAGAGTTGGAAGAAAAACTGCTCATCTACTTACTCCTGTTCTTTACTTTTCTATTATAGCCGGGATCTATCTTTCCCAATTGAAAATTCGCCTTAAGAAATTCGATTTTCGTTTTAGAGGGAAAAGTCCGGGAAATAGGAGCTATTTATATATTTTTGAAGTACATTTACCTGAGAATACAGGTAGTAAAAGTAGCTTGTGAAACAGTTTATTTTGTTCATAATAGGAGTAGCATTTATTGGAATGTGCGGATGCAGAGACATCCCACTTTCCTCCGGGACAGGTGTAGGTGAGCACTGGTACCTGTTCCGGAGTGATGCTGCGTTTAGTGGATACACCAAAAAGCAATTGCCGGATCAGCCTGCCTTAAAATGGAGTTATATGAGTGACAGGCTTACTCTGTCTTCCCCGGTTATTTTCAATGCGGTGGTGTATTGGCCGGATCAGTCTGGAGTGATCCGGGGAATTGATCCGGATGGGAAACTTTCTTTTGAATATGATCTGGCTACTACGGTGGAATCTACTCCGATGATTTATGATTCTATTTTATATGTGGGCCGGAAGGATGGCCTGATAACTGCTTTATCTGTGAATCAAAAGAAAATAGTCTGGAACTTCAGAACCTTCGGACAGATCCAGGCTTCCCCTAACCTGGTGGAATGGGAAGGTCAGAAATTAGTAGTGATCGGTAGCTATGATCATACACTTTATTTTATAGATACTCAGACAGGGAGGGAAGTAAACCGTTTTGAAGGTGAGTCTTTTATTCAGGGAGCTGCTGCTTTGTGGAATGAGTATGTTCTTTTTGGAGATGGATCTTCCCGGTTACAGATCGTAGATTCCCGTACAGGGCAGGCAGAAGACTCATTTTTATTGGAGTCTGCAATTCCGGCTGCTCCTGCCGTCCGGGGACATTATTGTTATTTAGGAGATAATCTGGGCAACCTCTATAAATTTCATATGGAAAAAGGAAAGATCATCCGTCATATGAAAATCCTACAGGCCAGTGATAAACGAAATACGTTTATTTCCGTTCCGGTTGTATCCAGTGAGCTTTTGATTTTTTATTCGGATAGTGAACATCTCTATGCGGTCAGCCGGAAAGACGGAAGTAATCCCTGGAAATATAAAGTAAAGGGAAAAGCCGCAGAAAGTGCACCGGTTATTTGTGGAGATAAAGTCCTTTTTTGTACCCGGAATGGAGTGGTTACTATATTAGATGCGCATAAAGGAAAGGTTTTGTGGGAATATGATACCGGAGAAGAGATCCAGGCTTCTCCTGCAGTTATAGAAGGGCATTTTTATATTCTGACTACGCAGGGGACTTTGTTCTGTTTTGGAGAAGAAAACTGAAAAAATAAAAATATCCTGACCATACATAGTAACCAACCTGTACGCTTATTCTTATAGCTGTTTTTTCTTTATTTAGTGAATTTTTCAACGTTTTTAGCTGATCCCATATCGGGTAATTGTCCCTCGTATTTTATTTGTTCCCGTCTGTTTATTTCTGATTGTTCAGGATTTAAAGAGTGTAAATTTTGAATAAATAAGTTAAAAGTCGCGGTAGTGAAAGAAAAAAATGTACATTTGTTTTTAGTATTTAATGAAAAAATAGCAAGCTACGTTATGGAACGGTACCTTACAATCAAGACGAGAGATGAACTGTTGAGGATAAGGATTAGCCAGATCCTTTATTTTGAAGCTGATAGAAACTACACCAAATTGTTTTTATCAAATGGCATTCAATTTACTTTCGCTATCAATATAGGAAAAATAGAAGAGATTCTGGAAAAACAGGTGGTAGGAAGTGGTAAAATATTGATGCGGGTGAGCAAAAGCTACATCATTAATAAAAATCATATCTTACAGATCAATTTGCCTAAACAAAAGCTGTTACTTCTGACAGCGGAAGGAAAACCACGGGAACTAATCATATCCAAAGATCCCCTGAAAGCATTAAAAGATTCGTTTGAAAAGGAAATGTTTAAACCGAAAGATACTCCCCAATAAGATATGTTTATTAAAATTGGCAAAGCTCCCGATAACCAGTATGTTATTCCTAATCCGCATGTGAGTAGATATCATGCGGTGTTAACCCGTGATGAGGAAGGAAACTTTGTTATAGAAGATACCGGGTCTACGAATGGTACGTTTATAGATGGAACGCAAATCCGGAAAAAACGGGTGACTATGAAGGATACCATTACCTTCGGAGAGGATTGTTCTGTGACAGTAGCAGATCTGGTAAAACATACCAATGACTATAGTAAAGAGTTTGCTTTATTAAAAGAGATTTATGATAACTATGTTAAAGCAAAAATTCAGATCCAGTCATCTAACCAGTTTAAAACAAGGATTTTCCAGTCTTTTCCTTTTGCAATATTAGGCGTGCTGGGTATTGTGGTGGGATTGCTGGGAAAAGGAAATCCCGCATTAATGATTCCCAGCCTGATAGTGGCCGTTTGTGCTCCTACGTTAGGTGTATATCTGGGTGCCCGGCAGGCAGCCAAAGCACCCCGATACTTACAGGATCTGGCCCATTAGTTTAAAATTGATTATGTGTGCCCTAAATGCGGGACGTTCTTAGGAGAAATCCCCTGGGAATCACTTCAGAATAAAAAACAATGTCCTCTTTCTTCCTGTAAAGCGAAATGGGTGAAAGAATAACCCCTTTCGTATGTCAAAGTAACACTTTTGTACATAAAACACATCTTTTTGATTATTAGAGAGATTCATATTCTGTATGAATGAAACTCTTTTTCTATTTTTGTTGCAGAAATTGAAGAAACATATAAATTAAATAGTATGAAAGCTGATGATTATGATTTCGTTATTATCGATGATAGCGACGACCTGGATCTATCGGATGCAGTAATGGTGGATATGAATAACGATCTCAAAGAAATTGTGATGATAGATGAAAGCATGGAAAATGCTGATTTTATTACCCTGGCCAATGATACAGTTATGCTTTCCAATTCAGACATGATTGATGTCTATTCAACAGATATTGATAACGTTGGCATCTCATTCATGGTATGATATCATTGCAATGTCCTCATTGCAACGTAGGGTTACAAGTAAAGGAAGAAAAAATTCCGGAAGGAAGGGAAACTTTTAATTGCCCGCGATGCAAACAAGCTATTTCTGTTACCGTATTGAAAGGAAATACGGGACAGGATTTTTTTGTTTCTTCCGAAACAGTTTTGTTACAACCCCGACACACTACTTCCGGCCGATTGACTGTTGTGCCTTCTCCGGATCATCAGGAACAGGTTTTTCCGCTATCCGAAGGGATTTTTATTGTGGGACGGAAATCAACTAAACCCTCCAATGCCCGGATCGGGATCGTCACAACCGATAAATTCATGAGCCGGGAACATATCCGGATAGAGGTAAAAAAAGATTAAAAAAATGGTTTTCAACACCTGTTGTCAGATAATAATAGTAAAAACCATACGTTATACAATAGTAATTATCTGCAGGACTGGGAGGTTGTGGTGTTGAAAGACAAGGATGAAATTATCATTGGCCGTATCATTCTGCGTTTTAATGTATAAAAAATCGGATAGCAGTATATGACTATAACTATTAGTAAACCTTGTGCTATTAGTGAAAAAGGAGGACGTCAGCATAACGAAGACTTTATTTTTCCTTCACCGGAAGCTATAGATTCAGACCCAAATCTCTTTTTAATTTGTGACGGAGTAGGGGGTGCAGAGAAAGGTGAAGTGGCAAGTGCATTAGCCTGCGAATTATTTGAGACCTACTTTTCTACTTTTCTGGAAGGAGAACCTCATGCAAAATTTATAAATAAGGCTATCCAGTATACACAGGCTCATTTCTGTAGTTACGTAGAAGCCCATCCGGAAGCCAAAGGCATGGCTACCACGCTTGCCATGCTTTATTTCAGCCCAAAAGGGGCTACCCTGGCCCATGTCGGTGACAGCCGGATCTACCATATCCGTAACGGAAAGATTTTATGCAGAACGGAAGATCATTCATTAGTCAACAGTCTCGTACAGTTAGGAAAGATCACCCCGGAAGAAGCCTTAACCCATCCCCAGCGAAATGTGATCACCAGAGCGATTCAGGGAACAGGCGACCCGGCAGAGGCAGATGTGACCGTTATTTCCGATATTCAGCCGGGAGATTATTTTTTCATGTGTACGGACGGTGTGCTGGAAAATGTTTCAGAACGCCATCTTTGTTCTGTTTTCAGTACTTCCGCTTCTTCAGAGATCATCAAGGATCAGTTGATGGATCTCTGTCTGGACCACACAAAAGACAACTTCTCATTCTATATCATCCCGATCCAGAATGTTACCGATCTGATTAGACTTAAGCAAAATATTCTTTCTTTCTTTTATTCTTTGGCATAAAAAATGTATTTTTGGCGTATCAAAACAATACGCTTCTAATTATGAATCTGCCAGATGGTCATTTTCTTTTTAACCGGAAATATAAACTTACCCATGTGGTTGGTCAGGGTGGATTTGGAATCACATATAAAGGTATCTGGTATACCGAAGCGAAAGGCCAGTTAGGGGCAGTCAATACAGAAGTTCCGGTTTGTATTAAAGAGTGTTTCTTTAAAGATTATTGTGGCCGGGATAAAGAGACCCATGCCGTAACCGTTCATTCGGAAACCGGAAAAGTGTTATTCTGTAAGTTTAAGGAAAAACTGATCAAAGAAGCAAAGATTCTTTCCGAAGTCAATCATGATCATATTGTCAGAGTGTTAGACGTATTCGAAGAGAATAATACGGCTTATATTGCTATGGAATATCTGGACGGTTGTTCGTTGAAATATATGCTTGAACAGGAGGGAGCCTTGCCGGAACCCAAAGTGCTGAAATATATCCATCAGATCGGGAATGCCCTGCAGTTTGTCCATGAGAAAAATATTTTGCATCTGGATATCAAACCAAGCAATATCCTTATTGATCATACGGATACTGCCCGGCTGATTGATTTCGGTGTCAGTAAAAGATATGATATTGAAGAGCAGGAGACGAGTACGACCATGCTTACCCTTTCCAAAGGTTTTGCTTCTATTGAGCAGTATGATGATGAAGGTACACAGGTGTTTTCTCCATGCCCTGATATTTATTCCCTGGGGGCGACTATGTATAATTTACTGACAGGGAAGGCTCCGACAGAATCTATTTTAAGGGCTACCCGTGTTTTACAGAAACCATCCGAACTGAATCCGGCTATTTCTTCTAAGACAGAAGAGGTGATCTGGAAAGCAATGCAGGTGATTCCTGCAGACCGTTTCCAATCTGTGACCGACATGCTGGCTGGTCTGGATCCACCTCCGGAAGAACAGGGAACACCTGTCAATACCTATATAGAAAACAGGCTTTTTACTGCCAAAGAAACGACTCTGTTGCACTCCAATCACTCATTGCCGGGAAAAGATCCGGATGATGAACAGACAATCGTTAACCCTTCTGTTGAAAAGGCCCAGGTAAAGAAAAAGCGGAAGTTTACCTGGGTGGCTGTTTTTGGAACTCTATTTGTGTTAGCAGCCTCTGTGGTTACTTTTTTTGTACAGAAAAATGATCTGGAGAATGGAGCCGGAAACCAGGAAATACAATTTCCCGAAGGTGAATTACTGGCAGAGAATGAAAGAGAAACAGAACTTCTGTTAGATGCGATAGAAGAAACGGAGACAGATCTTCCAGTTTCTCAACTTACTTTGGAGGTACAGGAAGAGGCTGTGCCGGTCTCACCTGATATGGCTCCGGCGCCGGTAGTCAGAGAAGCGGTTACTTCTGATGAGATAAATCCGGAAAATAATAATACTTTTGTAGCTCCTGCCATGGATTCTGAAAATGCAGATATCCGGTATGAAGAACTGATCCGGTCAGGAAAAGAAAAAATAGAAATAGGAAATTATCAGGGAGCCCAGGCAGATTTCGCCCGGGCGAAAGAATTAAAAATAACAGAAGAGGTGATCCGTCTGGAGATTGATACGCATGAGCGACTCGAAATGCAGCGTATAGCAGAAAGACGGGCCCTGTATGAAGAAAAAATCCGGTTAGGACCTTATATTATTGTGAGAAGAACCTCCACAGGAAAATATGGCGCGATCGATGAAAAAGCCAATGAATACATTCCGTGTAAATACCTGAGTGTAGATAAAGCGGAAAATGGTCGTGCTTTCGAGCGGGAGGATAGTTTATTTGATGTATATAGCGAAGATGGCTCTTTACTAAGTTAAGGAGTTGCCTTTTACTAATGGAATGGTATGAAAAAATTAGTTCTGATTCTTCTGTCTGTGCTCTTACCCATGGGGGTGTTTGCCCAGCAACAGGCAGAGTATAATATAAAGGGAGATGATGCCATGCAACGGCAGGACTATACAGACGCCCGTCTTTGGTATGGAGAGGGGGTATCACACTGTGATATGTATAGTATTGACCAGTTGACAAAGATCTGGCAGGAGAATGAATCCATGCGCCTGTCTATGCGTAGCCTGATGAATAAATGCCTGAATTGCCTTACTGTGAAGGCGAATGAACGGGATACGGTGGCTATGGCTAAATTGGTAGTGTATTATACGGAATGGATCGGTACTCCTAAAAATAAAGACCTTACCGCTTACTGGAACCGCCAGATCCGTCAGGTCCAACGGGGAGTTACTCTCCGGGAATCGGAAAAAAGCCTGTTGAGACGGAATTCTTTGCCGGCTATCTCTATTCATTGGAAGCTCCGCTGGGCATTACCATGGGTGCTATGTTCAACCGGATGGGCTTTTATGTCTGTTTTAAATCCAATCTCTCTTCCACCAGTTATCCCTATACCTATAATAATTCCACCGGCACGATTGTGGAGTTACCGGCTACACAAACCTATTCCTATGACCGGAAGAAAGTGAATTACTACGCCGTTTCCGGAGGGTTTATGGTGAAGTGTACTCCCTGGTTATATACTTCTATAGGAGCCGGTTATTTCAACCGGAAACTCCTCTATGCTTTTTCTCTCCGGGATGGAGCAGGAGAACCCAAAGAAAAAGTATGGGCAAAGAACCTGGAAGATTCTTATAAAGGGGTAATCGTTGATCTGGACTTCACCGTAAAGATCGGAAAAACTTTTTATGTGAGTGCCGGTTGTAGCACCCTGGAATTTAAATATGTTGACCTAAATGTAGGCGCAGGTGTATTTTTTTAATGGAACATATATGAAACATCTATACAAAGTACTATTATTCCTTCTTTTATTTCCTTTTTTCTACGGATGCCTGGAAGATCCCAACGGTCCGGAAGGGATTCTGAATGCCCGTATACCGGAAATAAAAATTGATACGATTACAGATAAAACAGCTACTTCTTTCAACATATCCGTAGAGATTACCGAAAAGAACGGAGCTCCCATCACCCGGTATGGATTTATTGTAAAAGAGCAGGATAGCGAAACGGAACGGGAAATCGAGGTAGGCAGTGACAATAAAACCACTACTTTCACTCATACCATTGATAATCTCCGGGAAGATACCAAATATGTAATTCAGGCTTTTGCGGTAAATAGCGCAGGAAAAGGAGTCAGTTCCACTTACCTGGTCTCTACAGAAGATGGCCTGGGGATTGTATCGACTATGATACCTGATGAAAGTGAAATATGGGCTACTAAAGCTATCTTAGGCGGTAAAATAATGGATCCGGGAGAGGGAGAGATATTGGAAAGGGGGGTGTTCCTTGCTACAGATAAAGCTATGGCGGAATCCGATAAGGTGACTTTTTCTGTTTCAACAGATCCTTTTAGCGAAGAAGTAACCGGGCTAACTCCTTCTACACAATATTATGTCAAAGCATTTGTCCGGAATACCTTTGGAACCTTTGAAGGAACTGTGAAAACGTTTATTACCACCAGCGGAAAACCTCTTATGGCAGAATTTATGTCCATAGAGCCTGATTTTACTTTTGCTACTTTCACGGCTGAAATCCTGGAAGCAGGAGATAGCCCCATTATTAACCGGGGATTTTGCTGGACTACGGATGCCACAGAAAATCTGAACAAAGATGAGCATGAAACCATTCTGGTCGAGTTAACCGATGACGGAGTAGGGATCTTTACCGGTCAGTTGACCGGTCTGGCGAGTAAGACAAGATATTTGGTCCGGGCATTTGCCGAAAATGATTTTGGTGTTACCTATAGTGAAGAAACACTTTCTTTCTTTCCCAAAAGCATGGTGCCTACCGTTACGACACTGGAAGTGGAAGAGGTGGAAGGAGGATATGCTACGATCGGCATGGTATTGGAAGATCTGGGAAATACACCTGTTACCTCTATGGGTATTTTATATTCAAACCAAACCAAGTATCCGGAACTGACTAACAGCAGCGATTCAGTGGTCTATGAAGGAGAAGAGCCTATTGCTCCGGGCCTGGAATTTAAAAAGCGGGTGCCGTTGAATGGATCAGACCTGTATCATATGAGAGCCTATGCTATCAATGAAAGTGGAATAGAATATGGAGAGGTGGTTACTGTTACGACACCGAGTATTTTTACCTCCAAAGCTACTTTCTCGCCGAATGCTTTATATGCTACCGGTTTTACTTCTCCTGATAATTATGCCTTTCTATTAGGAGGCTTTTTAGGTGGTGAGCAGTTTAGTACACTCCGTGGTTATAATCCCGAATCCAATAGCTGGATTTCCTATACACCTTTCCCGTTCCCCATAAAGGGAACTACTGCTTCCGTATTAGGAAATGATACCTTTTTTGTCATAGGAGGAATTGATGAAAATAATCAGGTACTGGATTCTTTTTACGCATATGACTCCAGACGGTCGTTATGGACTAAACAGAAAGAAGACGGATATGATCTCCCGGAACCTCTTTTTGATGCAGTTAGTTTTGTGGAGGACAAGGTTGTGTATGTGATAGGAGGAAAGAAACAGGACGATTCTTATTCAAATAAAATGTATAGTTGTTCGTATGGAAGTTCTGTAGGTTGGGTAGAACTGACAACCTTTAATGGTAATATCAGTCAGGGAGTCGTATTCAGATATGAAGAAAAAGTATATATAGGTTTAGGGGAGAATAGCTCTACACTATGGAACTCTAATGGTAATTACACATCCTGGAGTACCGTTACTACAGCTCCGGGTAACATTGGAATTATCAATACAGGTGTAGTGTCCGGAGATAGTTTCTTTGGTATTAACCGGGACGGATGTATCTGGGAATATGAACTGAAAGAGAATGCATGGTACCAGCGAGGTACTCTGGCAGGATCCGGTACACTTTATTTCCATATGTATGGATTAAATAACGAGATCTATATTCTGGGACAAAGTAATACTAATTGGAATACCTTTGTAGTATATGATCCGGCCTGGGACCCGGTAGGAAGAAGAACAGATGATGAATAGAAGTGAGATATTAGAAGAGATACAAAAGAATGTGGAAGTATTGACGGCCCCTGATTCACCGGATTATCAATATATTCCTTTACATCAGAAACCATCCCCGTCGGTGGTAGCCCTGCAGGAGGTGATGCGTCTTCTCCGGAAAGTGATCTTTCCGGGTTTTTTTGGTACGGAACAGGAAGCACAGAGTGACTCCATCCAGTATTATACCGGAGTGTACCTGGAAAAAATATATGATCTGCTGCAGGAACAGATCTCGAACGGTTTGTGTTTTGAGATAGAAAACTGTTGTGATTCCAAAGAAAAAGCAGCAGAAATAGCCCTGACATTTATTAATAAGATACCCCATATCAAGCATTTGCTGTCAACAGACGTCAAGGCCATGATGGATGGAGATCCGGCCGCTAAAAGCCTGAGTGAAGTGATCTTTTGCTATCCTTCTCCCAAAGCCATGTTATATCAGCGGGTAGCCCATGAACTGTATAAACTGGAAGTACCCGTTCTGCCCCGTATTATTACAGAAATAGCCCATTCGGAAACCGGGATCGATATTCATCCCGGAGCACAGATCGGAGAGTATTTCAGTATAGATCATGGGACCGGGATTGTAATAGGCAAAACAGCTATCATAGGTAAGCATGTAAGACTCTATCAGGGAGTGACTTTAGGAGCAAAGAATTTTTCTTATGACGAAGAAGGGTTACCGATTGACCTACCCCGCCATCCGATTATAGAAGACCATGTAACCATTTATTCCAATGCCTCCGTATTGGGACGGATCACAGTAGGCGAGGGCTCTGTTATCGGTGGTAATATATGGCTTACCCATGATGTCCCTCCGTTCTCCAGGATTATTCAGGGCCGTACTGTACAGGAAAAGTAAAAGGTATGATCCATACAGATTAGTCTGAGAGTTAAACAACCCTCTACCTTACAGTTTTTGGTTTAAGAGAAAGTTTTATTCTTTTATTCCTGTCCATCAGGTTTTCTATAAAGCAGCCTATGTCCGGGAATCAGGAAGGCAAATAAATATATATGGAAAGAAGAGCCTGCGATAAATGTAAATATTTTATACCTTTGCCTGCTGTGACAGAAGAAGGTAAGAAAAAACAATATAATATTGAATAGAAGATGGCAAAGGAGCTGAAAGAACTTACTAAAAGAGAAGTAAACTACTCCCAGTGGTATCAGGATCTGGTCATTAAAGCGGATCTGGCGGAAAACTCTGCAGTAAGAGGTTGTATGGTGATCAAACCATATGGGTATGCAATCTGGGAAAAGATGCAACGGGCATTGGATGATATGTTTAAAGAAACAGGGCATGTGAATGCTTATTTTCCCTTGCTGATCCCTAAATCTTTTCTGAGTAAGGAAGCGGACCACGTGGAAGGTTTTGCAAAAGAATGTGCGGTAGTGACTCACTATCGTCTTAAAAATAATCTGGATGGATCAGGTGTGGTGGTAGACCCTGCTGCCAAACTGGAAGAAGAACTGATTATCCGTCCAACTTCGGAAACCATTATCTGGAATACCTACCGTAACTGGATCCAGTCCTATCGTGACCTGCCTATTTTAGTGAACCAATGGGCCAATGTGATGCGCTGGGAAATGCGTACCCGTTTGTTCCTTCGTACAGCTGAATTTTTGTGGCA
This sequence comes from Tannerellaceae bacterium, assembly GCA_021201295.1. Classification (GTDB taxonomy): domain Bacteria; phylum Bacteroidota; class Bacteroidia; order Bacteroidales; family Tannerellaceae; genus UBA4116. Next base: position 34,027 of record JAJQFE010000044.1, on the reverse strand, counting down.
GGAAGGCCACACGGCCCATGCTACCCAGGAGGAGGCAGAAGAGGAAGCACGGAAAATGCATGATGTATATGCAACTTTTGCCGAGCAGTTTATGGCTGTACCGGTAGTGAAAGGAGCCAAAACAGCCAGTGAACGGTTTGCCGGTGCTCTGGAAACGTTTACCATTGAAGCGATGATGCAGGATGGTAAGGCTCTGCAGGCTGGTACTTCTCACTTTTTAGGACAAAACTTTGGTAAGGCATTCGATGTAACTTTTATTGATAAAAACGGAAAAACGGATTATGCCTGGGCTACTTCCTGGGGAGTATCTACCCGTCTGATCGGAGCATCGATCATGTCTCATTCCGATGATAACGGTCTGGTGTTGCCTCCTAAGTTAGCCCCTATACAGGTCGTGATTATTCCGATTTACCGTACGGAAGAACAACTGAGTCAGATCCGTGAAAAAGTAAATGGTATTGCTGCCAATCTGAAAGCGATGGGGATTTCCGTTAAGTTTGATGATGCTGACAATAAAAAGCCGGGATGGAAATTCGCGGAATATGAATTGAAGGGGGTTCCGGTACGTCTGGCTATGGGTGGGCGTGACCTGGAAAACAATACCATTGAGGTGATGCGTCGTGATACACTGGAAAAAGAGACTATCACATGTGACGGTATTGAAGACTATGTAAAAAATCTACTGGATGAGATCCAGCAGAATATTTTCCAAAAAGCATTGGATCTTCGTGCTTCCCGTACAATTTCTGTAGACACGTATGAAGAGTTTAAAGAAAAGATCGAAGAAGGACTGTTTATTATGGCTCACTGGGATGGAACGGCTGAAACGGAAGAATTGATCAAGAACGAAACCAAAGCAACAATCCGTTGTATACCTCTGGAAGGAGACAAAACACCAGGAGTCTGTATGGTGACCGGAAAACCGTCCGCTCAGCGCGTTTTATTCGCAAGAGCTTATTAAGAAGATATAAAATCAAGCGTGGATAACGCAGGAAACACAAGACAAACGTAGGCTAAATAGAGAGGGCATAGCTCTTCTGCGGACAGGTGTTTCTGCGTTATTTGTGTATAATTGCCTATACATTAATCTCAATTATTGAGTATGAAAGAACAATCACCAACAGCTATTTTACTGATGCATTGCCCGGATCAACCGGGACTGATCACTCAAATGACTGATTTTATTCATGTAAACGGAGGAAATATCATTTATCTGGATCAGCATGTAGACCGGGTACATCATGTTTTCTTTATGCGGGTGGAATGGGAGTTACAGCATTTTGTGATCCCGGCTGATAAAATAGAAGAATATTTTCATACGTTATATGCCGTTAAATATCAGATCTATTTCCGTTTATATCTGAATGATTACAAGCCTAAAATGGCTATTTTTGTTTCTAAAATGTCTCATTGCATCTATGATCTGCTGGCACGCTACACGGCCGGTGAATGGAATGTCGAAATCCCGCTGATCATTAGTAACCATCCGGATCTGGAAGAGATCGGGACACGGTTTGGCATACCCTATCATGTCTTTCCGGTGACTAAAGAGAACAAAGCGGAACAGGAAGCGGCAGAACTGGCTTTGTTGAAAGAAAAGCAGGTGGATTTTATCATATTGGCCCGGTATATGCAGGTAATTACAGAACATATGATTAACCGGTTCCCGAACCGGATCATTAATATTCACCACTCTTTCCTGTCTGCTTTTGTCGGAGCCAAACCTTATCATGCCGCTTTTGAAAGAGGGGTGAAACTGATCGGTGCTACCAGCCATTATGTGACTTCCGACCTGGATGCAGGTCCTATCATTGAACAGGATATTGCGCGGATCTCGCATAAGGATACGGTGGAAACCCTGGTGCATAAAGGACAGGATCTGGAAAAGATTGTACTCTCCCGGGCCGTGGAGAAACATATTCAACGGAAAGTCCTTACGTATAAAAACAAAACGGTGGTATTCAGTTAACCGGATATAGGAAAGATTCCGGGTCTGTAAGGACCACCTGGCTGATGGAATTACTAATTCAGAGAAACAATATCCTATGAAAACTAAAAGTCTGTTATTTATTCTCTTTCTTTTCTTTGGAATTGCTGCATATGCCGGGACCATTCATACGGTTCAGGTATATAGCGATTCTATGAATAAGGAGGTGGATGCACTGGTCATTACTCCGGACAGGGAAGGCTCTTTTCCAGTCATCTATTTATTGCATGGCCATGGAGGACATTTTAAAAAGTGGCTTGAAATCAAACCGGAGCTGCCGGAGATAGCCGACCGGTACGGGGTGGTTTTTGTTTTGCCTGATGCAAAGAATAGTTGGTACTGGGACAGTCCGAAAGATCCTTCCTACCGGTATGAAACCTTTGTTGCCAAAGAACTGGTAGCATATGTGGACGGAAATTATCCGACTATACGGGATCGTTCCAAACGGGCTATTACCGGATTAAGTATGGGAGGACATGGTGGGTTATGGATCTCTATCAGGAATCCATCTGTTTTCGGCGCCGGAGGTAGCACCAGCGGAGGAGTGGATATTCGTCCTTTTCCTAAAAACTGGCATATGAACCTGCAACTAGGAGACTATGAAACCAATCAGGAGATCTGGGATAATCACACGGTCTTTACTCAGGTGGATTCCCTGAAAAACGGTGACCTGGCACTGATTATCGATTGTGGGTACGGAGACTTTTTCTTTGAGGTAAATAACGCCTTGCATGACAAATTAATGGCTTTGGGAATAGATCATGATTATCTGGTTCGTCCGGGCATTCATAATGATGCTTACTGGGCTGTTTCCATAGATTACCAGATCCTGTTCTTTATGAAATATTTTAATAAGAAATAAAAAACATCTCATGAGGGAAATTCGTAGAAAAGACAAAATCATGAACGAAGAGGAGGCTTTCCGGCTCCTCGCTTCCGGGGAGTATGGTTTCCTGGCGATGGTCAATGTGGATGGAGGAGGATATGGGATTCCTTTCAGCTATGTGTGGGACAAAGATCAGGCGATCTATTTCCATGGTGCCTGGGAAGGACACAAACTTGATAACCTGGCTAAAGAAAACCGGGTCACTTTCACGGTGGTGGGAGCCACGCAGGTACTCCCGGGAAAATTTACGACTGCTTATCAGAGTGTCATGGCTTTCGGTAGAATAACGATGGATCTATCCGATGAAGAGCGAAACGAGGCTCTTCGGCTATTAGTCGGTAAGTACAGTCCCGGGTCTGTAGAGTCCGGAGAAAATATATTCAGGCTTCTTCCCACAAAACGGCTGTCCTCCGTTTGGATATAGATCATATCACTGCTAAAGCAAGACCTGCTCATTAAGAGTAAAACTTTAGCACACAGATGACACAGATCAGACAGATTTACACAGCTATACATTAAAAAATAAGTAATTAATAATCAGTGGTCATCCTGTTTGATTCGTATCATCTGTGTGCCAACTTACTATCAGAGGTTACCGGCGATGTTCTGGAGCAGGGGTTCTGGATCAGGGACCGGGTCGCCGTGTTCATTGAAGATGCCAATGATATATCTGCCTTTCCAGATGGCAGGCATATCTCCGTTATATCTGTCTTTGATCTCTAAGGGACCTTCCTGATAATCTAACGGCTGTTTGGTAAAGGTGAAGTACTTATTTAAGACTTCTTTGGCTCCTTCGACTGTCTTTCCATCTATAATAAATGCCTGGACAGGTTGGCCTTCCCTGTCATATTTGGCTGTATAGACACATTGCAGGAATTCATGTCCGATGTAATTCGCCGTTGTATACGCTACGGAGTAGGGCTGTAAACCCGTCGCCGGGAAGGCTTTCACAATCGGCGGATAGGAAGCATTGGGGTCTATTTGCCGGGCCAGTGCTCCGGCTATTTCCTGTAATGTCTGGTCTACATCCTCTGAAGCGTTACTTCTTATTTTTACATAGAAGTCTCCGGCAAAGAAAAAGAGGTTTTTTCCATCCCCCTGGGCCTCTCCTCCGATCGGGTAGAAGGTCAGTTCGGAAGTATGCTCGGAAGCATACATACCAAATGCATCTTCCGGTGTGGCATGACGGTAAACCTGTATGGTGATATAAGCATCCTCTTTCTGATACTCCATGGAAGTCATTTCCACAAAGTTATTTTCAATATATAGCGGAGCAGCTCCGTTGATGTGGTCAAACAGGTTTTCTGCATCGAAAACTTCTGTTTTATCGGCAATTGTCCATCCTGCTATCGACGGAAGATAGGATTTTAACTGTTCCGGGGTCTGGCTCATCACTGACTGAACCGAAACGAGTAGAATAGTAATAGCAATGTAAAGGAATTTCATATAGGGATATCTGTTTATGATAAAAATTCATTAGGTATGTGAGCTACCGGAGTAATGGCCACGATCTTTTCTGCGACTTTGAAACCGGAAATACAATCTACCCGGCAACTTTCACAACCGGAGCAGGCATTTTCCGGGATATTTAATTCCAGCAGTGTTTCTTTAGAGAGCTGGGCATGTTTATATCCGTAGGCATACATATAGGCACGCATCAGATCCGGGATCGGTAATTTTTCCGGACATTGGGACTTGCATTTGCCACACTGCTGGCAGAACAACAGTTCTTTCTCCCGGAGTGAAGCCAGGTATTCTGTTTCGCTGGCTGTTAATTCCGGATTCCGGGCGGCTGCCAGGCATTCTTCCAGTTCATCGTAGTTGGAGAATCCCGGAATTGCTGTCGTAATGTGCGGGTTTTTCCATGCCCATTTCAGACAAGCCTGGGCATCGATCTTTTTCTTTCCTTCGGCATCTTCCGTACCTCCGGTCATGGTTTTCATTGCTACTAATCCGATACCGGCTTTGGCTGCCCGTTCGATGGCTTCTTCCGTTTCTTTAAGGTTATCCAGTTTGAAGTTGTAGCTCAGCAGGATCACATCATATATGCCTGTATCGATAGCCGCATGAATTAATTCAGGTTTGTGGGCATGTGTAGAAAATCCCAGGAACCGCGTCTTCCCATCCGCCTGTATGCTTTTGATGGCTTCTATGATGCGTGGATTGGTGATTTCATCCACATTTTCTAACGCATGGGTATAGAAGATATCTACATAATCCATCTGCAAACGTTTCAGGCTCAGATCTATTTTGCCGGTGATATCTTCTTCAAAATCATCTTTCAGAGGATATTCAAACTTCGCTTTGGTTGCAATGAAATAGGTATCCCGTGGCTTGCCTTTAAAGAAAGTGCCGACCATTTCTTCATTTTTCCCGTTCTGATAGCCGTGTGCCGTATTAAAATGGAAAATGCCGGAGTTAAATGCTGCTCTTAATACGTTGGGATTATCGGCACGCATCACTCCCATACTCAGGATGGGAAGCCGGATACCGGTTCTTCCTAAGGTACGTACCGGAAATTTCTTTTCTTCCTGTTGAATGGACGGTTAACCGGATACAGATGCTTTTGCCTCCGGAATAAGTAATGTACTGACTCCTGCAGTAGCAGATAACCGGAGAAAATCTCTACGGTTTACTCCCTGTTTCTTCATGTGGATTTCTTTTTTATGCAAATGGACATATGATTGGTTAGGGCAAATATATAAATATATTTGATAAAATTAAGACAAAACAGGCTCCTTTTAGTTTAATCCGGGAAAAGAGTTTAATCGATGATCATCTTGTAGCCGATCCCTCTCACATTTAATATTTTAATGGAAGGATCTCCGGATAGTTTATGCCGTAATTTAGTGATGAAAACGTGCAGGCTGCGGGCGTTAAAGAACGAGTCATCACCCTAGAGATCCAGTAAGACTTCCTGCATGGGTAGCACCTGGTCTTTATATAGACATAACCGTTTCAATAGTTCTAATTCGCGATTACTCAGAAGTTCTTTTTCCTGTTGGAAAATCAGCGTCTGTTTAACCGGATCAAAAATATATTTCCCTAATTCAAAACGGATTGGCTCCTGCCTGTGAATGGTCACTCTATTTAGCAAGGCTTTGATGCGGATGACCAGTTCTGCCATTCCGAAAGGTTTTTTCAGGTAATCATTTCCTCCGGATTCAAAACCAGCTACTACATCGTTGGCAGCAGACCGGGCGGATAGGAACAGGACAGGGAGGTGTGGATCGGTCTGGCGGATTCGTCGGACCATAGTGAAACCATCCATTTCCGGCATCATAATGTCTGACACAATGATATCCGGCCGGATTTCTTTATACTTTTCAATCCCTTCCCGGCCGTTACAGGCCAGGAAGATCTCAAATTCACTTCCGTCTAAAGTATCTTTGATAATAGAAGCTAATGTCTGTTCGTCTTCTACTAATAATACGTTGATCTTTTCCATCTGTTTTCCTATGGTCTGAAATGAAGGGTGAATACGGAACCTTTTCCCGGCCGGCTCTTGACTGTTACTTTTCCCTGGTGTTTGTTCATCATATCCTGAATATAATATAATCCCAGTCCATAGCCTTTAACGTTGTGGAGATTACCCTGAGGGACCCGGTAAAACTTTTCAAAAATATGCGTCTGGTGGTGCTCACTGATCCCTGCACCATTGTCTTTCACGGACAATGTGGTCTCTTTGTGATCTGACCTGCCGGTGATTTCGATCTCAACCGGTTCTTTATCTCCATATTTGATCACGTTTTTCACTAAATTACTGATCATATGATATAGGTGGGTTTTATCAGCCTGAATAGTAAAATCTGGAGGTAGTCCGCAGGTAATATCTACCTGTTTCCGGGTTTTCAGTTTTTGTTGTTCCAGTAACGAAGGAAGGAGTTGTGCTACGTTGACCTCCTCCGGGTGTAACCTGAAAGTAGCCCGGTTTTCTACGGAGAGCGTCAGGATCTGCTCCACCATGCCGGTCAAGCGGTTCATTTGTTCCTGGATGATTTTCAGATATTTTTTTGTTTATCTGTGATGGAACCGTCATAATTCAGTAAGGAATCAGCCGCTGCAAAAGCCACGGCAAGTGGGGTTTTTAGTTCATGAGTCACGTTGTTGGTAAAGTCTGTTTTCATTTCCTCCATGGATTTCTGTTGCAGGATGGTACAGAGTAGATATATAAAAGCTATTATGACTAAAAGAATCAGTAAAAAGGAGGAAATGAGTAGGCCTGCCATTTTTTTAAGAATGATCCGGTAAGGGGCTTTCAGCGTAAGCCGGTAGAATTGGTCCGAACCCATAATGGGATATTCAAAAACAGGGCTCCCTTTAGTAAACTGAATGGTTTCACCCCAGGTGGTCAAAGGTATGGCATGCCCATCTGTGGCGAATACCAGCTCCAATAGGTAGGGCGTAGTAATTGTCAGCTTTTTCAATTCCTGACAGATCAGGCTGTCATATCGTGCATAATTTACGGGTAAGACCGTATCCAGGTCCTGGTGCATAGCCAGTAGAATGAATTTTTCCAGTTGACCGATGACCTGAAAATATTCTTCTACGGTTTCTGTCATATCTGGAGACTCTATCTCCTCCTCTGTGATTACGATTCGGACCATGGTGCTTTCATCCGGGTTAGTATCTTTCTTATGACTGGTTAACTGGTCAAAAACGGAATAATGGAAGGTCCGGCTATAGGAGTAAGTGCCGTTTTCATCTTCTGTTTGATTAGAAGCGAAACCAGCTGGTTGCTCCAATGCTCTTTTTTCATCTTTCATCCGGAGAAAGAGTTCTGTATAATCGGCTCTCCGCATCCTTTCTTCTATGGTCCGTTCCGTCTGTTGCCAGGTCGTATCATATAATCCTTTCAGCCAGTATCCCTGAAGGATCGTCACTCCTACAATGGAACATATGATCAGGGCCCCTATGATCTTAAACTGCAGTCTGGTGTTCATATACTAAACAGGTATAGATCACAAATGTAGGGTTTCTATTTCATTAAATCCTGTCATGGTAAGACTAAATAACACTTCGTAAGAGAGTGGTAACACTGTGAGTCCATAAAATTTCTTTTATTTGCCTACTGAAAACTAACTAATAAAATAAATAAGAATGAAGCGGATTTTTTACCTGTTGACCTTCCTGAACCTGCTGAGTGGAGCTGTTCTGGCTTCAGAAACCATCCGGGGCAGAGTAGTAGATGCCCGGCATGAACCTTTGGATGCTGTGGCTGTCATACTTCACACCTCGGATTCCCTGTTTGTGGATGCCGTAGTGACAGATATGGATGGTGTATTTGTCTTTTCCGTACCACCGGCAGGGCGTTACCGTTTGTTTTTCCAGCATTTACTATATGAGCATCTGGAAATAGAGGTGTCGGAAGAGGAGATCGGAGATGTGCAGTTGACAGAAAAAACTATGCTTTAGGAGAGGTGACGGTAACTGCGGAGCGGCCCCAGGTACAGGTGCAGGGAGGGGCTCTTATTTATGATGCGCCTCAGTTGATCGGGAATAAACCTGTCAATAATGCGTTTGATGCGCTTAAGGAATTGCCGGGAATTACCACCCGGGGAGAGGAGATTCAGTTAATGGGAGCCCGGAATCTCCATATTGTAATAAACGGACAACTGACTACGATGTCCCTGGAGCAATTGACGGAACTCCTTAAAACCATTCCTGCTTCCCGGGTCCGGAAGATGGAAGTCATGTATACGGCGCCTGCTAAGTATAATGTAAAAGGAGCGTTGATCAATGTGGTGCTGGACCAGCCGGCAGGTGATGGGGAGACGTTACAGGGGGAAATCGGAACAGAATACCGGCAGTATCATAACCCTATGGGAGAGGCGAGGGTCAACCTGGTATATGCTAACTCACGGTTACATATCGATTTCCTGGCGAATGGAAGTAAAAAGAAAACGTATGACGGGGAGAATACATTTGCCCGGCACACGTTGCAGGATGAAATCGTAGATATTGACATGGTAGACCGGTCGCGTGGAAGGAATACGAAAGGAAATATGCGTGTGGGGATGGAGTATACCTTGGGGAATGAAGATAAACTATCTGCTTCTTATTATATCGATGGCGTTAAACAGCGGAAAACCCGTTCTTCGGAGAGTGACTATTCTTTCCGGAAAGAGGACAGGAATATGTTTGCTGTCAGCGAAACGTCTAAAAGGATAAAAAGTACCCTGCAAAATGTGAAAGTGCAATATGATACCCACACCCATCTTTCGTTAGGAGTCGATTTTACTGCTTATAAAAACCCGGATGATATGAATTTCCTGAACCGGGAAGATGGCATCCTGACTACGGATCTGCTTAATAATACCAAACAGGATATTCAGAAATGGATGTTTTTTGCGAATCATGCGGCTACCCTGGCGGAGACCTGGGAGATCAGTTACGGGGTCAATGCCGGGTTTATCCGGTCGGATACGCAGGTGGATTATTTTTATCATCAGGACAACCGGTATGTATTTGATAGCGGAGAGAGTTCATTCAATAAACAGAAGGAGTATGGAGGGAATCTATTTGGCCAGATTTCCAGGAGTTTCGGACGTTTTTCTGCGGATGTGGCTCTGAAAGTGGAGTATTTCCGGTCTGATTACAATTCGAATGGTAAAGAGCTGGTGCTTTGGGATGATTGGGCACTGTTCCCTACTGCTTCGCTGAGTTATCTGTTTACTCCCAGCCACGTTTTGCAATTGAATGTGTCCAGTGATAAAAATTATCCTTCTTACTGGGCTGTGAATTCCCAGACCAGTTATATCAGTGCTTATTCGGTGATCGTAGGGAATCCGGAGTTAAAACCCAGCCATGAATATGAAGCCCAGTTGATGTATATCCTGAAGCAGAAATATATTTTTATGGCTTTCTGGCAGTATGAACCGAACTACTTTGCCCAATTGCCCTATCAAAGTAGTGAGCAACTTCAGACCGCCTTCCGTTTTGAAAATTTTGATTACCAGATGTCGCTGGGATTAGGGGTGATCGTTCCTTTCAAAATAGGAAAGATTGTAGACAGCCGCCTGTCTGTAATGGGGTTGCGGCAACAGGAAAAAATGATCATTTCCATGATATGTCTTTTGACAGGCATGCATATTATACGGTCACTTCGCTTACGAATACGATTAATATATCGGATTCAAAACCGAATCTGAAACTGACTGTCAGTGGTTATTATATTTCTCCTTTAATCCAGGGATTATATAAAATAGATTATCTGTATGATCTTTCTGCCGGGCTGAAATGGCTTTTTGCCAACGAAAAAGCCAGTCTGACGCTGAATGCAAATAATATATTCCGGAGCAGTTATCCCACCCGGTTAACCATTGATGAGGGTAGGCAGTATAGCCGTATGAACCTGATTGATAATACCCGGTATGTTGGAGTGGCTTTTGCCTGGAAGTTCGGAGGGTATAAAGAAAAGAATTATGACAAAGTAGATAAGACACGCTTTACCAGATAATTTGTGTGTCGGGGTAAAAATGCCGGGTGGTATTTGGAGAAATAATGAGGAAGAAAGGCGTTTTTTCGGATTTTATTCCTATATTTAAACTGGATGTTAAACCCTAAAAATACATATGCAATGGGAGCAAAGAAAAATTTCGTATTGGATACTAACGTTATTCTTCACGATTATAAATGTTTAGAGCATTTCCAGGAGAATGATATTTATATCCCTATTGTCGTGTTGGAAGAATTGGATAAGTTTAAACGGGGAAATGACCAGATCAACTACAATGCCCGTGAGTTTGTACGGGAACTGGATTTGCTGACCAGCAATGATCTGTTCCTGAAAGGGACTTCGTTAGGGCCGGGTAGGGGTACTTTATTTATAGTGACCTGTGATACAAAGGAAGGAAATGTGGATAAAGTCTTTCCTGAACGTACGGCGGATAATTATATTTTATCCTGTGCGATGCATATCGCCAATAAGAAGCCTAAAATGAAAACGATCCTGGTCACTAAGGATATCAATATGCGGATGAAAGCCAGGGGGTTAGGCATTCTGGTAGAAGACTATATCACAGATAAAGTGGTAGATGTGGATATTTTTCAGCGGGCACAGGAGACTTATGAGAATATGGATCCGGAACTGATTGATCAGATATATGCTACTCCGGATGGAATAGATGCTAATTTGTTGGATTTTAAAGTCAAACTGACTCCTAATGAATGTTTTATCCTAAAAAGTATCCGGAATACGGTACTGGTTCGTTATAATCCTTTTACAGATAAACTGCAAAAAGTCGAGAAGGGAACGAATTTTGGTATATCACCCCGAAATACCGAACAGAGTTTTGCTTTTGAGATTTTAAATGATCCGGAGATCAAATTGGTAGGTATCACCGGGAAGGCCGGAACCGGAAAAACGTTGCTTGCTTTGGCTGCCGCGTTGAAACAAGCAGATCTCTACAAACAGATCTTACTGGCCCGTCCGATCGTTTCACTGGCCAATAAAGATATCGGTTTTCTACCAGGGGATGAGAAACAGAAAGTAGCTCCTTATATGCAACCTTTGTTTGATAACCTGAATGTGATTAAATCGCAGTTTTCACCGGGAAGCCCTGAAAACCGGAAGATCGATGAAATGCAGAAAAGTAATCAGTTGGCCATTGAAGCACTGGCATTTATCCGGGGACGAAGTTTGTCGGAAACCTATTGCATTGTGGATGAAGCCCAGAACCTGACTCCTCATGAAATAAAAACCATCATTACCCGTGCCGGGGAGGGCACTAAAATGGTCTTTACCGGAGATATACAGCAAATCGATTCTCCTTACCTGGATGCACAGAGTAACGGGTTAGCGTATATGATAGATAAAATGAAAGGGCAGGAGATCTTTGCTCACATTAATCTTATCAAAGGAGAAAGAAGCCCGTTAGCAGAATTAGCTTCCGATCTGTTGTAAATATTATTTTTCCGGGTACCTGTTAGAAACCCATTCCTTCGGGAAGTAAGACCGGAAAAAGGGAGTTGAAGAACGTTCTTCCCAGGAAATTTATTTTTAGGTATGCATGTATGCATTATTTTCATAAGTGATTGATTATAAATGTATAAGTTATGCATACCTTCGTCATTTACCTATGCATATCTATGCATACCTGCCTTGTTTTTTCAGGGTCGCACGCTCCATGAGGTCTTTTCCCATAGGAAGTATTCACTTTTTCATCAGGAAGATAGCGTTTTCCTTACACTCCGTTGTATATAGCCGCAGGGAAACTATCGGTAGGGTGTAGAGGGTAGGGCGGATAGGTCTGCACTAATTGGTAAATAGGTCTGCGGAAAATGACGCCAGGGTGTAGAGGGTAACGATAGTGTGTCTACGGGTATGGAAAAGTAGCTGTACGGTATATTTGTATGTATAGGGTGGTTTCCGGTTAATTATCCTGCGGGATGAATCGTTTTTGGGGAGGGTATGCATAAAAATGCATACCTGAGAGACTGAGGTATGCATAGTTTATTCTTTTATTATCAGGTTTTTAAGAGAATGATGCATACATGAATACCTGAAAAAAATCCCAGGGAGAGTCTTTCTTCAACAATTACATTCACATTTTTCCCCTATGGTCTCAAATTCGATTGTTACATGATGTATTTCAGCATCGTTGCATATATCCCTGATCTGGTGTTTCAGTTGTTCCTGCACGCTTAAATGGATATGACTGTCTAAGATCACATGGATGGTCATAATATTTTCTTCCCCGTCTAATGTCCACAGATGGATATCGTGCAGAGAAACAATATGGGGTAATTGTTTGATTTTTTCCTCCAGATTTTTCAGGTCTATATGGGAGGGTACATGTTGAAGGAACACATGGAAGGTTTCTTTCAGGTTTTTATAGATATTGGATAGGATCCAGATACTGATCCCTATAGACAGGAGTGGATCGAGAACCGGTAGATCTACAAACATCACCACTATACTTACCACCAATACGGCAATCCAACCTAATACGTCTTCCATCATATGGAGAGAAACTGCCCGTTCGTTAATACTGGACCCTTTTCTCAGACGAAGAACTGCGATTCCGTTCACGACAATTCCCAGAATAGATAATAAAAACATGCCTTGTGCATTCGGTGTCTGGGGATGGAATATGCGTTCCACACACTCTCTTATGACAAAAATGGAACCGATGAGCAGAATGACGGAAATAAAAAGGGCTCCTAACAAAGAAAACCGTTTGTAGCCATAGGAATAGTATTGATCTTTTTCCTTACCGGAAAGTTTCTGAAGATACCAGGCTATTCCTAAGGAGACGAAATCTCCAAAATCATGCAGTGCATCGGACAGGATGGCGACGCTGTTGGTATATAATCCTCCGATTAGTTCAATAATAGCGAACAGGAGATTCAGGAAAAATGCCAGCCTTATGTTTCCTGTGCTGCCGTGATGATGATGGTGGTCGTGTGCCATATCGTAATTGGGATCAGGTGCGTTTCTTATCTTATTTAGAACACAAAGATAAGCCTTTTGTTTTCCAGCAACATCCGGAAAATAAAAATACCTATGGGTAGGTATGGAAAAGTCAATCCCGGCTATGCACCGTACTGATTCCGATCAATCGGTCATAATGGGCGCCCATAGGCCGGTAATAGACGGCAATCGTGTATTCATTTTCCGTTTCATGATAATTTCCTTCTACCTCTGCCGGGGTCCCTTTACGTTGTCCGTTTGGAACAAAAAGATACTGGTAATTGTAGTTCCCTGCCTTTAAGAGGAGGAATTTTTCATATTGGCCTGTGTCAAAATTATACTCCATTTTACTCCTGTTATCCAGTATATTATTTACCAGGTCACCATTCAGATAGAGGCTTCCGTCTAAAAACGGTTCACAGGCCAGCGCAAAATGTACGATGTAATAGTCCGCTTCTATATCCGGTTCGTTACAACTACTGCAACGGATAAAAAGCCGTCCGTTCTGGTCCTGGTCATACTGGTAGGCCTGGTTAGCCCGGGGCAGGTCTGTCCTTAATTTTACATGGTAGTAGGGATGGTGGAACCGGATGCTGTTGACTCCCATTCCATTATACCGGGTACTCAGGAATTCGATCCGCCTGTATTCATTTCCGGCATCAAAGATCAGTTCCCGGTTATGGTCATAGACGATTTTCCCATCAGCAATGGTGGTAGGTTGCAGGTGGGTGGCGCTATTATCTTTTCTGTTATTCTGATAGACCTGTATCTTTAAATCGGATTGAGGGTATGGGATGGAAAAGTTTTTGGGATGCAGGGTGAAGCTGACCTGCTGATGTCCTTTGTTGAAATCAATAGTGGTGCTACTGCTTACGGTGAAAGTAATATCCATGACCGGTTCCACCACGGAGAAACAAGCCGTGAGTAGGGTCTGGTCCGGGTCATCTTCCGGGTAGACCCGGACCACATAGTTGCCGGAGACTTTAAATTGCACTTCTTCATTGGGAAGAAAGAGTTGGAAATTAGTGTATTGCGTCGTTGTATTGATGGAGGTTGCGAAATCGTCTATAAGTAGTCCCTGAAACCCATTCATATATTCAATGGGTGATAAAGAGGAGGGTTGCCAGTCTGCATCGCAGTGGATGAGGGCATAGGCAAATCGTTTATAGGTATGCTCCAGAGCATCGAAATTAATTTCAATCTGTGTCTCTCCGTTTAATGAAATATAGGGTTGGGAGAGCTGTTGGTCTGCGATCTTTACCTGTAGGGTTTTGATCTGGTTATTCAGGATCCCTGTCTGATATGGTGCCTGGGCAAAAACCGGGAAAATGGTCATCCATACTACGATGAAAAGGCTTCCTGTTATGTTCTTTTTCATGTTTATTCTGTTTATGTGCCAAAATTATGGAATTATTTCTTTAATTATTTGTCTTTGCTGTTCTAAAGCATAAAAATAATGTTTACTTTTGCGGCAAAATACATAAAACATTTTAGTTGTATCATGGCAAATGTGATTAAGATTAAAAAAGGTTTAGACATTAATCTAAAAGGCAAAGCTTCCAAGGCACTGTTAACTGCCGGCAAGAGTGATAGCTATGCTATTATTCCTGACGACTATAACGGTATTATCCCTAAAGTTATTGCAAAAGTAGGAGATAAAGTCAAAGCCGGTTCACCCTTAATGATGGATAAGAACCGACCGGAAATCAAATTTGTTTCACCGGTTAGTGGTGAAGTAATTGCCGTTAATCGTGGTGAAAAACGTAAAGTGCTCAGCATTGTGGTAAAACCGGATGCACAGATTGAGTATGAGGACTTTGGGAAAAAAAGTGTTTCTTCCCTGAAAGCGGAAGAGATCCGGGAAACCCTGTTAGCTTCAGGAATCTGGCCTTCAATCAGACAACGTCCGTATGATATGGTGGCTATTCCTGCTTATGAACCACGGGATATTTTTGTCTCCACTTTTTATTCAGCTCCTTTAGCTCCTGATTTCGAATTTATTGTAAAAGGGCAGGAGGCTGATTTCCAAACCGGCCTGGATGCACTGGCTAAACTGACTCCCGGCAAGGTATATGTCGGAGTAAAAGCCGGTTCTTCTTTAAAAATGAAGTCGGTTGAGACGGTGGAAGTGGAAGGTCCGCATCCGGCGGGTAATGTGGGGGTGTTAATTAATCATGTGAAGCCTGTTAATAAAGGAGAGGTGGTCTGGACCCTTGATCCTCAGGATGTGATTGTCATAGGACGTTTGTTCAATAAAGGGGTGGCTGACTTCACCCGTATGGTTGCTATTACAGGATCTGAAACAACGGAAAGAGGATATATTAAGACCATTGCCGGATGTACTATAAATAGTTTGTTAGCGGGAAAAATCCTGGGTAATGAAGAGCATGTCCGTATAATCAGTGGGGATGTACTGACAGGAATCAGAGTGGATCTGCTGGATTACCTGAGAGCCTATAGCCGTCAGGTCACTGTCATTCCGGAAGGGAACGATGTGCATGAATTTTTGGGCTGGGGTGTTCCCGGTTTCAATAAATACAGTGCCGGCCGTACGTATTTCACCTGGCTTCTGGGCGGTAACAAGGAATATGTGCTGGATGCCCGGATCAAAGGGGGCAAGCGTGCCATGATCCTTTCTCATGAGTATGAAAGTGTCTTCCCGATGGATATTATGCCTGAATTCCTGTTGAAAGCCATTATCACGTTTGATATTGACAAAATGGAAAACCTGGGAATTTATGAGGTGGCTCCGGAAGATTTCGCTTTGTGTGAATTTGTGGATACTTCTAAAATGGAATTACAACAGATTGTCCGGAACGGATTGAACCTGTTGTATAAAGAAATGAATTAATAACAAACTAAAAATAGAATACATTGAAAGCGTTAAGGAATTATCTCGACAAGATTAAGCCTAATTTTGAGGAAGGTGGTAAGCTGGCGATGTTCCGTTCTGTATTTGATGGTTTCGAAACATTTTTATTTGTTCCGAATACTACTTCTAAAACGGGCGTGCATATTCACGATGCTGCTGATTCAAAGCGTACGATGATCATCGTCGTATTAGCTTTGATCCCGGCTTTACTTTTCGGTATGTATAATACCGGTTATCAACATTATCTGGCTATCGGACAGGATCCGGGTTTTCTGGAAATGTTTATTTATGGCTTTTTAGCTGTTCTGCCTAAGCTCATTGTTTCCTATGTAGTGGGGCTGGGTATTGAATTTGCTATTGCACAAGTTAAAAACAAAGAGATACAGGAGGGTTTTCTGGTTTCCGGTATTTTGATCCCGATGATCATTCCTGTGGATACTCCGCTGTGGATGATTGCTGTGGCTACTGCTTTTGCTGTTATTTTTGCGAAAGAGGTGTTTGGGGGTACCGGTTATAATATATTTAATGTGGCATTGGTTACCCGTGCTTTCCTGTTCTTTGCTTATCCGGCGGATATGTCTGGGGACCAGGTATGGGTGCGTACAGGTGATACGTTCGGTATAGGAGCCGGCAGTGTGGTAGATGCTTATTCCGGTGCTACTCCATTAGGGCAGATCTCTGTGGCGACTAAAGATATGATCGGTAGTTTCCAGACAGTGGATATTTTGGGTAATCCGTTAAGCTTATGGGATATGTTTGTTGGGTTAATCCCCGGATCCATCGGTGAAACCTCTACTTTGGCTATTCTTTTAGGGGCAGCTTTACTGATCTTCACAGGTGTGGCAAGCTGGAAAATTATGGCTTCCGTATTTGTCGGAGGATTGGGTATGTCTGCTATTTTTAATCTGATTGGTACTACTGTTCCGATGAGTGTTTCTCCGGTTGAACAGATTTTATTAGGAGGTTTTGCATTTGGTGCAGTCTTTATGGCTACTGATCCGGTCACTGCTTCCCGTACGGAGACCGGTAAATATATCTATGGCTTATTGATCGGTGCTATGGCTATTATTATTCGTACGTTGAATTCCGGCTATCCGGAAGGTATGATGCTGGCTATTTTGCTGATGAATATTTTTGCTCCGCTGATTGATTATTATGTAGTGGAAGCGAATGTGAACCGTCGTTTGAGACGAGCTGTAAAGTAACTTTTAATAAAGTAAGATTATGAATAGAGATAGTAATAGTTATACTATAATATATGCTTCTGTAATGGTTCTCCTGGTTGCAATCGTACTTGCGGTTATTTCTCAGTCTCTGAAGAACTTCCAGGGAGAAAATGAAGCAAATGATAAACGGCAACAAATCTTAAGCTCCATTAATATAAAGGTGAGTGCTTCGGAAGCGGAATCTAAATTCAATGAATTGATCACAGAAGCCTTCCTGGTTAATACAAGTGGAGAAAAAGTAGCAGGGGATGCATTTGCCACGGATGTGGTAAAAGCGTTTCGTGAGAACTTATATCCTGTGTTTGTTGCGAATGTGGATGGACAAACCAAATATATTATGGCGTTAAGTGGTGCCGGACTTTGGGGTCCTCTTTGGGGATATATTGCGGTGGATGATGACAGGAATACCGTATTCGGAGCGGATTTCAGCCATGAAGGTGAAACTCCGGGGTTAGGAGCTGAGATTACCAGACCGGATTTCAGCGCCCAGTTTGTTGGAAAAAAAATCTTTACCAATGGAGAATTTAAATCCATTGCGGTTGTCAAACCGGGTAAATCTGTTGCAGGACAGGACTATGTGGATGGTATTTCCGGAGGAACTATTACCAGTCAGGGTGTTAATAAAATGCTATATGATAGTTTAAACGGATATGTTCAGTTTTTAACTTCAAAAAATCAGTAAGAAAATGGGTTTATTATCGAATAAAAATAAAGAGGTATTAATCAGCCCGTTAAGCAGAAATAACCCGGTCATTATCCGGATGTTGGGGATTTGTTCTGCGTTGGCTGTCACTTCTAAACTGGAGCCGTCTATCGTAATGGGTATTTCCGTTACTGCTGTACTGGCATTTGCAAACGTGATCATTTCCCTCATAAGAAATACAATACCTAACCGTATTCGTATTATTGTCCAGTTGGTTGTGGTGGCCGCTCTGGTAACGATTGTTAGTGAAGTGTTAAAGGCCTTTGCCTATGATGTAAATAAACAGCTTTCCGTGTTTGTAGGATTGATCATTACCAACTGTATCCTGATGGGCCGCCTGGAAGCGTTTGCATTGGGCAATCGTCCATGGGAATCTTTTCTGGATGGGATAGGCAATGGGGCCGGATATGCAATAATTCTGATTTTAGTGGGATTTTTCCGTGAGTTATTAGGATCAGGTACCTTGTTAGGTATTCAGGTTGTACCTACATTTTTATATGACTCAGGATATGTGAATAATGGTCTTATGATTCTGCCTCCTATGGCGTTGATCACTGTGGCTGTAATTATCTGGGTGCATCGCTCGAGGAACAGAGACCTACAAGAAAATTAATGCTAATTAATAAAGGTATAAGATAATGGAAGAATTATTAAGCATATTCGTACGCTCCATATTTGTCGAAAACATGGTTTTCGCCTACTATTTGGGTATGTGTTCTTATTTAGCTGTTTCAAAAAGTGTGAAGACAGCCATGGGATTGGGATTGGCAGTAACCTTTGTATTGCTCTGTACCCTTCCTATTAATTACCTGCTTGAAAATTATGTCTTGAAAGAAGGCGCTCTGGCAAGCTGGCTGGGGGAAGAATTCGCCAGTGTGGACCTGAGCTTCCTTTCCCTGATCATTTTTATTGCGGTGATTGCTTCTTTTGTACAGTTAGTAGAAATGATCGTTGAGAAATTTGCTCCGGCTTTATATGCGTCTTTGGGTATATTCCTTCCTCTGATTGCCGTGAACTGTGCGATCCTGGGAGGTTCCCTGTTTATGCAACAAAAAGCCTTTGCTAATATTGGGGAAGCTACGGTGTATGGCTTTGGCTCGGGGATCGGCTGGCTGGTAGCGATTGTCGGTATTGCTGCTATTCGTGAGAAGTTGGCTTACTCTGATATTCCTAAACCCTTGAAAGGACTTGGTATCACCTTTATTATTACCGGTTTGATGGGCATTGGATTCATGTGTTTCTCTGGCCTTAACATTTAATTATTAACAGAATAAACTAATAGAAAAATGACTATATTGTTTGCAGGAGGATTAACAATTGCAGCTGCTGCAGTTATATTCTTAGTGATTACGTTGATTCTGGTGGTCGCATTATTGTTTGCCAAAGCAAAACTGATTCCTTCCGGTAATGTGAAAATGGTTGTCAACGAAACCAATGAATATGAGGTACCTATAGGAGGAACTGTATTAAGTGCACTTCAAAGCCAGGGAATTTTCCTGTCGTCTGCCTGTGGGGGTAGTGGCAGCTGTGGCCAGTGCCGTTGCCAGATCCCGGAAGGTGGAGGAAATATCCTTCCTACGGAGGTCGGGTTCTTTTCCCGTAGACAGATCCAGGATAACTGGCGTCTGGGATGCCAGGCTAAAGTAAAAGAGGATATGGCTATTGTGGTTCCGGAAGAGGTCTTCGGGGTAAGTGAGTGGGAATGTACGGTAATTTCTAACCGCAATGTTTCTACTTATATTAAAGAATTTACCGTGCAGTTACCTCCGGGTGAAGTAATGAATTTCCAGCCTGGTAGTTATGCACAGATCCGGATCCCTAAATTCGATATCAAATATACGGATATGGATGTGGAAGACCGTTTCCGTGCGGAATGGGATAAATTTGACCTGTGGTCTTTGTCCTGCAAAAATGATGAAGACACGATCCGTGCCTATTCTATGGCTAACTATCCGGCTGAAGGAAATATCATTACCCTGAACGTTCGTGTGGCTACTCCTCCGTTTGACCGTGCAACCGGCACCTGGAAAGCAGGGGTTAAGCCTGGTATTGCTTCTTCTTATATTTTCACTTTAAAACCAGGTGATAAGGTAACGATGTCCGGACCTTACGGAGATTTCCATATTCTGGATACTCCACGTGAGATGTTATATATTGGTGGGGGTGCCGGTATGGCTCCTCTTCGGGCTCATATTCTCCACTTGTTCAATACGCTTAAGGTAACAGACCGTAAGATTAGTTACTGGTATGGTGCCCGTTCTAAAAACGAGATCTTCTATGAGGAGGATTTCCGTGCGATTGAAAAGGAATTCCCGAACTTCAGCTTCCATATTGCGTTATCAGATCCGCAACCAGAAGACAACTGGACCGGTTATACCGGATTTATTCATCAGGTGATTCATGACCAGTATCTGCAGTATCATGATGCACCGGAAGATATTGAATATTACATGTGTGGTCCCGGTCCTATGACCAATGCGGTTAAAGGTATGTTAGATAGCTTAGGGGTACCCCCTGAAATGCTATTATTCGATGACTTCGGAGCCTAATTAACCATTTAATCATACATAATAAGGCGGTAAAACCCATGATATGTTTTACCGCCTTATTTATGGGTAAGTTAAAAATTAAGGCATGTAAATGTTAAAATTGTAATTTGTTTGTAATATCATGCAGCATTTACCGTTTTATATGCATCTTTGAAAGTAACGAATTAATATTATAACTTTATATGAAACCTCTGATTCTATCTTTTTTCTTAGTTCTGTTAGGGATTTCTTTTTTTACTAACGAAAAAAAAGTAAAGGAAGAAGGGACTGCTTCTACTACTAATCCTATGGTAATAGAAGAAAAAAACACGACACAAAATGTCGATTCCATCGTGATCTTCGTAGATAAGACGGCGGTTATTTTGTGAAAAAAAATTAAAAAACCGTTTTAATTGGGTTATTTTAATCCGGCACTTTCCTTTTAGCTTGTTTTATAAATAAATATTCTTATGTTTGTTTTCATTAAACTATTCCGGTTCAATGAAGCAGACTATACTTTTTATAAAACAAGGGATTACCTCCCTGTCATTTATTATTTTTTCGTTATGTTTATTTCTTCCTGTCATTCTGAGAAATCTCAGGAAAGTGATCTGATACGCTTTAATCAATTGGGATTTTTCCCTTCGGAAGAAAAAACAGCAGTGGTCCTTTCTGAGGAATTTGGGGGGAAAGGCATTTACGATCCGGGCGTATGATTCCGGCCGGATCGTTTATCAGGGGAATTTATCTGATATCCGGCATTCTGAGTTTTCTAATAAAAAGACATCTGTTCTTTCTTTTACGGAGTTTTCCCAACCGGGAATCTACCTTATAGACGTGCCGGGATTAGGACGGTCCCTGCCTTTTGAGATCCGGGACGGCCTCCTGTCTGATTTAGCAAATGCCAGTTTAAAAGCGTTTTATTACCAGAGAGCCAGTACTCCGATAGAAGAACTATATGCCGGTAAATGGGCCCGGCCATCCGGCCACCCGGATGATCATATCCTGGTTCATTCGTCTGCTGCTTCGTCTCTGCGCCCGGAAGGTACGGTGATTTCTTCTCCTAAGGGATGGTATGATGCCGGAGATTATAATAAGTATATGGTCAATTCCGGTTTTACTTTAGGGGTGCTATTGTCCTTATATGAAGATTATCCGGACTATATGAAGCCGATCCGTACGCAAATTCCGGAAAGTACGAATCAGACACCGGATCTGCTGGATGAGATCTATTGGAATCTGGAATGGATGTTGACCATGCAGGATCTGGCAGACGGAGGGGTGTATCATAAACTGACTAATCCGGAGTTTGAAGGTTTTATCAAACCTACGGATTGTAAGAAACAGCGGTATGTGGTGGCGAAGTCTGTGACTGCGGCATTGGATTTTGCCGCATCTATGGCTCAGGCGGCAAGAATATACGGAGAATATGCGGAAGACTATCTGGGAGTGGCGGAAATTACTTTAACTGCTTCCAAACGTGCTTTTGACTGGGCCTTAAAAAATCTGCAACAACTCTATCAGCAAAGAAAAATGAATGAAACGCATGCGCCTGCTATCTCGACAGGAGAATATGGGGATGGGAATGCGGAGGATGAATTTTTCTGGGCGGCTACAGAATTATATATTGCAACAGCGAATCCTACATACTTACAAACAGCTATTGCCTATGCTCCGCAGGCGTATACCCTTCCGGTTTGGGGAAATGTCTATGGATTAGGCGCTTTTAGCCTGATCCGTTATCAGGGTAGTTTGCCTGAGCAGGGACAGGAACTGGCGAACCGGATGAAAGAGCAGCTTCTTATGTATGCGGATAGTGCCTTATTACAGGCTAACCAGTCTCCGTATGCAGCTCCTTATGGGCGTACTGCCAACGATTTTTTCTGGGGATGTAATTCAGATGCAGCTTCCAATCAGGGGATGACTTTCCTATATGCCTACCAGCTGACGGGTAAGAAAGAGTATCTGACGGCTGCCTTGCATAATATGGACTATTTATTAGGCCGGAATGCAACAGGGTATTGTTATATAACCGGATTTGGCACGAAAAGCCCGTTGTATCCTCATTACCGGTTATCCGCCAGTGATGATATAGAGGAACCTATACCTGGTTTTCTGGTAGGAGGACCTAATGCCGGTAGACAGGATGGTTGTGAATACCCTTCTGATATTCCGGATGAATGTTATGCGGATGTACTGGCTTCGTATGCTTCCAATGAGGTTGCCATTAACTGGCAGGGTCTTTTCACTTATTTTATTTTTGCACTCAATGCGTCCCTAAATGGATAAATCTTTTTCTAGGGAGTCATAATCCGGGATCTCTGCCAGGAAAGTATATTTCCGGTCGTTGTAATTGATCCGGCAACAATAATGATGTATACCGTTGCTAACAATCAGGTAATGCACCTTTAAACACATGTTATAACGTACGATTTGTTCGAATACGGCCTGGGTAATAGGTGTGTCGGGGGATTTATATTCTACAATCACAAGAGGGCTTAAAAAGCGATTATATGCGATTGTATCGCACCGTTTGTTTGTTCCGTTCAGTTTAATGGATATTTCATTGGCCAGCAGTTCCTTCGGAAATCCTTTTTCTGTCATCAGATAGGCTACAAAATGTTGCCGGACCCATTCTTCCGGGGTAAGGGCTACATATTTACGGCGTATATCATCGAAGATAAAAAGCTTTTTATTTCTTTCTATTACTTTAGCACTGAACCGTGGTAAATTTAACGATTGCATTTGTTATATTTGCTGTTCATTTGGTGGATAAATGAACATCAAAGGTAGTTATTTATGAAAACAAAGCAAGAAATCGTAGAAAATTGGTTGCCCCGTTATACAGACCGGAAGCTGGAAGAGTTTTCCGGCTATATTTTATTGACTAATTTTACCAAATATGTAGAGTTATTTGCCGATCATTTCCAGGTTCCGATAGTCGGGCTGAAAGGATCTATGCCGAATGCTTCCACAGAAGGGATGATGATCATCAATTTTGGGATGGGTAGTGCTAATGCGGCTACTATCATGGATCTGCTTTCTGCCGTAAAGCCTAAGGCTGTCTTATTTCTGGGTAAATGTGGCGGATTAAAGAAATCCATTAACCTGGGTAGTTATCTGTTACCGATTGCTGCTATCCGGGGCGAAGGTGCGTCTAACGAATATCTGCCGCCGGAAGTTCTTTCTTTGCCTGCTTTTTCTATGTTACATGCCATTTCTTCAGCCATCCGTGACCAGGGTCATGATTACTGGACAGGCACTGTGTATACTACGAACCGGCGCGTCTGGGAATATGATACTAATTTTAAAACTTACCTGAAACGTATGCATGCAACCGGCATTGATATGGAGACGGCTACGTTGCTTACTGCCGGTTTTGCCAATAAAATCCCGACCGGGGCTTTATTGATGGTTTCTGATAAACCTATGGAGAAAGATGGAATTAAAACCGAAGAAAGTGATCGTCTGGTGACTTAGAAATTTGCGGGTGACCATGTCTTATTGGGTATAGAGACCCTGCGATTAATCATTGATGATAAAAAGACAATCCGGTATATACGTTTCAGCTGGTAAATGATTCTATAAAATGGCTAAGCAGGAACATACATTTGAGGGAATTTGCCGGAATATTGTAACCCGGAAGTTCCATCCGGTATATATTTTGATGGGAGAGGAGCCTTATTTTATAGACCGCATTACGGATCTGTTACTGAAACATGTGGTGTTGGATGAGGCGGAAAAAGACTTCAATCAGCTCATTCTATATGGATCGGATACAGATGCTGCTTCTATTATGAATGCTGCCCGAAGATTTCCCATGATGGCGGAATATCAATTGGTCGTAGTTCGTGAGGCGCAGTTAGTACGGGATATTGAACTCCTTACTCATTATGTTAAGAATCCGTTGGCTTCGACTGTTCTAGTTATTAATTATAAATATAAGCATCTGGATCGCCGTAAAACGTTAGCAGCTGCTACGGGAAAAACCGGGGTTTTGTTTGAGTCAAAGAAGGTTCCGGATTATAAAATGACGGCTTTTATTACTTCTTTATTGCAGGAACGCCAGGTAAGTATTGATCCTAAAGCCGCTCAGATGCTTTCTGATTTCCTTGGGAACGATTTAAACCGTTTAGCTAAGGAATTGGAAAAACTGGCAATAATCATGCCGGAAAACGCCTTAAAACGCATTACACCGGACCTGGTAGAACAGAATATTGGAATTAGTAAAGAATACAATAATTTTGAGCTGATAAAAGCGATTGCGACCAAAGATGTCCTGAAATGCAACCAGATCATCCGGTATTTTGAAAAGAACCCTAAAAATAATCCTATACAGGCTACTCTTCCTGTATTATTTAACTATTTCTCAAATCTGCTGATTTGCCATTATACGAAAGACCGTTCGGAAACTGGCTTAATGAATGCATTGGGTTTAAGAAGTAATTTTCAGTTGAAAGACTATACGGTGGGACTACGGAATTATTCTGCGATGAAGGTTTTTAATATTATTTCTGCCATCCGAACTACGGATGCCAAATCAAAAGGGGTAGAGAATGTCTCGGATACTGATTCGGATCTGCTGAAAGAATTAGTATATAGGATACTTCATTAAATAAGAAATAAAAAACAGATTTCTTCTTAAAAGAATCTTTTTTTGCCCTATTCGGTCTCTGTTTTCCTATTCTGATTCAATCTGTAAACGGAAAATAACTATATATCTCTTTATTTTTCAGTCCATTAGATCTTTTTTTACTCTCTGAGAATGTAATATTCCACAGATTGTGTACAAATTGTGCACAAAAAATCTATTGATTCTACTTTAAGGGCACTGGATTACTTTAAGTAGATAGGAATAAAGCCATTTTGACAGCCTAATTTCTATTCCTTTTCCATCGATTATTTAATTGTTTATAAATGTAGAACGGTTACATTTGTTTCTAATTACATTTGTGTTTACTTGAAGGATAAATATAGTAACATCTGTATAATATAAATAAGCAGCTGAATTGTGTTACATATATATCTGTAACCAATTTATAAAAATCACCTATCTATCCTATATAAATACTTTTTTACCTGTTTAAACTTAAAAATCAATTGTTTAATCTAAAATATTAAATTATTAGGTTAATTTACAATTGGAATTAAGCTAACAATTGTGAATATATTATTAAATGTGACTATTTTTAAGATTTTAATAGTCTATATAACAGTTAAATATAGAGTTTATTTAAAGAAATTCTTCTTTGTGAATAAGCCGGATTTGTAAGCGGGTTTACTTTTGTATAACTATAAAATGTAAATTAAGTTTACTTTTGTGTTTGTTGTAGTTTATAAATATAAATTGTACAAATGAAAACAATAGTTTATATTTGTATCGATTTTTTCCTGTTTACTCTAAAATTTGTAGACAGACAAAATGGCATAATAACTCTTATTTCTATATAATGAAGGATCGCATATTAAAAGTTATGGAACAGGAAGGGCTTACTCCTTCAAAATTTGCCGAATCAATCGGTATTCAAAGGTCTGCTATGTCTCATATTATTTCAGGAAGAAATAATCCGAGCCTGGATGTTTTATTAAAGATCCTTGAAAAGTTTACTTATATAGACTCTGACTGGCTTTTGTTTGGCAAAGGGAATATGCGAAAAGAGGAAGCCTATATGGAACCCGATTTATTCAATCATACACCTGTAAATCCACCCGGAGTCCTGAGTTTGGCTGAAAATCGCCGGGAAAATGGACTTCAGCTAGCAGGAAACAGTAGTAAACCTCCTGTTATTGAAAAAGTTATACCTGTTGAAAGTCCTGCTAAGAAAGTAAGTAAAATAATGATTTTTTACACAGACAATACTTATGATACCTTTATCCCGGAAAAAAGCAGGAAAGACTGATTCTTCAGAGGTGTCATATCTAACTTATTCATGTATCTTTGCATTCAAATTGAGCAATCCTGTATGAAAAAGTATGTATTAACTATGAAGGTCACGGAAAATCTCCGGCTTCATACTAACTATTGCCTTTTAAAACTGACCATTGAGGAAGATTTGCCGGACATGCTTCCTGGACAATTCGTGAATATCCTGGTGGAAGGTTCTGCTAAAACATTTCTCCGCCGCCCTATTTCTATCCATTATGTAGACAGAAAAAAGAATGAGCTTTGGCTATTAATTCAATTAATCGGAGATGGAACCCGGCAACTGGCTAAATCCCGTCCTGGTGATTATATGAATATTATGTTGCCGCTGGGAAATAGTTTTAGTATGCCGGAAATAAATGGATCCCAACAGCCTGTATTATTAATTGGTGGTGGTGTGGGGATAGCCCCCATGTTATATCTGGGTACTAAATTAAAAGAGACCGGCATTGAACCTAATTTTCTTTTAGGGGTCCGTTCTGCAGAGGATTTAGTGCAACTGGATGAGTTTGGAAAAACCGGTACCGTCTACATTACTACTGAGGATGGTTCTATGGGAGAACAGGGATATGTAACGGATCATTCTGTATTAAGAGAAATCCGGTTTAATAAAATCTATACCTGCGGCCCTAAACCTATGATGGTGGCTATAGCACGATATGCGACTGCTCAGGCTATTGATTGTGAAGTTTCCCTGGAAAATACCATGGCTTGTGGAATTGGAGCCTGTTTGTGTTGTGTGGAAAAAACAGACCAAGGGAATGTGTGTGTATGTACTGAAGGACCCGTATTTAATATCAATAAACTGACATGGCTGAATTAAAAGTAACTATTGGTAATCTGGAACTTAAAAACCCAGTGATGACAGCTTCCGGTACATTTGGGTATGGGACCGAATATACTGACTTTATAAATATTGAACGATTAGGAGGAATTTTTGTAAAAGGAACTACTGCGGAACCCAGGGAAGGAAATAATTATCCCCGGCTTGCTGAGACTCCTTCCGGCATGCTAAATGCAGTAGGTTTACAGAATAAAGGTGCTGATTATTTTGTAGAAAAGATTTATCCGGAAATCAAAGGGTATAATACACATATGATTGTCAATGTAAGTGGATCTTCGATTGAATCGTATGTGGAATGTGCTGAAAAAATAGCTCAATTGGATAAAATACCTGCAATTGAATTAAATATTTCCTGTCCAAATGTGAAAGAAGGAGGTATGGCTTTTGGTGTAACCTGTCATGGTGCAGCCGAAGTGGTCAGAGCAGTAAGAAAGGTTTATCCAAAAGTACTTATTGTAAAACTTTCCCCGAATGTAACTGATATTTCAGAGATCGCCAGAGCGGTTGAAGCTGAAGGTGCAGACAGTGTTTCTTTGATTAATACCTTACTGGGTATGGCTATTCATGCCGAGTCCAGAAAGCCTGTTTTATCTACAATAACAGGGGGACTTTCCGGTCCTGCCGTTAAACCTATTGCTTTACGTATGGTTTGGCAGACCTATAAAGCCGTGAAGATCCCTATTATCGGATTAGGAGGGATTTCTGATTGGAGG
The DNA here is from genome assembly GCA_021201295.1 of Tannerellaceae bacterium. Taxonomy (GTDB): domain Bacteria; phylum Bacteroidota; class Bacteroidia; order Bacteroidales; family Tannerellaceae; genus UBA4116. Next base: position 5,931 of record JAJQFE010000044.1, on the reverse strand, counting down.
GATGCTGTTGAATTTATGCTGGCAGGTGCTACTGCCATCCAGGTGGGTACGTATAATTTTATTGACCCGACTGCTTCTGTAAAGATTATTGATGGATTAAATGAGTATTGTGACAGAAATGGCTTTAGTTCAGTGCATGAACTAACAGGAGCACTTTTATAAAGGTTTTTTCTTATTTCTATATATTATCCCGGAAATAGAATAGTTATCCTGCTTCTATCTCCGGGATTTTTAATTTTCGTCTGTAAAAAGTAATCAGAGATACAATTAATAGTCAAAAAAAATGTATATTTATAGAGGGTAACTTTTCATTGACAGAATTGTTTAGTATATAACTAACAAAATGATTACATGATAGAAATGACTCTATGGGGTACGCTTATTGACCTCTTACAAAGTAAGGAAATAACGGCTTCTACAGCCACCATACGATTGTTTATCAGTCTGGTTTTAGGAATGATAGTCGGAGCAGAGCGGCAATTAAGACGCCGCGATGCAGGCATGTGGACATTTACCTTAATTTGTATGGGTTCGACCGGTGCTATGCTGGTCTCTATCTGGATCCCTTAGATATATCCGGACTTTTTGAATGGCGACCCCGGACGTATTGCCGCTCAGGTACTGACTGGGATCGGTTTTTTAGGAGCAGGTGCTATTATACAAAGCCACGGAAGTATACATGGCCTTACTACAGCCGCCTGTATATGGGTAATGGCTGTGATCGGTTTGGGCGTGGGTGCCGGTATGTATTTGCCCTCTATTATCGCGACAGCTCTGACGCTTTTTGTTTTAATATCTCTGGAAGAACTGGAAAAGCGATTATTCCTGAATGGAGTCAATAAAATCCTTACTATTTCCTGCCGGACTGCTTCTCCGGATATTAATTCTCTAAGGAACATACTACGGGAAAAAGGTATCTATATCATCAGCTTCTCCTATGAAAATGACTATAATATGAATACCTCTGTTATTACTTTGAAAGTAAATGTAAAATCGCAATCCTCCTATACGCATTTATTTGATGAGATTCGCAAGGAAGGATATGTTTCCCAGATCAAATTATTGGCTTAATGTGGAGGCTTCTTCCTTAAGAAAGTTTCCTATAATAAAAGCTGCTTCGGCCACATATTTACTACAGGGTCGTTGGGCATAATATTCAGTTGTTCTTACAGAAGGAATGGGATCTTTTTTATCGGCTTCAGTTTTTGTAAGAAGTTGGCCGCAAACAATACTTTGATGTTTTTCCTTAAATGCTTCAGCCATTTTTTTGTACTGTTCGGTATACTTTTGTTCTGATTTCCAAATCTTCAGCCACTGATTCCGGATAATAAAGTCCTACTATCATAGCCATACCCGAGACTGCCCCGCAGATCTCCCGCATGCGACTTACTCCTCCACCAAAGGAAACAGATAATTTGTTCGCTAAAGAAGGCTCTAAGCCGAATAGATCTGCATAGGTCAAAAAACGGATTGGGAACAATTGTATCCTGACTCAAAATTCTTTACAGCCTGTAAAACGCGTTCCTCTACATTTAATTTGTCCATAAGGAAAGTAAAGCCATTAGAATTGATAATCTACACATGCACGATCTGCTTTGACAGGACCGATTACATGTTTAGCAACCTCTACATGTTCCGGATAGTTGGAATATATATTTATATCTTCTAAAGTAGCTAATTCAGTGATCAGAATAAAATCCCAGGTTTCAGCGGGATTGATATTAAAATCTACAGTGATTTTCCGTAATATATCGATTTTATCAATCAAGGCTTCTAATTTAGTTTTGATTTCCACTAATTTTTCCTGTTTTTCTTTAGGAGTAGGAAAATCAATCAGTTTGAACATTACCACATGTTTAACCATCTATTTTCTGTTTTATATTTAATTGTAATTAATCATTTTCAATATCTTCATCAATGTAAGAGTCTTTATAACCCAGGAAATATAAAATACCATCCAGTCCAATCGTGGAAATGGATTGTTTGGCATTCTCTTTTACTTTCGGTTTGGCATGAAAAGCAATTCCTAATCCTGCCGTACTAATCATAGGAAGATCATTTGCACCATCTCCTACAGCAACAGTCTGACGAATATCCACATTTTCTACCTGAGCAATCAGTCGTAATAATTCGGCTTTTCGTTTCCCATCTACAATCTCTCCCACATAGTTTCCGGTAAGCTTTCCGTCGACTTTTTCCAGTTCGTTGGCATACACATAGTCAATGCCATATTTCTTTTTCAGGTAGTTACCAAAATACATGAATCCACCGGATAGAATAGCAATTTTAAACCCAACTTTTTTAAGGACAGCCATCAGACGGTCTACCCCTTCGGTAATAGGAAGATTTTCAGCAATTTCCTGCATGACAGAGACATCTAATCCTTTCAATAGGGCACAACGCTGACGGAAACTTTCATTAAAGTCAATTTCTCCACGCATAGCGGCTTCAGTGATCGCTTTGACCTGGTCTCCAACCCCGGCACGTATGGCTAATTCATCAATTACTTCTGTTTTGATAAGAGTGGAATCCATATCAAAACAGATCAGGCGTCGCATACGGCGATACATACTTTCTTCCTGGAAGGATATGTCCATCTCCAGTTCAGCAGATAGATTAAGAAATGCTTTCTGCATTTCTTCTTTATTTTTAGGTGTGCCACGTACGGAAAATTCCACACTGGCTTTCGGTGTCCGGGCTGTTTCATCTAAAGGAATACGTCCGGTAAGACGTTTAATGTCATCTATATTCATCCCCTGTTCTGAGATGATTTTGGAAATACCGGCAATTTGTTTGGCTGTGAGTCTACGGGCAACAATAGTGATGATATAACGGTTTTTACCCTGCATATTGACCCATTCCGAGTAGGCTTCTTCCGTAATAGGATTAAAGCGGATATTTACGTCCAACTCGTAGCTTTTAAATAATAATTCTTTCAGAATATCACCTGAGTTACCTTCCGTACTTTGAAATAGAATTCCCAGGGAAAGATTATTATGAATATCAGCCTGGCCAATGTCAAGGATAACCGCATTGTTTTTTGCTAATATTTCAGTAAGAGCAGCCGTTACACCCGGCCGGTCTGTTCCACTGATATTAATAAGAATAATTTCCTCTTGTTGTTCCATATGTTTGTGTTTATGTAGAGACAAAGGTAAAGAAGTTAAATACAAAAAACGAGCATTTATGTGAACAATTTTAAGGGAGATTTGTTTTATGTATAGAGAACTTAAACGAATTTTAGAACCTGGTATCCTTAATAAGTCCTAACTGGCAGGCAAATCATCATGAGAATACAATTTGAGATTAAGGAACGGTTGCCTGAGATCATTACAGAAATCCTAACATCTAACAAGTGGCAATCAACCGTAAATGAAGAACAATGTGGTCTGAAGAGAGTCGTGATTAAGGACCTAATGTATGACTCTAAAGCTACTATCGAAATCTGGGAAAATGAAATTCACATTAAAATAGCCTGGTCTAATTATACGTACCGTATATTTAATCAGGCACATAGTGTATGGTGTGAATATATAGGTGCTTACCGGGGATTATTAGAACAGAAATTACTTCCTACATTAACGCCTGTGAAAAACATTCTGGATACAAACGTGCTGGATAGTTCTATTCTGGGAAATAAGAAAGAGATGCTGCGTAATTATAGCTTTGTAAACCTGAAAGTAAAACAAAGCCGTAATGAAATTTATTCCAAAGAGCATAGTAAAACATTCCATAAGGATGACCATCCTACGATTGTGTATGATGAATTTATAAAAGAAGGTATTCCAGTTCCTTCTCCTTATACTATGGAAGAATAAATCGTTGGAGATTATTCCGGACTTTCCTATCGGATATATCCTACCCGGTGAATGGGAAAAAGAACTGTTTTGTTTCTATAAAAGAACATGACGGCTAAATACATGCAGGTTGTTTTTTTATCAGAAACAACCATGCCCTTGATATGCAAAAAAAAGAAAAAAGGCAGCTCAATAAATGTATAATACGAAACTTGTTTTTGTTTTTCTATCTATACTTTTGTCAGTAGTTAATAAAAGGTATATATACATTCTAATTATTAATTATATATAGATAATCCCAGTAAGATTTACATAACTGAAGTTCTATAATACTGGAAAAAAACTCTTTTTTATTTTCATACCTCTTTTCTGGTGATGACAGAATGTATATGCTCTATAATTAGGTATAAACCACAAACTCAATCTATCAATTAATTGTTATAAAAGAGTTTATGGCTAAGGGTAGTAATCCCCAGATTTATCAATAATTTATAGAAAGAAAAAAGTATTATATAATGACGCCTAAAGAGTTAAATTCTTTATTACTTACAGCTGTCAGAGAAAAAGTTCCAAAAGAAACAAATGTAGCGAATGTCTTAATGGATATTCTTTCTATTGGCAAAGAAGCGATTTATCGTCGTTTCCAGGGAGAAGTTCCTTTTACATTTTCAGAAGTTTTTATCATATCAAAGAAATTTGATATTTCTTTAGATAAACTATTAGGTCTGTATGTTACAGAAAGAACCCTGTTTGACCTTAACCTTTCCCATTTTTCTAATCCTGTAGAAATGTATTGTTCCACTATAGACCAATATATCCATACTTTCCGGAAAATTAATCCGGACGAATATCATGAAGTGTGGGATGCCTCTAACAGGATCTCACTACTCTTTTATATGAAATATGAACACCTGCTGAAATTTCATCTCTTTAAATGGTTATACCATAGAAATATGATCTATAATAACCAGGAGAAAATATTCTATGACAGAATACTGTTACCTAAAAAATTAATAGAAAAGCAAAAGGAGTTTCTGCATGTATTAAATGCGCATCAGCATATCAGTATCATTTGGGATAAAAATGTAGTTGAATCTTTAGTGAATGATATTTCCTATTTTATAGAGATTGATCTGATACCGGAAGAAGAGATTCGTAAGATTAAAAAAGAGTTATTTCAATTTATAAATGATATAGAGATCAGTTCTGCCACAGGAAAATATAATGCCGGGATAGATATTCAATTATATATCTCTAATATTCAGTTTAATACTTCTTATTTATATATGGATAGCCCATCTAAAAAATCAGTTTTATCAAAGTCTATGAGTTAAATACAATCTCTTCGGCAGACGAAAATGTTTTTAATAGCGTGAAAGCCTGGGTTCAGTCTTTGAAAAAATTCTCCGTATTAATTACTCAAAGCGCAGAAAAGCAGCGGCATGATTTTTTTAAGAGACAGAAAGAAATCATTGAGCAGTTATAATTTCCGGTTGATTTATAAGGCGCCTGTTAAGGCAAAGCTCTTAACAGGGAAGCGCCATATAAACCTGTGAACAGGTTATATGACGCTTGAGGATATATAGACGGTTAAATCATTTCGCTTTAAAGAACCATCGGGTACCTGCAATGATATAATGAGTATCTGTATTTGTCAACTCTTCAAAATGTCCCCGGAAGTCTGTATTTTTATAAGCATATGCCAGATGAAAACGTAGATCTTTGGTGCGAGGATTGGTAAAAGGATAATATTCTACTACTGCCTGAATCCCTAACGAACGATAGGCGGTACTGTGCATATTTTTATCATATCGTTTATCCCATATCCCTTTAATAAAAGGCCGCCATTTGCCTCCGTTATATTCTACATTTAAAGAGATGGATTGATCCTGTACATATCTGACTCCTAACTCATCATCATTTACCATATATCCGTAATCCATATTACGAATTCCCGTATAATAGTCAAATTCGGTAGTTATTTTTCCTGTATTGAACTGGGTTCCTAATGTTCCCCAGTTATAAAATTTCGTCCGGGTGTGCTGGAATGTTCCATATCCCCAGCGGGTACGGATTACTTTAAATGATTATCCGCATACTGTCCGTTGATTTATTGAACATCATATGAATGTTT
>JAJQFE010000072.1 GCA_021201295.1 Tannerellaceae bacterium | reverse complement strand
GCACCGGTTTCACTGTCTGCGCCATGTTTGACGGCATTTTCCACAAAGGGGATAAACAGCAAAGGGGGTACTTTCCGGTCTGCGGTTTCGCCTGTTACGGTGAGAGAGTAGTCAAACCGGTCCCGGCGCATCTGTTCCAGTTCCAGGAAACGGGTGAGGAACCGGATGTCTTTTTGTAAGGAGACCTGTTCCTGTGCGCTGTCGTGGATCTGGTAGCGGAGCATCTTTTCCAATTTGGCCAGTATGCCTGAGGCGACTTCCGGATCTTCACCGGCCATGATGTGGGCATTATTGAGCATATTAAACAGGAAATGGGGGTTGATCTGGCTTTTCAGAAAACTGAGTTCGGAGGCCAGGGTAGCTGCCTGCAACGCTTCAATCCGCTGGTTGTAGGTAATCCAATGCCTGAAAAACAATCCGGCGGAGGTGCCTGCGATCAACAAGCCTACTGAAATAATGGTGGAAAGGATATTTAACAGGGTCAGTGCCCACATGCCGTTGGTGTTGTCTTCCTGGGGCAGGCTGGTATGGTAAAACAGGCTCTGTCCCACTCCTACCAGTAGTAGGGAACCGGTGATCAGGGCAATGACGGCACAGAGATACCGTTTCCACTGGTTGGTCAACAGAAAGCGGGGTGCCAGCCAGTAGAGATTCAGGTAGACCACATGCTGGATCGCCAGGAAATAGGTGATCCAGGACAGGAACCGGTCTGTGGTCAGTATCAGCTGATCGGGTGTATCCCAGAACACGTTTATGCTGATGTAGAGGATACAGAGTTGCAGTAGCATATGTCTGAGGGGTCTGTAGCCGGATGTCAGTAAAATGTTAGGTATTTTCCGGTTTATTTTCTGGAGCGCTTTCATTGAGTTTGTAATGCTAAGGTGATTGTACTTCCGGCCTGGCCGGCTTCCGGTGTGACGGTGAGGGTGTACTTTCCCGGATAGAGCAGCTCCAGCCGTCGCCTGATCCGGGTCCATAACTGGTCCGGGACAGCTACGGGTACATTCCCGGCACAGGTGAAGAGCAGGTTTCTGGGTGTGGCATCTATATAGATATAGAGGCTGGTTTCTCCGGGAAACTCTTTCATGGGTGGCACCATAGCCTGTACAAAGGACAATAATAGCAGGGAAGACACGAACACCCGTCCGGTGGTTCCGGCGGAGGTGATGGTATAGGCCGGTTTACCGCTGGCTTGCTGTTCAAGTGTCAGATAATTGTCCAGGAACCGGATCTCTGATGTCAGGACGACTTTCTCCCGGTTGGCATCATATAACTGGTAGCGCAGGAGTTCGCTCAGCCGGAATAAGACCTGGGATGTGGCTTCCGGGTCCTGTTTCACTAATTGGGAGGTGTAGGCCAGCAGATGGAACAGGAGCGGTGGACTTACCTGATCTTTTAATTGGTCGACTTCGGTTTTCACCTGGCGTTGTTCCATGTCATTCATGCGTTGGTTTTCCTGCATCCAGTGTTTGAGCAGGACGGTTACGGAAGCTCCGGACAGGCAGATCAGGTTGAGGATTCCGTCAGAGAGGTTATCCAGCAAAAACACTCCATTCCAGCCGGTTGGCATCAGCCGGGGCAGGTCCAGCCGGTAGCAGATGGCATAGGTCTCTGCTGAACGGACCAGCAGGAGAGCCAGGACGGACAGGGAGGAGGCTACCAGGTAGCCTGTATAGTTCTTTTTCAGCAACAGCCGGGGAACCAGTACATAAAGATGGAAATAGGCTACCAACAGATAGGCGGTGACCATCCCGGCACCTGCCAGGGAGAGCCAGGTAGCTGGTATATCCGGGTATGGCCGGAAGGTAAATGTCGCCTGGTTGAAGGAAATAAGGGTAATAACGCCTATGAAAAGGATATGCCGGAAGAGCCTGTACCGGGGTTCCATCAGGAACCGGTAGAGAAAGGAATCTGGATGTGACGCTGTTTCCGGCATAGAGGTAGAGGATTTTAACACTCAAAAGTACTGTTTTTTTCAGGATTCCTTCTCTTTCCGGTTCCTGATCCGTGTCATATAATAGTAAATCTTATCGAAAAGCCCTCCTTTCCAACGGCTATGGGCTACTTCTTCTGACAGTACTTCTTCAAAAGCATCTAATACGTTGGCACAGGTTACTAAGTTCACGCCTGTTTTCCGGGAGACCTGGGTCAATACATCTGTTTTATTCATGACTTGCTGTTTTAATGGTGATTGATAGAGTTCAAATGTAGCGGATTCCGGTAGGCAAGGATTTGATTGTAGACGGAAGCAAGGTTTTTGTTGACGAACCGGCTGTTTTTGTAGACTATATGCTCCGTGCCGTGGGATGTGCAGACAGTGGTGGTCGGAAGATGTATTAAACCCATTAACCAGTTGAATAGTAAGGATTTTATCTTCCCTCCGGAGAGGGGAAGAAACGTGTTGTACTTTAAACCTTTAACTATATATTGAATCTTCCGACCATGACTGATCACAGATTCCCTTCGACCAGTAAGGATGGTTCTCAAAGAATCCGAACAAAACCTATCCGGATAAGAAAGCCTAATTTCCGGATGGAAAACTATGGTGCGGACAGGAGTTAAAAAGCCGCCTGCCTTTTCGGAAAAAGGGTGCATCCGTTTGGGAAAAAGGATGGCGGCTTTTTGCCGCGGGGATGCATCCAGTGGTGACCGGAAAATTTATGAGTTTGGTAACAAGTTGAAAGCCAGGCTATTTATCTCCCCTCCGGAGAGGCTGAATAAAAACTCATTTATAAATCTAACGACCTTACGAATTATAAGTCATCAGAAGTTATCCTTAGTCCATTCCCCCGAAAGGGGTTGGCTGTGAATCGCAGATCGGCCTTAGCCAATAACTGCGGGTTACACCCAGTCGTGGCCGGAAGATTTACCATGTCGTTAAATAGCTGAATTTCAGAGTGTCTATTCC
>JAJQFE010000001.1 GCA_021201295.1 Tannerellaceae bacterium | reverse complement strand
CGTAACAAGGTAGCCGTACCGGAAGGTGCGGCTGGAACACCTCCTTTCTGGAGTGTGAGAGATCCGTTAGGGTCGGTTGCCAAGGAACTATGGTATGTTTTTCCCTGTCTGCTTGATGATACTTATGATAAAGATACCTTAAGAGCCTCTATATACTATCGTATGTAGAGGCTTTTTGTTTTTACAGATATTTTACAAAACAGAAAAATCTGACTTATTTAGTAAATAATAGTTTAGATTTTTATTATTTATATTATTTTTATTTTGTATTGGTAGGATATTTTTGTCAGGTTATCCTATGGTTTAACTAATCAAGGCTAAAGAGTGCTTTCTGCGAAAGAAAGTGATATTTTTAATTAGAATTAAACACCTAACTATTTGTACTTATATGAATAAAAAATCTTTTATAACAACTTTATTACTGTTTGTTTCTTTATCGCTGTTTGCTGACCCACCTGTATCGCCGGTAACAACGCCAAACTGGGAACTTAAAATAAATGCTTTATATTGGTCTACTGCCACACTTAATTTAGGTGTGGAGATCGGAGTCGGTAAAAAACATACTTTAGATATTTCCGGAGGATATAATCCGTTTGATTTTAGTGATGAAAAAAAGTTCAAACATTGGCTTGTACAGCCTGAATTCCGCTGGTAGTTGTGTGAAAAGTTTAACGGACACTTTTTAGGTCTCCATGCACATTACGGAGAGTATAATGTCGGTGGTTGGAAAATGTTTTCTAATCTGGAAAATCATCGGTATCAGGGTCGTTTATATGGTGTAGGTGGAACGTATGGTTACCAGTGAATTTTGGGAGATCGCTGGAATTTGCAGGCTGCTATCGGTCTTGGATATGCCCGTCTGGATTATGATAAATATGAGTGTGGGGATTGCGGACGGAAATTGAAAGACGGACATCGTAATTACCTGGGGGTCACTAAGACTGCTATTTCTCTTATCTATATCATCCAATAATAAGATTCATATGAAAAATATACATTTCTTATATTTCTGACATGCTTTATGTCAGGCCTGCTGGCGCAAAACTATACGGATCAGCTCCGGATTGAGAATCAATTTGAGAAAAAACAACGCGAGGTAAAACTGGATATGGAGATCAATCTGGACCAGTTGGATATTCATAGCCGTCATTTATTAATGCTGACTCCTATCCTGGAGTCGGAAGATCAATCTGTACAGAAAGAATTACCTCCTGTGGTAATCCTGGGACGGAATCGGGCTCAAGTGATCAGCCGTATGCATACTTTAGAAAAAAATGAAATTTACCGGGAGACACCTTATACAGTGGTGAAACACCGGAAAGACCAGACTCTGCCTATTACTTATCACCAGACACTACCTTTTGAAAGCTGGATGAGAAAAGGCCGTTTAGTTATCCGGGAGGAAGTGGCAGGTTGCATCCATTGTGAATTATCTGATAACTGGAAAGAGTACCGGTCACCACTATTGGGAGATGCGTATAAACCGGAATATAAAACCAGTTATATCACTCCTCCGGTGGAGGAGATCAAAAACAGGGATGAAGTACAGGAGCTTCGTCTGAATTTTAAAGTAAATAGTGTAGTCTTATTGCCGGATTTCGAGACGAACCGGATGGAACTGGAAAAGGTAGATTCTATTATCCGTACTATTTTGCGGGATGAGGATCTGACGCTTACTCATATGAGAATTACAGGATATGCCTCTCCGGAAGGAAGTGCTCAGGGAAATATGCGTCTTTCGGAAGGACGTGCCAGAGCATTAGCAGATTATATTTCGACTACTCATAAAATAGATAAGAACCGTTTCACACTGGATTGGAAAGGAGAAGATTGGGAAGGCCTGGTTGCCGCTGTTAAATCTTCAGAAATGTCAGAAAAGGAGAAAGAAGATGTGATTGATATCATCTGGAATACAGAATCAGAAGTGAGTCGTAAAACTAAATTGCAATCCTATAATGGCGGACGTACATATCGGTGGATGCTGACAGAATTGTATCCTTCTCTTCGCCGGAATAGCTGTGTAATTGACTTTACGGTGCGTCAGTTTGATCTGGAGAAGGCCCGGAAAATGATCCGTACCAATCCAAAGTTTATGAGTCTGAATGAAATGTATATTGTGGCCTCCAGCTATCCGGTAGGTTTACCGGAAAATCAGGAAGCGTTCGATGTAGCTGTTCGCATGTATCCGGAGAGTCCGGTTGCAGCCAATAATTCTGCTGCTGCATGGATTGAGAGAGGAGAGTACTCTGCGGCATTAGAAACACTTGAACGGATTAAAGAACATCCGGAAGCATGGACTAATTTAGGAATCACTTTAGCTGAGACAGGTAGATATGAGGAAGCCATGGATTATTTTAAAAAATCAGCAGAAAAAGGCTCTTCCGAAGCCCGGCAAAATCTTCTGGAACTGGAAAAACTATTGGAGGATATGTAAAATCCTCCGGTTGCTCCGGCATCAGGTTCTTATGGATGAAGGCACAAGACTTTATCGGTTATTTAGGGGTTGGTTTAGGTCTTATCAGTTCATCTTTTTAGCTTATACTTGTGGATACAATAGGAAAGAGGATTTCTAACTTTTCGGTCAGGAAAGTGGGAAATCCTTTTTTGCAGTTCAACTGTATATTTCCTCAATTATAGGAATGGTAGATGATGCTTCGGTGTGGAAAAAATGAAATAACCGGCTAAAAATATAGCCGGAACTCTTTTTATTTGATTTTTTTATTTTCTTCTAATAGATTGGTAGATAGCCTTTAATAATAGTGGCGGTAAAAAACTTGAAAAAAAATATACAGAGGCGCTTGCAGATTTAAGAAAAACCTCTACCTTTGCAGCCGTTAATCGAAAGAGGTTGACTGATAAATACAAGCTGGAAGCCTTTATTAAAGGCAGAAACAGGAGGTTGAAAATTGAGATTTCAATGGTTCAGGTCATCGGTTCGAATCCGATATTCTCCACGTTAAGTTACTTTCAGGAGTAACG
>JAJQFE010000035.1 GCA_021201295.1 Tannerellaceae bacterium | reverse complement strand
AGGGACAGGTCGTACATATAGTTGTTTTCCAGGAATTCCAGGATATCTATTTTCAAGGGCTTGGTGATATTGAAGAGGGAGGCATAGAGGCTTTTATCGGTGTGGAGGAGGGTATAGACGGCTTCGGTCATTTTCAGTTCAATCCACTTTTCGTTGGGTTGAACGGTTGGGTAATAGTAGGGCCTGATCGACTCAAAAAGGCTTTGGATGTCGGGGCGGTCGGCGGGCAGGATGAGGAGGCTGGTTTTACTTCGCCGGGAATCGCCGGGGATTTCATCCGGTTGAAGTTTCCGGTAGAATGTATGGAGGAATTTCCGGGTGAGCCTTAACACGGTGGCGTGGTAGGGTTCTCCGTCTTGGGGACGTTTGATGAGTGATACGCGGTTGTCTTTGCGGATAAAAGCGCAGTCACCTTTATGCAGGCGGGAGATTTCGCCGTTCTCGTTTGCTTCTACTTCGCCGGAATAGACGTAGAACAGGATGTGGTCTTTTACCATCAGGGTGCATTTGCTGTCTTCTTCGAAGTGGTAGTTGAGCATAATGTCTGAGAAATTGATACTTCTGGGGTGTTGCATGCGGTTGGTTTTACTGTTTTTACAAATATATGGGTTTTCTGTGCGTGTCCGGGTTTAATTTACTTTTTTCTTTATCCGGTAGAGGAGGGTTATAGGTGGTGAGTATGAGAGAATCGGGGGGATGGATGTTTTTGTAAGCGTGGGTATTTCATTGGGTTGGGAGAAAAAACGGCTTCATTTAACAGGATTGTTAAATAAAAATCTATCTTTGCCGTGCATTAACTGCTGAATGAATGTGCCCGAAGGATATAAATAACCAGCGGCTTATACTGGAAGCTGCGGAGGCTGAATTTCTGGACAAAGGCTATGAGAAGGCGCGTACGACTGAAATAGCGAAGCGTGCCGGGGTGAATCATGCGATGTTGCATTATTATTTTCAAAGTAAGGAGAAATTGTTCCATATGGTTTTTGAAGATAAGCTGAAGATGATCCACCAGTTATTGATTTTTAATCTGCAGGAGGATCTTCCTTTTCCGGAAAAGATCAAAATCCATATTGAAAAACATTTTGATTTTATTGCTGATCATCCTCAGATCCCGGGCTTTATTATTTTGGAAACTCTCCATAATCCGGCCTTGCGGGAGTTGGTGATGGATTCTATCGGGGATAAGTTTAAGGATGTTTTTGCCAGACTGGAAAGGGAAATTACTGTGGAGGCGGAAAAGGGGACTATCCGGTATGTGAATCCGCATGACCTGATTTTTAGTATTGTGGCGCTGAATAGTTTTTATTTTCTTAATTACCAGGTGTTAGCTGGTATGGATCTCAAGGATACGGATAAACACAGCAGGCTGGAAAGTCGGAAAAAAATGAATGTGGAAATAATAATTAACTGGTTATGGGGATAACCCTATTTTTTTATCCGTTATTTAACTGTGTTGTTACATACGGCTATGTTTGCGGAATTTTAAAAAGATGATGATGAATAAATGGGTATTACTGCTTTTTCTGATGTTCCCGGTTCTTCCCTGCATCGCGCAGTCGGAGTATGTAATAAGGGGAACCGTGACGGATGGATCGAATGGCAAACCTATGCCGGGGGTAACGGTTTCTAACAAGGAGTTTTCGACTAATGGTGTCAGTACGGATGCGGAAGGGCATTTTTTGATTACTGTCCCGGAAGGAACACAAACGCTTCTTTTTTCTTTTATGGGGTATGAAACCTTTGAGCAGAAGGTCTCTTTACCTCCGGATGAAGCGTGGTCTGTAACGCTATTCGAAGGAAGCCAGCATATCGATGAGGTAGTGGTAGTTTTGAGATCGGCACGGGAAAGGCTGGATAATGTGACTATTGGTGTGGAGAAAATTGAGATTTCGGAAATGGCTAAGATTCCTTCGTTGCTGGGGGAGCGTGATATCATCCGGTCGCTGCAACTATTGCCGGGTGTCAAATCTGAAGGGGATGGTTCGAGTGGTTTCCAGGTAAGAGGGGGTACGGCTGTGCAGAACCTTATTGTGCTGGATGATGCTACGATCTATAATGCCGGGCATCTGATGGGTATTTTTTCTACTTTTAATGATGATGCGCTGACGAATGCTTCGCTGTATAAGGGACAGATCCCGGCTCAGTTTGGTGGGGCTGTTTCTTCTGTGTTTGATATCCATACGAAAACGGGGAATATGGATGAATATAAGTTTAACGGGAGTATCGGGTTGCTTTCTGCCAAGGTCAATGTGGAGGGGCCTATTGTTCCGGGGAAGGCTTCGTTTTTCGTCTCTGCCCGCCGGAGTTACCTGGATATGTTTATGAAGCTGACGGAGGATTACAAGGATAATACCATGAATTTTTATGATATCAATGCGAAGGTAAATTATAAAATGACTGATAATGATCATCTTTTTATTTCTTTTTTTTATCGGTCGTGATCATATGGGGCTTGAGGACCTTGTTTCGATGAAATGGGGTAATATTGCGTCGACGCTCCGGTGGTACCATCGTTTTAATGACAGGTTGTATTCGAATACTTCGCTTATTCTGTCGTCGTATATTTCTGATACTAGTATGGAAGTCCTGGATATGCATAATAGCCTGGATACGTATATCCGTAAGTATGGGGTGCGGGAAGATTTTACCTGGTCGGCGCAGGGCCGTCATCTGGTTAAATTCGGGTTTGAGTCGACGTATAATGATCTGAAATCTGCTGAATGGGACCTAAATAATTACCGGGAGAAGGAGAGGCGTTATGCCTGGGAGAATTCTTTCTGGGTGAATGAGGACTGGCAGGCTATGGATCATCTTACGGTGTCGGCCGGGCTGAGGTTGAATGCCTTTTCTGCTCTTGGGGGGTTCCCCTTATTACCGGCTGGATGCGGATGGGGATATACTTGAAACGCGGGAATATAAGCGGGGGGGGGATTTGTTAAGACTTACCTGGTGCTGGAACCGCGTGCCAGCCTGAATTATAGTATAGACCGGAACCAAAGTATAAAAGCAGGGTATAGCCGGACTTCGCAGAATATCCATGCGCTCAGGGTACAGAATATGTCTCTTCCGATGGACCGGTATACGATGAGTAGTAATATCGTGAAGCCGCAGACGGCTGACCAGTTTAGTCTTGGGTATGTGGCGCTTACCGGCAACCAGGTATATGAATTTTCGGCGGAGGGTTATTACAAGTCGATCCGGAATGTGCTGGATTATAAGGATGGGAAATCGTTTAATTCGGAGATAGAGATCGAGCGGATTATTCTGGCAGGTAAGGGACGTTCGTATGGGATGGAGATGTATGGGCGTAAAAATACCGGGTTGTTCACCGGGTGGGTTTCTTATACGCTTTCGTGGTCGGATAACAGAATCCCCGGGATCAATGAAGGCCGGTGGTATACTGCCGGGAATGACCGGCGGCATGATTTATCGGTAGTAGGGATGTATGAGCTTCCCCGGGGCTGGCAGATGGCTGCTACGTGGGTCTATAATACGGGGCAGGCTCTTACGGCTCCGAGTGCGAAGTATGTGGTGAATGGGGAAACGGTTTATTATTATGCGGAGCGGAATGGTTACCGGGCGCCTGCTTATCACCGGCTGGATGTGAGTGCGACTCATACGAAGGTGAAGAAGCGGTATACCCGTGAGTGGTCGTTTGGGTTGTATAATGCGTATGGGCGTTACAATCCTTTTATTATTTCATTTGAGGATGATGACAGTAAGCCTTCGGGTAGCAAAGCTGTGCAGACTTCTCTTTTTGGTGTGATTCCTTCGGTTACTTATACTATCAAATTTTAACTGTGATGAGATATATATTCTATAGTTTATGGGCTTGCCTGCTTTTCGTTTTTACTGCCTGTGAAAAGGAGATTGAAATGAATTACCGTTCGGTGGAGCCGTTGTATGTGGTAGAGGGACGGGTGACGAATGAGGTTATAGAGGTGCTTGTTACTGTAACCAGGGACATGGATGACGGGAGTAACCCTGCTGCGCAGGATGATGCGGTGGTAACTGTAACCGCGGGGAACGGGGATCATTTCCTGCTTTCTTTCGAACCTGACGGGTATTACCGGGCAGCGGGAGTAACGGGGACGGTTGGTGAGAATTACCTGCTTACGGTTGCTGTGGATGGGAAGGAATTTGCTTCTGAATCGGTTATGCATGAGGCTACCGGGATAGATGAGTTGTATTTCCAGTGGCCGAAGGTGATGGGTGAAAGGTTGGTGATCCTGACTTTTTCTTTTGAGGATATACCTGGTGAGGAGAATTATTATTGTTACCGCATCTACCGGAATGGGGAAAATTACCGCTGGAATGTATTCCATGACCGTGGGAATGATGGGCAGGTGATTACGCTCGATATTGTGTGTATGACCGAGCAAATGGCGGAGGATAATAAGGAGGATGACTGGGATGATATCCTGTATGAGGGGGATGTGGTTGAAATTGAGTTGCAGACTATAGATAAGCGTACGTATGATTATCTTTTTTCCGTAGGGCTGAGTGATGCTGCCAGTATGAATCCGGTAGATATTTTACCGGGGGGTGCCTCGGTTATTTTGCGGCGTATGCTACTTCCCGTGCGGGTGCCGTATTTTCGTATGCCGGGATCCTGAATCCGTAAGGGTTGGTTGCTTGTACATTCGTTAATTTTTAAACTATATGAGTATGAAAAAGAGGTTAGCAGTTTTTAGTTTGTTTTCGTTGCTATGTATCGCAGGTACATTGAGCGCACAGGAGTCTTCCAATCCAAACAAATCATCTATGGCATTAACAACGTTTGAGACGATCCGGTTAGAGGAGCCCGACCTGAAGGGTGACGGCAGTTTAATGACGGCTATGAGTAACTGTAAGTCTGACCGGGATTTCCAGGCCGGTAATCTTTCTCTGAAACATTTGTCGGAAATCTTATGGGCTGCCTATGGTAGTAACCGTGGGGATGGTAAGAAAACCGTTCCTTCTGCCCTGGCGCTTTATCCGCTTAATGTGTATGCGATCCTGAGTAATGGTATTTATTTGTATGACCCGGAAAGCCATGTGCTTACTCCCGTAGTCGAAGGGGATCACAGGGAACTGGCAGGTGGTTTCCCGGCTGCGAAAACAGCGCCGCTTAATCTGGTTTTTATTGCTGATTACACCCGGTACCAGAATACGGGGAATGAAATGATAGATGGCTACCTGCAATCACCGCAGACCCGGCTGCGGTTTGCCAGTCTGGATGCAGGACATTGTACCCAGAATGTTTATTTGTATTGTGCTACGGAAGGCATCAAAGCAGTAGTACGGGGTGGTGTGGAAGCCGGCCTGGCAGATTTGCTGGGGCTGGGTAAGCATCATGAGGTGATTGTGGCGCAGACGGTGGGGTATTGATATTCCGGTGGGGATATACTACAACCTATCCATTTAAAGAAATAGTTTCCGCTCTTGCGGAAACTATCTGAACCGTTTTTTTCTGCGTTTTCCTGCGCAAAAGTGTATTTATACTTTCTTTTTAAGGTAAAGAAGAAAGTTAATCCTTTTCCCGGTGTGCTTTTGGCTGAGATCTGTCCTCTGTGGAAATTTACTCCGTTCTTTACAATAGAAAGTCCCAGTCCTGTGCCACCGATCTTCCGGCTTCTGCCCTTATCCAGCCGGTAAAAACGTTCAAATATACGGTTGATATGATCTTCCGAAATGCCTACTCCTGTGTCGGAAAAACTGAAATAGTAGAAATTAGGGTCTTCCTTATAGCAGTTGAGTGTAATGTGAATATTTTCTCCTGCATAGGCGATGGCATTATCATACAGATTCTGGAAAATGGAGTAAAGCAGGGAGTAGTTTCCATGAATAACAGGGTTGCCCGGTAGGATGACTTCTGAGCTAATGCCTTTTTCTTCCATCTTTTTTGCACTTTCCTTTTCAATTTCTTTCACTAAGTTAGGGATACTGATGTCTGTCAGGTCAAACATATTGGAGGCTTCATCCAGCCGGTTCAGGACAGAAATATCCCGGAGCAAATGAGTGAGGCGGGAACTCTGGGAGAAACAACGTTCCAGGAAAAATTCCCTTTTATCTGCCGGAAGGTCCGGATTGGAAAGTATCGTTTCCAGATAGCCCTGAATACTGCTTACCGGTGTTTTCAGTTCATGGGCTATGTTTTGTGTAAGCTGTCGTTTCATCCGTGTCTCTTCTTCCTGTCGGGAAATATCATTGATGGAGATTTCATAACTGTTATTTAAAAATAACAGGCATTCAATCAGGAAGATCTTGCCGTCTTTATCGATAGTCAGGGATTCGCGCAGGACTTTCTTTTTATGTTTCTGGTTGTTGATATTCTTATGGATAAAGGTGCGGATCTCCTCCAGTTCAGGCACCTCTATGGCTTCGTCTGCCTGATGGATACGGATATCTGAAATAATATTGATAAACTGGATAAACAAGATATTGGAAAGGTTCTCTTTACCTGTGGCGCTGAACATGGCAAATCCCTCTTTGGAATATTGAAAATGTTTCACCAGCTTTTCCCGCTCCATGGATAAATCATTCTTTGCCTTTTGTTGCCGGTGATAGAGTGTGACAATATTTTGCGAAATATCTCCCAGTTCATCATTCGGGAAAATATATTCCGTTTCCGGTATCACTCCTTTATCTATATTATAGGCAAAATCCCTCAGTTTGGAAATGGTCCTTCCTATACTGAAGGTAAAATGGGAAAAAACAAAGAAAAAGACTAACGTCATCACTATGATGAAGTAGATAAATCCTTTATCGATGGATAATAATTTTTTTACATTCAGATCATAGGGTAGGGCGGTGCGATAAATATAATCTCCGATATTACTGGCTGAATAAAAATACCGCTGGCCGGTAGAAGAGGAACTCCGGATTGCGAATCCTTCATTAAACATCCGGGCCTTCTTTATTTCCGGCCGGTCATTATGATTATCATATTCTTCTGTTCCGCTGTTGTCAAACAGCACATTTCCGGACGGATCGATAATGGTGACCCGTAAATCTTTCTGGGGAATATCCCGGATGAAATGGTCTACTACCTTTCCTAAAGGATCAGTGTTCTGGCTATACCGATAAAGCTGGTAGTTGTAATTGCTTAAAACGATATTGAGTTTTTCCTGGGCAAATCCCTTTTCCCAGTGGTATTGAAAAAGAAAAAAGCAGATAACAAAACCCAGGAAAATCGTAAAGACAGATAGGAATAACCGTTGGTTGAAAGGTATTCTATTTTTTCTTCCTGTTTCTTTTATAACCATATAAACGGTAAATTAGCATTCAAAGCAATAGCCAAATCCCAGCCGGGTAACAATATTTTTCCCGTAAGGGCCTATTTTCTTCCGTAAGCGGGTAATGTTTACATCGATGGTCCGGTCTAATACATACACTTCATCTTTTCATATCCGTCCCAGTATCTCTTCCCGGGAGAATACATTTCCTTTATTTTCTAACAGCAGTTTCAGTATCTCAAACTCTTTTTTAGTCAACGGAACTTCCTGTCCGTCCACAGTCACCTTGATCCGTTTGGTGTCCATCTGCAGGCTTTCATATGTCAGTATCTCATTTTCCGGTGTTTCCTTAGCTCCGGTGGTCCGTCTTAACACAGCTTTTACCCGTGCTGCTACCTGACGAATGGAGAACGGTTTGGAAATATAATCGTCAGCTCCCAGATTGAATCTGGTCAACATATCATTTTCCGTATCTTTAGCTGTCAGGAAAATAATAGGAGTAAGTGCTAACTGAGAATCTTTTTTAATCATACTGGCCATTTTGAATCCGGATATTTCCCCCATCATTACATCCAGCATCAGTAGCTGATACACGGATAAATCCATTTTTAGGGCCTCTTCCGCACTATTGGCGGTGTCCACTTCATAGCCTTCCATTTCGAGATTGAATTTCAGGATCTCGCACAAGTCTTCTTCATCTTCAACTACCAGAATACGCGTAACTGTAGCCATATCTTATCTGATTTATAAATTACAAGGTGTACAAAACTAATTATTTCTCGCAAAGGAATGACTTTCTTATTTTGGCAAAGTGAAATATATGTTACATTTCTATTACGGGCTAAAAATTTTCGGAGGATATCTTTAGTCTCACGAATATAATATATAGAAATTAGTCAGCAAAAAGCCCTAGTGATTATTCCAGGGCTTTTGGATACTATACTTTCTTTTACATCGGGCTGGCGTCAGGCGCTTTTCCGGGTTTCGGAGCTTCTCCTTCTTTGTAAAAGGGTAACGGTCCCATTTCATAGGTTTCCGGTCCGTAGCGTAAATTGGATGCCATAATTTCTTTCCAGGTAATTGGCTTGCCGGTATATGCCGCTTCACGGCCTAAAATCGCTACCTGGGTTGAATAAGCCAGGTCTTCTGCCTGGTTAATCTTTTTATTGAGCCGGATCGATTCTACCAGGTGTACGTGTTCCTGTTCATACGGGTTTTTGACCGGTTTATTGGCATAATCGTACTTCCACAGAACGTTTCCATGGTAGTCAACGATACTTATCTCATTGTAATCATTTAGCAGTGCCACCCCTTTGGCTCCATAGACTACTTCAGATACATTTTCGTCACATCCGTCGATCTGCCGGGCAGTAGCCAGCATCCGTTTGTTTCCTTCATATACATAGTCTACACTAAAGAAGTCATAAATATCTCCGGTCAGACGTTGTGCCCTGCCCCCGAAACCGACGGCTTTAACAGGACGTTCTCCCATAAACCAGGTAACCACATCTATGTTATGGATGGTCTGGTCTAATAAATGGTCTCCGCTTAACCAGAGGATATTAAACCAGTTACGGATACAATATTCCATATCACTCCATTCCGGATGTTTACGCTTGTTCCACCAGGCTCCCTGGTCCCAGTGGGCGGATGAAGAGACCACGTCTCCAATCATACCGTTTTTTACCTGTGCGTATGCTTCCCAATAGTCACGGCGGTGTCTGCGCTGGTTACCGGTAATGACTGTTAATCCTTTGGTAGAAGCTATTTTTGAGGAAGCAATCACGGTGCGGATACCGGTAGGATCAATGGCGCAGGGTTTCTCCATAAAGATATGTTTTCCGGCTTCCACGGCCGCTTTGAATTGTTCTGGACGGAAATGGGTTGGCGTGCAAAGTAGTACCACGTCTACTTCATTCATATCCATTGCCTTTTTATATGTATCGAAGCCAATATAGCAGTTTGTATCGTCCACACTATTATTGAATTTGTCTCTTAACAGTTCACGGCAGGTGGCCAGACGGTCGGGAAACACATCTGCCAGAGCAACAATCGAAACATTGGGGCCTGCCTGCAGGAATTGGGTAGCGGCTCCAGTTCCCCGGTCTCCGCAGCCGATCAACGCCGCTTTCAGGGGTTTACCATCGGGTGCAAACTCCACAAACGAATACATCCCTAATTCTTCATTGGAATAGGTCTTACTATTACTACCGGAGGAAGAACTTTTTTCGCTGCATCCGCTCAGCCCTACCGAGGTGATTCCTAAAGGCAATCCCGCACCGATTAAAGCAGTGTTCGTTAAAAAATCGCGTCTTTTCATGATATTATTGAATTAAAAAATGGTTTCTCTCAAACAAATATAAGTAAATTAGTTAATAAAGGAAAAGCCTATTTGCTTGATTTACTATTAGGTAGACGGATTCTTATAGTATAGGGTACAATAAGTAAAGTCAGATATTGTAGTATATACCATAACTCTCATTCACTATGTAGTATTGAAAAGGAATACAGTAAGCAAAAAAAGTTAAAAACCACTTCTGTCCGGGCTGGATCCGGACAGAAGTGGTTTTTATGCTCTATGTTTATCTCAGGATAAAAGGAGATCAGATCCTATGGCTTACCATTCCAGGTATTTTTCAAATGTAATGTTCTTAAAATCAGGAATGGTTTCATAGACTAAGTCTTTCAGTGATTCTTCCGGATTGGTCGTAGTAAGTCCGATCACCCGCATACCAGCTTCTGTCCCGGATTGTATCCCGGCAAAAGAATCTTCAAATACCAGGCAATCCGCAGGAGAAACCTTCAGGTCGGAAGCCGCTAACAGATAACACATCGGATCCGGCTTCCCCCGGGTGATGCGGTCGGCAGTGACTACCGTATCAAATATTTCTTCCAGTTCCAGTTCTTTAAATGCACGTTGTACTTTGCTGGTATCTGAACTGGTAACCAATCCCATTTTTACTCCTTTTGCTTTCAATGTACGAAGAAATTCTATGGAACCAGGCATAGGAGGGAGTGGCATGGTACTTTCATAGGCATGTGCCTCCCGGATCACCATTTTCTGAAATTCCTCCGGACGGTCAGAAAAGTATTTTTTCATCAGGTCCGGCATCGTGGTTCCTTTAATCACATCTGCAAAGTTCTCAATCCCGGTCTGGTACCAGTCTCCTGCTTCGTTCCAGAAAATATCATAAATAGGCTCTGTATCTACAATCACCCCATCAAAATCAAAAAGAGCTATTTTTGCCTGTTTCATATATATTAAATAAATAGAATAGTTTTAACGGGGGCAAAGATAGATTTATTTATCTGATTTGTCAGAGGGTTTTTCAGAAAGAATGGAATCCTTGCGAAACCAATTGATTATATTCCGTAAGGATCTCCCGGATCACCTCTTCTGCAGATTGTAGTTCTCGGAGTTGAGCAGCTACCTGTCCGATCTCTAATTCCCCTTCCTGCAGGTCTCCTTCAAAGATCCCGCGTTTAGCCTGGCCTCTGCCTAAGAGCGTTTTGAGTTCTTCCACAGAGGCTCCTCTGGCTTCTGCTTCTTCCACAGCCAGAGTGAAACCTCCTTTGGTTACCAGCCGGGTAGGGGAAAGTTTTTTCAGGAGTAGTCTGGTTTCTCCTTCCTGTAAACTAAGACATACTTGTTTAAAACTGATATGGGCGGAACTTTCTGTGGTTAAAGCAAACCGGGTCCCGATCTGCACCCCATCCGCTCCTAATGCCATAGCTGCCAGCATACTTCGACCGGTCGCTATTCCACCGGCAGCTAATAACGGTAGCGAAGTGGCTTTCCGTATGGCTGGAACCAGGCACATCGTAGTCGTTTCTTCCCGTCCGTTATGTCCTCCCGCTTCAAATCCTTCCGCGACGATCAGGTCTACTCTGGTTTCTTCACATTTGACAGCAAATCTGGTGCTGCTGACTACATGGCCGACACGAATTCCCTGTTCTTTCAGAAAACCGGTCCAGGTTCCGGGATTACCGGCTGATGTAAATACGACCGGAACTTTTTCTTCTACGATCAGTTCCATGATCTGTTGGATGTCCGGATACATTAACGGGACATTTACTCCAAAGGGTTTATCTGTTGCTGCCCTGCATTTCCGGATATGTTCCCTTAGCATATCCGGATACATGGATCCGGCTCCTAACAACCCTAACCCCCCCCGGCATTACTGACCGCTGAGGCCAGTCGCCATCCACTGCACCAGACCATTCCTCCCTGTATAATAGGGTATTGAATGGAAAGCAACGTCGTTATTTTATTCATACTGAGAAATTCTTCTTATATAATTATTGTCTAAAATAAGATAATTTTTCCATATCTTTGTCATGAGTAAACATAAAATATCCCCAAAAAACTGTATGATAATTGATGTCTAATTTAAAACAGTAATCCAAAAAGATGAAAAAAATGGTTATCGCTGCAGGTATGGCAGTTTTATTGAATGCATGTGGGTCTCTTACGGATAAGAAAGCCGGAGAAGAACAGACCGAAAATCCATTCCTGTCGGAATACACTACCCCGTTTGGTGTTCCTCCTTTTGAGGATATTAAACTGGAACACTACAAACCTGCTTTCCTGCAGGGCATGGAAGAGCAGGTAAAAGAAATTGAAGCAATTGTTAATAATCCGGCAGAACCGGATTTCTATAATACCATTGCTGCATTGGACCAGAGTGGTGCTTTGCTTAGAAAAGTCAGTATCGTTTTTGGTGGACAGAATGGAGCCAGCACCAGTGATGAAATGCAGGCACTAAGCCGGGAGTTATCTCCTTTGCAATCCAAACACCGGGATGACATCAATCTGAACCCTAAATTATTTGAACGGGTGAAAGCTGTTTACCAGAACCAGAAAGATATGAATCTGGATAAAGAACAAAAGAAACTATTAGAAGAAACCTATAAAGGTTTTGTTCGCGGGGGAGCCAATCTCAGTGAGGAAGACCAGGCTAAACTTCGCCAGTTGAATAGTGATATTGCTATGCTGCAGCTTACGTTCGGACAAAACATGTTGAAAGAAACCAATGATTTCCAGTTAATCATTGAGAACGAAGAAGACCTGGCCGGTTTACCAGATAATCTGATTGCCAATGCCGCAGAAGCAGCTAAAGCTGCCGGATTGGTAAACAGTTGGTTATTTACCCTGCACAATCCAAGTGTGATGCCATTCCTGCAATATGCGGATAACTGGGACCTGCGGGAAAAGATCTTCAAAGGGTATATCAACCGTGGTAACAACAATAATGATGCGGATAATAAAGAAGTAGTCCGGGAGTTGGTGGCTAAGCGTCTGGAAAAAGCACAACTGATGGGGTACGATGATTATGCTTCTTTTGTGTTGGAAGACCGTATGGCTAAAAATCCGGCTAATGTCTATAACCTGTTGGATGAACTGTGGACTCCTGCTTTAGCAAAAGCGAAAGAAGAGTTGGCGGACATTCAGGTGGAAATTAAGAAAGATGGTAAAAACTTTACAGCGGAAGGCTGGGACTGGCGTTATTATTTTGAGAAAGCAAAGGTGGCGAAGTTTGACCTGGATAAAAATGAAGTACGTCCTTACCTGAAATTAGAAAATGTATTTGAAGGTGCTTTCTATGTAGCTACTAAATTATATGGTATCACTTTCACTCCTATACGCAATATCCCGCTTCCTCATCCGGAAGCGTATGCTTTTGAATGCAAAGATAAAGACGGATCCCATTTGGGTGTTTTATATATGGACTTCTTCCCACGTGCCAGCAAACGGGGTGGTGCATGGTGTGGCAGTTACCGGCAACAGATCTATGAGAATGGTAAACGGGTAGCTCCGGTAGTCACTATCGTATGTAATTTCACTCAACTGGCTCCCGGACAACCGGCCCTGTTAAGTGCGGATGAAGCGACTACCCTGTTCCATGAGTTCGGCCATGCGTTGCATGGACTGTTCAGGGATGTACATTATTATGGTATTGGTGGTGTTCCCCGTGACTTTGTGGAACTGCCTTCACAGATCATGGAACATTGGGTATTTGAACCGGAGGTATTGAAAGTATATGCCAAACATTATGAAACAGGAGAAGTCATCCCGGCTGAATTAATTGAAAAACTGGATAAGAGCAGCAAATACGGACAAGGGTTTGCTACCACTGAATATCTGGCCGCTTCTTACCTAGATATGGACTATCACGTATTGAAAAATGTTCCTTCTAATCTGAACGTCATGGATTTTGAAGCACAGACATTAAACAAACGTGGGCTGATCAAACAGATCCCTTCCCGCTACCGCTCCACCTATTTCAACCACACCATGGGAGGTGGCTATACAGCCGGATATTACAGCTATATCTGGTCGGAAGTGCTGGATTCGGATGCGTATGAAGCGTTTGAAGAAACAGGAGATATTTTTAATCAGGAAATGGCTGCTAAATTTCGTACCTATGTATTAACACCAGGAGGAATTGATGATGCGATGGATATGTATGTAAACTTCCGTGGTAAAGAACCGGGAACCGAACCATTGCTGAAAAACAGAGGGTTGAAATAATTAGGTATTACAGTATAACCAACATAACGGGAAGTAATTCCGGTTACAACTAAAAAAGAGACTCTATAAGTAAAAGAGCGCTCATAGTCGGATTGTAATCAGAATTACTTCTCTTTTTTAGCTCTTTCCCGAAGTTTTTTTGCGTTTTATTTTTTGCCTGCTAAGAAAATAAGTTATGCATATTTCCGTGGATACCGGAAAATAATAGCTAAAATTGCACCTATTCCTAAAAGGTAAGGATAATATAAATACTTCATAATTTCAATAGGAGTGACCGAACTTAACCCGGCAGCCATCAGCAACTGGGCTCCATACGGAATGATTCCTTGCGTGATACAGGAAAACATATCCAAAAGGCTGGCGCTTCTACGCGGATCGACCTGGAAACGGTCGGCAATATCTTTGGCAATAGGACCGGACATAATCAGGGCGATTGTGTTATTGGCTGTACAGATATCCGCAAAACTGACTAAGGCTGCAATACTTCCTTCTGCCCCTCTGGAAGAATGGATATGGGAAGTCAACTTCAGAATAATCCAGTCAATCCCTCCGTTATAGCGAATCATCTCCAGAACTCCTCCTGCGAGTAAAGTAACAATGATCAATTCACCCATATTAACCATACCGGCTCCCATAGCAGCATTCCAGCCCCAGATATCCAAACTTCCCGTAACGATGCCTATCATTCCGGAAAGAAGTAACCCGGTAAAGATCACCAATAGAACATTCATCCCTAAAATAGCTGTGACCAGGACTACGAGATAGGGAATCACTTTTACCCATTCAATAGCTCCGATCTCATAACCCGCTTCTATACCACTTCCCATCCATATATATATCATCGCAGTCAGAATGGCTACCGGCAGAGCGATCCGTATATTCAGTTTGAATTTATCAGACATTTTACATCCCTGTGTGCGGGTGGCCACAATAGTGGTATCGGAGATAAAAGAAAGGTTATCTCCAAACATAGCTCCACTGATGGTTACTCCTAGCATAAAGGCCTCATGCATACCTGTTTTGGAAGCGATCCCAACAGCAACAGGAGCTAAAGCCACAATAGTACCTACTGAAGTTCCTACAGAGATAGAAATGAAACAGGCAGCCAGGAAAATACCTGCTGCCAGCAGATTACCCGGTAACACGGATAAGGCCAGGTTAACCGTAGCATCCACTGCTCCCATGCTTCTGGCAGTTTGGGCAAAAGCTCCTGCTAATATAAAGATCAGTACCATCAGCATAATATTACTGTTGGCAGCTCCCCTGCAAAATTGTTCAATACGGTTACTGAGTTTTCCTCCTTTGGACATGCCGATGGCTACAACAGAGGCAAGTACAAAAGCGACTGTAATAGGCATTTTGTAAAAATCACCGGCAATGATGGATACTACTAAATAAGAAACTAAAAAAACAATGAGGGGCAACAGTGCCCAGGGATTGGGAGAATGGTGTAAAGGAGATGTTTTCATTTATATTAATTCAAATCCGGATCTTTAGGGAATTTCGCCCAGGTCTTATATTTACTTCCCATGCATTCCAGGGAGTGTTTCCAGAAAGCTTCACCATGGGCTTTCATAATATTTCATTCACTTTATCACTCACAATCCAGGAGTTGCTGTCAATCTCGTTTTTAAGCTGTCCTTTTCCCATCTGGAATATTCTAACAGGAACTTTACTTTATCTGTAATATTATATCCGCTCTGGATATATTCTTTCAGTACCTCAAAGTCTCCGTCAAAATAGAGATTTTCTCCGATAGGCATGCTGCAGGGGATAATCAATTCTCCTAAAGAATGAATAAAGAAAAGTTTATTCGGTGCTACCGGACCTCCCAGGTAAATAGGAATTCCCGGTGTATGTTCTAACCCCGGGAAAAAATCATTGACGATGAGGTCGGTCTGTTTGTTCAGTACAAAGCTCATGGAACCCTCTTTATTATGTTCAACTAATAGAATAACGGAACGTTGGAAATATGCTTCTTGCAAAAAGGGTTCGGATATTAATAAACTTCCACGGGAAGGAAGTACATCATTATGTTTGATAGTAAATATGTTGTTATCTGCTGCCATGGCGTTAGCCTGTATAGATTAATATAGGAACAATATAAGGGATTTTAGATTAACAGACAAATGAATAAGCGGTTATTTTGTTAATATATGTAAATAATGAGTGGATTTTATAAAGGTCAGACCGAATTATTTTCCCGGAAAATAGCCAGTCTTTCTTCTAATAATTCATATTGATGATCTTTAATAAAAGAGGTACAGGCTCTTAATCCCTCCTGGTCACTGCCGGTTGTACCCAGAGAGATCGCACTGATCCCGTAATAGATGAGTAATTCCATCAACTGACTTCCCGTCATGCCCGGATAGGCAATTGTAAAATAGAATCCATCTGCAATGGGTTCCTCCAAATCCCGGTCATAGACGATCCGGAAACCATATTTCGTAAATATATTCTTTAATTTTTCCGCTCTTCGTCCGTACTCCTGTACCCTGGAAACAAAATCGAAAGAGCCGTCAGAAGCAGCTTTAAACATAGCAGCCAAAGCAAATTGCGCGGTATGACCTGTGCCTGCAGAAAGCGCATACAACACCCGGTGTATATAGACTGTTCCGAACGTGCCGCCGCCATACCGGATAGTCAATCCGGGATAAGTCCGGTGATAAAGTCTGTCACTCATAACCGTTACTCCGATCCGTTGGCCTGCATAGCTAAACGCCTTGGAGCCGGAGATCTGGATGATATAATTGTCCGTATACCGGGCTACAGTCGGTTGAAAAGGAGCCTGGAAAGGAATTTCAAGCTCTTTCCGGAAGTCCATGGCAAAATAGGCTAAATCTTCAATAACTATCACATCATATTGGTTAGCCAGTTCGCCAATGATCTTTAATTATTCTTCCTGCAGGCAGAACCATCCCGGATTATTGGGGTTAGAGTAGGTGAGGGCTGCAATCTGCCCACTTTGCAGATAACTTTCCAGTTTAGCCCGTAATTTCCCACCCCGGTAAGCATATACATCAAATGACTTACAGGCATATCCCATTACGGTGATCTGTTGTTTCTGTACAGGGAGCCCCAGATCAATAAAGAGGATAGTCTGTTTATCAGGATAGCATTGCCCGCTGGTCAGAAAAGAGGCATATGTGCTCTGCATGGATCCTGTTACCGGAACGCAACTTTCCGGACTTACTTCTATGTCCATAAAGGCTTTAACAAAACGAGCCGTTTCCGTTTTAAGTTGTGGTATACCATTTATATTAGGGTAAATCGCTGCCATCCCTTGTTTCAGGGCATTTATCTCTGCTTCTACACCGATCGGGCAGGGGGGGAAGACCTGGTACACCCATTTCCATGTGAATAAATTCCGTTCCGGCGACCTCTTCCAATTCGGAAGAGATGGCTACCACTTCCCGGATTGTTGCTTTTCCAAAATCCGGTAAATTATATTTTTCAATGACGGAACGGGCAGTTATATAGTCCACAGGCGTATTTTCATATCGGTAGTATTTAAATAGTACTTGCTTTGTATTAAATGGTATCTGTAAATCAGTCATATACTTCCGAATCATCCATCTACCATGCATGTGAGTTACAGACAAAAGTAAAAAATAATCTGTAGCTCACCATCTTTTTTCTTAAAACCCTTGCAAATTTCAAGATTCTACTCTATCTTTACATCGCAATTCAGAGGAAGAGCGACAAAATAAATGGTGTGGTAGTTCAGCTGGTTAGAATACCTGCCTGTCACGCAGGGGGTCGCGGGTTCGAGTCCCGTCCATACCGCAAAAACTGAAAGCAAAACAAAGGAAAGTCCTGAAACCAAGTGGGTTTCGGGACTTTTTCATTTATAACAGTTTGGCAGAATCTCCGTTAAATACTGCAATCAGTTTCTTATTGGCTTCTATTATCTTCTCCCCACTTAACATATTCGGGCTAAATATCAAATCATAGGTAGCATCCTTAGACCTGAATTGATTTACCCCATAAGCAATGCTATTAGCAGGGATATCTCTTGTAATGATGGCTCCGGCTGCGACAACAGAGTTTTCTCCAATTAGTACAGGCCCTAAAATTTTTGCTCCATCGGCGATAATAGCATTTTTACCAATATTTGTTGGTAGAATTCAGGTAGAAAATTCCTAAATAGTGTTGATTTCTATTTTGTTTTTAGAGTATATGTAAATGCCTATTTACATTTTTCGTAAAAATATTTACTTGTTTTTTCTAAGGATTTTTCTGCTTTTTTTGAGGAAAGGAATAAAAAAAGTCTGACAAATTAATTTGTCAGACTTTTTCAGTAAATTTTCTTGCGGAAGCGGGGGGATTCGAACCCCCGGTACAGTTACCCGTACGTCAGTTTAGCA
>JAJQFE010000033.1 GCA_021201295.1 Tannerellaceae bacterium | reverse complement strand
CAGCCGGACGTAAAGTAGTCTCTTCTTTTTCCTGATAGATTGTATGATCCCTTCTTCTAATTTACAAATTTCACATCTATTCCTTTATCCTTTTTCGCAATCAGACTAATCTCACGCTGTCTGTTTTTCACCTTACCCGTAATAAATTCCGGAATATTGTAAGACTTCATCAAACGGTCATAGAATTCGGGGTCTTTCCGGGGTAACAGGAAAGGTTTGGCAGGTTGTCCCTGATCATCGATATAAGCAATATAAGGACGCGTATATAATCCATCGATCCTCCGGCTACTGAAGATCACCCACCGGCTGTTACTGCTCCAGGAATGATAACTCTCTACATCCGGACTATTCAGGGCATGCAACGGATAGTGCTCTCCGGAAGAGAGGTCCACTATATACAGATCTGCATCTTTATGCCAGATGGAAAAATTCCCGTAACCGGCCAACGTATACATAAGATAGTTCCCATCAGGAGAGATACGGGGAAACGAAACACTTTTCCCGGAGTTACCAGCATGATAGAGGGTATCTACCTCTGTTCCGAAGGTGCGGGTAACCGGATTAAAGGAAACAGAGCACAGGCTGTATTTGACTTCATCATATTCGAAAGGCATGGGATGTGCATCCGCCGTACAGAAATATAATCGTTTCCCATCCGGAGAAAAAGTTGGAAATGTTTCAAAATAATCCTTGGAAGATAACAGGGAAGAGGTCAGGATCTCATGTTTTTCCGTATCATAGACCACCACATCTGATTCCAGATCAAACACCTCTATCCGGTTTCGGTCATTGGAATGAAAAGTCTGTTTGGTATCATTCACAGAAAAAGCCACATACCGTCCGGAAGGATGCCAGGAAGGATAGACCAAAGGGGAAACAGTCTGGTCAGTTTTCGTATTCAGCTTTTCCACTTTTCCGTCTTTCACCACGATAGTCGCCTGATGACTTCCACGCATATGAAACAACATCTGGTTCGGATCCTGCATACAAAACGAATGGCAGTTCATACAGTTGTAGTGAGTACTTTTATTTTCCATAATAGCTGTTTCATCATAACTTTCCAGGTGCCTCTGATAAATGCCCATCCGGTTCCACAATTCATATCCCGGTTCAATTAGTCTGTAGGCAATATAAGGATCAACAGGTTCTTCTGCAACATAGACCGGAAAAGAAAGATACTGCACCCATCCCCTCTCCTCTTCTGCATAAACGGTGATGTCCAATTGTCTGCCGGTAGCTTCCGCCACGACCCATTTCCATTTCTTCCCAGGAATTGAAAATACTCCGTCTGTGGCCGCCTTCACCGAAAAAGAGAAGGTTCCACAGGAAAAAACAGCATATGCCGTTTTACAGGGAGTCGTCAGCATAAAATTTAAAGGAGCGATATTAGGCGGAACTGTTACTTCCATATAGTCGGGGAACACTGGTGGCAACTGATCCGTTGGCTCTTCTTCCGGAACAGTAATTTCACAGGCAACCAACAGGACTACTCCCAGCCAATAAATGATCTGTTTTTTCATATTCAGTTTCTCATGATAGCCGGGGTGGATTAAATATAAAAGTTTAATTCTTCTATCTACCCCAGATGTATTATTTAAACATAAAATAAAACCAGTAGGTATTTCCATACGAACGCCTCAGCAAATTAGGTAACGCCCCGCTATTATGACGATTAGCTAATACCTGCTTTTTAAATTCCACAAAACGTTGCCGGACAGGTGTGGATACACCGAAATCATCCCACCGGGCCGGTTCATTTTCCCAGAAAGAGACAACAGCCTCCTGGAAATGCAGAGGCAACTCCGGTAGCACCTCCGTTCCGTAATAGGTTTCCAGCAATTCTATGAAAGGCATATGTTCCTTATTCAGCAGATAGAGAGCGCCTGCATATTCAATAGCAGTCCTGTTTGACGGATTATTCTCCGCCAGCCGAAACAGGTCTTCTGTAACTCCATAGATCTGTGAGAGGAAATTCTCCTTGGGAAGATCCCGCCGCTTTTTCCATAACACAGAATCGTTGGCTACCGCTTCGTCATGATATAAAAATCCTCGCTTTTCCTGTGCCCAACGGGCGTATCCCCAGCTTTTTTCCAAAAGGGCTATATATTTCTCTGCCACGCGGTATTCTCCATAGATCAGATTCGTTTCCACCAGCCGTTGCAACATCCGCGGATTTCCTTTTCCGGAACTACCCACATACGCTTCAAAAGCCATTTGCTGAGCTAACCCGATATCTCCTACCACAAAATAAAGATCACTCAACAGGATAGAAACCGTATGGGTCTTATTCCATGGAACAATTAATCCTGACGCTCCCCGCTGGTCATAAGCGAACATCCTGTTTCCCAGTTCCCCTTTCTGTGCCAAAGCCATATTCAGGTAACACATATATAAATAATTCGAAAGCTCTCCTTCACACTCCTTCAGAATCAGGTCCCACTGTTCCGTACGGACATAATAATCCAGCTTTTTCACCCGGGAGGATCTGGCATCGCCATAGGTACGGATCCCCCACCCGGCTAATCCGGCTACTAAAAGGAGTTGTGCTCCTGCAGATACCCAAACCATTTTTCCGGACAGGCCCTTGCGGTTACGGATACCGAAAGCCAACAGTAACAGGATAGGTAGCGCAAGCCAGGCAAAATAAAGCACCGGTTTAGGATCTAACTTCGGATGATAATACCCATCCGGCAGGAAAATAAACTTAAATTCACCGATCCGGGACAAAGAGACTACCCATATACCCAATAAGAAAACCTCTGCACAGATTAACAGCATAGCATAGCCACGCGGTGTCCGGTTACAGCATTCATATAAAAACATCATACCAGCAAATAACAGGAAAACAGGTCCGGCCACATAGAAAAGAAGCACAGCCAGTATACCGGCAGTCAGAAGCCGCATTCCATATCGATGGATCCGGACAGTCAGGTTCAGGGCAACCAGCAAAAGAAGGTATCCCGCCGTCCCGCTAACCCGATAATTAAAATCCAGATGAATCAATAACAGAGAAACAACAGGCAACAGGGAGAGTAAAAAGAGCCGGTTAGCAGATACAATCTTTTTTAGAAGAAGAGCGGTACCTATCCCAGCGCTGGTTAGTAATAAAGCGGTAATAGCTGCTCCCGCATAAGGCAGCAGAAAAAACTGAACCAGAAATTCTGCAAGTAACGTAGCTATTCCACCCGGCACCACTAACTCTTCCAGCCAATAATACCTGTCCCACAGGAACAATTGCTGTTGCTCAATCAGATAAAAATGGTATTCACTGGTATATTGCAGGAAACCAAATAAGACTCCCCACACAACACATCCATATAGCAGATATTTATATAAGCCGGCTTTCATATTCATACCTGTTTGACCAGTTCATACCGTCTGTCCACACAGGCCGGCAACTCATAGGGATAATGGGTGACATATACCAATGTTTTTCCCGGCCGGTCGCAAAACTGTCCGATGATATGAGCCACTTGCTGCTTATGGCAGATATCCAGCCCATGTAAAGGTTCATCCAGTACTAACAGATCCGGATCTTTCACAAATGCTCTTGCCAGGAGTGCCAGCCGTTGTTCACCGGAAGAAAGGGTCAGGAAAAGACGGTCTTTCAGATGCTCAATGCCAAAGACCCGCATCCACTCCTGGGCCACACTTTTTTGTTCCTCATTACAGGAACGATACAAACCAATGGAATCAAAAAATCCGGAACCGACAATATGTAATACCGGCACGTTCTCCCTATAATATAAATGCATTTCCGGCGACACATATCCGATCCGTTTCTTTATATCCCAGATACTTTCTCCTGTTCCCCGTTTATGGTCAAACAAATAGATCTTATTGGCATAGGATTGCGGATTGTCCGCATATACCAAACTCAACAATGTAGATTTACCAGACCCATTCGGGCCAGACAACGCCCATTTCTCCCCATTTTTCACTTCCCAGTCCAGTTCTTTCAGGATCGTACGGTTTCCATACCGAATAGAGACCTGTTCCATGCGGAAAGTGACTGTATGTCCGGAAGGGGCTTTATCCAAAACCGGAAAAGAGACTACTTCCTCCATGACAGGGAATAAAGCCTTACGGATTACCCGGTCAGTCAGGAAATCCCCTCTTCTCATAACAGGAAAACAGGACAGGTCCCGTACCGGTAGCACATGGGTAATCATCTCCGGAATATCTTCCGGATTGGATAAGAGTAGAATCACCTGCACCCCCTGTAAGGAAGTGAGCCGGTTGAGCATCTCTATCAATACTTCGCGGGAACCGGCATCCAGGCCAATGAATGGATTATCCAAGATCAGTATACGGGGACGGGTAAGCAGGGCACGGATAATCAGAAATTTTCTTAACTCGCCACTCGAAAGAAAAATCAGCCGTTTAGGAAGTAACTCCTCCACACCAAACAAAGAGAGCAAATCCTGTAAGTTTCCGGATCCGGTATGTTCACGGAAAAGTTCCTCTACTGTAGGTATTTCATCCGTTTCAGTGGCATGCCACCGTTGTTGGTAATAGGAATTCTGGTAATCAGCTAGGGAATAAATATCTTTAAAAGCAATACTTTTTATTAACTCACTGATCTTTTCATTTCCCCTGACTATTACGTCTCCTTCTTTCAGTGCATAGCGACGCTGGAGAAGGTCAGCCAATAAGGTTTTTCCACTGCCATTCGGGCCAATCACCGCCCATTGCTGTCCTTCTTCTATCGCCCAGTTTACCGGAGAAGAAAACCGGAGCTCAGGGAGCCGGGGAACGGCCTGAATAATACGAATTAAGGGTATGTTTTCCTGCATGTATTCCATTTTATCCCAACAAATATAAAGAGTTTATTCCATACTTTCCCGCTTCCCGATAGAAAAAGGAAAACTAAAATAAACGGATATAAGAAATTAATGAATATCTTTGAACCTGTTTTCTATGACTAAAATTCCATACTACATGAAACATTTCCTATCTGTTTTTATATTTTGCAGTCTGGTAATGACGCTCTCTGCCCAGGAATCTGCCAGAAATGTCTGGCGGCCTCTTTTCGGAAAAGATCTCTCTAAAGCAACGTATGACCCGGAAGCCTGGAGTGAAACCAACGGAATGCTGACAGCCATGAAAGATGAGGCGATCTGGACCAACGAAGAATATGAGAACTTTGAACTGGACCTGGAATTCAAAACCGACCCGGGAACCAATAGCGGAGTAATTATTTACTGTACTGACACAGAGAACTGGATACCAAACTCCGTAGAAGTACAGATCGCAGATAACCATTACGAAAAATGGGCAGATGCCAAACCTTATGAACGCTGTGGAGCGATCTACGGGCATTTAGGGCCACGTCAGGAAAACGTAGTTAAGAAACCCGGCGAATGGAATCACATGCGTATTCGCTGTACCGGACAACGGATTTCTGTCATCCTGAACGGAAAGAAAGTGAATGAAATGAATATGAGTAAATGGACATCCGGTACGGAAAACCCGGATGGAAGCGAGATCCCTGCCTGGTTGCCCACGCCTTATGCCGAACTACCGACCAAAGGATTTATCGGCTTACAAGGCAAACATGGAGATGCCACTGTCTGGTTCAAAAACATAAAGATACGAAGCACAGTTAAGTCTATTCCTGTGGAAACAGGACCAGAAGGAGAAGAAATTGAACACGAACAATATACAATCATCGAAGATTAAATATATAAATTTACAGATTCCATATAACGTAAACACTCAATTATATAGAATAAATACTTTAGTTGGAGGAACTGATTTTAAACTGTTTCCACCAACGGATATGGATATCCTTAGAATAAAAACTCCGGGAATCATAAAGTAAGATCGAAAAACGATCAACAGCCTGTACGACGTGTAATCAAAAATAGGACTCCACCTTAACACCCTTTACTCCCAATAATCTGCTTAATGGTTTTATCCTATTACTTCAACACATTATTTTAACCTATTGGAAAGCATAGGTGAATTATTATCCTATTTAGCCTATTACTGAAACTATAGTACTATTAATTTTAACTCTTAATAAAACATTTATATATCAATAACAAACTATTCAAAAATTAAGACTATTTTACATAAACAGTTGTATATATAAAAGAAGCTATTTACCTTTATCACGGTAAAAATAGCGCAGCAGAAGACTGATTATATCAGGGATTTTACAAAGATCTAAAAAACAAGTAATTAAAAATTCAAACTAAAATATTCATGAGGAAAATTATATTTAACAAAATATCTAATATATATTTTATTAAAAAAATTAAAATAAAACAACTAAATAATAAATATAAAAATAACCCCTTTGACATTTAATTTTAAAGATTAAACTATTTAATACATTTTTTATATTGTATAAAATATAGTCCTATTATTTATAGATAAATTATTTTACTATGTTTTTCGATTTAAGAACCTTCCGGTCTAATAAAAATTATTTTGTTATTTATGAAAACACTTCCAGTAGTACTATACTATATATAAACACATTTTCTTTCCGGTAGCTTATAATTATTATGCTAAAAGTTATGACTCAAACTAAATAGCAGCAAGAGACAACAGGTAGACTTAAACTAACAAAATTACCAAGAGATACATATTTCTCACAGATTTTTAAGAAAAATAATATTTGCAAATATACCCAAAATGCATCTGGATTAAATTTTAAAGTTCGGTCCAGTCCCAGGATTTGGCGTGGATTCCGAAAAACGAGACGAGTAGAAGAAAATTCTAAATTTAAATCAAGTTATGAAAACAGAAGAAAAAAACTCGAAGAACTTGAGAGTGAGTTAACAGATTTTGATCTGGATCAATTGAAAGGTGGTACTGGTAGTGCAGGAGCTGATATAGCTCATAACCAGCCGGTAACAAAAGGTAGCGAAGATTGCTGCAATAGCTGGTAAAAAGACAGTTTGACTATTCCGGTAATAAAACAGATAAAAAAATACTATTTGAATCTGTTGGATACCTGACGCGATTTCCGAAAAGCGATATGAGTAGGAAAAAATTTAATTTAAATATATTATGAAAACAGAAGAAAAAAATTACAAGAACTTGAAAATGAATTAACAGAAATGGATCTGGATCAATTGAAAGGTGGAAGTGGTAATGCGATGGCTGATATGGCTCGTGACCAGCAAAGTACATATGGTGACAAAAACTGCTGCAACAGTAGCTGGTAAAATATGATCCATAGGCGTAAGTGCAAATAAAAGGCACTTACGCTTTTTCTATAAATTTAATAATAAAAATCATGGAGCAAAAAAATTATTTTGTTGGGAAATATACATTAAATAAAAAATTTGTTTTACGGCGTTCTTTTTTAGATTATACTATTTATGATACTTATAGCAGTACAGCTTCTGAAATTAATTTATTCTTTTATACTGTTTTGAATTATTTTCTTCATAATGCCACCAATCTCTGTGAAATAGGGCATTTATTAAGTAAAAAAATATACCCCACAATTTGCAGACAATCCAGGAACTTATCCATAGCCGGACTGATTTTGCGGATTTACTTATTGAATCAGATGTACCCTTTCAGGTCTCCAACCCTTATAAAAACCTCCCTAAAGATCAAATCAGTGAATATACTCCGGAAGCAATTGATCTACTGATCACCAATAAATGTAATTTAACTTGTCCCCACTGTTACCGGAATTCAACAGCTAAAGATAAAATACAAAAAATTCCATTGGAAAGATTTTACACACTGGTGGATGAAATGGAAGAATTAAGGGTCAGATTCCTCAAAATAACGGGAGGGGAAGCCTTTTTAGTAAAAGAATTATATGATATAGTGAACTATGCTTCTGCTAAACGGCTACATGTAGCCATTCTTTCCAATGCAACTCTTTCCCTTAAAAATAAATGGTGGGATCTCCTTATCAGGCCAAATGTTTTTTTAGGAATATCCCTGGATGGTGTAACACCGGAAACAAATGATATTATCAGGGGAAAAGGATCTTTTAACAAAACTATGCATAACCTGAAAATAATGTCTGAACAAGGAGTCCGTTTCACAATCACATTCACTGTAAATAAACACAATCAACATGAACTGGAAGAAATCGTTCCACTTGCTCTGCAATTAAAAGCAAAAAGCTTAAATATTAATTTCATTGAAGAATCAGGAAGGGCCCTTGACAATAAAACTTTATATATGGATGAGATCCTCAATATTCCGGAAGTGAAAAAGAAGATTAAAATCCTACAGGAAAAATATCTGCTGAAAATAGAAATAACCGATAATCATGGATTAGCTTCTACAGAAGAAGATATTAAAAAGATAAGAGATAAAAAAGATAATATTATTTGCAGCGCTGCTTTTTCCGTATTAGCCCTGGATTCATCCTTAACAGCTTATCCCTGTATCTATGGAATCGGAGGAAAAAAGAATACCCGGTAGCCAGCTTGTTAAACAGAAGCTTAAAGGATGTCTGGAATGATCCGGCACTCCACTTGTTTAGGGGAGGTTTGAAAACCCAGGATCTGCCTAAGTGTAAGGACTGCAAAGATCAGGCATTATGTAACCTAAAGTATTGCAGGTTGCGTCCTATATATGAAGGAGGTTCTTTATATGATGTCGTTTCTTTCTGCAAAAAAGAGATGAAAGAAGCAGGGATTGAATAGATCTTACTTCATTTGAAATTTGACAGATTAATATAACTTAAAAAGAAAAAGCAGAATGAATAAATTTATTTTCTATCTCCTAACGGGTTTATTTCTACTTCCTTTAAAACCAATGGCTCAGAATTTTACGGGGAAAATTATCAGTGCGACAGAAATCCACATTGCTTTTGCCAATGTAGTCCTGCTGTCTGCACAGGATTCCCTGTTTATTGATGGAACTGTTACTAATACGGATGGCTGCTTTATTCTTCAAACAGAACATGCCAGTAAAGCTAATTTTATCCTCAGAATTAGCTTTATTGGTTATGAAACTAAATATCTTCATTCCGGAGGTAACTATGATCTGGGAACAATTATCCTTGATGAATCCCCACTGGAATTAGGAGAATTTGTGGTTACAGCTAACAAACCAGTGTTCAAAAGTCTGAATGGCTCTATTTTAACAGATGTTTCTAATAGTATTTTATCTAAGGAACATTCGATAGCTGATCTCTTAACTAAGATACCAGGTCTGACCAATAATAAAGGAATTATAGAAGTCTTTGGAAGCGGAACCCCTGTTTATTATATCAATGCCAAAAAGGTACAGAATGTAGAAGAAGTACATAATCTGAGTGTGGAAAATATTAAAAGTATTGAATTGATTGCCAATCCGGGGGCCAGATATGATGCGGAAACCAATGCGGTCATAAAGATTGTCACCTTAAGAAGAGAAGAAGGAATTTCCGTACAGGTACGGGGTGGTGCTGTTCAAAGTAAATATTTTAGTCATAATGAAAGCGTGACTCTTTCATATGCCAAGGGCGGTTTATCAACTTCAGCCTACTATTACTTTAATGAATATAAAGGCCATTCTACTCAATATGTAACCAAAGAGGCACAAGTGGATACGTTGTGGAAGTATGTAACAGACAGAGACCGGACTCCAAAAGAAAAAAGACATTATTACAGATTAAATTTTAATTATGAAATAAGTCCGGCACATATTGTCGGGTTACAGCTGAATGGGTCCTATAAAGACCAAAAAGCAAAAGTGAATGAATGGAATAATATCCATGCAAATAACCAACCTTTTCTGGATTTCAGAGGAACCAGTGATTTGGGAACAGCAGTAAATAATCTGCAGGTAAACTTATTTTATAACCAAACAATCAATGAAAAACTTGTTTCTAATCTGAATGTGGATTATGTCCGCTACACGGATCCCAGGGATCAGATAGTAGAAGAAATCTATACCGATGAAAAAATAACGACCTGTATGGATAGTGACAGTAAAGTTAATATTTATGCGGGAGAGTATGTCATAGATTATCAAATGAACGAACATAATCTGTGGACAGGAGGTGTAAATTATAGTTATATTGACAGCTATGGAGACTTACTAACAGAGTCAGTCTATGTAGGGCAGCAGAAATTCACCAATGAAGAAAATAAATTTGCTGGTTTCATAGATTATACGTTCACTTTTGAACATCTTTCACTTAATGCCGGATTAAGGTATGAACAGATAAAATCAACCTACAGGGATCTTTATAAAAACACAAATAACATAGACCGGAAATACCGGAGATTATTCCCTTCTTTTCGGGTAGCTTACAGAAAAAATGCGTTTAACCATGCATTAACTTTTACTTCAAGAACAGAGCGACTGCCCCTCTCTTTCCTGAATGGGCAGACCTATTATCAAAATCAGTTTATGTATCAGATCGGGAATCCGCAAATGGTCCCGCAGACTTCTTATATTTTGGAATGGATGACGGGATACCGAGGTATTAATTTCAGGACCAGTTATACACGGACAAATGATTATATATCTTCTATATTTAAAGAATATGAAGCAGATCATTCCAAAATAGTTTCCACCTGGGATAACTTCCGGAAAGCAGATTTTATAAAAGCAAATATAAATTACCAGCACACATTTTTTGAATACTGGGATCCCTCTGTTACGATAGGAGTGATAAAGCCGTTTTTTAAAAGTGAGTATGAGGGAACTGTTATGAAATATAATAATCCTATGGGATATATTTCAGCCGGTAATTATTTCCGATTACCCCATGGATATTTATTTTCTCTGGATTTATTTTTTCATATCGGAGGAAATGAACGTATTTATACCTCTGAAGCATTTCATTCACTGGATGCCGGATTACAAAAGTCTTTTCTAAAGGATCAACTAAGTGTGAGTTTTAAATGTAATGATATTCTCAGAGGATTAACCTATGAACAGGTAGCAGAAATAAATAATTTTCGTTTTCACCAAAGGGAACAGTACTCGGAATGGAATTTTTCGGTGGATGTAATCTATCGGTTTAATCAACAAAAAGCAAAGTATAGAGGAAAATCTTCCG
This sequence comes from Tannerellaceae bacterium, assembly GCA_021201295.1. GTDB lineage: Bacteria > Bacteroidota > Bacteroidia > Bacteroidales > Tannerellaceae > UBA4116. The sequence continues at coordinate 103,916 of JAJQFE010000033.1, read as the reverse complement.
CAAAAGAAGAGATCAACAGATTATAATAATGATATGGCGTTTCTATTTATAAAACAATTTGATGCAAAAGATTGTGGGCCTGCCTGCCTGTGTATGATTGCAAAATATTATGGTAAATCTTATACCCAGGAATATCTTCGGAAATTAATGTTTATTGGCCGTGATGGGGTTTCCTTACTGGGAATCACCAAAGCCGCAGAAAAGTTAGGTTTTAAAACCGTAGGAGGCCGGTTTACGTTTGATAAAGTAGCGGAAAAAGCACTCTTCCCGTGTATTGCACATTGGGAACAGGATCACTTCGTTATTATCACCGGGATTAAGAAAAAGAGACATGGAGAAACTATTGTTTCAGTAGTGGATCCTGGAAAAGGGTATTTAAGCTATTCAAAAGAGGATTTTTGCCATCATTGGGTAAGTACACAAATAGCCGGGGAAGAAAAAGGAGTCGTTGTAATTCTGGAACCTACCCATCTTTTTTATGATCAAACAGTTGATCAGCCTCTCAGGCGGAGCCGGCTAAGCTTCCTGAGTAATTACTTAATCAAATATAAAAGCTTTTTTAGCCAGCTACTTTTGGGAGTTCTGATTGGAAGTATCCTGCAACTAACTTTTCCTTTTTTAACGCAGGCCATTGTGGATATAGGGATTTATGGACAAGATATTAATTTTATATGGCTGATACTCATCGCACAACTCATGTTGCTGTTCAGTAGGACAGCCATTGATTTCATACGGGTGAAAATACTCTTACATATCAGTACCAGAATAAATATTTCACTGATATCAGACTTTTTTATCAAACTTATGAAATTACCCATGGTTTTTTTGATAATAAACTGACCGGTGATTTACTTCAACGAATAGAAGACTATCGAAGGATTGAAACTTTTATTACTGCTCAATCCCTGAATTTGCTGTTTTCTCTGTTTAGCTTCCTGGTTTTTGGTGTGGTACTGTTCATTTATAATCTGAAAATCTTTCTGGTATTTATAGCCGGAAGTCTTATATACGGACTTTGGATCCAGATATTCCTGAAAAAAGACAGATTCTCGATTATCAGCTTTTTGAACAGCAGGCCATCAATCGAAATGTCACATACCAACTGATCACCGGAATGCAGGAAATAAAATTACAGGGATGCGAACAGCGGAAAAGATGGGAATGGGAAGATGTACAGGCAAACCTGTTTGATGTAAACCTGAAATCCCTGAACCTACAACAAAATCAGGAAGCAGGTAGTGTACTAATCAATGAATTAAAAAATACGATAATAACAGTACTGGCAGCTACTTCTGTTCTCAATGGAGAACTGACTGTTGGAATGATGTTAGCCATTCAATACATCATAGGACAACTCAATTCTCCGGTAGAGCAAATTATGGGATTCATTTATAAATGGCAGGATGTAAGTATTAGTATAGACCGTATGAATGAAATTCATTGCTAAAAAATGAAGAAAATGAAAACTGGGAGATTAGTGAGTTAAATCCACTGAACTCTTCGATTCATTTAGAAAACGTGTGTTTTAAATATAATGAAAATAGTCCGGAATATATCCTTAATAATATTAATCTACATATTCCGGAAGGAAAAGTAACGGCCATTGTAGGAGCCAGCGGTAGTGGGAAAACGACCTTAATCAAACTATTATTAGGATATTATCCACCTCATACAGGCGCTATAAAAATAGGAAATACAGACTTGGTTAAGATGAATCTTTCCTGGTGGCGGACCATGTGTGGAGCTGTCATGCAGGAAGGATACGTTTTCAGTGATTCAATTGCCAGAAATATCGCCGTTTCCGATGATGTTCCTGACTTAGACAAAATCCGCTATGCAGCCAATATTGCCAATATTGCCAAAGATATAGAAATATTACCTCTTGCTTATAATACCATGATAGGACAGGATGGCCAAGGGATCAGTCAGGGACAGAAACAAAGAGTTCTTCTTGCGCGTGTAGTTTATAAAAATCCGGCTTATGTTTTTCTGGATGAAGCCACTAATGCATTGGATGCAAACAATGAAAAAGCAATTATAGAAAATCTGAATAGCTTTTATAAAGGAAAAACCATTGTGATTGTTGCTCATCGTTTATCAACCGTAAAAAATGTAGACCAGATTGTTGTACTGGATAAAGGATGCATTCGAGAAACAGGTACGCATGACGAATTAACGACCAAACGAGGTTTGTATTATGGATTGGTTAAAAATCAATTAGAATTGGGTAAATAAAATGGAAGAAAAATGAAACAATAATATTGAACTGAGAAGTGAAAAAGTTCGTAATCTGGTAGGACAAACCCCCCCTGCTCTACTTCAATATGGAATCATGATTATCCTGTTTGTAATTTTTCTTTTGGTATCTATCATTGGTTTTTTTCCTTATAAACATTTAACTTCCGGAAAATGTGAAATATACGACATTTCCCAGGACTTTATAAATGATAGCCTCCTTCTCAATGTTCAATTGGCATTTGAAAAAGAAGGAGATCTGAAAATTGAGAATAACAGCCAGATAAGGTTGATTACTCCTGATTATGAAGCAGAAGGTGTACTGGTTCACTATTCAGCAGTTAAAACAACGGATGGAAAAAATAAAGCAATCATTAAGATACCTGCCATCCCCTTTGGCTTTCCTGAAAACTCTCAGGTAAATTTTATTCTGATAGTCTCCAACACCAGTCTTATCCATAAAATGATGCACTCCAATCCATAAAAGCCAGATAATTCCCAGATATAGCCATTAAACAAGTAACTGCAGGAATAAATAAACATGCAACTATCAAATAGGACATGACAACATATAAGGGGAATACACACTCTTAACGGTACAGACAATTCATTATCCCCAAACTCGGGACGAGATTACCCATACAAGCTCCTTATCAAGAATTGCATAAAAAAGAAAGGATTTACGGATCGGTTTAATCTAAGAATCTCTCTCCTTAGTTGTTTATTATTATAGTAATTTCCATAAATAAATCTGCTAATTACCGGATTCAGTCATTTATTTGGTAAATTGCAGGACCTTGTCTGCAGTCCCAAAGGCAGACAATGGAAATAATCTCTTTTCTTTCGTCTCTCTTAATTATTATATCAGCCAACCACAGTACCCGAATTTTTATTAATATCGGCTGCCTGGGTAATAACGACTCGTCTTACCCCGGCGTCAATGGCTTCAAAGGAGTTTTCCAGTTTGGGAATCATGCCCCCCTGAATGATCCCTTCTTCCACATATTGCTTAAAAGTTTCCCGGTTGATTTCAGGAATCACACTTTCATCATCCTGCTCATCCCGCAACACACCTTTTTTCTCAAAACAATACACCAGGGTAACGTCAAAATGGTTAGCTAATGCTTTCGCAACTTCCCCGGCAATAGTATCTGCATTGGTATTAAGCATATGCCCTGCCTGGTCGTGGGTCAGGGGAGCCAGTACCGGAACAATGCCCTGCCGGATCAAAGAAGCCAGTAACTCTGCCTGTACCTCTTTGACATCTCCCACATATCCGTAATCCACCTCCTTCACCGGACGCTTTTCAGAACGGATCAGGTTCATATCGGCTCCGGTCAGTCCCAAAGCATTGACCTGTAAAGCCTGTAGACCGGCAACAATGGTTTTATTTACCAATCCGCCATACACCATGGTCACTACTTTCAGGGTTTCTTCATCTGTGATCCGCCGCCCGTTCACCATCTTACTTTCAATTCCAAGACGGCCAGCCAGTTGAGTAGCAGAGCGCCCTCCTCCATGAACCAGCACTTTATATCCCTCCAGGTTGGAAAAATCCCGGAGCAGATCCCGGAGCGTAGCCTCTTCCTCTACAATCTTTCCTCCCACTTTGATCAGCGTAAGCTTTTCCATATGTCTCTCTTAACTAATTTGCCTGCAAAGGTATAAAACCTCAATCCATTTTCCAATCCACACTCCATTTTTCCTGTTTACTACTATGCTGTTCACTTCATAAATGCAGAGTGGTCATTGCCCGGCGAAGAATAGTCCATACCGAAACTTCTACCAGAAAAAGTTTTCTTCTCCAAGAGTTTTTTCTATTTTCTCCGTCACCCGTCACCTTTACTGAAATAATTCACTTATAACTAATAAATTAACTACATAAAACAGGGTGACTGAAGTGGTGACTGAGACGATGACTGAAAAAGTGATCTTCACCGCTTCCATCACCGTGGGGAGGCTAACAAACATTCCTGCAGACAGCCAAAAAGGAATGCTTACTTCCCGGATTGTTCTTCTACAGTAATCCATATCCTTTTGATTCCGTAATAGATCAGAAAATAATATACTTATTATCCTATCTTAATAAGTATATTATCTGTGGATAATAAGTATATTATTTTCTGATACATAGGATTAAACACTGGTAAACCACCAGCAATATATAGGTGAGAGACCAGTGATGTTTTATTCACTGTCTGAAGGGAAATTCGAGTTATGTTCCCGGGGAGAGGTCAGAGTAGGATCAGGATCCGTACTGATCCATTTTCCTGTGGTAGGTGGTTGATAGGTTCTCATCTGATCCAGTAAGTCTTCTATATCCTCACTGACTAATAATAGCTTTTTATTTACCTCTTGCAGGAATCCTTCTGCTACCATACGGTAAACCATCACGATTAGCAGATCATAAAAACCCTGAATATTCAGGATAGCAACCGGTTTCTTATGTAAACCTAACTGGGCCCAGGTCAGCATCTCAAAAAACTCTTCTAGTGTCCCATACCCTCCCGGCAGAGCAATCACTCCGTCCGACAGGTAGTTCATCTTATACTTACGCTCATGCATGGTATCCACATACAGTAATTCAGTCAGGGAAGAATGGGCCAGTTCCCTTTTCTGAAAAAAGCGGGGCAACACGCCCACGACTTTACCGCTTCCCTCCAACGCTCCATCTGCTACTGCTCTCATCAACCCGACATTGGAACCGCCATAGACCAGACGAATCTTTCTTTTCGCCAATGCCTGGCCTAATGCATAGGCTTTCTCCCGGTATACCGGATCCATACCACTACTGGAACCACAAAAGACTGCGATGCTGTTTATTTCCATTGTCTTTCAATTTTTATCCGTTTACTTTTTCCTCTGGCAGGTAAAGATATCTTCTATCTTCTAATTTACAAAATCAGTTTTTCTTATCAGGGTTAAAAATAACTCTTTATAAAAAAGATTGTCCACCCATAGCAGACAACCTTTCTGTATATATAAAGAAATAGCTCTTATTTACTGAATCCCATAGTAATATCAAACTGATTAGCTGTTTCTATTGCACTGGTAATAGTCGGAAGCATGGCTGCATATTCTGCCGGTAACAGATCCTGGATAAAAGGAATTTCTGCCACTTTTAGTATCTGATCTTTTGAAAGATAGAATACAGCAGAGTTATCTTCTAATTTCAGATTGATAAGCAATGCATAATAACCCCCTTTATCTTCCATTAAAGCCAGGATATCTTCCAGTTCCAGACCTTCTACAAACAATGGAAGCATAGCGCCTACAGTAGAAATCAGCGTTTTATCTAAAGCTATATAAAAGACTTCACTATTTTCCGTGTAATAGTAAATTTTTAACAGAGCCATAAGCGGAGTAAGATCTATATCTCCTCCGATATTAGCCATTACATCTGCTAAGTTGGTATCGGCATCTGCCCCACGTGTTCTCCAGGAAAAATCAAACGTGCCGTCTTCTTCCAGATATAGGGTAACAGCTTCTACCCGGGCTGCAAGCAATCTTTGTACCATAGGAATTAATTGACTAAAGATACTCATAAGTACATGGCTGTCTGTTTGTATATCAAAATCAGCTTTGGACTCCGTAAAGTTCAGGGTCCAGTCCCCGGCAATTCCGGAAGTGATCTGGCGGGTTACTGTGATATCAATCCCTTTAGAGGTAGATTCTTCCAGCAGATAAGTAGGAGTAATAGTTCCTGCTATGGAAACCAGAGTTTCATTTACCTGTTTTTCCGTAGAGAACGTATAAGTCGTACCGGATTTAGTCATTTCTATTCCGTCAAATTCCACGCTTTCAGCTTCAGGAATAATATTTACTAAAGTAATAACCGCAGTACTTGAAGAACTGCCACCTAAGGTAATCGTTTTACCACTTGCAGCCTCACTTCCATTTAACTGGACATAATCACTGCCATATGTACCTGTGATATCACTCCATTCTACCTCTTCTACCGGTGTTGGATCCGGATTCGGATCTGGTGTGGGATCATCATCATCGCTACAAGCAACGAACAAATTCATCGAAAATACTACAAGAAGTAGGTACCATAAATTCTTTTTCATACTATTCTTTTTTAAGTTAGACAATTATTTACCTGTTTTATACGACGTAACAAATATATAATTATTTTGTAATTGGACGGATTAAATAGGTATAAGAATATTTTTTATCTAACAACCGGTATGCATCCAGTGGTTTGGTTCCCCAGCTCGTATCACCTCCCAGTCCCCGCTGTTGAAGATCAATATTTACAGCAACCATATCCTGTTTATCTATATCGGACATATGTTGTTGTTTTTTTGTTAAGCCTGCATCCAAATCTTCATCCAGATTATGACGGGCTGTAAAATTCAGAGATTCGCTAACAGCATCCACCTGCAGGCCGAATCCATGGTCATCCGTAAAGGAGGCGGTACGCATACAGGTCCGGTTCCCGTTTTCCTGCGGACGGATATAGGCAAATCCCATATCTTCTACTTTGGATTCATACCGGCCTACAAACATAGACATCTTCCGGTCCCAATAATTTTCCAGGGGACCACGTGCATAATAGGATACATGATCAAATTCTACAGGTAACTGCATCTTCATACCAAAACGGGGCAATTCCGGCATCTCCTTAGTGCCCATATCGATGTCTCCGGTGATCTGTACGGCTCCGTCATTCATCACGAAATAGGTAATGGAGTAGTCTACATCAATATATTTAAGTTTGAAACTGGCTTTAACAGTCAGGCCATCCGTACTTTCTTTTACTTCAGTATGAAGCAGTTCACGGACATCTCCTGCTGTGCGCCATACATTTACAATCACCGGCAGAAATTCACCGTAATCATTATCGATCGGTGCACGCCAGAAGTTAGGGGTCGGTGAACGGGTGATCAGCGGTTTACCGTCGTAGGCATATTCTTTTAGCAAGCCATCTTTCAGACTGATCATACCGCTGGTCCTGCCGCTTTGAAAGCGGATAGCATCAGTCTCTTTCTGAACATTCAGGGTTCCGGCTGCTGTCCATGCTTTTCCAAAATAGTTACTATTGGGGAACCACATCTGGTCGGATGCTACCGTATGGCCTACTGGAACCAGTTCTGTTCCGTATCTTTCTGTTGCTTTCAGATTCAGGAAATATTCTTCACCCGGTTTCGGCGTGTAATCCGGTAATGGAATAGTTACCTGCACTTTAGCCCCTGGCTTTCCGGAGGCTTTAAAAGTTCCGTTGGCTACTATCCGCTCATTAATCTGGAAAGACCATTCATAATCGTAATAATCCAGGTTGGTAAACTGATAATAGTTGATCAGTTCTATTTTTCCTTTTTTCACATCTACCGGCTGGAAATAGATGCCCTGGTAGGTCTTCTTTACCTGATATAATCCCGGATGGATCGTACGGTCTGCATCTACCAGACCATTGGCACAGAAATTTTCCTGGTGTACCCAGCGGTCACCGCCATGATCACCACCATAATAATAGTATTTACGCCCGTTGGGATCCTTGGCTTCCAGTCCCTGATCCACCCAGTCCCAGATAAATCCACCCTGCAGATTATCGGAACGCAGGATAATATCCCAATATTCCTGAAAATTCCCGGTACTGTTCCCCATGGCATGGGCATACTCACAAAGGATCCAGGGACGGTTGGTATCCGTACGGTCCGCATATTCCTGTAATTTCTGTGGAGTAGTGTACATCCAGGCTATAATATCCGAATAGGGTTCCTCTTCCGGTGCACGTTCACACTGTACGGTACGGGTACGGTCCCGTTGTTTCATCCAGGTATAGGTTTCTTTATAGTTGGGTCCAAAGTCACTTTCATTTCCGATAGACCAGCCAATAATCGAAGGATGGTTCTTATCTCTTTCCACCATACGCTGGGTACGGTCCATGTGCTGTCCTAACCAGTCTGACAGAAAAGACGGGTGGCGTGACCGGTCGAAGTTGTCTAATCCATGTACTTCAATATTGGCTTCGTCAATGACATAGAAACCATATTTATCTGCTAATTTATAGAACTCCGGACTTTGCGGATAGTGACTGGTACGGATCGCATTCAAGTTGAATTGTTTCATGATCTCCATATCTTTGATATGGGTTTCCTGATCCAGCGTATGTCCTTTTGTTCCATGATGTTCATGCAGGTTAGTTCCCCGGATAATAATAGGAGTACCGTTGATCCATACCTGTCCGTTTTTCATTTCAATCTTCCGGAATCCGGTTTTAATGGCTGTCATTTCGACCGGTTTACCGCTTCCGTCTTTCAGCGTTATTTGTACATCATAGAGATTAGGAAACTCAGCGCTCCACTGTTTAGGATTACTTACCTGCTGGGTAAAGGAGACAGTCTGTTCACCTTTGGCAGGGATCTGAGGCAGGGAAACTTTCCGGTTAAAAATAGTTTTCCCGGACTCTTCTGTCAGGGCTACTTCTACAGAGTAATTTCCGGCCGTCTGTTCATTAAAGTTACGAATATTCAGATCCATATTGAAAATCCCGTTTTTATAGGAATTATCCAGATCGGAAATAGCGAAGAAATCTTCGAGGGATACTTTCGGACGGGCGATCAGGAATACATCCCGCTCGATTCCTGCCAACCTCCAGAAGTCCTGGTCTTCCAGATAAGAGGCATCACTCCACTTGAATACTTCCACTGCCAGCAGGTTCTTTCCCGGTTTAAGGGTATGGGTAATATCAAACTCTGCGGCTGTTTTGGAAGCTTTGGAATATCCAATCCGTTCACCGTTCACCCATACGGTAGCTGCTCCGGCAATAGATTCAAAATGCAGGATAATTTCTCTGTTGTCCCACCCTTCCGGTATGGTAAACCAGGTACGGTAGGAACCGACCGGCAGATCTTCATTATCCAAATAAGGAGGATTATGGGGAAAAATATAAGGAATATTGGTATAGACAGGTATACCAAAGCCTTGTAGTTCCCAATTGGAAGGAACCTCTATATCATTCCAGTTATATTCTGTATAGTCAGTTTTATAAAAATCCTGAGGCCGTACGGCAGGCCGGTCACTGAAATAGAAACGCCAGGTTCCGTTTAGAGAATGAGTGTAAGGCGTATTGTATTTATCTCCGGTTAATGTCTGGTCCATCCGTTGGTAAGGGACAAAAGTCGCACGAGGTTTCTCCACTCTTTCATTCACAAGCCTGGGATTTTCCCAGAAGTTCTGTGCCTGCATTGCAATAGAAAGGAAAAGCAACGAGGCCGTAAGTAATACGTTTTTCATGTAATCAATCATTTAATTTAGATATGTATTAGACCATTGTCTGATAGTTAGTCTTTTATTTTCAAAGCGATGCAAGGTACAAAAAATAGAAATTCTTCCACCGGATAAAAGGAGATTTTTACACTAAAAATTAATTTTCTCCGGATTTACTTCTAATTAAAAGTATTAATCCGGGTCTGAAGAGGAGATAGAGCCTGTTATGCGGGATTTGACAAAACAATCGGGGTAATTTTCCTGAATAAAATCGATTAGTTTTTCACGGATATCTGTACGTAAATCCCAATTAATAGAAGAATTAATACTACTAAGCAGGACCCAGAGTTCTTTATAGTTCTGTTTAGTATCGGTTACCTGGATATTAGCGACCCGTCCGTCCCATTTCGGGTGGGTTACTAACAATTCGTGTAATTTATTTCTTAGTGCGGCTACCGGAAATTTATAGTCAACATACAGGTAGACGGTTCCTAACAGGGTGGATGTACTACGTGTCCAGTTCTGAAAAGGTTTTTCCAGAAAATAGGTAACCGGAAGGACTAAACGCCTTTCATCCCAGATCTTAACAACGACATAAGTTAGCGTAATCTCTTCTATCCTACCCCATTCTCCTTCTACTACGACTACATCATCTAACCGGATCGGCTGAGTAATAGCGATCTGGATACCGGCCAATACGGCACCAATACTCTTTTGGGCGGCCAGCCCGACAATGATTTCGGCAATACCTGCTGAAGTTAATAAACTGATCCCTACTGAATGGACTTTGTCAAATGTCATCAGACATATTGACACTATAACAACCGTAATCAATCCGACAATGATCCCTTCAAATATCTTCATGCGGGTCAGATTCTGCCGGGCGATCAGATTATCATCGCTGGCTATATCCAGTTTATGCTGGAAATGATAGAAGACAACCCGTACCATCTTGATCACAATCCATCCGGTTGTCATAATCAGCAGAATATTATTTACATTACTGACTATATCTAACAAAGCCGGATTTTTGAGGTAGGTATTACTGAATACTTTTAACAGGATCCAGATCACTAACCAGAGAAAAAGTAACTTAAGGAGGTCAATAACAAAATTATCTATTAATGTGTTGGTTTTAGAGGTTGTCTTTTTCAGTATTTTCAATACAGATTTATAAATGATATAAATCACTAACAACGAAACTAAAAAAAAGAAAATCCCCACCCATATCTTATATTCATCGTTGTTCAAAATCTCCCGAATAAAATCCATCATTTATTTTTAAGTCCTATTCCAGCCAGCTCTTTCAGAAAACGAATGGTTTCAGGCTGAGTAGGAATATTAAATTGGCTGCACTGGAACATTTGCCGACTTTGATAGTCAAAGCCTCTTCCGGAAGTGCCTGAAACATTTCTTCATCTGTTGTATCATCTCATACCGCCATGATAAAGTCAAAGTTTTCTTCACTTATCAGTCGCATGGCTTCCGCTCCCTTACTGAAATCGGAAGATTTCACTTCTACAATCTTATTGCCCCGCATAATCTGAAGATTAGCACGGGCACAAGGAGCCATTAAAGCATTTACCAACTGGTTGACACGCAATTCAGCCAACCATACATCTACACTACGGTAGTGCCAAACCAACGCAGTTTTCTTGATTTTCAGCCGGGATCTAGGCGTCCTTTTAACTATGTGTTTCATAATCCGGAGGATTTCTTCATCCCAGGCTATTTCGTGGATCTTTTCATGCCATTTTCCTTTTTCTTTATAAAAAGCTCCATGCTCTGCCGCCAGATCAATCGGAAGATCGCCTAACCATTCATCTAATTTCCTGCGATCCCGGCCACTACTGATCACTACCCTGTTTTTGAGATCTTCTGCCAGCGTGGCCAGGAGTTTCAGGAAATCTTTAAAGGGGACTGCCTGATCCGGTCTTTTATAAAAAGGAACCAGAGTTTCATCATAATCCAGGAGGATCAACCGTCTTTTGGCTTTATTATATTGTTTGCTTATCCGTTTCAGGTTCTCTTTTTTGATAATCTTTTCCTGTAGGATGTGATTCTTTTTCTTTACTTCTTTTAATTCATCAATAAAATCTTTTGCCCACTGTTCAACTGTTTGGGTAGAAATAATTTCCTGCATGGACTGAAGTGTCCTGAGTTGTTCTTCTTCCGGCATCTCCAGAGCTGCCAGAATCGCATCCTCAATCTCTTTAGTATCTGTCGGATTTACGATCAGAGCATCGGACAGTTCTATCGCTGTACCTGCCATTTCACTCAGGATCAGGACACCCGGCTGATCCCGTTTGGCTGCCAGATATTCCTTAGCCACCAGATTCATCCCATCTCGCAACGGGGTAACCAATGCTATATCGACAATATGATAAAGTGCAGTGACCTCTTCAAAATCAAAAGCTCGGTAGAAGTAATGGATAGGGGTCCAGTTACTGGTAGAATATTTTCCATTGATCCCACCTACCATTTTATCGATCTAATCTTTCAGTTCGGCATAGATATCTACTGTGTCCCGTGAAGGAGAAACAATCATGACCAGAGAGACTTTCCCTTCATACTCCGGATGATCCTGCAGGAAATTTTCAAAACTGGTCAGCCGGATCAGAATCCCTTTACTATAATCAAGACGATCCACAGAGACGATTAGTTTAGCATCTCCTAAATTCCGTTTTAGTTCTTTTGCCTGTTTACTAATCTGTTTATCCAAGATGGCATCATAATATTTTTTATAATTGATTCCCATCGGGAAAGCATCCACATCTACAACCCGGCTATCTAACTGAATCTCATCCAGATTACAGTCTAGATTCAGCACCCGGTAGACTGCACTGATAAAATGGCACATATAGCCGTGGGTATGGAAAGCCACCAGATCTGCTCCCAACAATCCGTTTAACAGGTCTGCCCGTTCAGGCAGTGCCCGGAATAATTCATAGGAAGGAAAAGGTATATGATGAAAATAACCAATACTTACATCCGACACACATTCCCGGATCAGTGCCGGAAGCAGCATTAACTGGTAATCCTGTACCCAGACAATATCACCCAGTTCTATGATCCGACAGGCTTCGTCACTGAATAACTTATTTACCTCCTGATAGGCTTCCCAGTATTCATTCTCATAATTCATATAAGTGGAAAAATAGTGACACAACGGCCAAAGGACACTGTTACTATAGCCTTCATAATAATTTTCAATCTGTTCCGGTGTCAGATAGACGGGATGAAAATTCTGGGCTGCCAGTTCCCGGTTGATCTTCTCTTTTTCCTGTCCATCTTCCACATACATACCCGGCCAACCAATCCAGTGTTTGGCATGGGTAGTTTCCAATGAGTTCAAACCGGTCACTAATCCACCGTCACTATGAACTATTTTATACGTTCCCTGATCTTCAACAATTTTAAGAGGCAGTCTGTTAGATATAATAACGAGTTTCATATAAATCAAATGTTAACACTTTGGTTTTCAAATATTCCGGTACATTTTCAAATTCTCTCTATATGCTATTTATCCGTTTTTTCATTCTGTATCTAATGCCGGATAAATACATGTTAAAAACAGATAGAGGAGAGAATTAGTTCATCCTAATGAATAGGTTTAAAGTATATTTCACTGACATTTAGTATAAATATATGGATAGTTTAGATTACGGAGTTATCGGGAACTGTAAAACAGCGGCCCTCATATCACGGGAAGGAAGTATTGACTGGCTCTGTCTGCCGGACTTCGATTCACCATCAGTATTTACAAAATTACTGGATAAAGAAAAGGGAGGTAGCTTTTCTCTTATTGTTTCTGATTCCTATAATATAGTACAAACCTATGTACCTTTTACCAATATTTTATGCACTCAGTTCCTGTCGGACGAACATAGGTTCGAAGTCCTGGATTTTATGCCCCGGTACCGTACCAATCAAAATGATTATTACATGCCGGCAGAAATCTACCGGTATATCCGTCTGATTAAAGGAACCCCTGTATTTCAGATCCGGCATGAACCTGTCATGAATTATGCCCAGGAAGCCGCATTGTTTAAAGAACTGCCTCATTTTATTAAAACGTATTCTTCGGCGAATGAACAGGACAATTTCTACTTGTATTCCAGTCTGGATCACCCGTCTATTCTGAAAAAGAAAGAGATCCGGCTGGAGAAAGATGAATACTTATTATTGGCTTATAACCAAAAACTAATCCCCATAGATATGGAGCGGGTATATCTGGAATATGAACGGACCAAGATCTACTGGCTGAACTGGTATAACCGTTCCCGGCGTTTCAAACAATATGAAGATGCAATTGCCCGTAGTTTACTCATCCTGAAATTAATGTCTTATCAGGAGTCCGGTGCTGTACTGGCAGCATTGACCACCAGTATTCCGGAAACAATCGGGGAAGTTTGAAACTGGGATTACCGTTTTTGCTGGTTACGGGATGCTTCCATGTCTATTGAGACACTAATCAAAATGGGGCATCAGTCAGCAGCTAAACGGTTTATGGGATTTATTAAACGTATCCTGAAAGCTAAGACCGATACATTTCAGATCATGTATGGTATCCATGGAGAAAAACAATTAGAAGAAAAAATACTTCCCAATCTGTCCGGATTTGCCAATTCCAGGCCGGTACGGGTCGGGAATGCGGCTTACTTTCAGAAACAAAATGATTCGTTGGGCTATCTGTTGGATGTAATGTATCGTTATTACATTCATTTTCCCGGTACGTTAGATGAATTGGAGGAGATGTGGGAAATGGTTAAAAGTATGGTTCGTGCCGTTTACCTAGACTGGAGTGCTCCGGACCAGAGTATCTTGGAATTCAGGAATAAGGTGGATCATTTTGTCTTTTCCAAAGTAATGTCGTGGGTAGCCCTGGACAGAGCAGTCAAAATTGCCGGTTGTCTGCATAAACCCTGGCAGGAAAAGGAATGGAGAAAAGAGGCGGATCAGATCCGGGAGGATATACTCACCCATGGATGGAACGAAAATATGCAAAGTTTTACCCAGGCTTACGGAAGTGAAGATATGAATTCTTCCCTGTTATTAATGGAATATTATGGTTTTATAGCACCTAAAGATGAGAAGTTTATCAAAACTGTAAAAAAGATTAAGGAAGAATTATATCATAATGGACTGATGTTCAGATACAGGAACCACGATGACTTTGGGCTACCGTCTTCTTCGTTTACGATCTGTAATTTCTGGATGATCCGGGCCATGTTTGTCATCGGTGAAGAGCAGGAGGCTCTCCGGATGTTCCATGAAGTACTCACCTACTCCAATCATCTGGGGCTGTTCAATGAAGACCTGGACTTTCAGACTAAAAGCCAGTTGGGAAATTTCCCTCAGGCTTATTCCCATCTGGCTCTTATCAATACTGCTATCCTGTTTTCCGAGGAGAGAAAGGTCTCCCGGTTTATCCGTCCATAAAGTTATTTTTCGTCCGGTTCAAAATCTAATGAAACAGAATTCACACAATGCCGGGTATTCTTAGGAGTGAACCGTTCTCCCCGGAAAACATGGCCTAAATGTCCTTCACATTGTGAACAAACGATCTCAGTCCGCATTCCGTCTGCATCCGGAACCTCTTTAATAGCTCCTTCTATTTCATCATCGAAACTGGGCCAGCCACATCCGGAGTCAAATTTATCATCCGAACGGTAGAGAGGTGCTCCACACTGTTTACACTTATAAGTTCCCTATTCTTTATGGTCATAATAAATCCCGGTGTAAGGACGTTCGGTTCCTTTATGAACGATTACCCATTCTTCTTCTGGTGTTAATACTTTCATTTTCAATCCATTTTTTAACGTGATGGTAGGCTCATCCTGTGCTAAAACGGTTAAACATGCCAGGATACTGGCCAGTAATATATACAATACTTTATTTTTCATTCTCTCAATCAATTTATATAAAACGGTCAGGTTTTACTGGTTATATTCCTACAGACTGAAAGAGAGTATAAACGTTTAAAGTATAATACTTAAAGAGTGTGAAGGTTTAACAGGTTATCCTGCTGCTGTTTTTCGGGAAATACGGGAAATCCAAAGTCCATATAGAATAACGACTACAAAGCAAATCAATGGCACCAGGAAGGAAAGACTGATACTTCCCAAGGTATCTGAAACGTATCCCTGGATAGCAGCGAATACAGCGCCTCCTAAAATGGACATAATCAATCCGGAACCTCCGAATTTAGCATCTTCTCCGATCTTATACATGGCTAACCCATAGATAGTCGGGAACATCAGGGACATAAAGAACGAGATCATAATTAATGCAGCTACTCCTATCCTTCCGGTAGTACCTATCACCAGAAGGGAACAAATTGCAGCCCCTATTCCGGCTACCACTAACAGATAATAGGGTTTAATGATTTTCATTAAAGCAGTAAAGATAAACCGGGCAACCGTAAAGGCGATTAATGAATAGATATAGATACTGGCAGACTCTTTTTCATTATACTGAAGCTGGTTCATCACATACTGGATATTGTACGACCATACGCCTGTCTGGGCTCCGATATAAAAGAATTCTGTTATCACTCCCAATATATATCGTCTGTTCTTTCTTAACCGTCCGAATGTTTCTCTGAAATTATCCTTTCCTGTACTTACTGTTTCATTTCCCTTAGGCATGCATGAAAACAGGATCAATAAGAAAATAATTAATAATACCATTCCTACAAACACATAAGTCATAGTGACAGCATTCATTTTTGTAGTCTGCATAGCTCCTAATTCTTCTACGGTCATCACTGCCCGTTCTGCTTCACCGGCCTGATTGAGTTTTCCTAAAATATAGCTCTGGCTAACCAGAATTCCAACCATACAGCCTATCGGGTTAAAAGCCTGTGCCAGATTCAGCCGTTGGGTAGCCGTCTTTTCCGTACCCATAATTAGAATATAAGGGCTGGCGGCTGTTTCCAGTACGGAACATCCTCCAGCCAGCACATATAAAGCAAACAGATAGAACTCGTAACTTCCTATGTGTCCTGCCGGATAGAACAAAAAAACAACCGGCAGCATATAAAGACAAGCCTAACAGAATACCGGATTTATAGGAATATTTTTTGATAAAGAAAGCGGCAGGTAAAGCAAAACAGAAATAGGAACCGTAAAAAGCCACCTGTATGAGAGAGGTCTGGAAATCAGTCATACTCATGATCTTCTTGAAGGCTGCCAATAACGTATCTGTCATATTATTAGCTAAGCCCCACATGAAGAAAAGACTAGTCAACAACACAAAAGGAAACAGATAATTTCACCGTTCTTTCCCTGCAGAATGGAAAACTTTTTCATTGGGCTGTATTATTTTAAGATTAACCATCCGGATTACCTTATTTTTCGTTCCATTATATTATCAGACTTTCTCTACTGGAAGTGAACATCTACATGCGATCCTTTCGTGTTCAAAGATGCGAAATTTATTACATTAAAACAACCTTTTTATAGCCAGATGGATTTTCTGTTATTACCTCTTTCCCTACCAAACCCATTGCAACTCTTTGCCGGATATTATCCCTGTTTTTATTTATTGTCCGTATTGGTTTCTGATTTTTTCCAGTCCTTTCCGAAGGTTCTCATGTTGAGTAGCTATGTTGATACGAATGAACCCCTCTCCTGCTTCGCCATATAGAGTACCTTCATTTATCCACAGGTGTTGGTTATTAAGCAGGGTATGAGCTATTTCTGCAGATGTTTGCCGAAGAGCAGTACAGTCCACCCATACCAGATAGGTTGCTTCGAGTGGCAGGACGTGTAGGTGTGGTAGATGTTGGCGGAAGAAGTGGGTAAGATACAGGTAGTTGTTGTAAAGATATTGTTTTAGTTCTTCCAGCCATTCTTCTCCTTCATTATAGGCGGCTATAAGAGCTTCTATGGCGAAGGGATTTATTTCGCACACTTCGTGTATATTGAGTGCTTTGTCTATCCGGGCTTTTACGGTAGAGTCGGCTGCCAGGATGTTGGCACATTGCAGACCTGCCAGGTTAAAAGTTTTGCTGGGAGCTGTGCAAGTTACAGAATTTTGCAGGAATTCCCGACTGATAGATCCAAATGGAATATGGGTATGTCCGGCATATACCAGATCGCAATGGATTTCGTCGGAAATGACTGTTACATGATTGCGGATGCATATCTCACCGATTCTTTGAAGTTCTTCACGGGTCCATACCCGTCCGACAGGATTATGGGGATTACATAGAAGGAGTAACCTGGTGGCGGGATCAGCAGTTTTCTGTTCGAGATCGTCAAAGTTAATGGTATAAGTTTGGTTATTATATAGTAGTTGGTTGGTTTCTATTAGGCATCCGTTGTTACGGATGGAAGAGAAGAAACAGTTATAGACAGGGGTTTGTACAATTACTTTGTCCCCTGGTTTCGTTAGGGCTTTAATAATAGCAGACAAGGCCGGTACTACTCCGGTGGTGAAGAGTAGCCAGTCTTTCAGGATGGGGAAGTTGTGTTGCTTATTAAACCAACCGGTTATAGATTCATAATACCTGGAAGGAACTTTAGTGTAGCCGAAAATACCGTGTTTTACACGTTTTTGGAGTGCGTCAATGATGGGAGGTGCTGTACGGAAATCCATATCGGCCACCCACATAGGAAGTATATCATTACTGGTAGCAGTATCCCATTTATAGGAATCAGTACCCCGGCGGGAAATTATTTCGTCGAAATTATATTTCATAGATATAGGATTTAGGATGCAAAACAAGTATTCTCGTTTGTGCGGATAGTACATTCTCCAGGATTTTTACAGTTTACATCGAGGATTATTTCACCGATATTTCCAGCCATGATAAAGCCTCCGGCGGGATTTTTATACTGGTCATGTTGCCGTTGATAACGGCATCGAGTGTGCTGTATTCGAAGCATAGGTCACAATCCGGTGCCAAAGTGCAATTTTCCATTATAAGATTGGCGCAGTAGCAAAGAGGTTGTGTACCAGATATTTTGCAGTTTATGAGTCGAAGATTCCGGGAATGCCAGCCAAGGTATTTGCCATTTATTTCCGAATCGTAAACGGTTACGTTTTCTGTTTTCCAGAAAGCGTCTTTAGAATCTAAACGTGCGTTGCGGATAATTACGTTATGGGCATCCTGAAAGGAGTAATTACCCTGGAGATAGAAGCCGTCGATATTGATATTTTTTCCGTTCATAAAGATGTAGTCACCGCCGTGTACCTGTACGTTTTGCAAGTTAATGTCACGGCAATTCCAAAGGGTTTCGGCTGCACTGGTGAATTGTACATTATCAAGGTAGAGTCCGTCTATTTCACGGAACATTTTAGGGGCTTCCACTCGTGTATTAAACATGCGGATGTTACGGGAATACCAAATGGCAGCACGACCGTACACGGTGAAGAGGCAATCTTCTATAAATGTATTGTGGTTATGCCAAAAGGGATATTTGCACATGAACTCACATTTACGGGCTTCGATATGAGAGCATTCTTTGAGAGCAGATTTGCCGGGATAGAATTTTACATTGTCCAAATACAGGTTGTTAGCTGCAAAGAGAGGACGTTCTCCTTCGTAGAAAGTATCTCTGATTATTTCTTTTGTCTGTGTCATTTTTCTATTTTTTTTAAATTGTATTGAAATGTCTTTATAACAGTTTTGTTTTGTCTATAATTATTTTTATGGAGTTAGTGCTTTGAAAGTGACTGTTACATTCCCGGTTCCTACGAGAATTTCAAGTCCGGTAGGATTGTCGATAGCTCCGATACGTGTATAGCTATAGGATGTGGTAAATGATTTGTAGAAGAGTACGAGTCCGGCTGACTCATATAGCATAATATCACCTGTCCAGATGGTTTCGGGATTGGTTGCAGCTGTTGGCAGAGGGACAGGTAACTGGATGAATTTTTCGTTGCGGTTGACGTCGCTCATATTAAGTGTGAGAGGCAGCATAGCTTTGAAGGCAGCTGCAGTGTTATTACCTGCGAGTGTCGCCGTGTAGATAGTTCCATTTATTTTTACCTGGATTTGCATATTGGTGTTGTTTTCGTTATTATGTCCGCTATTCCCGTTATTATTGTTGTCTCCGCTGTTATCCGGAAAGGATGGAATTTCTATGCCGGAACCGGAATCATCGTCTGGATTGCAGGCAGTTACTCCTCCTCCGGTCAGAAGGAGGGAAAAAATCATCAGGATGGTGGTGAATGAATGTTTCATTTTGTTTTGTCCTTTAACCTATTCTATGGTTACAAATGTAGACTTGTCTGCCAGGATAAGTTTCGCCAAGAGGCTCAAAGGTTTTTGCCGGAAGGCTCATTTTGTTTTTATCTGCAGATTGACAGATCAAGAAAAGGCTGTTAACCGGGCATTTACCGGAGTAATGTTATTTTAATAGATTAAGCCCGTTTTTTTATTACCGGGCTTATTTGTTTTTACCGGAAATATGATTTGGTTTTAATCTATGGACACGAGTTGATATTGTTGTGTGCCGATGCCTATCTGTTCTGCATATACTACGGTGTGGATACCATTACGGGATTCCATACGTTCAATAAGATGTATTTTTCCATGGTCAGTAGATGCATACACCTGATCTACACAGGCTTTATCAAGTGCTACGGGGTCGAATGAGGCAAGGATACCAATATCACTCATTTCAGGATCAGCCGGGTTAGAGTCACAATCACAGTCTACGGACAGATTATTCGTTACATTTATATACAGAATATTATCTCCACAATACTCAGCAATAGCTTTAGCGGCTTCGGCCATGGACTCAAGGAAATCATCTTGTTCAGGATTACCCCAACTGGTAGTGCTTTCACCTGCGGAATGAATATAGGTTTTTCCGGCGGATGATGCGATACCGATGGATATATTTTTGAGTGCTCCTCCGAATCCTCCCATCATGTGACCCTTAAAATGAGATAGTACGACAGTGAAGTCGTAGTTCGGGAAGTTGAACCCTACAATGTCGTATTTGAGATGTTTACCTCCTATAATGGGTAGATGGATTTCACCTTCGGAATCGAGGATATCTATTGTAGCTATGGCAGTAAATCCGTGGTCTTCGGCTGTTTTAAGATGTAATTCAGTGATTGCCCGATTACCTCCATAAGCAGTATTAGCATCGATAAAAGTGCCGTTGACCATCCGTACGAGGTTACCTACAAGTTCAGGTTTGAGGTAGTTGTGTCCACCGGGTTCTCCCATACTAAGCTTGATTCCCACTTTTCCGGTTGCTTCTCGTCCGAGTGCCTGGTATATTTTAATCAGGCTTGCTGGAGTGATTTCCCAGGTGAAATAGACAGTTGCCGGTCGGGTGGTTACCGAAATTTCCTGACCAGGAACAGGCGTAGTGTTACTATTGTTAGCTTTTGTACATCCACTGATTGTTGTTGCAAGCAGCATGGTTGTCGATGTTTTAATGAAATTTCTTCTTTTCATGACTATTTTCTTTTAAATGTGTACTGGCCTATTTTTAATGTATTACCTTGAAGTTGAAAAGACAGTGATAGAATTGCTGGTCTACGTATAACAGGCTGTATATTCCTTCCCGGAGTTTCAATTCAAGTAGTTCTTTTCCAGGTTTACTTTTACATTGAAAGTATGGAATGAAGGAGATATAGAGGCTTTTTAGATAGGGTGTACCGGGTAATGGGATAATATTTGTCTGAAATGTGTCTGGTTTCCAGGGAATATTTTTCCATATCTGTTTTGTATGGAAGTTCTGGAGGAAACATTGACTGAACCCCATGAATATACTTTGGAATTCTTCATTTTTATAAGCTTTTTTTGTAAACGTAACGTAGGGATTGCGCCGGATAAATATATAGTTTCCTTTTTTACGGATATATTTTCTTTATTGTCTTGGATGATTAGTTCTCCTGCATAGATAAATATGAGCAGGTGTTCGGGACAGGTCCACATACTGGATGGGGTATTGTCCTGAAAAAAGGATTCAAGAAAGTAGGTTGAATGGCAAATGGATTGGTATATAAACTGGTATGGATGCATATCCTTATCTCTTTTCTTCTGTTCTTATATAATTGATTTAATTATGTATATGATACAAAGATAGTGTAAGCACGATAGGAGTTTTTTACTCTGTAGCTCAAATATTTTTGCAGAGAAGTTCAATGTTATTTTTTATCCGGCTGAGGTTATCTGGCCGGTGAAAAGCCGTATTGTCGTTTAAAAGCTTTATAAAAGTGAGTCAGGTTTTTAAAGCCCACTTCGATGTAGACATCACTTACTTTTTTTGATCGTTTTGCAGTTTTTCATACGCAACCTATAACCTTTTATTAATAAGCCATTTCTGCGGTGTAAGATTGCTGATTTTAGCAAAATCCCGTTTGAAGGTAGCCAGACTTCTACCTGTATAAGTGGCAATTTCTTCCATAGTAAGGTCATACATATAGTTTTCTTCGAGGAATTCCAGAATATCAATTTTCCATGGTTCGGTAAAGTCAAAAAGAATTGGATAGAATATTTTGTCCGTATTTAACAACAGATGAACCCCTTCCTGTTCTTTAAGACTGATAATTTCTTCTGTAGGTTGCAGAGAAGCATCAAAATAGGGTGTTAAGGGGTGAAACAGGCTGGTTATATCGGGTCTGGGCGCAATAGGATAAATATTTTTATTTTTCGTATCTTTATCTACCAGTATTTCTTTTTTATTTAGGATATGGGTATAGAAATTTCGCAGGAAAGTCCGCCTGAAAGTCATGGATATACCTTTGAACTCTTCATTCCTATAAGATTGTTTGATCATCATTATGCGGTGATCACGCCGGATAAAGACGCATTCCCCTTTATGGAAGGATACGTTTTTGCCGGTTTCTTCCAGCACTAGTTCCCCTGAATAAATATACAGCAATGCATGGTCTTTTATTTTATGGAAACACATCTCGCCATGATTCGCATAGCAGGAAAAGAAAATACCTGAATGATTAATGGTGGGGGATATCTGCATTTTAAATTGTTTTTTGGAAATATAGTTTAACTCTTTTAAAGTATAGGCCTTAAAAGAATTAGTACTATATATCTATATTTATCCTTATTACTTTTAAAACTAATACCTATCTGAATAGTTCATGTATATATTTTCCTTAAAAGGATAAAATCAGTATTTAAAACGAAAAATATACTTATAAATTCTTTTCCGGATGTATTCGGGTTCCCGGATCAACTTAAGAAGCCATGTATATCTTCTATTCCGGAAAAAGAACAGCTCATTTACGCAAGGCTTCCAATTCGGTTGTTACCTGTTTTATTTTCTTTTCACTAAGCGGATACAGGCTAATGAAAAAAACAGAGAGAACAGTTCCAATGGCCGGGAAAAAGCTTAGAAACATCCGGATCCCGTGAATAGATTCTGCGGATTGTACTTCATTAGCCTGAAATCCATAATAAGCCAGTAACCATCCGGTCATAGCGCTCCCCAGTGCCCAGCCAAATTTCTGGCTCATGGAAGAAGAACTGAAAATTAATCCGGTAGCACGGTTTCCGGTTTTAAGTTCCGAGTAATCAGCACAATCGGCATACATAGACCATAGCAATGGGAAAATACTTCCGGCACATATACTGATCAGAATCTGAAAAATAAAGATCCAGACTAACTGGTCTTTATCAAACCAGTAAAAAATTATACTTAACAGAGTAGCCAAAGCCATGGCACCCATATAGGTATTCTTTTTACCAATCCAGTTACTAACTGGTGCAGCAATCACTACCCCCACAATATTAGCAGCTTGTCCGATTGCCAGATATAAACCACTTAAGACAAAGGGAATACTTAATAAAGTAATATTCCCGAAATTCTCTTCTACTACAAAATATTTAAAATAATAAACAGTAGCCCCATCTCGGATAGAGTTAAAGACTAACGCAGCAATTCCTGCTCCTAACGGAATCCACCAGGGTTTATTTTGAACGAGGTCTTTCAGATCTTCTTTTAACGGATTCTGTTCTTCTTTAATTGGCTTTACCCGTTCTTTCGTAAATAAGAAACAGAGATAAAATAAAAGGGCGCAGACGACAGCGATCACTACTACCCCCATTAACCATTCGTACTGTTGGTCTGCCATCTCTTTACTGCCTTCACTAAACATATTGACCATAGGCATAAAAAGTAACAGAGCCAGGAAACTACCGATATAGGCAAATGACATACGGTAGGCAGATAAGGTATTACGTTCTTTTGGATCCGGACTCATAACTCCTAACAAAGAAGCATACGGAACATTTATACCGGAATAAACCAACATCATCAGGGAGTAAGTAATATAGGCATACACTATTTTGCCTGTATAACCAAGACCCGGTGTAAAAAAGGTAAACACCCCAATAACAGCAAACGGAATCGCCAGCCATAACAGATAGGGCCGGAATTTTCCCCACCGGGTATTCGTTCTGTCAGCAATTACCCCCACAATCGGATCCGTTATAGAATCCCATATACGGGTAATAAAGAACATAGTCCCTACCACAGCGGCCGGAAGTCCGAATACATCTGTATAAAAGATCATCAGGTAAGAACCAAACAGTTTCCAGAACATAGAAGAGGCCATGTCACCAAATCCATAACCTATTTTTTCTTTTAAAGTGATCATGATATCAAATATAATTTTTCATTAATGGTTTTTCAAATCTTTTATAACTACCTAAATAGTGGTTTATATATCCGGCATGGACAATTACGAATGGTAAAAATAAACAAATATATTTCTAATCCATCGTTTTTTAACCTTTTCTCTCCGGTATGAACTATAGGAGAAATACTACCTTAACTTCTATATCACTACTTTACCATTTCGCAGTCAACCTTTTATGTTTTCTACTGTTTTATTTTAAGTGTAATAAACAGGGATTATGAAAATGAGACTCGATATACAAGGAATTGCCTTTATGGTAGGATGCCTGCTATTAGGCGCCTGTTCTGACCAGGTAGATACTCCCCGGATCCAGGCATCTGAGGGAGAAACAACTGTATATTTTAATGTGAAAGCAGCAGAGGTAGAAAGTAAAGCCACTGTAGCTACGGAAAAAACTGTCAACCAGCTACTGATTCTGGTATTTGAAGAAGACAGCTAAACAGGGAATTATCTGTATGCATATACAGTAACAGCTAATTCACTTGGTAATAATACGTTTGATGCCACCCTGCACTCTATGGATTCAAAGGTAAAAACTTATTTATTAGGAAATGTAACGGATATTTCCGCTATTAATACAGGAGATGTGTATGAAGATGTGGTAAGCCTGATTACAGTTTCGTTTACACCTGACGGACCTACTTATATTCCCATGTATGGTGAGGCCGCTTTTAATCAGCTTGCTTCCGGAGGTAGTGTCAACACAACAGTTTACATGCTACGTGCATTAGCCACCGTGGAAGTAAGTGTGGAAAGTGAAGTGACCAGTAAATTCAAATTAAAAAATATTCAGGCAGTACGTGCCAATTCACTTATTCAGGTAATACCAGACGCTTATACTACCAATACAGCAGGTAATAAAGTCGTAACTACTCCCAGCGTTCCCGCCGGTAGTTCTGCCCTTACGACTTCAGCAGTAACAAACGACACGGATGATACTACTTTAGCAGGATTATATATTCCGGAATCTGAAGCTATTACGGATGAAAGTATCCAGACTTCACAAGCTACTTCCCTGATCGTCGGAGGTATTTATCTGGGAGAAGATGCCAGTAATACCGAAGTTACCTATTATCGCGTAGACTTTAAAACTTCTACCGGCAGTAATTTTGGACAGGTGCTGAGAAATCATAAATACATGGTTTCTATTTCTGAAGTCAGCAGACCAGGGGAGAGTTCTGTAGAGGAAGCAGGAAGTAAAGCGGGAGAAAATATGAGCACGAATCTTATTATACTGGATAATGATGATAGCGGAAGTATTTACGGACCGGATGGATCATTTCTATCTGTGAAAACCAGTAATATATACGTAAATTACTATGAAGGAGCTACACAAAGTATTAGTGTAGATAGTGATCCGGTACCTTATACCATCCAGTGGCTGGACGATAGTAATAATGTAGTAGCCGGAAAAGCAACTATTACCTGGGGTGGTACAGCCGTAGAAGGAACTTATTTCTCTTTAGCCATAGCTGCTGACGGCTCTTCCATTACGGCTACTGCATTAGATAACAACCTATCAGGAACAGAACGCAGAGAAAAAGCACTGATCACGTTAAATTCCATTCAATTAGTGATCACGATCATACAGAAAACTCAGTCTACATATGACAAAGATAATATTGTTATATTCAGCTATTGTGATTTAGGAGCTGACCTGGGAGATGAGATTATGTCTATTGCGACTTTTCCAACGGTAATGACTCCTTTCAGAGATCTGATCAAAAACACGTCTCTTTTTAGTCCGGGTGGAAAATTAGCTTTCGGAGGATTCATCATAGCCGGTCTCTATAGTAGTGCTTCTCCTATGACTACCCGCTTAGCTGACCTGTTTGATATTATCCTGCTCCAGGAAGGAACAGCCTGGGTAAATCCAAATAATACCTATCCCAGTTATGAGGATTATTCCATAGAGATGTTTACTAATCTGACAGAATGGTTACGATTCTCTCCACAGCGCGTATTAATGACTGTGTTCGACAATGAGCATATGGCTACGCCTTTAGGATTAAATAATGTATTTAGCTGGGGTTCTCCTTCTTATGCAAGTGGTAACCAGTATGCCATTGCCGACAATATACTTTCATATCTGAGAAAAGGGCCTTTTGGGGAATTAAGCACCGGAAGTACCATTAATTCAGCCGGAATTAATTATTACATCAGCCAGAGTGATAATCCTCACTTAACCCCTATTCTGGTTATGAGCGGAAATCCGGACCAGATGGTCATGAGTATAGATGAAGATAAACGGATAGTTTATTTTGCCAATACTACCTGGTTGAAAGACTACGGATTATTAACCGGTAGTGGCATGATCAGTAATACATTTAATATGCTGATAGGTAATCTGGTCTCATGGATGGCCGATACGGTAGTCGGAGATAAACTGGCGCCGGATACTTAACTGAAAAAGAAAGTATATGTATTATCAAATTAATAAGGGAATTTATCTTATGAATAATATACAATTAAAAAATATAACATGGATCACTTTTTCTTTTTTACTGGCACTTCTAATAAGCTGTTCAGATTCAGAAAGAGTGGATTCCGGTACAGATCCTGTGCCCGAAGGAAAGGCCCGGGTGAACTTTACCCTGAATGTCAATTCCATGACGACACGGGTAACAGCTGCTACCGAAGGCGTGATCAATCAGCTGAAAGTGCTTGTTTTAGAAGAGAATGGCGGGAATTATACCTATAGTTATGAAGCTGAAATTACCGATGAAGGAGGTAATATTTATTCGACTATCTTAGAACCTACGAATGATAAACTCAGGTTTTATCTGCTGGTAAATGTCACGGATTTTCCTTCTTTAACTGTAGGAGAAAATGAAGCTGATATCATTACCAAAACAGTGCTATCCTACCCGGAGTCAGGTCCTGAATATATTCCGATGTTTGGGGAGGTGACCCGGGAAGAAGGATTAAGTTCCGGAGAAGATATAACGATTCCGGTACAAGTATTACGTTCTATGGCTAAAGTAGAAGTAAATCTACAGGAAAACCAGGACTTTGACTGGGATGAACGTTTCCTGATGAAAAGTATACAGGTGTATCGTGCCAATAATCTGATTCAGGTTATTCCTTCCAGCTATGACAAGACGAATGTGATAGTTAGTACTCCCAGTGTCCCGTCCGCATCAACTAACACAGTCAATACAGATAAAATCTCTGTAGCAGATAACAGTACTCCGGTTTATACCCTTTCCGGTCTTTATATACCGGAGTCTATCGCTTATACGGATGCCACTCAGCAAACGGATGAAGCCACCTGTGTCATTATAGGGGGTGTTTATTTAGGAGATGATCCTACCAATACAAAAGTATCCTACTACCGGGTGGATTTCCAGAATGGACAAGGAAAAAATATTGGCCAGGTATTAAGAAATCATCAATATCGCATTCATATAACCGATATCACTCAGGAAGGAACAACAGATCCCGGAGATGCAGCAGAAGAAACTTCTATGTATATTATTGCAGAAGTGTATGAATGGGAAATAGATGATGACACTAAGATCGTATATGGCCCGGGAGATAATTATCTTTCCATGTCTCCTCATGATGCAACAGTAGCTTATTATATCGGTGCGACTCAGACCATCGATATTAATACTACCTATGACAATTTTACAATCCAGTGGGTCAGAGAAGATGGTACATTAGAAGGAGTTCCGGTCGGAGTTAATGAAGGATATGTCACCAGTGAATATTTTAAGGTAGAAAATAACGGAGATCATTTATTTATCACGGCTATTGCTGAAAACTCAGGAAGTGGGGCTACAGAACGGTATGAATATTTTATGATTACAGCCGAAGGAAACACTTTCCGGATAAAAATCACCCAGTTGGCTCAGAATCTGCATGAAGGGAAATATGTAAGTATGTTTAGTTTTATCGGATTGCTCGGAAATTTAGGGGATGATCTGTTATCGTTAGGTAGCCAGGATGATGATGCTATATCCCGTGTGCTGAGGAATTTCATAAAAAATGAAGATTATTATGGTAAGGAAGGAACAGTTGCATTTGGTGGTTTTTCTATGTCCGCCCTTCCGGCAAGTACGGTACTTACAGCAGAAATAGCGGAGTTATACAATGGAATATTAATTTCTCCTCAATATAATTGTACTGAAGAGCAGTCAAATATGTTGGTAAACTGGTTAAATAATAATTCGAACCGGGTATTAATTGTCTACCTGCAGGACGAGAAACTGGTAGAAGCTTTAGGAAAAACCCGGGGAGGTCTGTCCGGAAGTAGCCCCAAACATCTGCTGTCCCCGGAAGTACCTTCTTTTATTTCTAAAGGTCCTTTTGGAATGGTAGATCCAGGCAGTGGATTAAGTGCACTGATCACGACTGTGACAGATGTGTATACATTAAATAGAAATGCCAGTGGTAATTCTACCATATCTCCTATTCTGGTGAACAGTGACAATGAAAATGAAATCATTTTTGGAGTGGATATCAATCAGCGGGTAATCTATTTAGGAGATCCTTACCTATTCCCGGCAGAATCCCAGTATGATGACCAGACAAGTTTGTTCTCAGGGGACGGGATTATCAATCCGGCCCGGACACCGGACATATTACTGAATAATATGATCACCTGGATCGCAGAGACAGTCATAGGAGAAGAACTGGCCCCCGTAATTAAGATGAGTTTATTTTAGTTATAAAAACAGCTCAGGGAAAGAAAGTCTATTGACCTCTTTTCTGAGCTGTCCTGTTTTATATTTGTTCGCTTATTTCTTTTAAAATATAAGGATGATTTTAGGAATCAGATAAATAGACAACAGCCAAACCGGCAAAACGTAACCAAAACTCCGGAGATAGAAAAGTACCTGTTACTCTCCGGACATCTTTGCTAATTTTGTTCGCACATGTATCAGAGTAATATACAAAGAATACCGAAAGTACTAAAATAAACGTATGTTTATATTACCTTCTGAACTATATATACAGAACAGAGGGGTATTTTATTTTTATAAAATACCCCTCTGTTATTACCCTGATACAGATAGTTTAAAGATCCACTCCCGGTTTAATCACAAACCAGTTGTTCACCGTGATTTCTGCAATAGCAAAATCACAATCCAATAAGATCCGGACTACAAACGGATCTTCCTGTAATTCCAGATCTTCATCCGTGCTATACAGGTAATATCCATCCCCGTCTACAAGCTGTGAAATGTACTCCGTTAACATAAAACTCACTTCCTGTACGGATTCTGCATTTTCATCTTCATAGCGTTTAATCAGCACTTCCAAATCATCCCCGATATACATTTTCAGCGTAGTAAACTGATAATGTAGCACAGGAAGCAAATTAGTAAGATAGGTGTGATGTTCGTATACGAGTGTATTTTCACCTACAGATTCATTGAAAGCATTATAGGTTCCATTGGAACCTCTCAGATAAGGAGTAATAGTTGAGTTTTCCGGTAACTGGCAACCTTCCATAAATTCAATTTCCAAATGCACA
Source organism: Tannerellaceae bacterium (assembly GCA_021201295.1). Lineage (GTDB taxonomy): Bacteria > Bacteroidota > Bacteroidia > Bacteroidales > Tannerellaceae > UBA4116. The sequence goes on along the minus strand of JAJQFE010000033.1, from coordinate 74,350 downwards.
TCATTCGTATTTTTTACCAGGTAAAGCGTATCATAAATAACCGATTTAACCGGTGTTCCAAATTCTATCTGGCTTAAATACACATCTTCCAGATGAACATCTACCGTATCTATCCTGTTGGTAACAACCGACTTTCTAAATTCAAGTTTATGATGTTCATTATCAATCGAATAATTATCTGTCAGATTCATCACACCGATCATATGATGAAATTCTTCACCCTCATTTTTCCAGGCTGTCATATTAAAACGGTAATCACTTGCCTGAATCTGGTTTCTGGTAAGTAAGGTATCTTTTATATATCCATTGTTTTCATCATACGCAAACAGCTGAATATATTCTACTATGTTGGCAAATCCCTGGGAATTATTTTTAACCTGAAACCTCAGGTAACGTTCATTTTCTTCTTCTACCCCCCGGATCCACAGGAGGACAATCACTCAAATCCAGATCTTCTTTTACACAGCCGGAAAAAGAAATCAGCCAGGCTGTTAATAAAAGTATATATTCTATCTTCTTCATAATTAATTGTTGGTTATGCATTCCGCATCTGACTATTATTTTCTATAACATTCAGGGAGCAAAAAAGTTAACTGCCGGAGCTGTAAAAAACAGTCCGGCAGCCACTGGATTTAAAAATCATAAAAAACTTATGTATTATAAATCAACTTCCTGTCCGATATAGAACCAGGGCAATACTTCAATTTCCACTTCGATCTCAACCAGTTTTTCTACCGGTTCAGTTGGATCTGTAATATCATCTGTATTATTACCTAAACGGAAAATATTATTTACTTTCAATTCATAATAATGGTTACGAATCACTGTATATTTCAGACTGGCAGTTGCTTCTGAATTATCTGCAATAAATACAGTATAGAAACATTCACCATTTGTATATTCTGTTACACTGGTAGGTATACCATAATCAGGATGATCCAAACCTGAAATATCACCATTATAGATCAGACTGGTTCCATTCTTAAATTCTGCTACCCAGAAATCCGTACCTGACAATGTACCATTCTGACGAAGATTGTCTTTATCATATATTTCCGCAGCATTCGGAGTATAGACATATTTAATCTGTGCAGCTGTTACATCTCCCCTGAGCGGTTCCTCATGGGTATTTTCAATAGCATAATATATTTCACCCCGTCCTTTACCAGACCAGCTGGTCGGATTGGCCAGATAGTAATCAGACCAGGTGGTATATCCGGTGTAGAAAGGAGTCCGTACCTGGCTACCTTCTTTTTTGAATTCACGGTCCCATTGTCCGACTGTATATAATTGGTTTGGAATATTTACAATACGATACTTCGGTTCAGACATAGTACCCTTCAGATTACCGCTTACATTTGAAGTGGCAGGTGTTTCCGACAATTTTATTTTTGATGCCAGACGTCCCACTTCCAGGCTAATCGTTTGAGGATCATTTGTAGAGGTACCGGTCACTGCTGTTTGTGAAGCCACCAATGTTCCGATATAAAATTGATTATCGGTAGCGATATCTGCCACAGAAGTTACTTTAATAGGATTCAGTTCAAATGTCTGCCTGGTAGTTCCGGAAGATGGCATCAACAGGTCACTGGAAGGTACGTTGGTAAATACATAGAAATACTTATTTCCTGTAGATAACATAAAGGTATCCGTCAGATACGTATCATTTCCACTACCGGAAGTCCCCGAAGAAGTAAGCGTTTTATTTACATAGGTCTCAAAGATTCCGGAATCGTCAAAAACAAAGATATCCAGTGTAGAACCTACCTGGCTCTTTGCTGCGGTAGCTGTTGTGTCCGAAGTAGAAGCATACGTATTAGCCATCTGCTTGATTTGTAACTGGACAGGCGTGTCTGCGACTCTATCTGTGGAAGAATTTTCCTGCTGATCTATCAACTCATTTCCGTCATTATCGCTACAGGCTGTAAAAGCTGTCGCTATACAGGCTGTGGCGAATAAATACATAAATTTACTTTTCATAATCATCATAATCAGTTCTATTTTTATTATTAATTATTACGCTTTCCACATCTATCTTTTATTTATTCGGATAGCTGAAAACCTAATTTCTTTTATATCATTGGCAAGTCACGGGAAGCATAGTATATATAGGACTTAAGAGCTCCGGATCCGGAGACCCGGAAACTCTTAAGGTATATATAGATCCCTTTTATTAATAGATTTACAATCGGCGCCTTTTGGATATCACATTTCTTATAATAAAAGGTACATTGCAAATGTAACTTCCTAAAAATGAACTGACGTTACGAAAAACAGCCCGCTTATACTGAATTGCGACCTATTTACCGGACAGGATTTCTTCTCTCATTATTTCCTTACGTATCTGACCGGGGGGAGCCCCGAAATTACTCTTACAGAAATCGCTGAATTGTGCAGGGGAAGAAAATCCATAATCCCACCCAACCTCTTTAAATGTTTTGCGTGTATGATGGATCTCATGTAAAATAGTTTTAGCCTTCTGCTCTTTCATCCATTTATAGGCAGAGATATTAAAGACCCGTTTGAACCGTTTCTCAAATCCTGATATACTATAATTAGCCAGTTCGGCAAATTCTTTTACATTTTTTACTTTGTGGTGATTCTTTAGTACAAAATCTGAAAAGAAAAAATCATAGCTTAATAAAGGGGAGAAAAACTGTTTTAACTCTTCCTTGGTATAATAATTGCGTAATAAAAAAAATAATTCTTTGACTTTGATCTCGAAAAAATAGATACACCGTATATCATCGGATATATATTCCTTCAGACTATAAATGTAAGCCTTTAAGGGAGCATTGATTAGTAGAGGAGCATGTTTTTCTCCTATACCAGTAGTGGATTTATATAGTTTTTCCAGTGAAAAATGTTCACACAACTGCAAGTTATTACGCAAACGGCAAACCATAAAACTTGCATCTTTCTCTGCCAGTGCTCTACAATCACATCCCCCCGGCAATACAATCATCATCCCTCTTGCTATCTTCTCGTCAAACTGGTCAAAGCATATCCGAACCTCTCCTTCTATCATAAAAATGATCTTATTATCATTTAAATGCGACTTCCAGCTTTCTCCTCTGGCTGCCCTGAAATATTGAATAGTTGGTGTATCACTCTGCTCATAATTACGACAAGACACATGTTCCTGTAAATACAGCATCTTTTCCTATCTTTTATGTCTTGGGTAACAGGAGGCCGGGTTTAAAAGTTTATGGGTAGTAATCAGGTGTTAAAAAAAGAATTTTAACTTTGAACAACATAAACCGGTTGTTTTATATTTTTATTAACTATACTATCGTATTAAAAAATAATCTTTTGGTTAATTTTCTAAAGAAACCCTGATGTAAAGCGGGATTAATGAAAAATGAAAGATTTTTTTCCGGCCTTTTTTAACACAGATTTATTTCCGGATTCAAATATTTACGTTTCCGGCAAGAGAAAGAATCCGGTAGTATGTTTATCTTTACCGGATCTTTATCATACAATAAGCAGATACAAAGCCCGCAGGGTCGTCTTAATATGATTAAAACAGGATCCTTCCTTTTAATAGTTTTTTTTAGTCTGATCGTAGCTTTGCCATGTGCCGGATCAGGAGAAATTCCGGCTTCCCGGTTAGTTCCCGGGATCAGCTGGGAATTGGCCCGATTCAGGAAAAAACAATATCAGGATATACACTATGAGTTATTCTTTTCCCTACCGGAGACTCGCACAGAACCCGTGACCGGACAAGTCACCATCCGGTTAAAAACAGCAGAAAAAACACCTGTTATAGTAGATTTTCGTCCTGACAATCAGATCCTCTCCTGCCAGGCAAACGGACATATCCTCCCTGTTAAAACCATACATGAACATCTGGTTATCCCTATGGAATATATACAGGAAGGAGATAATTGTATTTCTCTTTCTTTTATCCCTTCCGATCAATCTCTGAACCGTAGAGAAGACTTTATGTACACCCTGCTGGTTCCGGACCGTGCCCGGACTTTGTTTCCCTGTTTTGACCAACCGGATCTGAAAGCGCTGTATACCTTATCTTTAGAAATCCCTGCCAACTGGCAGGCTATTGCCAATAGTCCGGTTATGTCGACAGACGAAACTGTTCCGGACCAAAGGAAACTCATCTGCTTCCGTCAGACAGAGCCATTAAGTACATACCTTTTTTCTTTTGTAGCCGGAGAATTTTAGCAGGAAAGATATCAACGGGAAGGACGGGAGATAGCTATTTACCACCGGGAAACAGACCTGCAGAAAATAGCCCAGTGTCCAGAAATTGCTTCTGAAGTACTGGATGCATTGGAGTGGTTGGAAGAATATACCCGGATACCCTACCCTTTTGCCAAATATGATCTTATTATTCTTCCCAGTTTCCAGTATGGAGGCATGGAACATACAGGTGCTACCTTATATAATGACCGGAGAATGTTCTTACATGAATCTCCTACCCTGAATGAACAGTTAAGCCGTAGTGCTTTGATTGCCCATGAGACAGCCCATATGTGGTTCGGAGATTATGTAACTATGGAATGGTTTGATGATGTATGGACTAAAGAAGTTTTTGCTAATTATTTTGCCTCGCTGATAGTAGAACCTCTTTATCCGGAAGTGGACCATAGATTAAATTTTATCCTGGATTATATTCCTGCGGCTTATGCAGAAGACCGCACAGCCGGAAGTAACCCGGTTAAACAGGAGCTGGATAATCTGAAAGATGCAGGATTAGTGTATGGAAATATTATCTACAACAAATCTCCGGTGGTGATGGAAATGTTAGTACAAACCATTGGTGCAGATGCTTTCCGGAGAGGCATACAGGAATATTTACAAAGGTATGCCTATGGAAATGCTGACTGGGATAGTTTAATTCGGATACTGGAACAGTATACACCGGTAAACCTCTCCCGGTGGAGCCATATGTGGATCTATGAGAAAGGTATGCCGGAACTGAAAATAAAAAAAGAAAAGAACCAGTTACTTATTTCCCAGCAAGATCCATGGGGAAGGGGAATAGTGTGGCCACAAAAATTATCTTATATCTTATATACTGACCAAGAAGAGAAAAAAATAAACATAGATGTTCAGCAGGCAGAGACTATAGTACCGCTTCCGGATGCATATGCCGGAAAACTAAAAGGTATACTGCCCAATACTGACGGCAGAGGCTATGGTTTTTTCTTTTTAAACAGGGAAGATGCCGAAGCTTCTATGTATGAACTGCAGACTACGGAAGATCAGGTACTAAAAGGCAGTATCCTGATCAACCTATATGAAAACCTGTTGCACGGGTCTATTCCTCCGGATTGGTTCACCGAACAGTTAATTACCTATCTTTCAAAAGAAACCAACACGCTTTTATATACTGCCGGACTTGGATATATAAGTAACTGTGTACGACTTTATCCGGGCCAATACACGGCACTGGAAACTCGGTTATGGGAGCTCATCTGTACCCATCCCGTATCCCAGCATCGTCTGTTAACATTCCGGTCTTGTATGCACATGGTCCAGACAGAAGAAAGTATAGAAAAATTATATACCCTATGGGAAAATGAAAACGCTCCGGAAGGATGTGTGCTAAGCGAAAATGATTTCATTACCCTATCCTACCTCTTATCCATATATCTGCCTGAAAAGTCAGACATGATTATTCAAACCCAAAAAGGACGGATCACGAACCCGGACAGACAAAAAGAATATGCATTTATTTCTCCTGCGGTTTCTCCCTGTAAAACCCGGAGAAATAGTGTCTTCAACGCTTTATTACTAGCGGAGAACCGTAGGATTGAACCCTGGGCTGCCACTGCCTTAGCGTATCTGAATCACCGTACATGGCAAAAAAGCCATTCCTTATATACGGCCGGCGCTTGAAAAATCAGAAGAGGTGCAACATACCGGAGATATTTTCTTTCCGACAGCATGGATCAGAAGTTTGCTTTCCGGCCATCAGTCCGCAGAAGCCTATCTGGAGATAGAGCACTTTTTCAGGGATCATCCGGACTTTCCGTGGATGTTAAGTAATAAGATCCGGCAACAGGCAGACTTCCTGTATAGGACCAATAAAATACTTCACGGGCAACAAGAAAAAAGGGTGCGCCCTTTTTAGAAAAACGGCCCACCCTTTTAGAAAAAAACGATGCATAGAATTATATGGAGGTTAATACCTCTATGTATTTTACTTTTTCCAGTACTGTTCCATTTGCTCCAATGTTTTCCCTTTGGTTTCCGGAACAAACTTCCAGATAAAGAAAGCAGCTAACAATCCCATAAGGCCATAAATCCAATAGGCCACTCCATGATTAAAAGTATCGGTCAGATATTGATTTTTATCTAACATCGGGAATGTCCAGGATACCAAGAAGTTGGCAATCCATTGTCCGGCAACCGCAATACTCATGACGGTTGAACGGATAGAATTCGGGAAGATCTCCGCCAGTAATACCCAACAAACAGGTCCCCACGACATAGCAAACCCCGCTGTATACACTAACATACAGATCAATGAAGCAATTCCTACCGAATAAGTATAGAAAGTAGTTCCCAGGATAATCATAGCACCAGCCATAACCAATGCCCCGATAATCATTAACGGACGGCGGCCGAATTTGTCTACTGTAAAGATAGCTAATACAGTAAAGGACAGGTTTACAGCACCTACAATGATCTGTTGTAATAAAGCGGCATCTGTCTCAGCTCCCATAGTTTTGAATATTTCCGGTGCATAGTATAATACCACATTAATTCCTACAAACTGCTGGAACCCGGAAAGTAATATACCCACTAAAATAATCATCATACCAAAAGAGCGCATAGGAAGTATCAAAGAGACAAAGAAACTACCAATCAGTGCAATTTCTAAGGCATTGGTATTTCCTACCAGTTCCAGTATGCCGTAAGTTACTACAAACAAAGCCAGCCAGGCACCCATAAAGGTAAAATAGGGGCGCATCGACGGAGACTTTTCCTTAAAACTATCCTTAATAGCAGAAAGTTCGATTGCAGCCGCTTTATCTCCCACCAGTTTTTGAAGTATTCCTTTCGCTTTTTCTGTTTTTCCGCGCATGATCAGATAACGGGGAGTTTCAGGTACAAAGAAAAGGAAGCTAAAGAACAGAAGGGCCGGAATAATTTCCGATGCAAACATATATCGCCAGCCTATAGTATGCAACCAGGAAGCATCTCCCTGTAAAGCAATCGTATAGTTTACAAAGTAAACCACCAGCATACCGAAAATAACAGCAAACTGGTTCCAGGAAACTAAGTTGCCCCTACGGTCTGCAGGAGCCATTTCCGCAATATACATCGGAGACACCATAGAAGCGAGTCCGACTCCTATACCTCCTAAAATACGATATGCCACAAACAGATTGATATAGGTATGATCCCCACTTCCCGGTAAACCGATAAATAATTCCGGCCAGGAAGATCCTATGGCCGAGAGAAGAAACAGGATAGCAGCCACCATTAAGGTGGGTCTCCGGCCAAAACGCTGGCTTACCCAACCGGCAAAAGAGGCTCCCAGAATACATCCGATCAGCGCACTACTAACCACAAAGCCTTCCAGTGCATTGGCCTGATCCAAAGGTAATCCACGTGGTTCAATAAAAAATATACGCAGCGACTCTACCGTACCGGAGATCACTGCCGTGTCATATCCGAACAGCAATCCTCCCAGGGTAGCCACCAGCGTTACACCTAATATATAATTGTTATTTTTCATGGTTGAAAAATAAAACTGACAAGGAACAAGGGATAATTGACAGGAATCATTAGTGGTTTACATTCTCAAGATTATCAGCCTTACTGTGTCAATTACTCCCCTGCCATTGTCAATTTCTTTTAGAGGTACATATTAATTAATGTCTCATATAATTCCTGCTTTCCGCTGGTCTGCTTAGGGTTGCCATCACGTAAAGCAATATTTCTCAGATCTTCCAGAGTTAACTGACCATCCTCAAAGGATTTACCATCACCACTGTCAAAGCTTGCATAGCGTTCTGCACGCATTTTCCTGTAATCAGAATTTTCCAGGATATCTGCTGCAGTCAACAAAGCACGTGCAAAAGCATCCATGCCGGAGATATGTGCGATAAAGATATCTTCCAGATCTGTTGAATTACGACGGGTTTTTGCATCGAAGTTGGTACCTCCAGTTGTTAAACCACCAGCTTCCAGAATTACTAACCAGGCCTGAGTCAGCTCATAAATATCAATCGGGAACTGGTCTGTATCCCATCCGTTCTGATAATCACCCCGGTTGGCATCAATACTACATAACATACCGGCATCAGCAGCAGCCTGCAATTCATGTTCAAACGTATGGCCGGCCAAAGTGGCATGGTTTACTTCGATATTCAAAGCAAAGTCTTTATCCAAACCATAATGACGCAGGAATCCGATCACAGTTTCGGCATCCACATCATACTGATGTTTAGTAGGTTCCATAGGTTTAGGCTCGATCAGGAAAGTACCTTTGAACCCATTCTTACGTGCATAATCACGTGCAATAGTCAACATCATGGCCAGATGTTCTTTCTCGCGTTTCATATCTGTATTCAGAAGAGACATATAGCCTTCACGTCCACCCCAGAATACATAGTTCTCACCACCTAAAGCGATTGTTGCATCAATCGCATTCCTAATCTGTGCACCGGCATAAGCCACTGCCTGAAAATCAGGATTGGTAGCTGCTCCGTTCATATATCTTTCATTACCAAAGACATTCGCTGTACCCCAAAGTAATTTTTTCCCGGTTTCCTGCTGCAATTGTTTAGCATAGTCTACCATGGTCTGAAGACGTTTTTCAAACTCTAACAAAGTAGGAGCTTCGTCCACCAGGTCCACATCATGGAAACAATAGTAAGGAATATTACATTTGGTCAGGAATTCAAATGCAGCATCCATTTTATATTTAGCTCTTGATACCGCATCGGTAGCCGCATTCCAGGGGAATGTTTTCGTACCTCCGCCAAATGGATCTCCCCCTTCCGCACACAATGTATGCCAGTAAGCCATGGCAAAACGTAAATGATCTTTTAGTGTCTTCCCCATGACTACTTTGTTTTCATCATAATAGTGGAACGCTAACGGATTTTTCGATTCACGTCCTTCAAACTGGATTTTTCCGATTCCCGGAAAAAATTCTTTTTCTCCTTTGTAATAACTCATGATTTTTAGTATTATAAAATTGTGGATATTTTTAAATTAAGCAGGTAAAGGTTTCTTTCTATTCATTCATCAGGACTTAAGTAATAAGAACCTATTTTTTCTTTCACTACTTACCTCCTCTGACTCCTTTCACTACTTAACTCCTTTTTAATTTAATTCTTTTTCAAGATGTTCTTTCCAGACTTCAAAAGCTCCACAATATTCATTTGCTTTCAATCCATCCGGTTCTACCACATCAATCTTTTTCAGAGAGCGGAAAGCCTCTTCGGCAGATGGATAGATACCAGCACCCATACCAGCGCCTTTCGCTGCACCTACGGCTCCGTTTGTATCATACAATTCAATGACTGCCCCTGTAACGCCAGCAAGTGCTTCCCTGAAAATCGGGCTCAGGAACATATTGGCATATCCTGCACGGATCACTTCTATATCCATTCCCATCTCATTCATAATATCCATACCATATTTGAAAGAGAAGACAATTCCTTCCTGTGCTGCACGGGCTACATGACTTTTAGTATGAATATTGAAATTCAGTCCGTGAATAGAACAGTTAGTAGGTTTGTTCTGTAACATGCGTTCCACTCCATTTCCGAACGGAAGGATAGCAAGGCCATTGCTACCAATAGGGGCCGTCATAGCCAATTCATTCAATTGATTATAATCAATACCTTCCGGTGCTACATTCCTTTTCACCCAGGAATTAAGGATCCCAACCCCGTTAATACAAAGTAAAATCCCCAGACGGGTTTGTGCTTCCGAATGATTCACATGGGCAAACGTATTCACCCTGGATAATTTATCATAGCTGACATTTCCATTGACACCGTAGACCACCCCTGAAGTCCCCCCTGTTGCGGCAATTTCTCCCGGATTCAGGACATTAAGTGATAACGCATTATTAGGTTGATCTCCTGCACGGTAAGTGACCGGGGTTCCTTTTTTCATCCCTAATTCAGTGGCAACAGATTTCAGCAGTTCTCCCTGCAAACCAAATGTAGGCCGTATTTCCGGAATCAGACTTTCGCTGAACCCAAAATAGTTCATGATACCGGAGGAAAGGGAATTATTTTTAAAGTCCCAGAAGATTCCCTCTGACAAACCGGATACAGTCGTAACGATATCACCCGTCAGGCGCATTGCAATATAATCTCCCGGAAGCATGATCTTATCAATTAATTCAAAGATACGGGGTTCATTTTCCTTGATCCATGCCAGTTTTGCAGCCGTAAAGTTACCCGGTGAATTTAACAGATGAGAAAGACACTCTTTCTCTCCGATCACATTAAAAGCACGGTCTCCATAAGGTACGGCACGGCTGTCACACCAGATAATAGAAGGTCTCAACACTTCTTTCTTTTTATCCACGACTACCAATCCGTGCATCTGGTAAGAAATCCCGATTGCACTGATCTTCCGGCCGTCAATGCCAGCCTTGTCAATGGCTCCCTGTACGGCTATTTTCAAATCATGCCACCAGTCTTCAGGATCCTGTTCTGCCCAACTGGGTTTAACGGCCTTGATCGGAGCTTCTTCTTTCGGATAAAAATCCAAACCTACAGTTAACCCGCTTTCCTGATCTACCAGCGAAGCTTTTATGGAAGAGCTTCCTATATCACATCCAAGTAAATACATAAGTTATTGAGATTAGTTTTTATTGATTTTTGAACGCTGTTTATTATACCGGACTTTATCGAATTTATAGTACCGGGCTGAACGGTGGGCCACACCCACTTCCATCTCATTGGTAGCTACTACATATTCAAGGGAGTTCATTTTTTTGTGGAAATTCCGTACATCAAACTCTTTATTGTAAATGATCTCATACGTACGGCGTAACTGGTAAGCGGTGAATTTCATAGGTAAATAATTAAACACAATCGCCGGTTCTATTTCTATCCAATTACGTATTTCCCGGACTGCCTCTTCTACAATCTCCTTATGGTCGAAAGGTAAACGAGGCAGATCATCGATCGGTGCCCATTTCACAGAGTCATCATGCACACCTGTTTTCATTTTTCCCCGTATCTTACAAAGCGCCAGATACGCGACCGTAACAATCCGGTTGATTTTCATTTTTGAAGCATTTTCCAACCATTGAACATCCTGTTTGTTCCTGGTCCGTAAGGGGGAACCAAAACTCCGGAATTGTCTGAGTGCAACACGTTTCAAACCGGTGGTTTCATTCAGCACCCGGTAAGCTGCATCATCCAGATCCTCTGTTTCATAAATCAGACTTCCGGGAAGCTTATATTCGGTCTTTTCCGTACCTGCATTTTTCCGTTCGGCCAACAGTGCACATAATTTGTTATCGTTGACTCCTAATAACACACAATCTACAGAAACGTGTGGATAAAGAGTCTCCTTTCTTTCATTCATGGTTTCTACGGTATAATTTAAAGTACGATGCAAATATAGTATATTTTTTATTATAACAAAATTCAAAATCATTTTTTTTACTAAGATAACAAACTAATAGTCTGTCACTTTATTATCGTATCACATACAATAAGAAAGATATATAATATTGTACAGAAGACAATATTACAATAACTTTTCATCCTGCATAACAAAAAGACAAAAAACAGCTCCTGATTTATTTTTTAATAAACTAATGCTTGCGTTGCATATATGTTAATCCGCTTTTTATTATTGCGCATTATCAATTTAATAATACATTTGTTCCATGTAAAAGTTACCGTATGGATATAAAACATACCTTATTCATTTTTCGGGTACATGGAGAGGAAATTAAAAAATCTCTGTATACGATCACTGAACTTATTATTTTGTCAGCCTCTCTGGTCGCTTTGCTTCTTTTGATCTGTCAGTTCGGATTTGAACAATCTGAACCTATGGAGCAACTGATATGGACTATCCGCCCTTATATTCTGGTAACTTTTTTTATAGGAATTACCGGCAGATACATGCTAAACTTCCATGAAGTGATTCAGGAAAAAATGCTTTTTCTGGATATCAGTATCTATTTTCTCCTTTTTGCCGTGCTCTCTGCCACGCTGTTTTTTAAAGAGGCTTTTGCTACTTCCCTTCCCTATCTTAGTTTTCTATCATCGCCTTTTCTTAATACGGCTCTTTTATTCAGTTTAAGTATTATCCATATCTCCCGGCTGGGTTTCTCCTTGCTACATAGAAGAATACGACCATCCCTACTCTTTCTATTCAGCTTTCTTTTATTTATCCTGATCGGCTGGGGACTTTTATTACTACCTAATGCGACTACACAAGGGATCAGTTTTATGGATGCGCTGTTTACTTCTGCGACTGCTGTTTGCATTACCGGACTGACTACGGTAGATATTGCCACGACTTTCACCCGCACAGGGCATATGATTATTATGATCTTATCTCAGATCGGTGGTATCGGAGTAATGACTTTTACCAGTTTTATCGCTCTCTCTTTCATGAAAAGTTCTTCTTATAACAGTAAACTGATCCTAAAAGATATGTTATATGAAGAACGTACCGGTGGACTTTTCCGGGTTATATTAAATATACTGGTGGTCACCCTGTTCATCGAAGGCATTGGAGGATATCTGATATTTAAAGAGATAGAAACGACCCTACCCGGGACATTCGGAGATCATGTTTTCTTTGCCGCCTTTCACGCTATCGCAGCATTTTGTTGTTCCGGGATCTCTACTCTATTCGGCGGATTTACCCATCCATTGTTAGTACATAACTACAGCTTGCATATAATCATTTCCCTACTGATTGTTTTAGGTAGTATAGGGTTTCCTATTGTATTCAATTACCTGAAATTAGCCCGGCATCTCTTTATGAATCAGATCCGTATCCTACTCGGATTACAAAAACGGTTTATCCATGTTCCACATATTATTAATCTACATACTTATATTGTAATTATCTCTACACTGTTCCTGATTACAACCGGATTTATTTTCTTCCTGTTTTTTGAATATAACCATACGCTGGCTGATTTACCACTTAAAGGAAAACTGGCAGATGCATTTTTAGGAGCTGTGACTCCACGAACGGCAGGAATCAGTCCTATAGAAATAGACACTCTTTCTGCACCGACACTGATCCTGACCCTCCTTCTTATGATTATAGGAGCGGGTCCTATGTCCACAGGGGGCGGATTAAAAGTTACGACCGTTTTTGTAGCTTTGCTTACCATGTTCAGTATCATACGGGAAAAGGAAAATGTAGAACTCAAAAAAAGGGAGCTATCTCCTGTTACGCTAAAACGTGCTTTTGCTATTATTGTGATTTACTTTACGTTATTAGCTTGTCTTATGGGTATCTTATCCTATACGGAAAAAGAGTTACCTCTTTTTGAACTGCTTTTTGAGTGTGTTTCAGCGTTAAGTACAGTAGGCTTAAGTATGGGAATTACGTCTTCTCTATCGACTGTAGGAAAAATTCTCATTGTTATTACAATGCTGATCGGACGTATTGGACTGCTCACATTCTTTATGACTTTCTGGACAAGTTCCAAAAAGAAAAATTATGCATATCCCAAAGAAAATGTGTTAATGTAATAAGAAAGTATATGAAATATTTAGTATTAGGTTTAGGGAATTTAGGTCGTGCCATTGCTGAAAATCTGGTACGGATCGGACACGAAGTGATCGGTGTGGATAAAGATATGCATCGTATAGATAACGTAAAACAAACTATTTCAGCAGCAGTTTGCCTGAACAGTACAGACAAAGAAGCCCTGAATACCCTGCCATTAAATGAAATGGATGCCATTTTTATTACTTATGGGAAAGACTTTGGTATTTCTATTCAAACTGTTGCTTTACTGAAAAATCTGGGTATAGAGCAGTTGATTGTCCGATCCATATCTCCTATTCATGAAGCAGTGATCCGGGCTATAGGTGTAAAAGAAATTATGACACCGGAAGAAGATTATGCAGCCATTTACGCTTCCCAATCCATGTTAGGAGATCTTTTTAAACACTGGTACCGTATTACAGATACTCATCATATTTATGAAATGGTGACTCCACGGACATTTGTAGGACAAAAAATTTCCAATATCCGGTTTGAAGAGAATTTTGATGTCCGGCTTACAGGCATCGAACGGCCACAGGTTTCCAAAAACCTGTTAGGATTAAAACAGACCCATTATAAAGTGTTAGATAAATTAGAAAACGATTTAATAATTGAAGAAGGGGATATTTTAATTTTATTTGGCAAAATGAAGGTGTTGAAAAAACTGGCAAGTCTGTAAAAGCGATTGCGTTTTTTCTTAGCGTATCCCTATCCTCTGAACATAGCCAATCAAATCAGCATACATATGATACAAATAACCACAGACCGTATGTTATAAGATCTGTGGTTATGCATTTATTTATCCTCTTTTTAAACGACCTGTATTATTTCAGCTCTTTAATACGAATATTGCGGAACTTAACAGGTGAGCCATGTCCTAAAAAGCCAATATGACCTTTTGGGTTGAACAATCCCGGATGTTCTTTTCCATCAGGCGTACCATTTTTCACAGCATCCCGGATATTACCATCCATTATCACATGTCCATTTAAAGTAATTTTAATATGGTCACTATCCGCAATTACTTCCTGATAATTCCATTCTCCAACCGGTTTCAGGTAGCCACGTTTGGCAGGAATAATACCATAGACAGAACCATGATACTGATATTCAGCCAGATCTTGATAGACCGGATGATCATCATCCAGAATTTGCAGTTCCATACCCACATAGGCAGCATCTCCTTCCATAGGCGTACGGATTCCCAGCCCATTATTAGCAGCAGGAGTCAGTTGAAACTCAAAACGGAACACAAAATTCCCATATTCCTTTTTAGTATATAAATTACCTCCAAAACTTTTACTGGGAATCATAGAAATACATCCTTCTTTAATCGTATAATCCACTGTATTTCCAGTCCATTCA
Source organism: Tannerellaceae bacterium (assembly GCA_021201295.1). Taxonomy (GTDB): domain Bacteria; phylum Bacteroidota; class Bacteroidia; order Bacteroidales; family Tannerellaceae; genus UBA4116. The sequence goes on along the minus strand of JAJQFE010000033.1, from coordinate 59,284 downwards.
TGCATATTAGTTCCATCAAACAGGATTTTATATCCCTCCTTTTCTTCTTCCGGAGTTAACTGGTAAGGTTCCGGGCGCTCCAGTTCTTTCACATAAATATCCCGGTAATACACTTTGCTCCCATGTGCCTGCAACTCCAGTTGTTCTATGGCAGGAATAGGTTGACTGCGATCCCAGAAATTTTCCAGAATCACATCATCTGTCACCAGTTCACCGTTCAATTTCACTGTGACCCGGTCACCTACCATTTTAATATAGAAACTGTTCCATTCTCCTACCTTATTATCAGCTACTTTCAAGGGGTTGCTTTCATATACCTGGTTATTATATAAACCACCGGAACCTACCTGCGCTCCAACTTTTGCACGAGCCGTATCCCAAATCTGTACCTGTGGAGTACCTCTCAGATAAATACCTCCATCAGCATCAGGTCCGGCAGGATCTAACATCCAATCTACATACATTTCCATGTCTCCATAAGGTTTTACCGTACATAGATTGTCATATCCGGTTCCATCAAAAACCAGCAAACCATTCTCCACTTTCCAGTCTTTCCGCATCTGTTCGTCAGCTTTTTCCTGTGCTTTAGCTAACTGAGCAGGTGTCATTTTGGCACGGGCAATCGGATTTTCCACTAATCCCTTCCATCCGGTCAGGTCTTTACCATTAAAAATAGACACAAATCCCACTTCGTCCGGCATTTCAGATAACCGTTTGCGAATAGATTGCCGCTGATAATCAGCATCCGGATTATTTAAGACCTGTAATACTTTATTTAACAGTTCTTTTACATGCTCACCGGTAAATTCCTCATTCTCCAGGGCAATACGCATGACTGCATACGCTGCTGCCTGTTGGGTCCCCTCCTGGCCCAGATAATTACCTGCATATAACATACCTAAAAAGGTTCCGGTTCTTTCGATACGATTCAGTATCTGACTTTTCTGCTCAACTGTTTTAGCGATGTCCATAGCTTTCCGAAGACCAATCAGGCGATTTTCACCGGTCAGGGAAGGATCGGATACCAATTGAACATATTTATTGAATGCTTTATCAAAATATTTTCCGGCAGCAGCATCCGAAGCAACACGATATAATATATCGCCGGCCTGCCTGTCTTCCCAACTAATTAATCCTTCAAAAGCAGCATCTTTTGCTACACCCGAACCTGTTTCAAAACCACTGATGATACTAGCCAAAGCATCTTTATCTCCGGTTGCCGAAAGCACGACATAATACAAATGTTTTTTACTTTCTCCGGCCTGGATCATCCGGCGGGAGACGACTCCCACCTGTTCAGAACGAGGCATTCCTTTTACAGAAGAAATCACAGCCTGTTGAAGAGGAACAATAGCTTCTTCATCAGCAGTTTCCAACATACCTGACAGATGCACAAAATCTTTCTCTGTGACCACATCTTTCAAGGCCACATACGCCGTTTTCCGTACTTCAGGAGATCCGGATTTAATCTGTTCCAGGACAGTATTCAGATGGGCCGATGCTTTACGCATAGCCAATAATTCCAGACCAGCGATCTTTCCTTTATCCGTTATAGCCGGAATTACTTTGGCCACTGCTGGAGCTATATCCCCTTTAAATGCAGCTAACGCATCCTGTGCCAGTATTATCACCTGTTGATCACTTTCACCCAGCAAACCAGCTAAAACCGGAATAAAGGATGGGTCCCCTATCTTAACCAATGTCCAGACTGTTGCCTCTTTCACTCTGAAATCAGTATTTTTCAACTGGTCCAGCAATACCTGTTTTGCAGGAAGATCAAACCGTATTTCCAATTCTCTGATCACCGGATTTTTTTCCGGACATTTACTTTCACGTCCGATCCAGTTTAAAATATCTATTTTCTCATCCGTTTTCGCCTTAGCCATTATTTTGATCAAATCCACATATAAACCCTGATCTGCCAAACCGGAAGCAAAACTCAAAGCCCCGTTTCGGTATTTTTTACAAGGATCTTTCAACGCTGTAAGCAAAAGTTTACCGGCATTTTCCGGTCTTACAGCCAATAAAATTTCCAAAGCGGCTATGCGGGTATAGGTTTGTCCGGATTTAGTGGATTTTTTCAGGAGATCGTTCGCTGCTTTCTCAACTTCTTTTGGTTCACCTTGTGCAAGCAGATTCTTTAACAAAGTAATATAAGCTTCATTAGCTCCCGTATTTTCTACTTTATAATCTACCTTTTCCGCCGCATCCGCCAATAGTTTCACAGAAGCTTTAGAACCGGTCCTACCTAACGTATAGAACGCCACCTTACGGGTATTTTCTTCCGGAGATTTTAATAATTCCTGCAAAGCGACTTCCGTAGCAGAAGGAACGATCATACCTACTTCACCGATAGCAAGTACCACATTATTTAACGACTTAACAGAACCACCTGTAACCCTTATGGCATCTGTCAGGGCTTTCTGAGCAGCTTCCGTACAGATAGTAGCCAACGCACGTGCAGCCGGACCACTGAGTTCATCATTTCCTAACAAAGCACTCAGTGCAGGAACACTCTCGTCCTGTCCTACAATCTGTAGTTCACGGATGATAGTGGCTTTTACCTCTCGGTCACCGGCATTCGCCAACGCTTTCAAATAGGCCTGTGCCACTACCGGACGCATATTTTCCCGCCCCTGTTCCATCACATAATAGGACAAAGCTCTTAATACATATGCTACTTTAGCATTACTTCCTGACCCGGGAGAATTCAGCATATTCGTAAGTACCAGGACACCTTCCTCTCCTGTAGTACTCAGGTCACTGATCAGTTTATTATATTCTTCCTGTTGTCCTGCCGGCATTTGAGCAACTACATCAGCCACGACAGTCTGTGTAGTACGGTTTACCGGTGTTTGGGCTATCAGACCTGCACAGACCAGCAACGTACCGATAGATAAATATATTCTTTTCATATGTACTATTCCTTTTTAAATTTCATAATTATCCTTTGTCACCGATCCATCGAATTAAATGTTCCAAGGAGAACGCATCGGCTGGTCTATCAACCGGTTAGCGGCTTCATCATTAATAAACTCAAGTTTTACCGGATCAAAATATAAGGTACGGTTCAGACGTAAAGCAACAGCACCCATATTGACAATAGTCGCAGAACGGAAACCATACTTTTCATTTAAAGCAAACGGCTGGCGTGTCTTCACACACTCAATGAAATCCGTTACCTGAGGTTCCGGTTCCGGATAATCAGCCAGCTTCTTTTCCCAGTTAGGAATATCACAAACAAAATTTTTATATACATTACCATTAGGACCGGAAATATAAGGCGTATCCGGGTCTCCATAATCACCGCCCCATAAAACGATCTGGCAACCATCTTCATAGGTATAGGCAATGGAACGCCAGGTTCCCACGGCATCTGGATGTTGTTGAGGAGCGTCTACCTCAACTTTGACAGGACTGGTATGGTCTTTTCCAAGAAAATACTGTACCGGATCGATATAATGTTGACCCATATCTCCCAGACCACCACCATCATAATCCCAGTAACCACGAAAGGTCTGATGTACCCGGTGTGCATTATAAGGTTTATAAGGGGCCGGACCTAACCACATATCATAATCCAGTTCTGCAGGAACAGGTTGAGGCTCCAGATCTTCTTTGCCTACCCAGTAGAATTTCCAGTCAAAACCGGTATGTTTACTGATAGTTACTTTTAAGGGCCATCCTAACAGCCCACTCTGTACTAATTTCTTTAAAGGTTTTACGGGTGTACCTAATCCATAAAAAGGATCAGCAAAACGGAACCAGGTATTGAGACGGAACATGCTGCCATATTGCTGAACAGCCTCCATCACTCTTTTCCCTTCACCAATCGTACGGGTCATAGGCTTTTCACACCAGATATCTTTGCCCGCTTTGGCTGCTTCCACCGACATAATTCCATGCCAGTGAGGTGGAGTGGCAATATGGACAATATCTACATTCGGATCCAGAATGAGATCCCGAAAATCATGATAAGCCGCAATATTACCTTTTACCAGTTGTTTGCCTAACTCCAGGTGTTTTTTGTCTACATCACAGACAGCTACCAAACGGGTTCCGGCGTAATCTACATGCCCTCTCCCCATAGCTCCGGTACCAATAATGCCTTTTGTTAACTGATCGCTTGGCGCAATAAAGCCTTTTCCCAATACATGTCGCGGTACTACTGAAAAAACCGCAATTCCCCCCAGGGTTTTGAGAAAATTTCTTCTATTCATTCTCATAGTATAAAAAAATTAGATTTAAAAATGTTAGCATTCCAACCTTAAGATACACAAAAATAGACAATAAGTTTTAGAATTCTATTATCGCTTACGATCATTATTAAAAAATATTTTAGATGTATCCAATACTTTATAAAATTCTTTACATCCAGGAATATATTTCCTGAAATCTATGGATATAAGCGGCAAACTTGCTTTTTAGATATAGGAAAAGATGCTGATTTTTAGGAAACCGGAATAGAAAAATAAGGCAGAGGCAAGATCCGGAAAAGCAAGGTCAATATTTTTTTATCAGGAAAGAGGGATTGATGCGTAAATAGACTCCGGTGGCAAAACTGGTGGCACTTCCTACTTTCCCTGTTTTATGGGGAGAATAAGCATTCATAGATAAATGATGATACACATCTACATCGATTCCCATAGCAAAACCTTTAGCAAAGGTACGGGAATACTCCACTCCTACATACACCATTTTAGGTTTGTCAAAAACCATCTGTTCCTCTTTGGTTGAAACGGCTCCGTAAAAAGGGCTTCCCAATACAGAAACAAATTCGTCACATATCCAGTAAGATGTCTTTACACGAAAATCCTGTATATCTGCAGCCACACGGGTATAAAACCCGGTACCTTTTTTCCACGGCCATAACTCCCCTGCCTGTTGATAATAACCCGCCAGGTCTACTTTCAGCTCCATCTTTTTCAGTACTCCCCGGTTTGCGTTCCAGACCAGTCCCGCTCCCACAGCACCATTCATAAAAGTCTGTACAGAACTGGTATGGATCAGACTCTCTTTATCATTTATTTCTCCTCCCCTATGCTGCGCAATTCCCTGGACAGGCATATATACATGCCATGCTGATTCCGGAGAATTAAATTTCACCTGTGAAGATAAACCTACAATAAATGATTCCTGATGCGTATCGTTATTAAAAATAAAACTTTGCCAATCCACCCAGATATCCAGATCCACAGGAGAAGAATTATAAAGAAGCTGCAAACCCATCTCCGGATCTGCTGTCAGATTTAATTCCGGCGAATATAATGGTTCTATGAGATGATGATTCGCTCCGCCATACAGATCACCCAGTATGATATTCACATGATCTGATAATGCTACCTGAGCACGAAAATAAGGCAGGACATGCCATCCGCGCTGATATTTATTGCTTTTCCAGTCTGCAATATCCTGGTAACCATAGTTTGGATATCTGTCTGCTCCCCAGTAGCGCAATCCATATATCCCGGCTTCCACTTTTATATTCTGTAAAGGATAATAGACCGCTTTTGCCTGTAGCCAAAAACCGGGCAAAGTATATCCTTTCATGATCTTTCCTTCATATTCGTTATTTTTGAAGAAACTGATATTATCAATCTCCACCAAAAATTCACCTTTCTTTTCCGGATCAATCCAGGAGTCACTCTTAAATACCTGTTCCGGGATCTGAGCTCCTGCAGAGCTTACTATTATTAATCCGGCTAATAAAGTCAAAGGGATCAGCATGCCCGACCGGGTCTTATTAAACAAACACATGTTACCAGAATTAGTATTTACCTGCAAACGTAAGAAAAAACTTGTGAACCTCTATTACATAAAACAGGGAAACAGAATATATATTCCATCTCCCCATCTTATATCTTTATCCGTTAAAGTATTCCGGATTAACGTCTTGGAGTAGCTTCTTTCACAACTATTTGGCGTCCTTCGTATTCAGCTCCATCCAGCTCTTTAATTACATTTCTTGCTTCTGCTTCATTTGGGAATTCAGCAAATGCAAATCCTTTAGATCTGTTAGTATCACGGTCGATGATTAACTTAACAGAATCCACTGTACCATACTCTTCAAGAATCTGTTGTAAATCAAATTCTCTAACCCGATAATTCAGGTTACCAATGTAAATGTTCATAAAATAAAATATAAAATAAGTAATTAAGTAATAAACAAGGATGGTTTGGAAAGTCTAATTCTTTGTAAAAGTATTTACATTACTGAAATAAATCTGAAAAAAGAAAAAAACATTACAATCAATCGTTTGTTTTATTGAGTACAAATAAAAGCATATAAAATGAAAAAACCATCATAAATAACCAAATAATTTTGAATAAAATCTTTTTTTCCACAGAAGACCTCCTCCCGTTAAATAAGAACTTCCGGACACCCTTTCAGACTTTTTTATCTGATCTATCTTAAATGTAAACAGAAAGTCATACCTTTGTGGTTTTTTGAAAAATATATGATTCTATGAAAACACATGAACTATGCTATATTGGCCATATCACATTAGATAAAGTGGTAACTCCGAAAAGAACGGTACATATACCCGGAGGCACCTCCTATTATTTCTCACAGGCTATTTGTGGATTTGACGATATCCGTTACCTGATGGTTACGGCTGTAGGTAAAACCGAACTGGACGTAATAGAACAACTACGCGCCAAATCGATTGAAATAATTACCAAACCCAGCCGTTATTCCGTATGTTTCGAAAATATATATGAAGAAAACCAGGATAACCGTACGCAAAAAGTGTCTGCCAAAGCCGATCCGTTCCGGTTGAAGCATTTCTCCGACATAGAAGCGGGAATTTATCATTTAGGAACTTTGTTAGCAGATGATTTTCCGATTGAAGTCTTTCCGTATCTTGCAGCGAAAGGTTTAGTGGCCGTAGACGTGCAGGGATATCTTCGTGAAGTAAGAGATGAACAGGTATATCTTATTGATTGGGATGATAAATTACAGGCCCTTCTCTACATCCACTTCCTGCAATGCAATGAATTGGAAATGGAAGTGTTGACCGGATATACAGAAGTAAAAAAAGCGGCTCAACAGTTGTATGACTGGGGAGTAAAAGAGATTATCATCACATTAGGAAGTATGGGGTCTGTGATTTATGACGGACAGACCTACCACAGGATACCTGCTTATACACCTAAAGAAATAGTAGATGCAACCGGATGTGGAGATACCTATATGACCGGTTATTTATACCAACGTGCTAAAGGACATTCTCCTCAGGAAGCCGGAAGATTTGCAGCGGCTATGTCTACGCTGAAAATTGAACGGTCAGGCCCGTTTCAGGGAACCAAAAAAGATGTACAAACCTGTATGCAAACCGCAGAGCAGCACTTTCCTGAAATATAATTTTATAAAACAGAAAGAACCAAAATATCTATAGTAAGTAGAGGTTATATCACTTCCGGTTTCCGGATACGACTGGAAACCGGAAGTAGTTATTGATCTTTCTCTTCCGACGACCGGAAAGCCTTACAGAACGTGACCATGGCAACGATCGCCAGTCCTAAAACACCCACCAGCATATAAGCATATTTGATATTAAAAGCCTGCGAGATAGAACCGATTAGTAAAGGAGCTACCAAAGAACCTATAAAACTGATACTGGAAAGAATCGTAATGGCAAGTCCCACCGGAGTTTTAGATTTGGAACCGACAAAACTATAAATAGTAGGAACCATGCAGGAAATCCCCAATCCAACCATCATAAACCCGACCGAGTTGATAGCCACTTTTAAAGCCATCAAATCAAAGGCAGATGCAAATAACGCTGAAGTAAAGAAACCCATAAAGATGAGACTACCGGCAATTTGTAATACCTGTTTTTTGCCCAAAATACGGTAAGCATAATTGGTCAGGAAACGTCCGACCGTCATTATCACCATAAATACCAGAAAACCGATCTGCAACGATTTAGGAACCTGCAACACCGATTCAAAATAGATCCCGCTCCAATCAAACATCGCACTTTCAACCACCAGGGCAAATAATCCCACCACTCCTAATTGCAGGAGTAATTTCTCAGGTTTCCGGATATAGATCGATGGATCTTTTATCTCTTCCTCATTCTTCTCTCCTTCTATATCTTCCTGTAAGTATTTACGGCTGAGGCCTACAATCACCAGGAGTAGGACAGCAATCCCTGTAAAATGGTAAAAAGGAGGAATATCAGACACAATCATAATGAATCCAATCAACGCCCCCCAGACAGGCAGCCAGACTCCAGCCACCATGAAAAGAGGCCATGATCGTTTTTCCATATAAACGTTCAATACCAATCGCCTGGGTATTCAGGGAAATATCACATAAATTCCAAAAAAACCCCGAAACAAAAAAGAAAGATTCCCAACATCCATATAGTAGAGGCAATTCCTACGGCAAACAGAGAAAAAGCATACCCGAAAATACTTACCTGTACCATGGTCCGGCTTCCTAACTTAGAAATAAGATAGCCTGCTAACGGGATAGCAATGAATTTACCAACCGGGATCAGGAACAACACAAGTCCCCAGTAAAAAGCATAATGTACTTCAAAAATATCTTTTGTATCCGGTATACGGCTTGCCCAGCTGGCAAAACACAGTCCCTGAGCCAGGAAAAAGGATAACATGGCCCAATGTATTTTTTCCTTTGGATAACCACCGGTTAAGACGGGTTCAGCATTTACCATATTCTTATTTTTTTAATCTCTGTCTATTTTTGCAACTTGTAGTTAGCGATGCAAAGGTAAAAAAGTATTATAAAATATAGTATTTTTAACTAATTATATAGAATATAGAGCCTAATATATTAAAATGAAAATTGTAATTTTGTAAAATTATATTTAAATATAGAATTGACATGGAGAAAATTAATGTGAAAGACGCTAAGGAAAAACTTGGCATTCTGGTTGTTGGGGTTGGAGGTGCAGTAGCATCCACGTTTATCACAGGTACATTAGCAGTCCGCAAAGGGCACGGTACTCCTGTAGGATCGTTGACACAACTGGCAACCATACGTTTAGGAAAACGTAATGAAAACCGTTTCCCGAAAATCAAAGAGGTAGTTCCATTGGCAGATCTGAATGATCTGGTGTTCGGAGGTTGGGACATCTTTGAAGAAAATATCTATGAAGCCACTAAACATGCTGAGGTTTTAAAAAAAGAAGATATTGATGTGGTAAAAGATGAGTTAGAAGCGATCAAACCTATGCCTGCCGTTTTTGACCAGAACTTTGTTAAACGGCTCCATGGGACACATGTTAAAAACGGTGCTACCCGCTGGGAATTGACGGAACAGCTGCTGGAAGATATCCGTACTTTCAAAGCCACTCATAACTGTGACCGTATCGTTGTGATGTGGTCTGCCAGTACAGAAGTATATATACCGGTAACCCCGGAACATGAAAGTCTGGATGCATTCGAAAAAGCGCTGAAAGAGAATAACACAGAGGTTATTTCTCCCAGTATGTGTTATGCCTATGCATCGATCGCAGAAGGATGTCCTTTCATTATGGGAGCACCGAACCTCTGCCTGGACATTCCTGCTATGTGGGAATTTGCCAGTCAAAAGCAGATTCCGATCTGCGGTAAAGATTTTAAAACCGGCCAGACCATGCTGAAAACAGTATTGGCTCCGATGTTAAAAACCCGTATGTTAGGACTGGAAGGCTGGTTCTCTACTAACATTTTAGGAAACAGAGACGGAGAAGTCCTGGATGATCCGGGTTCATTCAAAACCAAAGAAGTGAGTAAATTATCTGTTATCGATACGATTTTACAGGCAGATGTATATCCTGAATTATACGAAAACATTTACCACAAAGTACGTATCAATTACTATCCGCCACGCAAAGACAATAAAGAAGGCTGGGACAATATCGACCTCGTAGGCTGGTTAGGTTATCCTATGCAGTTAAAAGTTGATTTCCTTTGCCGTGATTCTATTCTGGCAGCTCCGCTTTGTCTGGACCTGGTCTTGTTCTCAGATCTGGCACAACGGTGTGGTTTCTCCGGCATTCAGAGTTGGTTATCTTTCTATTTCAAGAGCCCGATGCACACACCGGATCGTGTTCCGGAACATGACCTGTTCATCCAGCACACCATCCTGAAAAATACCTTACGTAAGATCATAGGTGAACCAACACTCGACTATCTGGATTAAATAGAGTAGACAGAACGAATGTAACAAATAACAAGACTCCCGGAAGGAAAAGCGTTCCCTTCCGGGATGTCTTTTGTAAATGATAAAGAATGGATTATGCAATTATCGCAGCCGGGGAAGGCTCCCGGTTAGCACAGGAAGGAGTTAAATGGCCTAAACCACTGGTACGGTTAAATGGGATTACGTTAATAGATCGTCTGATCCATATTTTTCTTAAAAACGATGCGACATCTCTCCATATCATTGTCAATGAAGAGATGAAAGAAGTGCAGGAACACCTCCGCCAATTAGTACTACCGGTTCCTTTCCATCTGCTTGTTAAATCCACTCCCAGCTCCATGCACAGCTTTTATGAACTAAGCCGGGAGATTCAGAATGACTGTTTTTGCCTGACGACAATCGACACTATTTTTAAAGAGCAGGAATTCAGCAACTACATTCAGGCTTTCCGTAACGAAAAGTTATCCGACGAATTAATGGCGGTCACTGATTTTATAGATGATGAAAAACCTTTATATGTAAATACGAATGAAGAGTTGGTTATCCAAAGCTTTTCCGATCAACCTGAACCAGACAGCCGTTATATTTCAGGAGGTATATATTGTTTAAAAAGACCGGCCATCCGGGTTCTGGAAAATGCGATGGCGCAACATGTCTCACACATGCGTAACTATCAGCGGCAACTGATTACCGAGGGGTTACAGCTCAAAGCCTATCCCTTCAGTAAGATCATCGATGTAGACCATGCAGAAGATATCCGGAAAGCCGAACTGTTTTTAAATGAATAAATGATAATGATAGAGAATATGGAGAAAATAACAATAGCAGGCATTCGACGGGGAAACCAGTTTTCCCCTAATCATATCGGAAATGACGCTGCTATTTTTAACCTGACAGCATCCCACCTGAGAGAGTCAGGATGTACTGTCAGGGAATACACCGAAACAGATCTGCTGGAGCGGGAAATTCCTGAAAAACTGATCTTCAATATGGTCCGTGACCTGAGATCAGTAAATAAATTACAACAACTGGAAGATAAAGGATGCAGCGTAGTCAATTCAGGGTATGGCATTCAGAACTGTACCCGGGAGAAAATGACACGGCTACTGATCGCCCACCAGATTCCCCATCCGGAAAGTCTCATATTAAATACAGATGAAGATCCTACCTCAGCCCTGGAAGAAGCAGGTTTCCATAATTGCTGGATCAAACGGGGAGACTTTCATGCGATTCACCGGGAAGATGTTACCTATGTACGTAACCGGGCAGAAGCCAAAAGTATCTTACAGGAATATGCTTTACGGGGCATTGCTACAGCCGTGATCAATGAACATCTGAAAGGAGACCTGATCAAGTTCTATGGAGTAACAGGAACCGGGTTCTTTTACTGGTTTTACCCTTCCTCCAATGATCATAGTAAATTCGGCCTGGAGCAAATCAATGGTACAGCCAAAGGCATTCCATTCAACGAAAATGATTTGCAAACCTCCTGCAACCAGGCGGCCAACGTATTGAATATTCATATTTACGGAGGAGATTGCATCGTCTCAGAAGATGGTACACTACGGATTATCGACTTCAATGACTGGCCCAGTTTTGCCCCCTGCCGGGAGGAAGCTGCCCGTCACATAGCAAACAGGATTTACCACCTAATGTGTAAATAATGAAAGAACAGGCTAAGAAACCAAGTATAGAATCCACTCTTAAGTCGTTAGATACAGAAGAGTTTATCGATATCCACTTCTACCGGCCGATCGGATATTACTGGGCTCTCTTTTTCCATAAGCTGGAAGTGTCTCCGAATGCGATCACTATCGCTTCCATCTTTATAGGCATTGCCGCCGGTATCTGTTTTTACTTTCAGGATCTCACGATCAATATCCTGGGTATGTTGCTGTTGATCTGGGCCAATTCCTATGACAGTGCAGACGGACAGTTAGCCCGGATGACCGGACAAAGCTCCCCCCTGGGGCGTATTCTGGATGGTTTCTGCGGGGATCTCTGGTTTATTTCTATTTACGCAGCGATCTGTTTCCGCCTGACACCGGAATGGGGAATCCGGATCTGGATATTAGCAGCCGTAACAGGCTTTTTCCATAGTAAACAGGCAGCCATGGCAGACTATTACCGCAACGTGCATCTCCTGTTTCTCAAAGGAAAATCCGGAAGTGAACTGTCCAATTCAGTTACCTTAAAAGAAAATTACAAAACACTGAGCTGGAAGAAAGATTTTATCTACAAATTATTTGAGACTTTTTATATTAACTACACTGTCGGACAGGAACAACTCAGCCCGAAATTCCAGCAACTTATGCATATCATCCGGGAAAAATATCACGGAGAAGTTCCCGAATGGTTCCGCAAAGCATTCAGGGAAAAAAAGTCTGCCATTGATGAAATATACGAATATGCTTTCTTTTAATACACGGGTGATTGTACTTTTCATCAGCCTGTTTATAGGAATGCCCTGGATCTACTTTGTGTTTGAAATGACCGTGTTAAATGCGATGCTGATCTATATGATCGCAACGCACGAAAAATTTTCCAAACAGTTTACTCAGGAATTAATGTCTTCACAAAATTAAATATATGTTTGATTTAAACCAGATTAAAGGGATCATTTTCGATTACGGAGGAACCATTGACAGCAACGGGATGCACTGGGCGGAAGTGATATGGAAAGCCTATGAAGAGATCCGGGTACCGGTCAGTAAAGCAGACTTCCGGGATGCCTATGTATACGGAGAACGAACATTAGGAAAAACCCGGCTGGTACTTCCCCATCACAACTTTCATGATATGCTCGACATAAAGATCGGCTTGCAGGGAAAATGGCTGGAAGAAAATAAAAAATTCCGGGCTCCCGTCAACCTGGAAGATTTCACACGGGAAATAGCTGAACGTTGTTACCAATATGCCCGCACAGCCATCCAGGCAACACGCCTGGTTTTAGAGCAGTTACAGGAACGGTATCCCATGATCTTAGTATCTAATTTTTACGGAAATGTGGAATCCGTACTGGAAGATTTCGGCTTAACCTCCTACTTCCGGTCCATCATCGAATCGGCCGTAGTAGGTGTCCGTAAACCAGACCCTGAAATCTTTGCTTTAGGCATACGGGCCCTAAACCTGCCGGCAGCATCCATCGTTGTGATCGGAGATTCCTATGACAAAGATATTCTGCCTGCCACCACAGTAGGTTGTAAGACGGTCTGGATAAAAAGTCTGGGCTGGCAACCCTATACAGGAGAAGAAAAAGCCAATGCTATCATAGAAGATTTCCGAGAACTACAACAGGTTTTCCAGCTATAGGAAAACCTGTCCTGAATGATACTAAAAAAGAAGCTGTCCCTATAGAATACATCTACCTGAGACAGTTTTAATAATATAATAATTTACAGGTTATCTTGCTATAAACTATGCTATATATCAGAATGCCAGACCGACACGTACCCCCCCCAGTTATTTAAACCGTCCACCTCATAATTCAACACTTCACTCTTTTGAGTAGAATAGTTATAATAAGTAGACAGGTGTAAACCTACCTGTTTTTCAGGTGTGAAATAGAAAGTAACACCCACTTCAGGAGAAATATAAAATCCCCATTCCCGGTCATAGACTTTATAAATGTTCAGATGGGAAGAAACTTCACTATAACTGGTACCCACCTTAGCGCCGATATAAGGTTCCACCATACCTTCTCTGGAAGGAGTGAAACGAACCAGTGCACCAAACGGAATCTGGAAAATAGAATGCTGCTGATCAGTTGTGATAGCAGAAGTCTCACTGGTATGGATCGTTGAACGGTCGATATACTTATTATTGGTATGATACGAGACAAAGGCACCTACAGCAACTGAAGGAGCTACATAATAACCCACTTCCCCGTGGGCACCCCAGCCACTAAAGCGTTTGGCAAAATCATTTTGCACCGGCAGATTTAACTGCCAGTCAATATTAAAATACAATCTTTTTCCATCCTGAGCCTGTGCATTTCCTACAAATGTACCACAGACCAGAAGTAAAATGAATATTTTAATGGGATTCAATATATTTTTCATAAGAATTTTCAACTTTAAATGTTAGTCTTACCTATTATTTTTTGATGTAAGAGGATTGGACGAAAGCCTGATCAACCGCATTTACAGCCAACTGTGTATTGAAATTACTGGAACTGGACAATAAACCACTCATATAAGCAGTCCATATAATCGGTAATCTGGAATTTTCATCCACCGAAACCACAAACTTCAGGCCCACCATTTCTGCTAATAAAGAACCTACGGAATAGGTGTAATAGACAGAGTAAGGATAATACCATCCTCCCCAGCCACCCCAGTAGCCAGGTCCCCAGTAGCCGGGATATCTCCACCACCAATAGGAATCATCGTAATAACCGCCGGAATGGACATAATTTACATCATGCACATAAGAAACCTGTATACCCAGATCAGCACTGTCTCTATCAGCAATCTGTCTATACCCTCTGCTTTCCATATTTCTGACAAATGCATCAATGATCTTATCGGCGCTTTCTTCTGTCCAGTAGTAAGACTGTTCACTGCTATCCAGGACTAAGACACTATTCGGAATGTAGAAAGTACTGTAACTGGAAAAAACAGCACTCTTATCATAATTGGTAGATACAGGAAAATCGTTATCTAACTTGGAGGTATCCGGATCCTTCTGACACGAGATCATCGCCAAAAGGATAAGGGAATATAATAGAAAATACTTCTTCATTTTACTCAAGGTTTTTAATTCGTTAAAATGTATCATAAAACATGCTTCATAAACAAAGGCTTATCAGAAAAGTTTAGCCCCCTTTCCGGCAAAGCAAAAGTTATTCATTTCATTTAACGAATAATAGAAAAAGTACGGATTACCGGACTACCCTGTTTACAAAAAATAATAAACAGTCGAGTCCACGTAATCCGTGCCTTCTATATGCACGTACGGTCAGAAGACCGTACAATACCTTAATTTTTATTCAAGTGTACCGGCTTGTGCTTCCCGGACCATTTTTTCATTGGCCAGGATCAGGATCTCTACCCTGCGGTTTAAAGAATGGCCTTCAGGAGTGGTATTATCCGCTACAGGATCATGAACACCTTTTCCTTCATATTCCATACGATCTGAACTTACTCCTTGTTGCATCAGGTAATCATATACACTCTGGGCCCGTTTTTCAGATAAGGTCTGATTATAATCCACAGCTCCTGTATTATCCGTATAGCCTACCACCTTAATATCCGTATCCGGATTATTCTTTAACGTAGTGGCAAAATTACGTAAGGAACTCCTGGACGCATCGCTTACAGTACTGGAATTGGTCACAAAAAGAATACCGGAATCAAACGTCACCTTCAACGCTTCCCCATCATTCACCGTATCCACAGTCACATCAGGAACACTTTCCTCGATCTCCTGTTTCTGCTTATCCATTTTTTACCAATCAACGCACCCGCGGTACCCCCTACGGCTGCTCCCAGAACAGCACCTAAGCCTGTATTACCGGCAATGGCTCCGATTCCTGCTCCCAAAGCACCACCGGCACCAATACCGATACCTGCGCCTTTCACAGTTTTACTTGCACCACAACCAACTAATATCACTGCCATACCCAACAGGACAACAGCCATTAATTTCACATCTTTCATATCCATTTATTTTACTAAAACAACGTATGTTTAGTATATAACAAATTTCAATCAAACATGTTGATAGAGTCACAATATTCCAGTTCCCCCTGTACGATAAATGTAATTTCGTCTGCACTATATTTACCCATACCATCCTTCTGAGCATTCCGGATCACATATTCCACCAGTTCATTCTCATCAATGTCTACACCCGTATCCTCCTCTTCACCATCAGAAAGGTATCCTTTAGAATCATAGTAATCATAAATTAAATCTACAATGTAGTTTATATCATCACTACTGAACTTGCCCTTCAATTCCTGTGGAAGATAGTTCTGTATAAATTTTACAGAATCATCCTCATCATAAATGAAATCGTCTTTTTCGCTCATAACCTTTTTCTTTTACAGATTAAATAATATGTAAATATAACATCTATCCTGAAAGATCAAAAGAATGACCTCGTATATTTTTTAATTTATTTCTCTATCCGGATCCGTGCATCCACGACAAATAACCCCTTATCCGTAGCTAAAAGAGGATTGATATCCATTTCCTTGATCTCTGAAGCAAAACGTAACAACGTGGACAGCCGGACAATAATATCCGCATAGGCCTGTTCATCAATCCCTTTTTGTCCACGGGTTCCCCGGATGATCGGATATCCCCGTAAAGAATGAATCATAGAATAGGTTTCATCATAGGAAAGGGGGGCCAGACCATAGGATACATCCCGGAGAACCTCCACAAAAATACTACCCAGACCACATAAAACGACATGCCCGAAACGGTCTTCATAGGTAGCTCCCAAAAACAATTTCATCCCTTTCAACATAGGCTGAACCAGTATAGCCGTAACTTCCGGGATCTTCATCATCCATTCATATTCCACCCGCAGATGTTCTTCCGTCCGGATATTCAACGCCACTCCGCCTACATCACTTTTATGAATAGGTCCTACTACTTTAGCCACCACAGGATAACCGATCTGCCGGGCAAAAGCCAGCACTTCATCTTCATCCGACGAAGTAAATTCCGCCACCACAGGGATTTGGGCGGCCTCCAGCAATCTTCTGACATCTTCAGGGCTGAGATAGCCTTTCTCCGGCAAGCTGTCAATGATCTTCCGGATTGCAGGAACATCCACGCCATACAATTGAATGTCCGTACTGGTAGGTTGCGGCGTGTTGATCACCCGGGAAAGCGCAGTCCTCAACGTGACCTCATCGGAAAAGTTGAAATGTCCTTTTTTAATAAAGCTCCAGACCTCAGGACCAGCCGTTACGATAGAAGGAAGAACAGGGAAAATAGGTTTTCGGCATTCTTCCATCTTCTTGTGAAGCACCTCATAGGTATCATAGAGTTTAACGAGTCCCGGACTACCAAAGATGACCATCATCATATCGATCTCATCAAAATAATTTTCACAATAGTCAATCGCAATAGCCAGATGCTCCGGAGTACCCGTTCCGATAATATCAATCGGATTTCCCACAGCAGCTCCCGGGTATAATTTAGATTTTAATTCTTCTGCCAACGGACCGTTCAGGTCCGGCACCTGGATATGTCCTTTAGAAAGAGCATCCGCCAACATCACAGCCGGACCACCGGCATGGGTAATGATGGCACAATTCCGCCCCCGAATCTCCTTTAAGGTAAAAATACTGGCTACCGTAGTTAACTCTTCCCGGCTGAAACAACGCACAATTCCGGCCTTACGGAAAAGTGCTTCCACTGCCGAATCCAAACTGGCAATAGCCCCTGTGTGAGAAGAAGCAGCCCGCTTACCGAATTCCGTACTTCCGGCCTTAATAGCAGCGATCTTACATCCCTTCCGGATCAGGGGAGAGGCATGATAAAGCAATTTATCCGGCTGTTTAATGCTCTCTATATACAGGATCTTGATCTTAGAATCCAACACCGGGTCAAACGTACGATCCATATATTCAATGACATCCTCAACACCAATCTGTGCCGAATTGCCCACTGACCAGACCGAAGAGAATTTCAATCCTTTCGTCAGCGCAGATTCAATAATAAACAGAGCAGTACCACCGGAACTGGAGATAAAGTCTACCCCGCCGGGTTCAAATTTCGAAACAGGCTGGGTAAATACTCCATGAAAATGCCTGTTCATTAACCCGATACAATTGGGTCCGATCAGCGAGGCCCCGGCTTCATTCACTGTTTTCAGGATCTGCTCTTCCAAAAGAACACCTTCTTCTGTCTCTTCGCCAAAACCTGCGGATACAATAATAAATGCTTTTACTTTTTTCTCTTTTGCCAGAACCTCCACAACTTCCGGGCAGGACTTTCCGGGTATAGATAAAATGGCCATCTCCGTGTCCGGAATATCCCGGACATCCGGGTAAGACCGGACACCCTGTACTTCCGTTTCCCGGGTATTCACCACATATAATTCTCCCCGGTATTTTCCGTCCAGCAGGTTTCTCACCAACCGTCCACCTGGTTTATGTACATTATTGGAGCCACCTACAACAACGATGCTGCATGGATTGATTAGTTCTCGGTTGATCATAACGTTTTGACAATTTTAATTCCTATCTACACAGGCAAATATAGAGATTTCCCTCTCTTTTCCATAGATCTACCTGCATTTTATTTACATTTTGTTCATGTAAGGATACATCCGAATATTCGGAAACGCAGATGACCCTTAGTTTGTATTGTGAAAAGTTACTGAGGTTAATTTCTTACTTTTGGTTGTATAAAAAGGAGGAATTAACCGCCCTGGATAGGGTAAACTAAGCAGAGGACTAAGTCTAAGGAACTTATTCTGCGAATCAGACCCTTTGCCAGGCAAGCTGAGGATACCAGATAGAATGTTAGGTCTTATGAACCTATTAAGGGTATAAGTACTATCAGCTATCGGTTAATTCCAACTAATAAACTTAGACAAAAGTATGGATAATTTATTTATTGGAATTGACTTTTCGAAAAAGACTTTCAATGTAAATATGTTTTCAGAGAGTAAAATAGATGTAGTCTCTTACCGTCAGTTTGAAAACTCATTTAAAGGATTTAAAGAGCTGATAAGTTGGATAAAGAGTATAAGTTCTCTGGATAGAGGACATTGGATATTCTGCGCAGAGCATACGGGTCTTTATAGTCTTGAACTTAGTAATTATTTGATTGAAAAAGACTACTTTCTATGGCTGGAAGATCCCCGTGAGATCAAACTCTCTTCAGGCAAAAAAAGAGAAAAGAATGATAAGGTAGATTCGTATGCAATAGCTCTTTATGGCTATCGTTTTAGGGACAAAGCCCGTAGGGGTGCTCCCCCTCAGAAGGAGCTGGAGTCTCTTGGTTTGCTTCTTTCCTACCGAAATCATCTTTTAAAGAATAAGCATGCACTTTTAGTTTCTGCCTCAGAGCTTAGAAGGGTGCTTAAGATAGATCAAACGGCCCGTTATATTTACGAGCGTTCATATTCGCAGATCGCTCTTCTTGAAAGAGAGATCAAAGAAGTGGAGAAGAAAATGAAAGGTATTATTTTAACAACCAAAGGCATAAAAGAGAATTATGATCTTGTCACCTCTGTAAAAGGTATTTCACTTATAAATGCAGTGGTATTGCTGGTTCATACCGCAAACTTTACCACCTTTAAAGAGGCACGCTCTTTGGCTTGTTACGTAGGAGTAGTTCCTTTTGGCAAATCCTCCGGCACGTCCCTTGACAGAGGACGGCATGTAAGTAAGATGTGTAATAAAAGACTAAAGGCTTATCTTACCCAGGCGGCTCAGGCAGCCGTCCGGTATGATAAAGAGTTAAAAGCATATTATGAATGGAAACTCCGGGAAGGTAAAGCCAAAAAGCTGGTCCTAAATAATGTCAGAAACAAGTTAATACAAAGAGTCTTTGCTGTTGTAAGGGATAAGACCCCTTACCGGGAAGACTACCGAAGTCTGCTTCTTAAAGAGGCGGCCTAGAGGCAGAATAACAACACAAACCCTATCTATTTTCTTTTCAAATCCCCTCCCCCAAAACAAATGAAGGCGTTTGAAAAGAAAATAGATAAAGCCCAAGACACAGACCTTAATAAGGTTCTGTTAAAAGAGAGTTTTTAATCAATTTAATTAGTAATTTAGTTGAATATTAACATAGAATTCGCAGACAGGCGCAGAGGAAAACAGCATATTTTCAGATGATTCTGATCACACGGGTGGGGTAGTTTCCGTGGATTTCCCTGAGCCACCACGTGCCAAACGGTTTGAATAAAAGTCTGTGTTCTTCTGTGCCTGTCTGCGTCCTATGCATTCCTGAATCATATAACAAAATCAGGACAACAAAAGATATACGAACGCGGCCATCATGGCACCGGCTATGGGACCGAATGCGGGAATCCAGGCATATTCCCAGTGGCTGCTTCCTTTTCCTTTGATCGGAAGGATCGTATGCATGATCCGGGGAGCAATATCACGGGCCGGATTGATCGCATATTCGGTCGGTCCTCCCAGGGAAAGACCGATCACCCAGACGGTAAAAGCAACCGGGATGGCACCCACGGAACCCAGTCCTACAGGCAGCACAATATGATGCTCTTTCCAGCTTACCTCTCCATCTGTAATATAAAATACGGCAAACATCAGGGCGAACGTACCCACTGCCTCTGTCAGGAAATTGATTACCGGATGACGGATCTCCGCATTGGTACTGAATACTCCTAATTTAGCTCCTTCATCTTCGGTAGCATCAAAATGATCCTTATATACCAGCCAGACCAGCGTAGCCCCTGCAGCAGCACCGATCATCTGTGCCACGATATAAGGCAACACATCACCCCACGGGAATAAGCCACCCAGTGCCAGTCCGACACTGATAGCCGGATTCAAATGAGCACCACTATACGGTCCGGCCACTACTACCCCTATAAATACCGCCAGTGCCCAGGCAGTACAAATGGCCAGCCAGCCGGCCCCATGCCCTTTGGTTTTTGTTAATACCACATTTGCGACTACACCGCCACCCATCAGGATCAGCAGCATGGTTCCTATTAATTCTGCTATAAACGGAGACATATCTATATCAATTTACAGGTTAACGTCCGGGGTTATAAAAAGAGGTGTTTTTCCTTCAAAAAAGACACCCACAAATCTAAAAAATTATTTCGATCAGTGGGTATCCGGTACTATGTATTATTCAAACATCTTATCAATCCCACCTACATCCGTAGGAATATCAAACCGCTCCTCAGAACTGGTCCGGCTACAGGGATTCGCATATTGTTCCGGTATATCAAAACCTTCTTCTTCCGAATAACCCAGGGTTTTGTCGGCATATACCTTCTGCATAAACAATCCGTAGATCGGCAAAGCCATACTGGCTCCCTGTCCTTCTGCCAGCCGGTCAAAATGGATGGACCGGTCTTCCCCGCCTACCCAGCAACCACCTACCAGACTGGGTGTAAAGCCCATAAACCAACCGTCCGAGTTGTTCTGGGTAGTTCCGGTCTTACCGCCCATCGGCGCTTTGATTCCATACCGGAAACGGACACGTCCACCCGTACCTCCATCAATAACTTTTTGAAGCATATGCAACATCTTATAGGAGGCATCCTCAGGTAGCACTTCACTCATCTGGGGATTAAAAGTGGCAATCACATTGCCATAGGAATCCTCTATGCGGGTGACATATAACGGCTCCACCCGGATTCCTTTATTGGCAAAGACCGTGTAAGCCCCTACCATTTCACCGACAGAAACATCTGGAGTACCCAAGGAAACCGAGATCACCGGATCTATATGATTTTTCAATCCGAAAGAATGCAACAACCTTGCAAACGTGTAAGGAGATAAACGGCTCATCAGATAAGCAGTCACCCAGTTAGACGAATTCTGCAATCCCCACTGAATGGTCACATACTCCCCTTCCCGGGCACGGTTGGAATTCCGGGGAACCCAAAGTTTTCCGTTCTCATCCCGCAACTGTTGCTGCACATGCAGCATACCATCACACGGACTGAACCCTTCGATCATAGCTAACGAATAGAGGAACGGCTTCATCGTAGACCCGATCTGCCGGCGTCCTCCATTGATCATATCATATTGGAAATCATTATAATCAATACCACCTACATAGGCTTTCACATGGCCATTCCGGGGATCCATAGACATAAACGCAGTACGCAGAAAACTCTTGTGATACCGGATAGAATCCCAGGGAGACATGACCGTATCGATTTGTCCTTTCCAGCTAAAAACACTCATCTCTATCGGTTTCTGGAATTCAGCCCGTATTTCAGCATCGCTCTTACCCGCTCGCTTCATTCCCCGGTAGCGGTCTGTCTGCTGCATCGAACGGATCATGATCGTATCAATCTGTCCTTCTGAAAGATGTCTGGAGAATGGAGCATAACTCCTACCCGCTTTTTCTTTAAAGAAAGCCGGTTGCAAGGTGCCCCCGATATGTTCCTGGACAGCCTCTTCCGCATATTCCTGCATACGGGAATCAATGGTTGTATAGATTTTCAGACCATCCGTATAAATATTGTAAAATTCCCCATCCGCTTTTTTATTCTTGTAGCACCATCCATATAACGGATTGGTTTCCCAGGAAACAGAATCCTCCTGGAATTTCTGCATCTGCCAGGAAGCATAATTCTTACGGTCCGGTTTGGAAGCAGTCATGGTAATCCGCAGGTATTCCCTGAAATAAGGAGCCAGACCTTCCTTATGATCCATCCGGTTAAAGCGAAGGGTCAACGGTAAAGCCGATAAGGAATCCCGTTCCGCCGCTGAAATATACCCGGCTTTATACATCTGTCCCAGTACCGTATTCCGCCGTCCCCGGGTACGTTCATTGTACCGCACCGGATTAAAATAGGACGGGTTCTTACACATACCGATCAGCGTAGCCGCCTCCTCCGTTTTTAAGGTTTTCGGTGTAGCATTAAAGTAAACACGGGAAGCCGACTGGATCCCTACTGCATTATAGAGGAAATCAAATTTATTCAGATACATATTGATGATCTCTTCTTTTGTATAAAAACGCTCCAGGCGGACAGCGATCACCCACTCAATCGGCTTTTGGAAAAGCCGTTCTATCATATTATCCGCCCGGGGAGAAAATAATTGTTTCGCAAGTTGCTGGGTAATCGTACTTCCCCCTCCCCCGCTTTTCTGCATCAGGATTCCCCGCTTTACCAATGCACGAAACAGACCCTGTGCATCAATACCACTATGTTCAGCGAACCGAATGTCTTCCGTAGCAATAAGCGCCTTGACCAAATCCGGAGAAAGATCATTGTAATTAACGTAGATACGGTTATCCATACTATGGGCATAACTACCTAATGTTTTTCCATCGGAAGAAATGACCTGGGAGGCATATTTATCAATAGGATTTTCTAATTGTTCCACGGGCGGCATATACCCTATCGCCCCGCTGATAATCCCGGAGAACAACAGGAAGACGCCCACAACTACTGCTGCATACAATACCCAGCATGTAACAATAATTCCTTTCTTAATTTTTGATACCATATATTTTTTGTTCTCCTATATCTGTTTTAAAACGCAAAGTTAAAAAAAACCTTGTTTACACCTATGGCAAAGTATGTAACTCCTGAAACATCGTTAACAAATAGCGGATTTCCTGTTCTATTCCACCACTTTTATAATATATTTAACGAATAACCAAAGATTTTCCCCTATTGTTTCAATGATTTAAGATTTAATTCTCCGCTTTCACTCTTAATTTAAGAATATGCCTGTAAAACCTGGTATAAATATATAAAACAGGAAGTACACGCATGTCTGTTACCTACTAAAAGCAAAACAAAAAAGAAGCGCTGAGACGGCTCGGAAAACCTGTAGAGGTCAATGGATATGTATGCCAATAAGCCGTTATAAAAATTCTCCCTCCAAATTACAGGGCACATAATTAAATTATGATAATAGGTTCTTTCTCTCCTAAGAAAAGTTTTTAGGTATTCATCTATTCATTTTTTAATTAATAATCTGATTATAAGTAAATAAACTATGCATACCCGGTTATTGCAGGTATGCATATTAAGGAGTAGGTATTCATTTTTATCCCTCATCTCTTGACTTTCTTATAGGAAGTATTCATCTCCTTGTCCCTTTCTTTTCTTCTTCCTGCCGACAAACAATCGGTAGGGTGTAGAGGGTAGCCGAAATAAGTAGGCATGAATGGGAAAATAGGTAGGCACTAAATAAATTTACGGTGTACAGGGTACGGATAGTGTATGGGCAGGAGCTGACAGAGAGGTGCCGGATCTTCTTCAACGATCCCTTATCTTGCAGATATTTCCTTTCTAATAGAAAGCGCATATCCATAAACATATACTAAAACCCTATTTTTCTTTTGGGACAATTAGTATTTCTGTTAACGGCTGGGACGGAAACACAGTGAACAAAAAGAGGATTTTCAGTTTACAAAGAAAAGAGGTACCTTCGTATGCAGAGAGAAATCAGGAACATGGATAAGAAAAAAAAGCAGATTATTGAGTTATGGCAAACCTGTTTCGGGGACACGCCGGAGTTTATCGATCTTTTTTTCGGACAGGTCTATCAGGATGAAAATGCTTTAGTCATAGAAAAAGAGGGGAAAATCGTATCTGCTCTGCAAATGATCCCCTACACCATGAATTTCTATGGGAAAGAAATTCCTATCGCCTATATAGCCGGCGTTTCTACGGCTCCTGCCGAACGGGGAAAGGGGCTTATGGGCAGATTATTACAAAAAACCTTTGAGGAGATGAGAAAAAGGGGATGGATACTGGCTGTCCTGATTCCTGCTGAAAAATGGTTGTTTGACTATTACAAAAAAAACGGGTTTACGACTGTATTCAGTTATTCCCTGAAACAGTATGAAACAACGCCTTCCGGAATAAATGATAGTGGGCTTACCCTCCTCTCTTCCACAGCACTCCCTGTAGACAAACTCTTTACGTTCTTTGATAAAAAACTTAAGGAAAGGCCATTAGGAGTCCTTCATTCGTATCAGAATTTTCTCACCATCATTAACGACCTTCGCATCAGTCAGGGTGACCTATGGACTGCTACTGACCTGCAGGGAGAAATCCAGGGTATGGCGTTTGCTTCCGGTGCTGAAAATCCCGCCTCTGTCTATCTTCCGGAGATCCTGTATACAAACGAACAGATAAAGCAATTCCTGCTGCAGGAAACCGGTTTCCATTACCAGGTTCCTAAGGTTATGTACAAAGCTCCCGCAACAAGCGAGGCTGCCATACCCTATGGCATGGCGCAGATGATCCTTAAAGAAGAGTTGATTCAGACCTGGTTATCCCTCCATCCGCATGCTTCTCATGCAAAAGAACAGATACTGGATATGAATGAGGAACAACTGCTGCATGTTCTCTTCCGGACGCATGAACATACAGCGTATATGAGCCTGATGCTGGATTGACCGGACCTGTTATTCAGGGGAAATATTGTACGTCTTGATTTTGTTATATAATGTTTTCCGGTCAATACCAATCTGTCTGGCTGCCCGGCTTTTATTATTGCCATTTTCCCGGAGAGCAGTCTGGATGATATTCGCTTCCTGCAGTTGCCATTTACTTAACGCTGGGGTTTCTATGTGTAATCCTATGCGTATTTCTTTAGTCAGGTCTTCCGGCAGGATATACTTTCCTTTGGCAAGCAGGGTAGACCTACGGACTTCATTCTTTAATTGGCGGATATTGCCCGGCCAGGGATAATTCATAAAGATCTCAAGCGTTTGTGCAGCAAATCCTTTGACCTGTTTCTGTAATTCCTGATTAGACTGCTCCAGGAAATATTCAGCAAATAAGGGAATATCTTCCTGCCGCTCTTTCAAGTCGGGAAGACAGATATTAAATTCATTGACCCGGTAGTAAAGGTCTTCCCTGAAATACTTACCCGAAATAGCCTGTCTCAGGTCTTCATTAGTCGCTACAATCAACCGGACATCTACTCTCTGTTCCTGATTACTTCTGACAGGTTTTATTTTTTGTTCCTGAATCGCACGAAGAAGTTGAACCTGCACTTCATACGGAAGATTTCCTATCTCATCCAGAAATAACGTACCTCCGTCTGCGAAAACAAATGCACCCTCTTTATCCTGTATGGCTGAAGTAAAAGAACCTTTCATATGTCCGAAAAATTCCGAACGGGCCAGGTCTTTGGAGATAGCCCCGCAATCTACGGAGACAAACAGGGCATCCCGTCTGTGACTCTGTTCATGGATCAACCGGGCAATATGTTCTTTTCCGGTTCCACTCAAACCCGTGATCAGGACATTCAGATTAGTAGGGGCCACAATACCCACCTGCTCATAGACTTCCTACATCAGGGGATGCTTTCCGGTGATATACCGATGTGGATCGGAATGAACTTTTTTAGTCCGGACAGGGATACGGATATATTTAAGGATAATCTCTTCTAAAATATGTAGGTTTACCGGCTTGGCTAAATAATCCGATGCCCCGGATTTAATAGCTTTGACAGCAGTCTGATGATCCGCATAATGAGTGATCATAATCACCGGAATATCCGGATAATAAGTTTTTGACCAGCCAATCAGGACAATTCCATCTTCTTCGGAGGGTAAACGAAGATCTGTTATGATCAAATCATAAGCCTGCTGTGAAATAGAGTCTTTAGCTGCCTTTAGTGAAGAAACACTGGTTACAGTATAGTTTCTTTGTGTGAGCCATTTCTTCAAAGCACCGGAGAAAACCGGATCATCTTCAACTAATAAAATAAAGGGCATACATTTAAGTAGTAATTATCTCAACAAAGTTAACACTTTTTATCCTACTGGTTGCCATCCATTTAGGACTTATTCTTTCATATGCAGCACTTCCAGACACATCCGGCCATTATGGTAGGGACATTTCCAGAATCCGGCCTTATCGTCATCCGTATTGACGCTGCCTTCCCGAATGCTCCAGAACCATTCCCCATGTGTGTGGTCAACTATATGTTGTTTGATATAATGCCATACCCCTACCGCACGTTCCAGCCAGATAGGGTCAGCCGTCAGTTTCCAGGTATATACAAACCCTACGACTGCTTCCGCCTGAGGCCACCAATGCCGGTCCCGGTCGACATGCCTGGATTTCGTATCTTTTTCATAAATAAGGCTTCCATCCGCCTGCAATCCTTCCCGCACGGTTAACTCTGCGATTTGAACCGTCAGGTTTCGTACTTTTTCGAGGATACCGGTATCTCCCAATACTCCGGCCGCCTCATATAATAACCAGGCGGCTTCTATATCATGCCCATAGGAATGAATATGATCATTTGGCACCCAGTTTTCATCAAAAAACAGGATCAGATGTCCGCCGGAAGAGATGATTTTATCTGTAAAAACAGTGATAAGCCCCTTTAATGCCTTTTCCAATGCCTCCTCTTTCCATACCCGGTACAAATTGGTGTAAGCTTCCAGAATGTGCAAATGGGTGTTCATGGTTTTAGCATCATTCTCATCTTTTTCACTCAAACGCAGATCTTCCAGTAATTTCCAGTCTCTGCTATAGGCTTCAAGATAGCCATTCCGATCTGTATCCAGACTATATTTTTCAATCAGTTGAAAGAGTTCCTTTGCTTTGTCTAAGGCTTCTTCGTTTCCTGACGCTTTATAATATTCCGTCAGGGCATAGATAAAAAAGGCCTGGCTATAAATCTGCTTTTTAGTGTCTACGGGAGACCCGTCTGCAGATAAAAGCCAGAAAGTACCTCCATATTCCTTATCAAAAAAATAACGGACACTATACTCATACGCCCGTGTAGCCATCTGGAGATAGGTTGGATCAGGTTGGATCAGATAAGCGGAAGAGAAGGTCCAGAGAATACGGGCATTCAGGATACCTCCTTTATCCGCATCGGTATGCAGCCGGTCTTTTCCATCTATTCGCCCGTAAAAGCCACCCTGTTCTACATCCACCATTCGTCCCATCCAATAGGGCAGAATGCCGTGAAGTAATTCTTCCCGGCATTCACTTTGTAAATATTGAAATAAATGATTCATCTGTGCAGATATTCTATATTCTTATTTACCAGATTACAGATGGCTTCAACGGATTTAGCCGAACGGAATCCATCTTCCGGCGTATGGAAACAATAATCCACTAACTGGTCTATGGTAGAAGTGGCCACATGCATCCTGGTATCAGAAGAAGCATAATAGATAAAGACTTTTCCATCCGGGTCTGCGATCCATCCGTTCGAAAACAGGGCATTGGAGACATCCCCTACCCGTTCTTCTCCGAAAGGCGCCATAAAATGACCTGCAGGAGAAGCAATGACGTGAGTCGGATCTTCCAAGGAGGTCATATATAAATACAATACATACCGTAATCCTGCTGCACAGGCTCTTACACCATGTGCCAAATGTAACCAGCCCTTTTCCGTTTTAATAGGATGAGGTCCTTCTCCGTTCTTCACTTCTTTAATGGTATGATAATACCGGGGGTCTATAATCTTTTCTTCGGTTACTTCTGCATGGGTTATATCCTCCACTAAGGCCCAGCCAATGCCGCCTCCGCTTCCGGTGTCAATAAAACCATCCTGAGGACGGGTGTACAAGGCATATTTACCGTCTACAAACTCAGGATGCAGTACCACATTCCGTTGCTGGCTTTTACTTTTCAGGTCGGGTAGGCGTTCCCAGTGGACCAGGTCCTTTGTGCGTACAATTCCCGCTGCGGCTACTGCGGAAGAGAGATCACCGGGGGCTGCATCCGGATCTTTCCTTTCCGAGCAGAAGATCCCATAGATCCAACCATCTTCATGAGCGGTTAAACGCATATCATAGACATTCGTATCCGGATGGTCTGTTTCCGGGATCAGTACCGGATAATCCCGGAAACGGAAATTGTCTATACCATTGGGGCTCTCGGCAAGAGCAAAGAAAGATTTCCGGTCGTTTCCTTCTACCCGTACGATTAATACATACTTATCCTGCCATTTGATTGCACCGGAATTTAAGGTGGCATTGATCCCGATCCGTTCCATGAGGTAAGGATCGGTCTCCGGATTCAGGTCATAACGCCAGATGATAGGTGCATGATCCCGGGTCAGGATAGGATGTATATACCGTGTATATATACCATTGCTTTTCTTTTCCGGTTCATTGGTACGTGACAGAAAATGTTCGTGCTCTCTCATTAATGCATCAACAGCTTCTTTCGTATTTCTCATCTTCTAAATTATTAATATCCATTTATTTATACATATCGGGCAGATCCTTTTCGAAGAGAATTCCCGGTAGTTGTTTAAAACGAAGGAAATCTTCTGAAGAGGTATGTCCCGGATAGGGTGCGTAATAATGATCCGGTTTTTCATAAGCATTTCTCCAGACCAGTACATAACTTATTGGATAGGACTGTATGGCTTCATACAATGTACCCGTAAACCATTGGGGATCTGTTACCTTTTCCAGTCCGCACTCTGTCAGTACAGGTATTTTATTTCGTTCTTTGCCTACTTTGGTGATAATATCCAGATTGGTTTTCACAGTACGGATGAAATCTTCCTTACCATTCGGTCCTTCGTTCTGATAGGTATCGAAACCAATCAGGTCAATATAGTCATCTCCCGGATAACGTTCCATATATTCTGTTTCAGTAGCCACACTGGAATTAGAATAGGCATACAGCAGGTGGTGGATGTTTCTTGTATCACGTAAATACTCTACCATCATTTTCCAGATCGCTTTATATTCATCTACCGTACAAATATCCTTTCCCCACCAGAACCAGCTTCCCATATGTTCATGATACGGACGGAAAATAACCGGGACGAATGTGCCGTTTTCATCTTTCAAAGATAACAGAAAATCAGCCAGCCGGTCTAACCAGGTGATATAAAGTGCATGTTTCTCTCCTCCTGGTAATACACTTTTTAAGGTCTGATTATCAGACGGGTCCCAACTGGTTCCGCCTGTCAGCGGATTGTCTCCGTGCCAGCTAATAGTATTGATACCGTTTCGTTTATAGCTTTCTATGATCCGGGCGCGGATCACATCAAAATAGATAGAATCTAAAGAAACGTCATGTCCCAGTTCTATATGTCCGATCTCATATCCATGGACAGCGGCATAATCACCGGTAACAGTATGGACATCGGAACGTCCTTCATCATATTTCCAGCCAATTCCATATAACAGATCATCCTGGTGACCGAACATGATCCCTTTATTCATGAGTTGTTTCAGATGATTATATAAAGCAACTGTTTCCGGAGTGGCGTTCTTATCAGAAGGTAATTCCGGAGCAGCCTCTCCAGGTGAAGAGGCACAGCAGGTCATAATATAGACCAGGGATAAGGCTATCCAATACATTTTTTCATATCTGATACTTTAGTGGTTTATTGATAGATAATTTTATCGGTTTAACTGGCTGGCATATTGCCGGATCACTGTAATGGTATGATCCGTATCAAATACGGAATTGAGTCCCTGTTCTTCCTGTGCAGGATCTCCCATATAATCATCTCCGATCTGCCAGAACAAATGATCATCCGCAGGACGGGCATATCCACCCCAGGCCCAGAAATTACATCCGGCAAAGACATCATTCTCCTGGGAGCTCTGAAGGATCCGTTCAAATATATGCTGGTAATAGGTATCTCTGTATATGGTTGAGTCTGCTAATACATACTGGTGATTGTCCCGGGGGAAGCCGAATTCTTCTAAAGTAATAGGCTTTTGCAGCTTCTGTGACAGGGCAATATGTTTGTTTATATACTCGTCCGTAGCATGCATAGCATTCTCTAACGAACCAGAGATATCTTCCACATGAATCCAGCTCCAGTTTTTAGGCCAGATATGCATAGTCAGGTAATCAATATGGGTATCTGCATGGATCCGGGCATACAGGTCAAAGTCCTCTTCGCTCCCGGCCTGTCCTTCGGAACCTGTGGAAACCAGATGATTGGTATCCAAGCTTTTTATATGACTGGCAATCTCTTTGATCCAGGCCACATAGGCTTCTTTATTGTGTGCTCCCATGGGCCGGGGTTCATTCGCGATCTGCCAGGACATAATATTGGGGTCTTCGGAATATTTCCTGTGATTGTAGAAATTAGTACGGGAAATAATTTCCGAAATATGGTCTTTAAAGAGAGTAACACAACTATCACAGCTAAAATAATCGGCGACATACGCACTAAAAGCATCCCAACCTGCGACAGATGGAATAGGAACCGGTCCATAACCAGCCCAATTCAGATATTGTGCATATCCTCCACTCCATTCCCAGGTATTATTCAGATAAAGAACTGCATACATATCCCGTTTGGCCAGTTCATTCATAAAGAAATCCAGTCCATCTAATAGTTCACGCTTATATACACCCGGTGATTTTTGTAGTGCGGGCATTACTTTGGAGGGTACTCCATCGGGACCGTCTGCACCTACCAAGACACGTAGATTAGTAATTCCATTTTCCTTCATGAAATCCAGTTCACGTACCAACCGGTCCCGGTCACCAAATTTTCCCTGGGAACCTAAAATAGGCCCATACCAAAAGTTAGTACCGATAAAGTATAAGGATTCTCCTTTCAACCGGAATTGTCCATTTTCTACCCTGATAAATTCCTCCGAATTATCAGAAGAAGCTTTCTTTCCGTCACCGGAGCAAGCTATAGTAATAAATAGTAGTAAAAGCAGGTTAATACTCAAACGCCACATGGTTCTTTTATTTTTCATTTTTCCATATTGTAATTTAATTATAAAACCTGTCGAGTGTTATCAATTATGTAAACAATCCTTACGACATTGTTTCATTTTAGCCATCACTATATCCTAACTTATACTATATGGCCGTATCTCTTTACATTTTTGTCACAATGCCTTTCTCTTTTTTCTCATTCTGACAAGAATAAAGGATTCCATATAAACAGATAGAAATGAATAAAAACCATCCCAAACTTTAAATTTTGCTTATTTAGAATGTCTTGTTTTTGAAAGAAAATTATACTTTTACACTTATAAAGTTTTTTATATGAAAAAAGCCATTTTATTTTTATGTATGTTTTTAATAACCGGAACTGTAACTAAAGCTATCCGGAATGATTATCCTAATATCTCAACCACTATCTTTACTACGGATCACGGACTATCGAGCACAAAGATCACTTCCATTACACAGGATGAAAAAGGATTTGTCTGGATCGGTACGGAAGACGGATTAAATAAGTTTGATGGTTACCGGTTCTGGATATATAAAAAGAAAGAAAATGATTCTCTTTCTCTTAACAGTGACCATATTACCGACCTGTATGTAGATTCAAACCAGCGGCTTTGGGTAGGGACTATGAGAGGATTACATTTTTACGAATCCAGATCTGATAGTTTTGTCCGTGCAAACCTAAATCAACCGGACTATGTCATAAAAGATAGTCAATGCCAATACATTAAAGAAGATAAAGACGGGTCTTTATGGATTTCTGCTTCCGGATTAGGTGTCCTCTGTTATTCTCCGCTTACAGGGCAGAGCGTACTTCATACCCCTTCGCATACGCAACCAGCTACCAGCCTGTGCAGTAGCCATATCCGTTGTATAGAAGAAGACAAGGAGGGAAATATCTGGTTAGGTTCTGAAGATAAAGGGTTATCGATATATAATCCGAAAAACCATACGTTTTTAAATCTTACCACTCAGAACAGTAACCTGCCCAGCAATGCCGTTTTCAGTTTACGGCAACTGAAAGACGGAAACATGTTAATTTCCACGATTGGAGGAGGGGTAGTGATTTATGATAGGAAAACGAAACAATTCAACACCTTTCCGGAAGTCTTCAATACCATATCTACCCGTTCTGTTTTCTATGCTATGCAGGATAAAAAAGGCAATATCCTGGCTGGAACCGAAGGAAGCGGTTTACTTATTTTTGATCCGATAAATAAAAAACTACATCGTCACCCTGTA
The DNA here is from genome assembly GCA_021201295.1 of Tannerellaceae bacterium. Classification (GTDB taxonomy): domain Bacteria; phylum Bacteroidota; class Bacteroidia; order Bacteroidales; family Tannerellaceae; genus UBA4116. The sequence goes on along the minus strand of JAJQFE010000033.1, from coordinate 26,580 downwards.
TTTAACGAATACCTCCAGGAGATCGGGGATACGAAGGTTTATCTTATTTATGAAGATATACACGGGCATTTATGGATAAGTATGAACTATAAAGGATTAGGACTAATAAAAAATCAACACAATGGTTTCCGGCATTATCGCAGAACCGGCAATAATCCGAACTCCCTGAGTTATGACCATGTCATGGGTATGACCACTGATAAACAGAGAAATATATGGATTGCCACAGATGGAGGAGGAATTAACTGCTATAATCCGATGACGGATCAGTATACGCATTACCAGCATAAGGAAAACGATCCTGCGACTATCCGGGATAATGCTGTGGTGTCTGTTTTCTGTGATAACCAAAATCAGATATGGGCAGGAACCTATACGGGAGGACTTTCCCGTTTTAACAGGAATTCTCATACATTCACTACTTATATGGCAACCGGACAGCCGGATGGTTTACATGCTAATTTTATTAAATGTATTGTTGAGGATTCAAAAGGATACCTGTGGTTAGGAACAAATGGTGGTGGACTCACCCGGATGAATCCTCAGAATGAGACATTCCGGACTTTCCGGGTAGAAGATTACAGAGGTCTGGCTAATGACTATATTACAACTCTGTTTATTGATAGCAGGAATCACCTTTGGATAGGTACTTATTTCGGGCTTAGCCATATGAATACGGAAACGGAAGTATTTACGCTTTTCGGAGCCACAGAAGGATTAAGTGATCAGGGGATCTATTCCATTACGGAGGATGAAACCGGCACAATCTGGGTAGGGACACAAAACGGTTTAAACAGATACATTCCTGAAGAGAATAAATTTAATAAGGAATTCCCATCCAAAACGTCTACCTACAGCTCTGTCATAAATGGTCTGGCTGCTCACAAAGATCAGTTATGGCTAAGTACTAATAATGGTGTGATCTGTTACTGGCCGAAAAGTGGTACAGCCAGGCATTATGATCAACATACAGGTTTGGGAAATACTGAATTTATTTTGGCTTCTTACCACAAAAGTGCCCAAAACGAAATATTCTTTGGTAGTGTAGATGGTATGAGCGCTTTTCATCCGGATCATATTGATTTAAAAAATATTACTCCTCCGGCTTATATTACCGGTTTACGGATAGCGAATCAGCCTGTCAGGATCAATAAAGAAGTAAATGGGAAAGTTATTCTTACCGAGAACATCACGGAGAGTAAAAAATTAAAATTAAATCATACGGTTAAAAGTTTTACGCTCGAATTTACTGCCTTAGAAGCTCCTGAACCTTTATCCCTGATTTATGCCTGTCGCATGGAAGGATTTAATGATCAGTGGATAGAATATGACAATAACCGTAGGTTTGCGACATTCACCAATTTAAATCCAGGCACTTATAAATTCCAGGTAAAGGCCACGAATAACAGGGAAATATGGGGAGATGAATATACCTCGCTCCTTATTACCATCCTTCCTCCTATATGGGCAACCTGGTGGGCTAAAATAGGCTATGGGTTTATCATATTATTAGTAGTGTATATCATTCTTAAAATGATGTTTATTCGGGTTAAAGATAAAAATGAACTTCGGATCGAACGGTTAAAATTGAAACAGCAGGAAGAGATTAATCAATTAAAAACCAGTTTCTTTACGAATATCAGCCATGAGTTCCGTACTCCTTTAACATTAATTATTTCTCCTTTAGAAAGCATGTTAGCTACGGAAACAGACCCGGAAAAGAAACAGACGCAACAACTAATGCTGAGAAATGCCCAACGTTTGTTACATCTTATCAACCAACTATTAGAGGTGAATAAGGTGGAGGAAGGAAAAATGCAACTGAAAGTGCAGCCACTGGATCTCATATCTTTTGTCTCTTCTGTTATCAATTCTTTCAGAGAAGTGGCCCGGAAAAAACAAGTGGAACTTATTTATACCTACTATGCTGCAGATTGCAAAATCTGGTACGACCCGGATATGTTGGATAAATGCCTCACTAATATTTTAGCGAATGCTCTCAAATTTACTTCTGCCGGAGATCAGATCGAGATACATATCCAGGAGATTAACGAAGAGAATCTTGCTCTGAGTATTAGTGACACAGGGATTGGTATGGATAAAGAAACGATGGAACATGTGTTTGATCGTTTTTATCAAAAAGACAATAAAAAGATAGGTTCCGGCATTGGTATGCATCTGACTAAAAGTATTATTGAACTCCATCATGGAAGTATTACCGTACAAAGCCAGGAAGGCAAAGGAACGACCTTCTATATACAAATCCTGAAAGGGGAAACTCATTTTAAACCGGATGAAAAAGTGTATGAAGAGTTTAAACCTTCCTATGCTACAGTGATTAAAGAACAGGAGCCGGATCTCCGGCAAAAAGAGATAAACCTGAAAATCCAGCCTCATCAGCCGGTCGAAAAGAAAAAAGAAAAAGATAAATTAGAACAATTATTATCTCCTACCTCTTTTCATGGGACTCTGTTAGTTATAGAAGATGATGAGGATATGCGTCAATATATCCGGGAAGAGCTGGAAGATACGTACCGGATTGAGGAGGCAACAAATGGAAAGGACGGACTAGAAAAAGCCCGTAAACAAATGCCGGATCTGATTATTACAGATATCATGATGCCGGAAGTGAATGGTATTGAATTATGCCGTACCTTAAAGACCGATCCGGAGACCAGCCATATACCAATCATTATTCTGACAGCACAGGGAGATCAGGAACGCCGGTTAGAAGGTCTGGAAGCCGGTACAGATAGTTACATTTCTAAACCTTTCAATATCAAACACCTGAAGATCCGTATTGAAAAATTAATAGAACTCCGAAAAAATATGAAAGACCGGTTCAGTAAATCCCTGAATATGGAAACTCAGGAGATCACACTGACCAGTACGGACGAACGATTATTGCAAAATGCCATTAATTATGTACGGAAACATATGGAAAGTCCGGATATGAGTGTGGAAGGAATGAGTAAAGAATTAGGCTTAAGCCGTACTCATCTTCACAGGAAGTTAAAGGCGTTAATAGGGCAGAGTCCTGTGGAATTTATTAAAACCATACGCATGAAACAGGCAGCCTATCTTCTTAGCACAGGTAAGTTAAGTATTTCAGAAGTAGGATATAAAGTAGGATATAATACTCCTTCCTATTTTAGCAGTAGCTTTAGTTCACATTTTGGCATGTCTCCCTCCACTTATATGGAACAGGCGAAAGCAAAAAGAAAAGAAGGAGCAGGAAAATAAATAGGAAGTAGTTAATAAGTTAAAAGAGACTTCAAGTCTATCGGACTTCTTAACTCCTTTTTAATTATACCGGACTTCCATACCGCGTACAGAATCTTTTACCTGTCCGTCAGTATAAGCTATTTCTCCGTTTACCCATGTTTTCCAGACTTTATGGCTGAATAAAGTGCCTTCCAAAGGTGACCAACCGCATTTATATAGAATATTTTCCTTAGTTACGGCCCAGGAATGGTCCGGATCTACCAAGACCAGATCAGCATAATATCCGGGACGAATGTATCCCCTACGGTCTATCCGGAAAAGTTCAGCAGGGAGGTGGGCCATTTTCTCTACGACTTTTTCATATGTAAAAATACCCTGGAAAACCATTTCCAGCATTGTAACCAGTGAATGTTGGATGAAAGGACCTCCGGAAGCTGCTTTCAGGCAACTGCCTGCCTTTTCCGAAAGTAAATGAGGAGCATGGTCAGTAGCAATAATGTCAACTTTTCCATTGTTGATCCCTTCCCGAAGTGCATCCCGGTCATATACCGTTTTGATAGCCGGATTCCATTTGATCTTATTTCCATAGATCTTATAATCCTTATCTGTGAACCACAAATGATGAACACACACCTCTGCCGTGATATTTTTATTTTTTAAAGGTGTACCGGACTCTAACAAAGAAAGTTCCTTTGCTGTAGACATATGCAGAATATGCAACCGGGTATTAAGTCTGGACGCCAGTTCAACGGCTTCAGCGGAAGCGACATAACACGCCTCTTCACTACGGATTTTACTATGAAAAGATATATCCGGATCTTCTCCGTACAGATGAGTATAATAAGCTATGTTTTTCTGAATAATTTCCTCTTTTTCCGCATGTACGGCAACGATCATCTCTGTCTCACTGAAAATTCGTTCTAAGGTCTCTTTTTTATCTATCAACATATTTCCGGTAGAAGAACCTAAAAAGAGTTTTAAACCGGGAATCCGACTCCGGTCTAATTTCCGGATCTCTTCCAGATTATCATTAGTTCCACCAAAAAAGAATGAATAATTGGCAGCAGAAACCTCTTTTCCTCTTTCCAGTTTCCACTCCAGATCGGCTACTGTAGTAGTCTGAGGCTTTGTATTAGGCATATCCATAAAAGTAGTCACTCCTCCGGCAACTGCCGCACGACTTTCACTCGTAAGATCTCCTTTATGGGTTAACCCCGGTTCACGAAAATGCACCTGGTCGTCAATCACTCCAGGCATTAATAATTTTCCGGTAGCATCGATGACTTCATCAGCTACTATATTTTCCGGTATTTCTCCTTCAAATACGGATTCTATGATCTGGTGACTGATCAGTACCGATCCTTTAAACGACCGTCCTTCATTAATAATAAGCACATTTTTCAGGAGAATTCTTTTCATCTCTTCTATAATTTACATAATAAACAATCTTCTCCATGAAGTAGTTTCCAGGCCTGAAAAAGAAGAAACAGGTTACTGTTTCTGAGGATACGAGCGGAATAAACTCCACCATTTCAATTGTAAAACTCCAAATAAAGCTTCACCAAAAATAGAAGAGTTCATTTTGGAAGTACCTAATACACGGTTAATAAATATAATAGGGACTTCAATCAGGCTAAATCCACATTTATAGGCTGTAAATTTCATTTCAATCTGAAAAGCATAGCCCTTAAAATGTATATTGTCCAGATCTATGGTTTCCAGCACCTGACGACGGTAACATTTAAATCCAGCCGTAGTATCCTGGATTTTCATCCCAGTGACCAAACGTACATAAACGGACGCATAATAGGACATAAGAACACGGCTTAAGGGCCAGTTTACCACATTTACTCCATTGCAATAACGGGAACCAACCGCGACATCTGCTCCCTGTTCCGTACAGGCCATATATAATCGGGGAAGGTCATTCGGATTATGACTAAAATCGGCATCCATTTCAAAGATAAAGTCATAGGTATGTTCTATAGCCCATTTGAAACCACAGATATAAGCAGTACCTAAACCAAGCTTACCGGATCTTTCAATGAGAAAAAGTTGTTCAGGGTATTCTGTTTGTGATTTTTTTACAATATCAGCGGTTCCATCAGGAGATCCATCGTCTATGATTAAGACGTGAAACCCTTTTTCCAGATTGAAGACTGCCCGGATAATATTTTTCACATTTTCTTTTTCATTATATGTGGGAATAATCACAATACTATCTGACATAATCTTTTATAAATGAATAACAATTTTATTGCCTCAAAGGTAGATATTTTAATTCATTTAAGACAATCCTACTATAGCATTTTGTACAAAAGCCCTACCTTTATAGAAAGAAAATATACTTTGGATATACAAGATTTATTAAAATTATATGCAGCTCATCCGCAAATTTTAGCACTGGATGCCTTACTAAAAGATTTCTCATCCCCCAATATATTCCTGAAAGGATTAAGCGGTTCCGGAGCTGCCCTGACCATAGCCTCCCTCTTTAAAAGATCAGGAGGTAGTTACGTATGTGTATTAAACGATCTGGAAGAAGCGGGTTATTTTTATCATGACCTGATGCAACTTACAGGAAGTGACCGTATTTATTTTTTCCCTTCTTCTTACCGGAGAGCTATTAAATACGGACATACGGATCCCGCAAATGAGATCCTGCGAACAGAAGTGTTAAGTATGTTACAGGATAAGAACGCCTCTTTTATTATCGTTTCCTATCCGGATGCATTAGCTGAGAAGGTAGTTTCCAGTGAAATTCTGAAGCAAAACACCCTCAAGATCCATGTAGGAGAGAAATTAGATAATATGTTTGTATCTGATGTCCTGGATGCATACGGATTTGAACAGGTAGATTATGTGTATGAACCCGGGCAATATGCTATCAGAGGCAGCATTTTAGATGTGTTCTCTTTTTCACATGCGTTTCCTTATCGTATAGATTTTTTTGGAAGTGAAGTAGAAACCATCCGTTCTTTTGATGTGGAAACGCAGCTTTCCAAAGAAAAAATGGATAGTATTTATATTGTACCAGAAATAAGTAAAAATGACCAGTCTGATACTTCCCTACTGAGTCTGCTACCCTCCGGTGCATCTATTGCATTCCAGGATATGGCATGGGGGAAAGAAAGGATCGACAGTATCCGGAATGAAGAACCGATTGTAGGGGATGAAGAGTCCTTTCGGGATATGGCCCATATGCAAAGTAAACTTATTACCGGAGAGGAATTCCTGCGGAGTACTATGGATTACCGCCGGATTCATTTTGGAAATAAAGGACTGGGAATAATAGATACGACGGTAACTTTTCAAACAGAAATCCAGCCGATTTATCATAAAAACTTTGATCTGGTCAGTGAATCGTTTCATGCTTACCTGGATAAGGGCTATACCATTTACATATTAAGTGATGTAGAAAAACAGACCATCCGTATATGGGCCATCTTTGAAGACAGAGAGGATCCTATTCCATTTATTCCTGTTAATAAAACTATTCATGCCGGATTTACGGATGCCACTTTAAAAGCCTGCTTTTTCACAGACCATCAATTATTTGACAGATTCCATAAATTTAATCTTAAAAGTGAAAAAGCCAGAAGTGGAAAGATCACTCTTTCATTAAAGGAACTAAATCAATTTACTACAGGGGATTATATTGTTCATATTGATCATGGAGTCGGTCAGTTCGGTGGTCTGGTACGTACAGAAATAAACGGTAAGGTACAGGAAGTAGTCAAACTGATCTATCAAAATAATGATATTATATTTGTTAGTATTCATTCCCTTCATAAACTTTCCAAATACAAAGGAAAAGAAAGTGGTGAACCTCCCCGGTTAAGTAAATTAGGAACCGGTGCCTGGGAAAAAATGAAGGACAGGACCAAGAAAAAGGTTAAAGATATTGCCCGGGACCTGATTCTTTTGTACTCCAGACGAAAAGAAGAAAAGGGATTTGCTTATAGTCCGGACAGCTTTATGCAACATGAACTGGAAGCCAGTTTTATTTATGAGGACACACCAGACCAGATGAAAGCAACCGCTGATGTCAAAACAGATATGGAGAATCAGCGCCCTATGGACAGATTGATTTGTGGGGATGTGGGATTCGGTAAAACAGAAGTTGCAGTCCGGGCTGCTTTTAAAGCTGTCGCTGACAATAAACAGGTAGCCATATTAGTTCCGACTACCGTGTTAGCCTTTCAGCATTACCAGACTTTCTCGGAACGGTTAAAAGATTTTCCCTGCCGGATCGAATATATTAGTAGAGCACGAACATCTGCACAGATTAAAGCTACCCTAAAAAAACTGAAAGAGGGCAAAATAAATATTCTGATCGGAACCCATCGGTTGGTCAGTAAAGATGTCCGGTTTAAAGATCTGGGATTATTAATTATCGATGAAGAACAAAAATTCGGTGTTTCGGTTAAGGAAAAACTGCGTCAGATGAAAACGAATGTAGATACATTGACCATGACGGCTACTCCTATACCCCGAACTTTACAATTTTCCCTCATGGGAGCTCGTGATTTGAGTAGTATAACCACTCCCCCGCCCAACCGGTATCCGGTACAGACTGAAGTGGAACGTTTTAATCCGGATATTATACGGGAAGCGATTAATTTTGAAATGAGCCGGAACGGGCAGGTATTTTTTATTAACAACCGGATACAGAATATCCATGAAATAGAAGCATTAGTGCGAAGAGAGATCCCGGATGCACGTGTGTGTGTGGGACACGGACAAATGGAACCGGAAAAACTGGAGAAAATCCTACTGGATTTCATTAATTATGAATACGATGTACTAATTGCTACCAGTATTATTGAAAGTGGGATTGATATTCCCAATGCCAATACCATCATTATCAATAACGCCCATCAGTTCGGATTATCAGACCTACATCAGTTACGTGGACGTGTAGGAAGAAGTAACCGTAAAGCCTTCTGTTACCTCCTGTCTCCTCCACTATCTGCACTTACCGCTGAAGCACGCCGTCGTTTGCAGGCCATCGAAAACTTTGCAGAGTTAGGAAGTGGCATTCATATTGCTATGCAGGACCTGGATATCCGGGGGGCCGGTAATATGTTAGGAGCCGAACAAAGTGGGTTTATTGCAGATTTAGGTTATGAGACCTATCAGAAAATCCTGGAAGAGGCAGTCGATGAATTAAAGAATGAAGAATTCGCTGATCTTTATCAAGAAGAAGATAATGGGAAACCTAATACCGGGATGGACTACGTACGGGAAACTTATGTGGAAAGTGACCTGGAGTTAATGTTTCCTCCGACTTATATACCCAATGACTCTGAAAGAGTATCTCTTTACCGGGAACTGGATAAGATGGAAGAGGAAAAAGATATCCTGGCTTTTACGGAGCGGTTGAAAGACCGTTTCGGAAAAATCCCGAAACAAGGAAAAGAACTGATCCGTGTGGTTCGTTTACGTCGTCTGGCCAGACAGTTAGGTATGGAAAAAGTAGTTCTCAAAAAAGGGCAAATGAGCATTTTCCTGGTGTCCAATCCGGAAAGTCCTTATTACCAAAGTGACGCTTTTGGCAAACTTCTGGCATTTATTCAGCGCCATCCCCGGGAATGTAATTTATGTGACCAGAATGGTAAACGCAGCATTGTGATCAAAAATGTCCCTACGGTAGAAACAACCTGTGTTCTATTGAAAGAGATGGAGCAATTTAATATAAGCAGTTAAATAGGAGTTAATCCTGACTTTCCTTTAACTTGTAAAAAATGCATATCATGAAAAAGACATTAGTAGACCTGTTTGAAAAATCTGTAAAAAATATCCGTCTAATCCTTTTTTATGGGAGAAGACAACGGATCGGTTTGAACCTACTACCTATTCCCAAGTAAAAGAACAGGTATATACTCTGGAAGCTGGTTTACATGTACTGGGAGTACAACCAAAGGATAACATAGCTCTTCTAAGTGAAGGAAGGAATGCCTGGATTATCGGTGAATTAGCTATGTTTTATGCTGGGGCAACGAATGTTCCTTTGTCTATCAAGTTAGAAGAATCTAATGACTTACTATTCCGTCTCCAGCATGCAGATGTAAAATATATTATGGTATCCGGTACTCAATTAAAGAAAATACGGATCATTATGGATCAACTCCCTTTAGTGGAAAAAGTTATCATTTTTGATGAACAACCCGGATATCGGGAGAAAGAAATATACATAGCAGATGTCTATCAGATAGGAAAAGAGTGGTTACAAACTCATCCGATAGAACAATTTCTTGCCATTGGACAATCGATCCAGAATGACGATTATGCAACTATTACTTATACATCCGGTACTACCGCCGACCCTAAAGGAGTGATTCTTACTCACCGGAATTATACGGCAAATGTAGAACAATCTCTTAGCTGTATTGATATTGACAGTAGCTGGCGCACACTGGTGATCCTACCGTTAGACCACTGTTTTGCACATGTAGTAGGCTTTTACATTTTTATGTCCAAAGGGGCATCTGTAGCTACTGTACAAGTAGGACGTACAGGAATAGAAACCCTGAAAAATATTCCGGTTAATATTAAAGAGTTTAAACCACACCTTATATTAAGTGTACCTGCATTAGCTAAAAGCTTTCGGAAGAACATCGAACAAGGCATTCAGGCACAGGGCAAAACGGTAACCAATTTATTCTGGAAGGGCTTAGAAATCGCTTATAGGTATAACGAAAATGGGGGAGATGACAGAGGAAAAGGTTGGCGTAGCTTATTAAACCCCATTGTTTCTTTGTTTGATATCCTGATTTTTAGTAAAGTCCGTGAAAATTTCGGCGGGGAATTAAAGTTCTTTATTGGTGGAGGAGCTCTGTTGGATAGAGATCTCCAGAAATTTTACTATGCCATAGGCATGCCGATGTATCAGGGGTACGGATTAAGCGAAGCGACACCTGTTATTTCTACAAATGGGCCTGCCCGTCATTTATTTGGAAGCAGCGGCATTTTGGTACAACCTCTTGATCTGAAGATTTGCGATGCTGACGGGAAAGAACTACCATGCGGGGAAAAAGGAGAAATTGTGATACGAGGTGAAAATGTAATGGCAGGATATTGAAAAAATCCGGTTTCTACTGCAGAGACCATAAGAAACGGATGGCTCTATACCGGAGACATGGGTTATATGAGTAAAGACGGACTCCTCTTCGTATTAGGACGATTTAAAAGTCTTCTCATCGCAAGCGACGGAGAAAAATATAGCCCGGAAGGAATTGAGGAAGCAGTTGTTGAACATATTAGTTCCATAACCCAATTCTTACTATATAATAATCAGAACCCCTACACTGTTGCTTTGGTCGTTCCTAACAAAGACCGGATAAAAAAATTACTGGCTCAGGAACACCTTTCCTGGGAATCAGAGGATGGAAAAAAGAGAGCTATTGGCATTCTCATAAAACAACTTAACCGCTTTCGTAAAGGAGGGGATCTGGCAGGGATGTTTCCGGACCGGTGGTTGCCCGCCACCTTTGCTATTCTACCGGAACCTTTCACTAAACAGAATGGAATGGTTAACAGTACCATGAAAGTAGTACGGGGAAAGGTTGAAAAAACGTATATGGATCGCATTGAATATATGTATACTCCGGAAGGCAAAAATCCAATAAATAGTAAAAACATAGATTCACTTCTCTTCTGAGAGAAAAATAGTTCTGCTTATAATTTTATCATATAATTAATTATTTATTACCTATGAATTACAAAAAAACAATTTCATCGCTTATCATCTGTTCAGGCTTACTGGCAGCAGGACCCATAGTTGCTGAGAATGTGGTGAAACAGGAGATTAAGCAAGGATGGACATTTAAGCAGGTACGCGGGAACAGTTGGTATCCTGCCACTGTTCCGGGGGGGGGTAGTCCATACAGATTTGATGGATAACGAGATCATCGAGGATCCTTTTTTCAGATTGAATGAAAGAGGAGTACAATGGGTTGATAAAGAAGACTGGGAATATAAAACTCCATTACAGGTCTCTCCGGAAATATTCGGTAAAGATAATATTGAACTTAATTTTAAAGGTCTGGATACTTATGCGGATGTGTATCTGAACGATTCCTGTATATTACAAGCCAACAATATGTTTCGGGAGTAGAAAGTAAATATAAAAGATCTGGTAAAAAACGGAGAAAATGAATTACACATTTACTTTCATTCGCCTATCAAAGTTGATATACCTAAATTTGATGCCCTTCATTATCCGCTGGAAGCCGGAAATGACCAGTCTGAGAACGGTGGTATTTTTGATAAAAAAGTAAGTGTATTTGCACGTAAAGCAGGCTATCATTATGGTTGGGACTGGGGTCCTCGCCTGGTAACAAGTAGCATCTGGCGTCCGGTCTATTTAGTAGGATGGAACGATGCCCATATTGATAATGTTCATTATATTCAGGAAAAAGTCACGGCTAAACAGGCCAAAGTAAAAGCCCGGGTAGAAGTAATAGCGGATAAAGCCGGAGAAGCGATGATTGAAATCAAAGCGGACGGAATAAAAAACACGTGGAATAAAAAAACAAACCTGGTAGAAGGGAAGAACCTGATCGAAACAGACCTGGTTATTAATAATCCGAAACTTTGGTGGAGTAATGGTTTAGATGAAGCTCACTTATACCTTTTTACGACTACTGTAACCATAAACGGACAAGTAGCAGATAGCAAAACTGAACATATAGGATTAAGAGATCTCAAAGTGATCCGGGAAAAAGATGAAGCAGGTCATACCTTTTATTTCCGCCTGAACGGAGTAAATGTATTTATGAAGGGGGCTAATTATATCCCTCAGGACAACTTTCTCCCCCGGGTGACCGAAGCGGATTATGAAAGAACAATCATGGATGCGGTAAACGCCAACATGAATATGCTCCGTATCTGGGGTGGCGGTATTTATGAAGAAGATATATTCTATGATCTGTGTGACAAACATGGAATTTTAGTCTGGCAGGATTTTATGTTTGCCTGCAGTACATATCCAATGAATCCTGACATGCTGGAAAATATACGTCAGGAAGCAATCGATAATGTAGTACGCTTAAGAAACCATCCCAGCATTGCGATCTGGTGTGGCAATAATGAAAATCATACAGCCTGGTTCAACTGGGGATGGATGCCGAAATATGAAGCTTTAGGGGTTTTAGAAGAGTTACGTAAAGACTATAAAGATTTGTTCCATGGAGTTTTACCGGAAGTAGTAGAAGGATATGACCCAACGGCATTCTACTGGCCTTCTTCTCCATACGGAGGTGATCCGGATGCAAAGACTGAAAGTGGTCTACCAAACTGGAATCCGAATGGCGATGCTCACTATTGGGGTGTATGGCATGCGAAAGATTCTATAGCTAACTATAATATTATTCGTGCCCGTTTCTTCTCGGAATATGGCTTCCAGTCGTTCCCGGAATATCAGTCCGTACTAAAATATGCTCCGGAAGAACGCGACCACTATATCTTCTCCGAAGTTATGATGGCACACCAACGAGGAGGCAGCCATGCGAATGGCCTGATTGAATGGTATTTACTAAATGAATACCGTCAACCAAAAGATTTTCCAAACTTCCTGTATATGGGTCAGTTATTACAGGGAGATGCTATCAAAACTGCAATCGAAGCACACCACCGGGACATGCCTTATAATATGGGAACCTTATATTGGCAACATAACGACTGCTGGCCTGTGGCTTCCTGGTCAAGCCGCGACTATTACGGACGCTGGAAAGCACAACACTATTTCACAAAGAAAGGATTTGAAGATATCCTGGTTTCTCCTATTGCCCGGGAAAATCAGTTAGATATATATATTGTATTAGACCGCTTAAAACCAAGCCGTGGTAATCTAGAGATACGTGTGATGGATTTACAGGGTAACCCGGTTTTTCAACAAAAAAAAGCATGTGACAGCGCCTGCTAATACCAGTAAAGTTCAGTATACTGTACCACTCTCAGAAATCCTACAGGGTAAAAACAGAAATGAAGTAGTTATCACAGCTCGTTTTATCGATGATAAACAAAAAATCTATACCAATAATTATTTCTTAACCCGTTACAAAGACATTGATTTTCCAAAAGCGACTATCCGAACCACCTCTACTCCAACAAATGGAGGTTTTGATGCAACTGTCGAAAGTGATGTCTTTGCCCGTGGAGTATTCCTGAGCATTGAAGGCATTGATAATTTCTTTTCCGACAATTATTTTGATCTTTTGCCAGGAGAGCCGGTAACAATTTATGTGACAACTTCCTTGGATAAAGCCACATTTGATAAACAGCTAAAAAACAGAAAGTATTGCAGATGCATATTAAAGATCAAAGATAAAATCTTAAAAAATAACAGGCACGAATAACAGAAATCTATTGAAATCTGCTATTTGTGCCTTCTGTTTTTAATCTTCTTATTCAGTTTTAATACTATGTACCGGATTCACACTGACTGCTTTCCAGTTTTGGAAAGTAACTGTAACCATTGTAATAGTAGCAACCAGAATAAAAGCCAGTACAAATCCCCACCAGTAGATTGGAGTTTTAAAAGCGAAATTCTCCAGCCATTTCCGGATACAGACATAGGCAACAGGAGCTGCCACTACAAAACAAAGGCAAATAATATGCAGATAAATTTTATTGAACATGACCAGGATATCCCGGATACTCACTCCCATCACTTTCCGTATCCCTATCTCTTTTTTACGGTACTGCGTTTCAAACATAACCAGACCAAACACACCGACCATAGAGATCAGAATGGCTAATAAAGAGATCAGGATCGCAACAAACGTAAAGATCATCACAATATTAGATGTCCTTTTTTGTACTGCAAATGATTCGGTGATCTGCTGATCAATGAACTTACCGTCAAAATTCAACCGGGAAATTCGTTCATACACGTCTTTAACCTGTGAATAAGCTGTTCCCGGATCTCCCTGAACTTCTACCAGGATATTCCAGATCCCCCAGAAAAAATCTTCGACTTTTTTCAATTGAAGCAAGACAGGATTTTTATTATAACTGATGTTCCTTAATTGAAAATTCTTTACTTTGCCGGCAATAGTAAGATTCCAGTCTTCTCCTATAAGGATGGATGGGACATCATCTGCAATTTCTAATTCCAGGAAAGATTGTTCATTCAGGTAGTAACCATCCAAATTTCCCAGATTGTTGTCCATCAGGATCTCATAACCAAGCATATGAAAGTAGGCACTATCACCCACCAACGCTTAAAAACTTCCCGCATTATCGAACTCATAACTATCCATACCCGGATTAAAGTATTTGATGTTGTTCATCCGGAAAAGAATATCACAGGATGGGATCGCGGAGTTTTTGATGGCTCTCATGATCCCATTGACAACTACATGCACCGAATCATTTTCCCCAAAGGATCAGTCGAAGGAAAAGCTTTCCAGACAAAGGTCTCTGAAATAACAGCATAATTACGAGCTTCCAGAATCCGCTCCTTATTCCCCTGAATCAGTTCAAAATCGAACAAGTCAAAAAAAAGTAGTATCTGCTAATAACAGGTCAGCACTCAACCGGACATCTCCGATGGTTACAGGCTCCTGAAATCGTGTAGTCGTGGCACACACTTTTTCTATTTCCGGGTATCGTTCCAGCATACGGTCCGCAATACGGCAGGCTGTACCCAGATGCTCCTCATTAGCCAGCACATATATTCGATCTTTCTTTTCATGATAACTATCCACCGTTAACTCCTGTTTGGTATAGATCGCTATCAGAACCACGAACATTAAAGATACAGAAAGACCAAATATATCAATAAATGTATATGATTTGTTTTTGCTCAGAAATTTAAGAAATGATTTAAAATTGAGTAAATTATTCATTATCTATGAGTTTATTTTCCGAAAAAAATAAACAAACAACATGCTAAACCAAATAAAAAACTAATAATCAAATCAATAACCTAATTACACACCAATACAGACTGTCTATTTTCTTTACAGAAGTATATAATAATTTTACACAAATTCTTTATTCTTTTCTGATATGATCCGCAGGATTGGTATGAGCAGCATTCCGGATTTGCCAGAATACAGTAACAAAAGAAACCAAAGCACAGAACAGACCGGCTGTTAGATAAATCCATGGTTTTAAAGAAATCCGATAACTATAGGTGGATAACCAGGCACCCATTCCATAATAAATAACAGGCACAGCAATAATAAAGGCTATACCGACATATTCCATAAACATACCAATCAGCTGTTGTAGTACATTCGGACTGGTAGAGCCAAACACCTTACGAATGGCAATTTCTTTTGCATGTTGCTGGATATAATAAGTAGAAATAGCTACTAGTCCTAACAAAGAAATAGAGACCGCAATCAGCGTAAAAATAAATAACATCCGGGTTAACCGGGCCGGATCTTCATAGGAATCCCAGATCTGATCCTGGATATATTTTCCTGTAAATTCTACTCCGGAAACACGTTCATATACCTCTTTAACCTGTTGATAAGCTTTTTCCGGGTCTCCCTGTATTTTTAATAATATACTTCTGACCCCATAACTGAAATTATCCGAAGGCTGAATTTGCAGGAATATAGGTCTTTTTTCGTATTCTATATTTTTCAATTGAAAATCATCAATAATACCAGCTATAATAAACTGCCAGTTACCCACCATCACAGAAGATGTATCAAAATCGATCCCTAATGTCTCAATTCCCCGCTTACTTATATAATACCCGTAGTTACCCGGTAAATAATTATCCTGTAAAATCCGGATATCTAATATATCCACATAAGCAGAATCTGAATATAAAAGTTGAATGAAAGTAGGTTTACCTTCTATAGGTACTACCAGGGTAGTACCTCCGGAGAAAGGAGTACCAGCACATAAAGAGATATTTTCGAGACAGGACAACTGCTTTAACTCTTCTGCCAACCGGTTCGTACTCTCCTCCTTTTTCCAGCGGATAGGAATATCCAACACATTTTCCACATTATAATTTAAAGGAGCAGAAGCCAGGTAATATGTCTGGGTTCCCATAGTTATGGTAGTAGCTGCCAGAAAAATAGTACAGACATGTTGAAAGATAATAAAGTATTTACTATAGAGGACTTTGGATTTATATTTTAATTCCCCCTTCACTATATCTGCCGGTTGAGCTTTGGAAATAATAGAAGCAGGAAGAATTCCCGCCAATATTCCTACCAGAAAAATATAGCATATCCCGACTATCAGGATAAAAAAAGAAAACAGATCCTTAATTTCCAGCTTTGTCTGTAATAACTCATTCGCAAAGGGAAGAAAATAGAAAGCCAGAAACAATCCAAACAGAAAAGAAATAAAACAGACTAGCACCGACTCCAACATCAGCCAGCAAAATAATTCAAGACGGGAAGCCCCTGCTAACCTCCTGACAGACATCTCCTTCACCCTCAAACTGGTTTGTGCTACCGTCAGATTAATATAATTAATCAGAGCAAATAAAAGGATCAGCATCCCTACGGAAAACAAGATCAGGACCAATTCCGATTCTCCCTGTTTTAATAGCCCTGAAGCACGGATATCAGAAAAATAAACATCCGTTAAAGGAATAAAAATAGCCTGGGTAACAACTCCGGATTTATAAGTATGGAGGAATTCTTTCAGGTAAGCAGTTACCTCCGGCTCCCTGCTTTTGATCTCCTCCCCCTCTTTTACTTTTACAAATAAGGCAAAAATATCACTATCATACTCTACAGAAAAAACTTCCGGATTAAAATACCGGAGATTTTCCAGACCAACCAATATATCTGTATAAGCAATACAGGAATTATTAATATCCTGCATCACCCCATCCACAGTGACAGTTAATGAATCATGCAACTGCATCTGTTGACCGACCGGATCCATATCCGGAAACGCTTTTTTAGCAAAACGTTCAGATATTACAACAGATTCAGGAGACCGAAGCATCAGATTCCTGTTCCCCTTAATCAAAGGAAAAGAGAAAAAATCAAAGAAGGTTTGATCTGCAAACAATAGGCTGGCATTCAATTTTTTATCAGGAAGAACAATAGGTAACGGATTAGTCTGGCTATAGAAAGAAATGAGCTGGCACAGCTCTTCAATTTCCGGGAATTTTTCTAATAAAAAATCACCCGTACCATACGCAACATGAAAGACCTTTTCATTGGCCAAAGCATAAATCTGCTGTTTATGCGAATGGAAATGATCTGTATGAAATTCTCTTTGTCCATACGTAACATTCAGGATCACTAACATAAATGAGACAGACATGCCAAATATAGCAACAAACGCATATATCCGGTTCTTCGAAAGAAATTTAAAAAAAGATTTAAAGTTAAATAGCATCTCCATGTCTATCAATAGTGTTTCTCCCGGGCCTGTACCTCAGGTCTATGTGCCAAATGTAAGAAATAATTAACGGATGACCTTATTTTCTATGCACCAACTATGGAAAAAATATTTCTTCAGATGGCAGAAGTAAAGAAACAGATACGTCAGAAAAGGCTAAAAACAACTTCCGGATCAGGGATAAACCGCTTTATACCAACTCATCTCTTGATACTGTTCATTGAGGTAAGGGAATTCATCCTGCAAAATATAAGTAGTAAATCCACTATGTTGATCAATAACAAAACCCTGGTAAGAAGAAGAATACATAAAATAGGGAGTAGCTGCTTTATAAACGATACAATCACCGATTAACCCGGATAAAGTCTCCCGGTCACTTTCCTTTACCAACCGGGAATAATAATCCTCCATATCAAAAAATAATCGGTAAGAATAACGGTCAAAATGTTGTATATCATCTACTTGTTCAGAGATATCCAGATCCTGTATATGTACCGAAAGCCAGTCCGCCAGTACCGGCAAAGAAGCAGTACGGATCAGACTCAACGTACCGGACTGAAAAACACCTGATTGAGCCGACACCCACTCAAAAGCCTTCCTGGCAAATCCGGTCAGATCCGCATCTTGTTTAAAAAGATAATCCATATACCGGGCATAGATTTCCCGGAACCCGGGAGAAACAATTTCCGCAGAGGAACCCAGAATATAATCAGTTTTATCCCTTAACTCATACGCAAGCTCAATTCCCGCAGAGAAACAGGTTTCAAGAATAATAAAATCAAAAACATGTCCGGGAAGAGCTTCTGCAAAGTCCAATAATTCCATCTTCGTATCTCCATCCATACCCATAGAACGGGGAGCTGTCAACGTGGCTGACGGCAACCACCTGGAAGCATGCGAAAAAAAGATCAGGCCATAGGAATCTGCCGGATATAACCGTACTACCTCACCCACGATACGGGCCAGCACTGTCGGATCGGCTGAATTTTCTTCTTCATACGTCTGAATGACCTGTGTATAATTTACCCCATTATCCCGGTATACTTCCAGTAACTGCGGAACCGTATTACTTTTATCCTGATAAATAATCAGGTTTCCACCTTCCCCACTCCAGCCTTTTACCATACTTTCAATTTTCTCATCTGTTTCATAGGAAAGATTATTATCCCCGGCCAGATAAACCAGTAAAGTACGGGAATAGGAATCCTCCGGTTGGATCACAGGGTGATCATCCTCCGAACAGGAAGAGAAACAGAGAAAAAAAGACATGAGTATAAAACTTATACAAACACTATAAAACAAACCGGATATAGTAAAGATTTTTATCATATGACAACTCCTTCAAACCATTCTTTGCCCAGTAAAAGGTTAAAACCGTTTTACTAAAGCCAGTCCCTGATATTCCGAAATCATATCATCCGGAAGAAAAACGATCTGTCCGTCCGTAGCCCCCACCTTATCGATAATATTCAGCACCAGATCTTCATCTGTTTCCCGGGATAAATTTTTAGGAGCCAGGTTCAGTGCATTCTCCTCTACCTTTCCGTTTAACCGGAAATTCTCTCCTATGAACAACGTTTTTACATTTCCCAATCCTGCCAGCCGGCAGATTTCATTGTAATCACTTGCTAACATAGCATTGGATTGGGCTGCTTCCAGTACCGCCTGGTATTTTTCTCTACATCCGTCATAAACTGTTGTACGACAAAATAGGCCTGAGGAATCAGTTCATGATCCGGAGTATGATCAAAACTTCCATGAATAGAACCGATATAGGTCCGGTCATTATCCATCATCTCCTTATAATAAGAAGTCATTTTAATATCCCCTGCCAGTACGATAGGTAACGGATTTTTATTCAGATAATTTTTAAAGCGTTTGTCCGCCACATTGAAATACTCTTTGATCTGATTCTCAATAAAAACATCCTGTGCCAGTTTTTCAGGATCAGTAATATAATATTCTGTATTTTCAAACGGGAAATCCTTATTATGAACTTCCTGTATCAAACGGTTATTCACCGCCTCAATCAAACGAATCTTATGACGACTTATAGTAATAATATAATACGTGCTTCTTTGCTGGCGTGCTTTATATAGAGGACGTACATCAAAATAAGTACCCACCATAGCCTCAGCCTCCAAACGAACAGGAAGTTTAATAATAGCAGCAAACTTTTCATTTGCATATAAAACCAGGCTATCCAGATTATGTTTGTGATCAATGAGTGCTTCCGCCTGTTTAATATTCTCCATGATCACTTCCACGTTCCTTTTAAAGAGCTTTTGATGAAGTTCCTTCTCTACTTCCGTAACCTGATTTTTCAGATTAATACTATCCAGCTTATTATCAGGAGCAATACGATGGGTGGGAATGGTAATAGAAACAGCTATTTTTCCCTGTATAGTTTCCGGCAACTCCTTTTTATGATGAACAACAAAATTATCAATTGCCTCATTTAAAGAGAGTTTTTCATATTTCTTCATTTTGAGATCGGTTTATAAGTAATTACTAAATCTTCTTATAATTACTCCTTTAACAACCTCTCAAAGGGAAATGTTTCCGAAATAAAAAGACAGCAAGTGATGGCTCACGTTTAGCATAAATGAATTCATCGACCAGAAAAATTCAGAAAAGCACATCTTCCCAGGCATTCCTTTTGAGATCAACAGACCCATTCGGCCGGAAAGTGACCCCTTCCTTTTCCAATAAACTCCGCTGTTCCTACCAGCCGGGGACTAATCTGCCCTGGCTGTTTACCACCCGGTGACAGGGCAGTTGCAAAGTACGGGGAGCACAGGACATGGCATGCCCTACCCTTCCTGACCACTGAGGTTTTCCTGCCAGAGCCGCAATTTTCCCATAGGTAATGACTTTCCCGGACGGAATTTCCCTGACAATCGAATAGACAATTGAATCAAAATCCTCCATACGCATATCATCCGGAAAATTACCAGGTATCAGTACGGAAAGGTACAACGGGCAATTCCCGTATATTATATAAATTACCCGGCAGATAGTTACGGAAACCATACCGGACAGCAACCGGATCTGTCACCTGTTCACTAGATACCACAATTTTTTTAGTATCCAGGTCCGCCACTGCAATAGCCGGATAAAAAGTCTGGTCAGCTCCGGCTATTTCAAATCCCAGGATACCATCTTCACGGTTAAATCCTTCGTCCGCATAGGTAAAAGACAGAATTACCTGCCCATCCTGTACCTCCATAGAGTCATATTCCGGTCCACGACACAGAATACTCTTATATCCATAGGTATTATTCAAAGCCATATAAGCCAGGCGTTCCCCTACCGTCCGTTTATTTTTAGGATGAATATTCATCCGCTCATAGGCTTCCACCAGGTCATTCGTACAAACCATCCCACTATTAGGAATCAGTTGCTGAGCCTTATACTGTGCTTCACGCAGATAAGCCGCAGCATCTCCTTCACCATATTCATACGGAGCAATCTCCACATAATAAAAAGGAAGATCTTCCTGCTGCCATTCCGAACGCCACAAATTGACCATGGCAGCCAATCGCTCTGCATAGGTCTGATGCCTTCCGACATTGGCTTCTCCCTGATACCATAAAAAGCCTTTGATCGTGTACTTAGTCAACGGATGCAACATGCCATTATACATAATCATGGGTTGTGACATGGGATGTATCCTGTCACTACCAGCCAAAGACAGATCCACATCCGGATAAGTCTCCAGCATCTCTTTGTTCAGCCATCCCTCCACAGAAGAGCCACCCCAACTGCAATTAATCAATCCGACCGGAACATCCAATGCCTGATTCAACAACATAGCAAAGTAATAACCCGTAGCCGTAAATTCAGCCGCATGTTCAGGGATAGACACTTTCCATCTGCCGGAAACAGTGGCCTGTGGAGTTACCTCAGCAGTTTTAGGGATGGTAACCACCCGGATATGGTTATAGGTTCCTGAAGTGGCAATTGTCTGATTGGCTCCTTCAACAGGACAATTCCAGAAACCCCTTAAAGGCATTTCCATATTAGATTGTCCCGAACAAAACCAGACTTCTCCAATGAGGATATCATTCAAAATAACAGCTTCGCCATCATCAATCCGGATCCATTGCGGTGCATTACTGGCTGCAGGAGTACGAACAGGAATCAGCCAGTAACCATCACTTCCTGCATTTCCGGTATACACCTCCTCACTCCAGGAAGAGGTGATCTGTATGGGCCGGCCGGGAGCTGCCTCACCCCATATATTTACATGGGTATTTTGCTGAAGCACCATATGATCCCCCAAAATCTCCGGTAACTTCACTTTAGCCTGGGCAATAGAAAAGAATAGAGTCAAAAGAAAGAGACAAAAAAGTATTCGTTTCATGGTAGTTTTTATTTTTTAATAATCAGTTCTTCAGGGTTTGCCGGAAATCCGGCATCATACCGGGCACAAAAATACACATTCTGTAAAAAGCAGGGATTCAATTGTGTGAGAAACCTTTACACTTTTGTAAAAAAACGACATCCGGATTTATAAATATGTATCCAAAACTTTTATTATTGTTATATTTTAAAATAAAACAGCTCCCTAACTTACAGGATTAAACAGATTTTATTACTTTTGATACGAAAAATCACTAATGTAGAATCCTTTCCGGAAAGTTCCGGGTTTTTATCAGTTCATATGAAAGCAACCCTACAGAAGATTATTTGTATAGTATCTATTCTTACAGGAACCACATTGGCAGGTATCGCTCAAACCGGTATAAGCTATACCCTCACTTCTCCGGATAAAAAGATTGAGTTAACAGTAGAAGTAGGAGAAGGGATTACCTGGCAGGTAAATCATAAGGAAACCCAGGTACTACTTCCTTCCGCTCTTTCCATGACACTTTCTACCGGAGAAAAATTAGGAAAGAATGCCCGCATCTCTAAGTCTACCCAACACTTCATAGACAACTCTTTCGAAACACCATTCTACAAAAAGAGCCGGGTAACTGATCAATACAATCAGCTCCTTTTGCGATTCAGGGGAAATTACACACTGGAATTCCGTGCCTATAATGACGGAGTAGCCTACCGGTTCCTGACCCACCGGAAAGGAGAGCTGACCATTACAAATGAAGAATCCAATTTCCTGTTTAATGCCGATCATAAAGCATTCGTACCTTATGTGAACGACATGCGGGGAGATGAACGCTACAGTTATTCTTTTGAATCCTTTTATGATGAGATTCATATTTCGGAAATGGCTGTAGATTCACTGGCGATTGTTCCACTGTTAGTGGATTTGGGGAACGGGAAAAAAGCGGTTATTCTGGAAAGTAATGTAGAAAATTACCCGGGCATGTTCCTGACGGTGAATCCGGACCAACCCAACAGTATCCAGGCTGTTTTTGCACCTTATCCACTCGAAGGAGAGATCGGCGGATATAATATGTTAAACTTTATTGCTACTAAACGGGCAGATTATATTGCCAAAACCAAAGGAGACCGGACGTATCCCTGGCGGGCCATGGTCATCAGTGAACAGGATGGACAATTGGCCAATAATGATATGGTACAAAAATTAGCTGCTCCCTGCCGTATACAGGATATTTCCTGGATCAAACCAGGGAAATCCGCATGGGACTGGTGGCATAATTATAACCTCCGGGGAGTGGATTTCAAAGCAGGGATTAATACGGAAAGTTATAAATATACAATCGACTTTGCGGCTGCCAACCAGATCGAATATATAATCATTGACTGGGGCTGGAGTACAACGACCCTGATGGAGTCCATACCGGAAGTAAATATACCCGGACTGGTGGAATATGGGAAACAAAAAAATGTAGATATTATCCTGTGGGCCAGCTGGGAACTGATCCATAAAGAGAAAGAGCAGGTATTTCCTTATTATGCGCAAATGGGTGTCAAAGGATTCAAAGTAGATTTTTTTGACAGTGACGACCAGCATATGATAGATATTGTCTACGATATGGCACAGGCAGCAGCCGACCATCAATTGATTTTAAACCTGCATGGCATGAAAGCGACAGGTATCCAGCGTACCTACCCGAATATCCTCAATTTTGAGGGAGTCAAAGGATTAGAGAATTTCAAATGGGCACCAATCCTCAACGGACAGATCCGGGATGACCATCCCCAGTATGATGTCACCATCCCCTATATACGGATGATGGCCGGCCCGCTCGACTATACGCCGGGGGCTATGCGGAATGCCACCTGCGCGATTTACCGGACAATCAATGATAACCCGATGAGCCAGGGGACCCGTGTGCATCAGTTAGCGATGTATATAGTCTATGAAGCCCCCTTTGAAATGATGGCTGACAGTCCGACTGATTATATTCGTGAACAGGAATGCACGGATTTTATCACCCGTATTCCTACGGTCTTCGATGAAACGATCGTACTGGACGGAGAAATAGCGGAATATATTATGCTGGCCCGTAGAAAAGGGCGGGAATGGTATGTAGGAGCCATGACCAACTGGACAGAACGGGAAAAGACCATAGACTTTTCATTTTTAGGCGAAGGGACTTACGAAGCAGAGATCTTCCGGGATGGTATCAACGCAGACCGGGATGCGACCGATTACCAAAAAGAGGTGGTCCGGATTACTGCAAACGACACCCAAACGATCCAAATGTATTCCGGAGGTGGCTGGACAGCCCGCATTACTCCGGTTGACTAACCACATTTCATCTATGTTAACGGGCGGATTCTTGTTCTAAGTTTCCGCCCGTGTTTTTATTTCTTTATCTGATTCACCGTTTACTGGAGGAGCTTGAATTAAACTGGCTTGTTGAAAGAGAAAAGAAAGAAGGGGCACTGGAATAAATAGTTTCTTCGACAGCAAACCAGCCGGATATGCCTATAGTGTACGGTTATCTGTTTTTAACCGGAAGCCTCTCCCATATCCATCCGGGGATCAACCGCCAGAAAAAAACCAGTAGCGCATACCGGCTGTCAATAATGGCCACCCGCTTTTTCCGTTTCAGCGCAGACACAATATGTTTTGCTACTTTTACCGGTGACATTAACATCGGATAACGGTCATCACTCAGCAAAGGAGTGGCCACAAACCCGGGACGAATATCCGTAAAAGTAACAGGCAGATGCTGCATACGGGCTAATTGGGCCAGTGCATCTATATAGGTATTCTGAAAACATTTGGTGGCAGAATAGGCCGGTGCTGCCCCTAAGCCTTTAGTACCTGCGATGGAACTGATCACAGCCAGATGGCCTCCTCCCTGGTTTTTGAAATAGTTAAACGCAGCCGTCACCATCTGGGTAAAACCCGTCACATTGGTCACAGTCGTATCCAGTTCAATATCCGGTTGCAGGTCCATATTCTGTTTACCGATACCGGAGCTTAGCAGGAACAGGTCCATTCCTCCCGTTTTTTCAATCAGTGAAATCAATCGCCGGGGGGCATCCTCCTGCGTTACATCAATCACCTCCATAAAAATCCGGTCCGGAGCGATCCCGGCTAATTCCTGCAAAAGATCCTCTCTTCTCCCGGCAATTCCTACTCTCCAGCCTGCCTGGATATATAACAAGGCCACCTCTCGCCCAATTCCGGAAGTAGCTCCTATAATGATAATCCGTTTCATCTATCTTTTTCTATTTTATATTATTCAACTAACCTATGCTTTTCCCTTAGGGATTATTGGACGTGAGGATTTATAATCCGAATTTATATGGGTATGAGGATCTCCTGATTCGATAAAATACTTTATAAAAAATAACATTACGGTATATATAGCGAATTGAAAATCCTTATACCCACCAGAACGGGGATTGCAAATCCCCTTGGACTAGTAAAATCCCCTCGGACTATAATTTAGCTTTTTAATTTCAATCCGAATTCTTTGGTTACCATTGGTATATATCCTTCAGGTCATTTTCAAACAGGGTGAAGGGGTCTTCATAGAACTCCATGAAATTTGCATGGCTGGGATGTCCTTTGGGGGGGGGGTGGCATAGTAATGAGTTTCACTTTTTGAATCATTCCGCCATACCAATACATAGGCGAGCTGCATATCCGGATTTTTTACGGCATGTAACAGGGTTTGTGTCCACCAGGTAGTATCTGGAATGGATTCCAGCCCCGTTTCCGTAAAAGCCGCTAATTTATGGTGGGCTTTGGCATAATCAGAAACGATTTTCAGTTTATGAATGCCTGCCTCCAGGGAACCGGTGCTATCCCTTCCAAAATCAGCGTAATTATCCACCCCTACCATATCCACCCATTCATCTCCGGGATAACGGTCCAGGAATTCTTCCTCCGTATGGAACCGGCAATCCGGAGAAAAGGCATAAATAAAATTATGTACATTCAACTCATCCCGCAGATAAGCAACCGTAAACCGCCAGAGGGTAATAAAGTCCTCCCGGGTAGCGTGGCTTTGACCCCACCAGAACCAGTCACCGTCAAATTCATGATAGGGCCGGAAGATCATAGGCACTAATTTTCTATCCGCCCCTCTCACTTGATTCGCAAACTGTCCGATCCACCCCAGCAACTCTTTATATTTTTCATGATAGTCCCCTCCCGGGATCAGTCGTTCCACGGTCCGGACGGGACTCTGCTCCCAATAAAACGAGTTTCCCTCAATCGGATTCCGGAAATGCCAGGCAATGGTGGTGACCCCTCCCCGGTTATACGTATCCGAAATCAGTTTCGTCAGCCGCTCCATTTCTCTTTTTGTCTCTTCCAGAGATTCACTACCCGTAAACCCGGCAAAGTCATGCCCGATCACCGCCGGATGGGAGCCAGTAGCCTCTTTTACATCGGAACGGTCCTCCTCTCCCGACCAACCCCGGCCATATTCTGTGGCAGCCTGGTAACCGAACAAAATATGATTTTCCGACAACCTTCTGAGATTCCCAAACAAAGCAACCGTTTCATCAGTTGCTTTTTTATCCACCATTCCGGCTCTTATACTTTCCAGCGCGGGCTTTTCCTCTGCCTCTACCTTTTCTTTTTTCTGCTGGCAGGCAAGAGAACATTCCATCAGCACCAAC
>JAJQFE010000019.1 GCA_021201295.1 Tannerellaceae bacterium | reverse complement strand
AAAACATTCATATGATGTTCAATAAATCAACGGACATCATGCGGATAATCATATTCCAAAATTTGTAGGAGACTTAGAATTCAACCTCTTTCTCAGTCACCGGATTTTTCATCATTATTTATTTGATAGTAAGTTGTTTACAAGCAAAAAAGTGACGATGACTGAAAAAACTTAAAAAAAACAGTTAGTAAAGAAATATATACAGAAATGTAAATGATAGTGATGGAAATGGATCTGCATGCTTGAAAGAGACTTATGACGTAGTATAGTCAAAAAATATCCGGATCTCTTTTTATCAGTAGCCCATATGATATGATTACGCATATGGATGGTCGGATTACAAGATAAAGAGATTGCTGAAATGCTGAGTTGAAATTTATACCGGCTCTTCATCTTGTTTATCTTCTTATTTTCTCTAACTTTGGAAAAATGAACAGAGTACTGAAGTGTAAGGAGTAACAGCTTACTTATAATATACTACGAGCTATTTTCTCCTTTTGCTCTTTACTCTCCTAATATGCTCTGCCATGGAATTAAGACTACCTCAAAAACAGGATGTTGCTAATCCGATCCTTCTGAATACGAAGACGTTGGTGGTGATTGGTGCCAACGGTGCCGGGAAAAGTTCTTTTGGGAAAGAACTGATGAGAACCTATCCGGACCAGGCGGAAAAGATATCCGGTATGCGGGCTTTATTCATTCAGACAGAAAATGATATTCCCTTGCAGGAGGACCAGGTTAGCCGGGTACAGAAAATGATCATGGAACGGATGTTTGTGCCTCGTCTGTCTGAATATGAAAAGCTGATGGTCCATCTGCAGGCGGAAGAGTTTGACGCGGCTGTGGATTATAAAGAGAATAGTAAACAGCTCCCGGGGTTACCCCCTCCCCTCACTAAAATTGACCGGATCCAGCAGCTATGGGAAAAGGTGTTTCCCCACAATAAATTACTCCGCAAATCCAGATTTATAGAACTGGCTTCGGCGAACCGGAACGGAGAAGCTTATGGAGCTTCTAAAATGAGTGATGGGGAAAAAATTGTATTTTACCTCATTGGAGCTGTTCTTTGTACACGTCCGAATGCTTTGTTGATTATCGAAGGACCGGACCTTCTTCTCCATGACTCCATCAAAAATATGTTATGGAATGACATTGAAGAACTACGGCCGGATTGTACCTTTGTCTATCTCACGCATGACATTGACTTTGTCGTGAACCGGCAGCATAGCACCTGTGTATGGGTACATTCCTATAACGCAGAGGAAGATACCTGGGATTATGAGATCCTGGAGGGAGACGGGAAATTCCCGGAAGAATTATATATCGAGATTTTAGGAAGCCGGAAACCGATCCTGTTTATTGAAGGAACGGATTTTAATAGTATCGATAACCGGCTTTACCCGATGATCTTCCCCGATTATTTAGTTAAACCAATGGGAGGTTGCCAGAAAGTGATCGAAACCACGAAAGCATTTCGGCAGTTGAAAGATTTTCATACACTGGATTCCAAAGGGATTGTAGATCGTGACAGGCGTACAAAGGGAGAGATCCGGTATCTCCGGGATCAACATATCTATGTGCCGGATGTAGCAGAGGTAGAAAATCTCTTATTGTTAGAACCCATTATCCGGACAGTGGCCAACCGGCTTATGAAAGACCCGGAAATTGTTTTTACACAGGTCAAAGAAAATGTGATCAGACTATTCTGTAAAGATCTGGAAGCACAGATCATTCTTCATGCCAGACACCGGGTACGGAAAAAACTGGAAAAAGCAGTAAACAGAAAAATCACTACGATCGAAGAATTAAGTGAGCATGTGAGGGGTTTACAGAATAATATTCATGTGGATACAATCTATAGGGAACTCTCAGAGGAATTTTCCAGATATATAGCATCCAGAGATTATAAAAGTATTCTGCGGATATATAACCATAAAGGGATATTGCCACAAAGCCGGTTATGTAATATCATAGGAGTGAGTAACAAAGAGAGTTATTTCAGCCTGATCCTCTCTATTTTAAAAGAAAATAAAGAAGATGCAGAAGTGATCAGGAACACGATCAAAGGCTCATTGGGGATGTAAAAAAGTCTGGTAAAAAGAAAGAAAAGTCAGTAAAAAGTCGTTTTTTTGTACAGACATTTATATCATAAACCGTAAAATATCCGTTCAAAACATATTATGCGTACTACAGCATTACAATATCTTTACTTACAAAAGCCTGTCACCATGGTAGTTATTATCTGTATGATCGCCGTATTGCCATGGATTGCCTTAGGAGATTTTGCTACTAAAGGAGAAGCACGGGAAGCTGCGGTAGCCATCTCGATGCTTGAGTCCGGAGACTGGGTATTGCCTCAGGTATATGCAGATGAATTTGCTTATAAACCTCCTATGGCACACTGGTTGATGGCTATATTCTCCTATCTACAGGGATATGTTAGTGAATTTACAGCACGCCTTCCGTCTGCCCTGGCCTTTATTACACTGATGGGATTTGTCCTGTTTTTCTTTGGGGAACGGATTAAATTTCAGGAGGCTTTTATTGCTACGCTGCTCTTACTTACGTGTGTGGAATTTGACAGGGCCGGAATGACAACCCGGGTGGATATGTTGCTCACCACTTTTATTGTTATCGGTCTGTTCCGGTTATACCGGTGGGAAAATAAACTTGAATTAAGCGGATTACCCCTTAGTATCCCCATTTTACTAGGTCTTGCTACGCTGACCAAAGGACCTGTCGGGATTATTCTTCCCCTATTTGTTTTCGGGGTATATTTACTCATACTTAATAAGTATAGTCTGTTAACGATATGTCGTTCTTTACTGTATATCGGTGTATCCTCCTGTTTTTTGCCTCTAATATGGTATATAGCTGCCTGGAAGCAGGGTGGAGATGATTTTTTACATGTGGTCCTGGCAGAGAATTTCGGCCGTTTCTTTCATACTTCCGCTCCGATGATTAATTATGAACTGGGACATGAAAATGGGATATGGTTTAATGCTGTCACTTTATTAGCAGGATTTATGCCCTGGACCATTTTCTTTTTCTTTTCACTGTTTGGGCTTAAGCTCCATAAGCCAACCGCTTCTTTTAAAAAGTTATGTGTGGACAGCTGGCAGAAGATCCGCTCCCTGGAAAAAATAAAATTATTTAGTCTGGTTGCTCTGGTGTGTATTCTTTTCTTTTATTCGATCCCGTCCAGTAAAAGAAGTGTCTACCTGATGCCTGCCTACCCATTCATTGCATTGTTTCTGGCTGAATATGCTATTTACCTGACTGAGTACCGCACTAAAGTCACACGTATTTTTGCAGCTTTTCTGGCTACTATAGCAGCCATCGGGTTGGTTAGTCTCACGTTGATTATGTTTGGGGTGGTTAATCCTTTAACGATTGCCGCACGATTCACAGATAATATGAATATGCTTTCTACTATAGAACTGGCTACTGAAAGTCTGTTTATCCATCCGTGGTTATCTGCCTGTGTACTGATTTTCTGTTTTCTGGCATTGAGAACCGTCTATTACCAGATGTTCAAGAAGATAAATATCAAGATCCTGTATGCTACGATCTTTTTGGTATATGCCATGAATTTATTGATTGATGGAGTGATCATGCTCGGGATTCGTGACGGAAGATCTGCCCGTCCGTTTGCTGAACACATCCTGGAGGAATATCCTTTAGATCCCACCAATGTGTACGTTATGAACAACCTCAGGGAATACCGGAACCTATACGGATTAAATTTCTATATGGGAAACATCTTTCATAATTTTGAAAAGACAATACCGGAAAACGGATATTTCCTGGCTGGAGAGCATGATATGGAAAAAGTAATCCAAACTTATGGAGATCAATATATATTCCACCCGTTGACCTCTACCATCAATCCGATGCATGAAATCAAACAAAGAGCTATTTTGAGTAGTTTTCAACGGAAATAATTTATCCTATTTTTTGTGTTTCCAGCTCAAGTCCGGGAAAGGGAAGCGTTTAAAATATAAATGGGATATAGCCCAAAATGACAAGGCTATATCCCATTTATATAGGTCGAAATCACCGGTTCTTATTTACCAGGCATTGGGGCAGCCGAAGGAGGAGGTGTTCCTACTCCCCAGGATTTATTGGCTTTAGGTCCCATCACCACTTCCAGTACACCGCCATGTTGAATGTCGCTATGATTGAACCAGGGCTGATCCCAGGTAACTCCATTCAGTTTAGCCGATTGAATATATTTATTCTCTTTGGAGGCATTCTTAGCAATGATTTCAAAGGTGTGTCCGTTTCCTACATCCATTTTCATGTGCTCAAACACCGGACTACCGATATTGTATGTAGGTGATCCCGGAGTGACGGGATAGAATCCCATCTGGCTGAAGGCTACAAAAGCAGAAACACCACCGCCATCTTCATCTCCCGGTATGCCCATCAGATCATTCCGAAACCACATATCCAATAAGATACGAATCCTTTTCTGGGTCTTCCAGGGTTGTCCGGCATAGTTATAGAGGTAAGGAATATGGAATGCCGGTTCGTTCCCCATAGAGAATTGGCCTACATTTCCTGTGTGGTCCGGTAATTCGAAGTAGAATTGCCACTTAGACATTCCCAACGGTTCATTGAACATCTCTTCCAGCCCTTCAATAAAGGCTTCATTTCCTCCAATCAAAGCGATCAGGTCACCGATATTGTGCTGCACATCCCAACGGTAGACATATCCGTTGTTTTCATCATAGATATCCCGGGCTCCCAAGCCTCCTGAATAGCGGTAGTCAATCCCTTCAAGGAATTGACCATTCTTGTCTTTCGGATGGAAGAATTTAGTTTCCGGATGCATCACATTCCGGTAGTTATAGGAAGCACGCAGATATTTTTCCGCCTCTTCTACCCGGCCTAATTCCAACGCAATCAAAGAGAGACACCACTGGTCATATGCCGTTCCCAAAGTCACAGCGACCGGCTGACGTTTTTCCCATATGGAAACATTCGGAACTGTCTCCTTTTCCCCGGGTTTCAACGCAGGGATATAGCCATGTTCTTTATAGAAATCATCCAACCAGCCTGCCGGTTCTGCCGACCATGGGATCAGGGTTTTCTCTTCAATAGCTGCTTTACAGGCCAGATAGGCCTGTTCCAGGTCAAATCCCCAGACACCTTTCAACCAGGCATCGATCACCGTGGCAACCGCATGGTTTGAGTTCATACGGCGGGAGTCACCGGTCACTTCCGGGAAGGTGGGCATCCAGTTCGTGCCCATCTGTCGTGCCATCCGCAGATAAGAGTTGATAATGTCACTGGCACGTTCTTCATCGATCAATACCCGGAGCGGATGGGTAGCGCGATAGGTATCCCAGATCCAGTCGTCCGTATAGAAAGACGTTCCGTTGTCTTCATGTACCTGTCCGTCAAACGCACTGAAATAGCGTCCGTCTTCACTCAGGCAAACCGGACGTTCATAGCAGCGGTAAAGCGAGGTATAGAACACCACTTTGTCTTCTTCCGTTCCACCCGTCACCCGGATCTTATTTAATTCTTCATTCCAGATTTTCTTTCCGGCAGCCGCTACCTGGTCCACGTCATAGGTATAAATTTCACGTGCCAGGTTTTTCTTTGCCTGCTTTGTGCTGATAAAAGAGATTTCATAATGGATGCCCAACCGTTTCACTCCGTCACCGAAATTCAATACCAAAGCGGCATCTTTTCCGTTTACAGATTGCTTCTGATAATCAATCTGTCCCGAATCAGACGCCACACCGGTTTTTTCCGCAGCAATATCTGTTTCCGCATACAGATAGACTCTTGTATTCCTGTTGGAATACTTATATCCGTCCACATTGATGATCTGATATCCACTGACGGATTTACCATCATAGGCCAGTTCACCATTCCGGCTGTTAAAGACCAGATAGGCGGGTGTATCACCGGCAAAAGTAAGATTATAAACCGCACTTTGATGAGAAGGAGCATAGTCTACCTCTATCTGGGCATCATCCAGGTATACCTGGTAGCGGTAGGGTTGGATTTTTTCCTGATCATAGCTATATTGAACAACCGGCAGAAGTCCTTGTTCTGGTCCCTGCCAGGGGCTTAGGTTAAATGCGGAGCTTCCCCGGTGGCTCGTTACGATCAGCGGAAGTCCGGCCACTCTGTCTCCGGTGAAATCCGCCCGTTTCGGATAGACACGCAACATACTGTTAGGCAGATGCACGGTCGGATAGGTTGGAACCAACAGGTGGCTGATATTACCCATATACGGGTTGACATAATCTACTGGCGTTTTGTCCGGTACTGTCCTGTTTGCAGTATCCGGTACACAGGAAGTTTGTAGCCCGGTAAAGGCACAAAATGCCAGACATCCGAAGATGCCTGACATGATTGTCTTAGAATTAAATTTCATAAGCTTATTTCTTTTTCTGGTCGTGTACAGAGAATGAATAGGGGAAATCGTCCTGATTGATACCTCTGTTTTCGTTTGGAGTGCTACTCATTTTCACATCCAACACACCACCTTTGTGTAACTGGTCGTGAGTCAGATAGTTTTTAGTAGTAGCCTGCCCGTTCAAAGACATGGATTCCATATACAGGTTCTTTGCACTGTTGTCCGGTGCATTGATCACAAATTTATTTCCGTTTTCAAACGTCATGGTTGCTTTCTTAAACAGCGGAGCACCCATCACGTACTGGTCCGTACCGGGACATACTGGATAGAATCCTAATGCAGAGAATACATACCAGGCAGACGTCTGTCCGTTGTCTTCGTCACCGCAATAGCCGTCCGGACCCGGAGTGTACATCTGATCCATTACCCGGCGCAACCAATACTGGGCTTTCCAGGGTTCACCGGCATAGTTATAGAGATAGATCATATGCTGGATGGGCTGGTTACCGTGTGCATAGTTACCCATGTTCATGATCTGCATTTCACGGATTTCATGGATCACCTGGCCATAGTAGCTGTCATCGAACAACGGCGGAACAATGAATACAGAGTCCAGCATAGTTACGAATTCTTTCTTACCACCCATCAGGTCAATTAATCCCTGCGGATCATGGAAGACAGACCAGGAATAGTGCCAGCTGTTCCCTTCTGTGAAGGCATCCCCCCATTTCAAAGGAGAGAAAGGAGACTGGAAGGTTCCGTCTTCATTTTTACCACGCATCAACTTAGACTCCTTGTCAAAAAGATTCTTATAGCTCATAGCACGTTTGGTAAACACATCCACTTCTTTCTTCGGACGGCCTAAATCTTTAGCTAATTTCCAGATACACCAGTCATTATATGCATATTCCAGTGTACGGGCAGCATTTTCATTGATATTCACATCATAAGGCACATAACCTAATTTGTTATAATAATCAAATCCTAAACGTCCGGTAGAACCGATTTTGGGGTGAACGGATTCCGTTCCGGAGATGAGTCCTTTATATAAGGTTTCCAGATCATCTACTTTCACTCCTTTCATATAGGCATCTACCAGAATAGAAGCGGAGTTGTTCCCTACCATACAATTCCGGTGGCCAGGACTTGCCCATTCAGGATAGAACCCGCTTTCTTTGTAGGTATTGATCAGGCCTTCCTGCATCTCTTTATTAATCGATGGGAACATCATGTTCAGGAACGGGAACAGGCAACGGAACGTATCCCAGAAGCCGGTATCTGTAAACATATAGCCGGGCAGTACTTCTCCATTATAAGGGCTATAGTGTACTACATTTCCGTTTGCATCGATTTCGTAAAATTTACGGGGAAAAAGCAGGGAGCGGTACAGGCAGGAATAGAATGTACGGTACTGGTCCAGGTTTCCGCCTTCCACTTCAATGGTTCCCAGTACCTCATTCCATGCTTTTTTGCCTTTTGACACCAAGGTATCAAAATTATCATTTCCTAATTCCTTCAGGTTAATTTCGGCCTGTTCCGGACTAATGAAAGAAGAAGCCACCCGGGCATGCACGATCTCCCCTTTCTTGGTCTGGAATCCGATCACTGCTCCGGTATGGTTACCGGATTGCTCATGGATTCCCTTCTGCAAAGATCCGTCAATGAAAGTGGCATCATAGGTAAATGGTTTGTCAAATTCTATGACAAAATAGTTTTTGAAATTCTCCGGTACACCTCCGCTGTTACGGGTAGTATAACCCACGATCCGGTTCTTTTCCGGAATCAGGCGGACGTGTGATCCTCTGTCAAACGCATCTACTACGACGTAAGAATTCTCTTCTTCCGGGAAAGTAAAACGGAACATAGCCGCACGTTCGGTCGGAGCAATCTCCGTTACGACGTCATGTTCTGCCAGATAGACTCTATAATAATGAGGTTTTGCCACTTCCGCTTTATGAGAGAACCAGCTCGCACGCTCATCCTCATTAAACAGTGGCTTACCTGTTACAGGCATAATAGAAAATTGTCCATAGTCATTGATCCACGGACTGGGTTGGTGCGTTTGTTTAAAACCACGGATTTTGGTATCCGTATATACATAGGCCCATCCGTTACCCATTTTACCGGTCTGCGGGGTCCAGAAATTCATACCCCAGGGCAATGCAATGGCCGGATAGGTATTGCCGGTTGATAACTCATAGGTTGATTGGGTACCCATCAACGGATTCACATACTCCACAGGATCAAAACCATTTGTTTCAGCATGGGCTGTCGCAGGGTTCACATTCCACAGAAGTATGGCCGCAAGGGCACTGGTCCATACACTTCTTTTTCTCATGATATTTACAATTACTGATTGATTAATTTTCTGCAAAGAAACAAAAACAGCCGTTAATTTTCATCTAACAAGAGTTGTTATTCCTGAAAATTCAATAAAATGAACGGATGTTCTTTTTCTCTATACAGGCTATTTTTCGGTTTTTAAAGAATCTACAATTAGTAGTTCTCCGGGGAATTTTTTTATAATAATACAATCTATTAAAAGAAATTACCTATCCGGATCCCTACAATTTTCTTCCAATCATCTGCCGGACGGAATAAAAATAGAAATCCTTTTAAAACTCAAATGGGGAGAGAAACACTTCCCTCCCCATAAGAATTTATTTGAATATCCGGCTAATTAATATCCAGGATTCTGAGTCAGCGATGGGTTTCTCTGAATTTCATTATCACTGATTGGCCATAACAGATATTTTTCCTGATAAGTAGCACCGAAAGGATTAGTAGCACCCAATACAGGGATCCAGTCTACTGTACCCGGATTCGTTGCAGATGCCTGAGGATACATCCGTGTACGCTGAATGTCATCCCACACTTTGTATTCGAATACTAACTCACGCAAACGTTCTGTCCAGACTTCTTCCACGAATTTCTCAACAGACAACCCTCTTAACTGAGCTTCAATATCTCCCCGGGTAATTCCGGATTCTAATCCTGGGTAGACATACGCACGTTCACGTACATCTGCCAGATAACGGATCGCGTCTTCTGTCACTGCATTTTCAGATTTTGCAATCGCTTCTGCAGCGATTAATAACACTTCTGCATAACGCAGGATCGTAATATCCTTATCTCCTTCAGTTGTTTCATACAATGCTTTTTCATCATAGAATCTCCAGACAGCTGACTGATTGAAAGTGACATTCACTTCTTCGTCTTTGCTATTGATATAAGTCAGATTCCGGTACCAGTATTGTTTTTCCTGTACACGGAGATCTGCCGGATCAAAGGAATTAAGAACAATGTCGGAAGGTTTATATACATTCACAAAAATAGTTCTGTTAATTCCTTTAGGTAAATCACCAATGATGGAATTCGGCATAGAGAACTGGGCTAATGCACCATTATTAGCAGAAGAAGTACTTTGATATTCACGGGTGAAAATGTATTCAGAAGTGATATCCTCCGTACGCATAATATTATAGGCACTTCTCTGGTCTGCATCTTCATGTTTAATCAGAGAATGAATTCCGCTATTAATAATAGCTTTTGCCACATCTGCTGCATTTTTATAGTTTTCTGTCATCTGAAGAGGGTATCCACTCATTTACAGATAAGCACTTGCCAATAGGGTTTGAGCTACCGGTTTGGTAATCCGGTATCCATCTGTAAACCTTTTATTCGGTAAAGTTTCCGCAGCATCCTGCAAGTCTTTAATAATCTGTGCATAGATCTGTTCACTGGGAGTTCTTTCCGCATAGATACCATCCAATGTTTCATAGGGTTCCAGGATTAACGGCATATCTCCATACATCTTTACCAACAGAAAATAAGAAAATGCCCGGAAAAATTTCGCTTCTCCAATTAACACATTTTTTTTCATCTTCTGACAATCCGCTTACATTAGAAATATACTTAATAGCCGTATTAGCCCTTGCGATGGTATTTCTATAAGTCCGCTCTATCACATCCCCCATCTGATTCACAATGTTATAAGGATTGTGATTCAATGTCTGAATCCAGGCAATCCAGGCTTCCTGTCCTTTATAATCCTGATTGTCATACAGACCCGAAAGATACGGACCAAACATGATGAATTCACCGGAAAATACACTATGGGGATGATACATATAAGTGACTCCATCCCTGTAGAGTTTATTGACAGCAGATTGTGCATGCTCTGCTGTTCTGAAATATTGCTCTAATGTCAATTCAGTTCTTGGAGTTTCTTCGAGGAAGTCTGTACAAGATACTGAAATGCTAAGTCCTGTTACAAACAGTAATCCTAAAAATATCTTTTTCATGTTAATTATCTCCTTCAATTATTAAAATGTAACATTCAATCCCAATGTATAAGTTCTTGCCTTAGGATATTGGAAGAAATAGATATTCTGTCCCCATCTGTCATAATTATCACCCGTATAAGAACTTCCTTCCGGATCAAATCCATGAAAATCTTTTGAACAGATCAGGAATGCGTTGTTCACACTTAAGTTCAGACGAAGCGCACTGATTTTCATTTTTTCCGTCATTCTCCTGTCAAATGTATATCCTAACTGGATCAAGTTACCCCGTAAATAAGCTCCGTTTGCTATATAGCGTGAATCCTGCTGAGATAAAGAACCATGTTCTGCCATAGTAGAGTTACGGATCGCCTGTACCATCGTATTCGGATTAGTTCCATTATATCCTTCATACAAAATAGTTTTTAATCCGTTTGCTTTTTCAAACCGGTCTTCTGTTGAGTGAAGGAAGCTTTGATAAACATCTACTCCCCCTACAAACTGGAGGTCTACTACCAAATCAAAATTCTTATAAGCAAAGTTATTGATAAAACTTTCGGTGAATTTAGGTAAACCATTTCCTATGATTTCCTGACTTTCAGAATGTTTGGATTCACCCACTTTACCATAAGACTCTCCGGCACGTTTCGCAGCTTCAACCGCTTCTTCTGTCCATACACCATCCCGGACATATCCACGGAAAGTACCCAAAGATTCCCCTACACGTAAAATAATTTTGTCATCCGGACCCATAATGATGTCTTCATCATTATCACCTAACTTCAGGATTTTATTTTTGTTATAGTTAAAGTTGAAAGTAGAACTCCAGGTAAAGTCTTTTGTTTCCACATTTACTGTGTTCATCATAAAGTCAACCCCCTGGTTGCGTACTTTACCAATATTATACATTACGACATCAAAACCGGTTGTATGAGGAACCGGACGGTCTAACAACAAATCCCGGGTTACTTTGTGGTAGTATGATACATCAAAGTTCAGACGATTGCGGAACATATTCAAATTGAAACTGATATCCCACATACCTGTAGTTTCCCATTTCAATCCGGGATTAGGCAAACGTTTTACGTTACTACTTGGCACTAAGGATCCATTTACCAATACGGTTCCCGATTCAATGGTAGCTAAAGAACGATATACTTCAATTTCACTGTTACCGGTGATACCATAACTGGTATGCAGTTTCAACTGATCAATAAAAGTGGCATTCGCCATAAAATCTTCATTAGACGCATTCCATGCAAAACCGGCAGATGGGAAAAATGCATATTTGTTATCTTTACCAAATTTAGAAGAACCGTCCACACGGGCAGTAACTGTGGCAGAATACTTATCATCATATGTGTAAGCAGCTCTTAAAAAGTAAGAGTTCATCGCCCAACGTTCATATTTTGACGACGGATCATAAGCAATCGTACCTGCTCCAATATTATCCGCACCGGAGTAATTATCAGAAAAACCTCTACATTGAGACTTATGCCCTCTGTAAACTCTTTCCTGCCAGGAAAGACCTGCCATAGCATTAATACGGTGTTTATCGACTGTTTTATTATAAGTCAGGTATGTTTCTTCCTGCCAGTATTGGTAACGGTAATCCCAGAAAGTAACATCTCCATTCGGATAAGTTAAGTTCACTAAATCGTTCGGAGTAAAAACTTATTCTGGTTCAGGTTTGCATCAATACCCAACTGAGTTTTCAGGTCCAATCCTTCCATCAGATGGAATGTGAATGCTGCATTACCAAAAATCTGTGTACGATAACGGGTTCTTTCCTGTGTTTTCAGTACATGCACAGGGTTAGCCATACCTTCCAGTCCTAAGTCATTAGTCGGAGTATAAGCACTTGTATATTCCCCATCCAAAGTTACAGGTAACCAGGGTACCATTTCGATCATCGTACGACGTGGATACTGTGCACCTCCTCCTTCTTCTGCTTCATTCGCCCACGTATGGTTTACTAATAAATTGATGGCAGTCGATAAGTATTTGGTTGGTTTGGCATCGTAAGCCAATTTAGCATTCAAACGTTTCATATGGGTATTCAACATTACTCCCTGTTGATCTGTGAAGTTCAGGAAAGCACCTACGGATGAGTTCTGTCTACCTTGTTGAATATTGATCTGATGGCTGTGAGAAATGGCAGTACGGGTTGCTTCCTTCTGCCAGTCTGTATCGTATTTAGCACTTCCATCCGAATTGAACAAACGGGGATCAGTAAACCAATCTGACATTTTTTCTGATTTGTAATGCATAGCCAGATCAGAAGAAGCCGGATCTGCATACCATTTATTGAAGTTTTTAATACCAATCATAAATGCTTCCTGCCATTCAGCAGCATCCATCAGATCCATATAACGGGCTACATGGCTCAAACTTACGGAACCATTATAAGAAACGCTAACGCCTTCTCCTTTTAAACCACGTTTGGTTGTAACCATGATCACACTATTCGCACCACGTGCACCATAGATAGCAGCCGAAGAAGCATCTTTTAATACCTCAATCCGTTCGATATCATTCGGATTCAGATACTGCATACTTTCCATAGCCACTCCATCCACAATATAAAGAGGATCGGAGCTTGTGTTGATTGAGCTCATACCACGGATTAAGACACGTTGTGTACCTCCGGGCTGTCCTGAGTTTGACATGATCGTCACACCGGCTGCCTTACCTCTTAACCCTTCCAGGGCATTGAAAGTCTGTCCCTGAAGAATATCCTCCGCACTGGTTACGGAAATAGAACCGGTCACATCCGATTTTTTCATGGTACCATACCCTACTACTACTACTTCATCCAGCGTTTGGGTATCTTCTATCAAAGTAATATTAATCATACGTTGAGTCCCTACGGTTACTTCTTTGGTCAGATAACCGATATAAGAAACCTGCAAAGTAGCCCCCTGAGGAACAGAGATACTATAGTTACCGTCAAAATCGGTAATCGTACCGTTTGTGGTACCTTTTTCAATCACATTGGCACCAATAACAGGTTCGCCAAAGTTATCCACAACGACACCAGTAATTACATTTCCCTATTGAGGAACGGAAGGAGTGGCGTTTTTAGTTAATACAATGTAATCATTCTCAAAAGAATAATTGACATCTGATCCGTTAAAGGCTTCGTTTAAATACTGGGCCACTGATTTTTTACCGGCATTTACAGCCACAGCAGTCTCTGTATTTACTTCATTTTTACTATAAACAAACAGATAATCCGTCTGTTGTTCGATCTGATCGATAAATTCACCGATCGATAAATCACTCTTTGTGATGTTTACTGCAGCATTCTGCGAGTTAGTGTTCGCTGCGAAAGATGCAAATACACAAAGAAAAAGAAGGAACGTTGAAATTCTCATAACATTCAAAATTTTCTTAGTGTGATGATTTTTAAATAATAAAAGATCGCACAAAGGTTCTTTTTTCATAACTTTGTTACATTTACGTGTTAATACTTAATTTGTTAGAATTTTGTGTTAGACTGAACCGGTGGATGCGGGAACATCTGCCGGTTTTTTAGTTTAGTCAGAACAAACTATACCATAGGCATACATAAAAATTAAAGGTTAGACAACTCACTCACAAATGATTCTCAATAAAATAGTTATTTGATTATTAAGACGTTTGCTTCTTCATCCTTGGTATAGGAGAAGAAATAAACTTTTCTTAACGTCCTCAAGACACTTTCCACTCCATCCCGTTGACGGAATTTACCGCTGAACTTATAATCATTCAGCCTGGCATTATTTACTAATATGGTTATATCATAATACAGTTCCAGTTTTTTCACAATCTCCTGAAACGGCTCATCAAAGGCATAAATGCCATCTTTCCATAAAAGGAAATCCGCATTACTAAATGAACCTTTAACCAGTTTATTACCTATTAATTCTACATATTCATTAGGGGGTATGAACATTGCTTCTTCTTCATGCATACCCCTATAAATTTTGACAGAACCTTCTACTAAAGAGGTTTTAAATTCATTATGACCTTTATAGGCAAATACATTGAATTGAGTACCCAGCACTTTTATATTCAGTTTCTCTGTAGATACAATAAAAGGATGATCTTCTTCATGGCTTACCTCAAAAAAAGCTTCCCCATCTAATTCCACTCTTCTTTCTCCGGATGTAAACGTAGAGGGATATCGCAGGGTGGATTTAGCATTTAACCAAACGACTGTACCATCATGCAATTTTACCATAGCCCGCTGACCTGCCGGAGTCATAAATTCTTCAAACAACTCTGCGATTTCTTCCTGTTGCATAGAAGGCTTCATCAGATACCAGGTAATACCCATGGCAAAAAAAGCTACAGCTACATATTGCAACATCTGTTTTCCTATATGATACACCTGTTCTCTCCGGCGTTTATTTTTAAATTTCTCTAAATAAGGAACTGCAACCGATGAATCATCCGGAAGAGGAAGACCTGCCGATAATCCGCTTAGAGATTGATAAGAAATAAATTCTTTTTTAAGTTCCGGATCCTGCTCCAGTAACCTGAATAATTCCTTTTTCTCTTCAGCAGTTATTTCGTGAATATAATATTTGTATAATAGATGATGCATGCAAAACTATTATTTGTAATAAGAGCGTTTAAGAATTAATTTACCACTAAAAGAATAACTAATTTACATATATTTTAACAATATCAGGAAATAAGAAAGAGTAACAGAGGAAGATATTCTTTTAATTCTTCCCTTAGCTTCTTTAATGCTATAACCATTTGATTTTCTACTGTTTTGACTGAAATCTGAAGTTCTTCCGCTATTTCCCGGTATTTTTTCCCCTCTATACGGCTTTTAATAAATATATCTTTGCATTTATCAGGGAGTTTACCAATAGCACGATCTATGATTAGCTGTAATTCCGCATCTGTGGAAAATGAATAATTCATTTGTTCCAAAGCCTGCAGTTTTAACACATATTCACTTACAAATTCTTCCTGAATGACCTTATGCCTTAAAAAATCCAGCGACTTATATTTAGTAAGGGTAAACAAATAACCTGCCAGATTAGTATCTATCCGGATCTGATCTTTCTTTTCCCATAACATCAGAAAGACATCCTGCACAATATTTTCAGCATCTTCATCCTGGATGACATATTCTTTCGCAAAATGAAACATCCGGGAAAAATACAATAAATATACCCTATCAAAGTTTCCTTTGAGGTCTATTATTTTCATTGATGCATTTAACTCCGTCATATTGTGCTGATTATACACTCTCAATAGTTCTATCGGAACTTATAAATCAGGGAATTATGATTTGTTATTCAATGGATTAGGTTTTTAATGAATTTCTTAAGTATATATAGGAGCATTTTTTTATTGAGTGATATTTCTTAAAAATGTTTATTTATATTAATAGATACGTATATATGTAGAAAAATCTATACCTTATAAAACACAATGAAACATTTTTTTACTATGTTTGTATACACTTTTTGTTCAATTAAGTTCCGATAGAACTTACGCCAAAAGAAAACCGCCTGACAGGATAAATCCCACCAGACGGTTCCTACCACACACTTCCCTACTTTATTTATTTTCTGTTGAATAAGAATAAGGACGATCTTTCGGAGCAATACCCCGGTTCATATTAGGTTTAGAAGACATTTTAAATTTAAGAACCCCTCCCTGCATCAATTCATCATAAGTAAGCCAGTTTCTGGTAAAAGATTTACCATTCAGGCTGGCAGATTAAATATAAGGAGTGTCCTGTTTATTATTCTCAGCTTCTATCACCAGTTTATTGCCATTTTCCAGATGCACAGTCATTTTTGGGAAAACAGGACTACCGATTACATACTGATCTGTTCCGGGACATACGGAATATAATCCCATAGCACTGATCACATACCAGGAAGAAGTTTGTCCCTGATCTTCATCACCAGGATAGCCATCTGGGCCGGAACTATATAATTTACGCATTACTTCACGAGCCCAATACTGGGATTTCCAGGATTCACCGGCATAATTATATAAATAAATCATATGCTGGATCGGTTGATTTCCATGGGCATACTGTCCCATTTCAATTAAAGCCATTTCAGCCATTTCATGAATCACTCTGTTATACGTTCCTACTTTAAACTCAGCAGGTTCCGTAAATACAGAGTCCAGTTTAGCAATAAAATTCTTATCACCTTCCATTAAATCAATTAATCCCTGTACATCATGAAATACAGACCAGTGATAATGCCAGGCAGAACCTTCTGTATAAGGGCCACCCCACTCAATAGGGTCAAAGTCTTCGAGCCATTTCCCATTCTTATCCCGTCCACGCATAAAACGACTGGAGGGATCATATACATTTTTATAATTGAATAGCTGACGTTCAAAAATATTTTTATACCAGGGTGCATTGAACATACGGGCTACCTGAAATGCACAAAAATCATCATAGCAGAACTCCAGTGTTTTAGCTACCGCTTCATGATATTCAGGATAAGGTACATATCCGATCTTAAAATATTCCACCCATCCGTCACGACCGGTAGAAGGCCCAAAAGGTCCTTTATTAGTAGCTTCATGCAACATAGCTTCCAATGCTTTGTCAACATCAAAGTCACGCAGTCCTTTCACATAGGCATCTGCAATCAAAGAAGCCGCATGATTCCCTACCATCCCACCACTCTGTCCGGGGAAAGACCAGGAAGGCAACCAACCGCTCTGGTCATACGCATCCAGTAAGGATTGTACATATCGCTGGTGCATTTCAGGGTGCAAAAGAATATTCAGCGGGAACTGGGCACAGAAAGTATCCCAAAAGCCATTATCGGTATACATATATCCCGCATGCAGTTTCCCATCATACGGGCTGTAATAAATAGGTTCATTGGCTGCATTCCATTCATAAAACATACGCGGGAATAACATAGAACGGAAAAAGCAGGAATAAAAAGTAGCTCTTTCTTCTTCGGTTCCACCTTCTACTTCTATTTTTCCTAACTGCCAATTCCAGGCATCTCCGGCTAATTTACGTGCCTCTTCCAGAGAAGTCAAACCTGCCAGTTCCCTGGTATAATTCAATTCCGCCTGTTCAATACTGATAAAAGAGGATATTACT
The DNA here is from genome assembly GCA_021201295.1 of Tannerellaceae bacterium. Taxonomy (GTDB): domain Bacteria; phylum Bacteroidota; class Bacteroidia; order Bacteroidales; family Tannerellaceae; genus UBA4116. Next base: position 1,355 of record JAJQFE010000019.1, on the reverse strand, counting down.
TTTGCTTCTACTGCAGCGCCCTGTTCAAACTGAACATAGGCTCCTACCCATTCGCCCAATGCCTCTTTACTATTCGGGGAAATATCACCTTCCGCATTTTGCTAGGTTCCATAACTTTTAAAGGGTTGATTAAAATAGATAACAAAATAGTTAGCAAAACCTGCCGGAACAGAATTATTGGCATTTTTACAAAAACCTACAATTTTCTGTTCTTCCGGATAGAAACGAACCATACTTCCTCTCATATTAGCATCCACAACGACATAAGCGTCCTGGTTTCCGGGAAAAGAATAACGCATATAAACCCCTCTTTCCGTAGGAGACATCTCAGCATTAATTCCATTATCAAATTTTACCTAGTAATAATTGGGCTTAGCTGTTTCATTGTCATGGCTGAAATGGGCAGCACGGCTGAATTGATCTACAACCAATTTTCCGGTAACAGGCATTAATGAAAAAGCAGCATAATCCCTGGTCCAGGAACTACATTGATGAGTTTGACGGAATCCACGAATTGAATCCTTAAAATGTTGATAAATCCATCCGCTACCATTGACTCCCGTTTGTGGAGTCCAGAAATTCATGCCCCAGGGCATGGCTGTGGTAGGATAAGTATTACCACGGGTTAAATCATGATGGGAATTTGTTCCCTGCAATGTGTTCACATAGTTCACCCAGTTTTTTTCCTGAGCCTGTGCCGACAACAAACAGGTAAAAATAAAAACGATAAAAAATACAAATTGTTTTCTCATGTGCATTGAATTAAAAATGTTAGACCATCAGGGTTATTTTTGAATTTAAGAATAATATGATGTATATATTTCAGGCCTATGTTCTTCCATTACCTCTGTAGTAATCAGAAATAGGAAAGGAATATAAAATAGTTGTGTTCATAGAATTAGATTATTGTTACGTTTTTTACTTACCTACAGGTACTCTCTGTAAAATCATGGCAAAAACTACCAGGAATAACAAAGAAATTGATCTTTCTTAGTAGGCATTGAAAGCTACATATCTCTGATGAATTGCATTCTCACGGATTTATAAAAAGAACGATTAAATATGGACTTACCCCCAATACTCCAACTCAAATAAATTTTCTTTAACAGTTAAAATCCATACTCAGCAAAGGAGATCTTAGTTGATATAAAAATTCCGGAAAGTAAAAAACAGATAAGGAAAAGTGTAAAAATATAATCTCTAACAGGCAGATTTATGGTATGCTCTAAAACCACTTTTTTGATTAAGATATAAAAAATAAGAAAGGAAATTTCGATAATGATTAATCAGAAGGAAAAGTAAAAAGGAATAACAGTTCTGAAAGAACTAAGTAGAAATAAATTAATTGATTGTAT
>JAJQFE010000074.1 GCA_021201295.1 Tannerellaceae bacterium | reverse complement strand
AGGTGTACCTTTTTCTAAAAAAGCTGCCGTGAAATTAATCCATCAGGTGGAGGCGTTTTTATACTTTGAGTTTGGATTAAAATATAATTATATATGAAGTATTCAGGTGTTATTTTTGATTTTAACGGAACTTTGTTCTAGGATACTCCTTATCATAACAGATCCTGGGATCTGTTTCTTTCCACTTATGGAATTCATTTAACGGATGAAGAAAAATTTCTGAAAATACATGGCAAAAATTCAGGTGAGATTTTTCCAGCTCTCCTAAATAGGGATTTAACTCAACAGGAGATTGATCAATTTACTTCGGAAAAAGAAGAAATATACCGGCAAATCTGTTTACAGGAGGGAATGGAATTGGCTTTGGGTGCTATTGATTTTTTCAGTATCTGAAAGAACATCATATTCCTTTTACTATTGCTACGGCTTCCGGACGGGAAAATGTAGACTTCTTTTTTGAACAGTTGAATTTATCCGACTGGTTTAGTCCGGATAAAGTTGTATATGACGATGGAACCGTAAAAGGTAAACCTAATCCTGATCTTTATATAAAGGCTATGAAATTATTAAATCAGTCAGCAACAGAAATTGTGATATTTGAAGACGCCGTGGCTGGCATTCAGGCAGCCCGGAATGCGGCGGCCGGAAAAGTAATTATTGTCAATTCCAATCAGGATGATTATTCTGCTTTTCCCTCTTATTCTATTATTCAACATTTTGATGAAGTGGATCGCCGGCTATTTATATAATATAGATTTTAAAAGGATGAAAGGATAGGGATACAACTTCCTCCTATGATTTTATATTCATGAACTCCGGTTTCCTGCCATACTCTTAAATACCGGAATTTTCCCTCTATAGGTCTGTTCATGAAACTTCCTCTTACCTCCACGGTCACAGTTACAATGGCGGTATCTGTAAATATGCTGATTTGCTGGTCCTTTGTTTCCAGGTGTTCTATGTGTAAATTCCCGGATATATAAGCTCCTATCTCCATGGATTTGGTAATCGTTTGTCCTGTCGGGTCAGTAAATAAAAGATGGTCATGGAGAAGTTGGTCCAATAGATGTGTATTGTTCTCTTTCATCGCCGTTAAGAGGATGGCCTCATTTGTTAGAATTTCTTTTTCGGTCATGCTTGCTTCTTTAAATTATTTATAGGTAAATAACTTATAGATAGAGAATTTGTTTTACTTTTTTACCTTCAAATCTTAATTTTTACATAGGAGATATAAAAGAGTATAGAGTCCATGAGCAGCTATTTACTTTTATCTAAAAAGATTCCTACCTTTGTCTGAGAAGTATTGTAAAAAAATACACAGAAATACTTTAACTAAAATTAGCTCAATATATAATCGATGGAAAACCAGTTTCAGTATATCCATAGTCTTGCAAAGAGGTTCTCTTGGTATAATGATCAGCCGAAAGAACTTTTTAAGGCACTTAAAGAACTTCCGGCGGAGACCCTTATCCAGGTAACGGATGAATACTGGAATCCGGATGCCAACTTTTAACCGGTTAATTTATTACGTGCTACCATTGCTAAAAAACTTCTGGAAGGAGAAACGATTAAGGAAGAACATGTAGAAGAAATTAAAAAACAGATCCGGAGAAAAAACTGGGATTATTTTTCCTATCTTCTTGAAAGATATCTGCAGCAGTTGTCTAACTATCCGGTAAAGAAAAAAGATATGTTTGATAACTGGCAGAAATATTGGTATGTCCTTCATCCTTTTTTCTATCGGGGAAATGAAAAAGAAAAGACCCGCAGCTATCTGGCTGAGTTAAGTAAACAATTATTGAAAGAACTGAATCTTTTTAATTATACTTATACCTGTTTTGATTTTCTGGGTCCTAATAATTATGGAGATACCCGCTGTTGGATTGCTCTTTATCCTATACAGAAAATCTCCCATAAAGAGGCCTACCAGTTTTTGTGAATCTGAGTGCACAGCCTGAAGCAGGAAGACAGGCCGGATATTCCCTGCAGGAAGCAGTGCCCAGTCTGGCCGTAAAAGTACCTACGTATGCAGAAGTTATTCGTATTCTGACAGAAAACAAACCGGAAATTATCCGACTCAATTGCTCCGTGATCATATCCTCCTAATTCATATAAATAGGTTGCAGAATGTCCTACTACCTGCATCATTCTCCAGAAATAAGCATTTTCTTCATAACGCCCTAACATCTCCAGGTCACGGTCACCGAAAACAATAACTAAAGGAGGCGCATCCGGTCGCACATAATAAATAGGAGCAAACGCATCAATACTGGGCTGAGTGACCTTCATTCCTAACGATTCACGATAAGCAAAATGGCTGATCGCATGCCCACTGAAAGGAATAAGAGCAGCAATACTGTCCGGATCCATCCCATAAGCAGTAAGCCATTTTTTGTCCAGTCCTATCATGGAAGTCAAATAACCTCCGGCAGAATGACCGGCCACAAATATTTTATGTATATCACCTCCATATTTCTCTATCTCCCGAAAAGTCCAGGCAACCACAGCAGCAGCATCATCTATGCAATCAACTAATTCTGCACGTGGTAAAAGCCGGTAATTTACCCCAACAACTGCTAATCCACTATTCATCAACTGTTCCGGGATCTCTTTATTTCCCATAGACAGTCCCCCTCCATGAAACCATACCACAGTGGCAAACCCCACACTATCCGTAGGGTAATACAAGTCAAGATTACAACGTTCCAACGCGTATTCATTTCCTTCAGTACGATAAGGAATATTTTTTATAAGAGTATAATTCTGGGCAGTAAGAGTATAAACAAATAACAAAAGCAGAATAAACAGTGGTAATTTTTTCATAAAATCAATATTTATATCCCGTAAAAATACAATTTATTTTTAACTCATTCTATGCATTTCCTCATTTTCCAAGATATAAAAACGCCGCCAACTGTTTTGTTAAACGCGGCCGTGCTTTTTTAGAAAAAGGTGCACCCGTTTTAAGAAAAGGATGGCAGCGATCTGTAGTGGAAAAACTCTTCCCTCTCCCGCAAGACTCACCCTTCCCTTATAAGGCTCCTAAGCAGCCGGAAATAAACATATAAACATCCCCCGGGAAAAACCATCTCCTCTCATAATCCATACATACCTAACCTTATTTACTTCCTATCTTCCTATTTTCTGTCTTCTTCCTATCCCTTCCCCTTATGGGTATCCTTGTGGGGGCCCCTTGCCCCTATATACAAACAAACAAACAAACAAACAAAACAAAACAAAAAAAGAGGCTCACCTTTCCGGGTGAACCTCTCTTCTATAAAACGGCAGCTA
>JAJQFE010000011.1 GCA_021201295.1 Tannerellaceae bacterium | reverse complement strand
GCGCTCCAAACCCTTATGCAGAAAGGAATAGAGAAGGTTTGCAAGAGATAAAAGCAGATTTGTGAAAAATTCCAGGGGGGAGAAAGAAAAAGTAGTAGACGAAAAAAAGGTCGGGTCCGGAAATTCTTTTCACTTAAAGTATGCCTGAAACAGGAGCTGTAGTATGCAAAAATAGGGTTTCGTTATTTTTATCAATATTGAAACGTACGCTGTCATTTTTCTTACTTTTCTTTTTTTGTCTTCTTCTAATTTTGCCCTGTGAAATCTGAATACTGTTTGTTATGAAATTAATATATTTTATAGATAGATAGTGTTTTTGTTGTGTTTTTAATTCCGATGTTAGATGATGACTGATGGGACCGGATAGCTGAAGGGGTTATCCGGCTTTCTTTTTAGGCTGTCAAAAATGAAAAACAATAAATCATTTTAGAGAACAGGAGATCAGTTGGAGGTATTACTTTTGCTTTCATAGAATGTTCAATAAATATCATGAAGAAACATCATTTTTTAGCCTTTGATATCGGTGCTACCAGTGGAAGGGCTGTGTTAGGCACACTAAATAATAATCATTTTGAGATGCAGGAGATCCACCGGTTTCCGAATGGGATAATGGAACTCCATGGTAAATACTACTGGAATATATTCGGTTTGTATAAGGCCCTGAAATATAGTCTTACCCTATGTGCCCGGAAAGGGCTTTCGCTGGATTTAATCGGTATTGACACCTGGAGGGTGGATTTTGGCTATATAGGTAAGGATGGATCTCTTCTGGGACTTCCCCGGGCCTACCGGGATCCCTATACGGAAGGGGCTCCGGAAGAGTTTTTTCGTCTTGTTCCCCGGGAACAGGTGTATCAGTTGACGGGTATCCAGATCATGAATTTTAATACGTTGTTTCAGTTATTCCATGCGAAGCAGAAATCGTTTTCTCCTTTGGAGGGGGCGGAAGAAATCCTGTTTATTCCGGATCTTCTCTCTTACCTGCTGACCGGGGAACGGATTTGTGAGTATACGGATGCGTCCACTTCTCAGCTCTTAAATCCGGTGACGAAACAGTTTGAGTCCAGCCTGTTGGAAGCAGCCGGTATTCCCGCTTCTATTCTTCGTCATCCGGTTCTACCGGGTACGGTGATCGGGAAACTAACGGATGCGTTGGCGGTGGAAACCGGAGTGGGAAAAGTAAAGGTGGTGGCTGTGGCCGGACATGATACGGCCTCTGCTGTGGTGGCAGTTCCGGCGATGAATCTGAATTTTGCTTATCTGAGCAGTGGCACCTGGAGCCTGATGGGGATTGAAACGGAACAACCGATCCTTACCCAGGAGTCCTTTGAAAAGAACTTCACCAATGAAGGGGGTATTGAAGGTACCACCCGGTTCCTCAAAAATATTACCGGTATGTGGTTACTGGAACAGTGCCGGAAAGAGTGGGAGCGAAGCGGACGGAATTACAGCTATCCGGAAATTGTGACGATGGCGGAGGAGGCGGCTGCTTTTTCTTTGCTGATTAATCCGGATGAATCCTGTTTTGCTAATCCTTCCAGCATGGTGGATGCGATCCAACAGGCCTGCCGTACCAGTAACCAGCCGGAACCTGTGACGGATGCGGAACTGATCCGGTGTATTTTTTTCAGTCTGGCGAACCGGTATAAAGAGGTATTGGAGCAATTGGCAAACATGGCTCCTCACCCGGTAGAAAAACTCCATGTGATAGGTGGTGGTTCCAAAAATGCTTTGCTGAACCAGTTTACTGCGAATGCGATTGGTATTCTGGTCGTTGCAGGACCTTCGGAAGCTACTGCAATTGGTAACTGTCTGGTACAGGCAAAAATGGCTGGCTTAGTGACTGACCGGTGGGAAATGCGACGCCTGGTGGCCTCTTCTTTTCCTTTAGAAATATTTACCCCTGAGATATAAGTAGTTGGTAGTTAGTAGTTGGTAGATTCTCTATCCGGGCTGGCTGCTTTTGGATTACTTCAGTAATTAATTAAAAAAAAGAATAACGAAATGGCAAAAGAATCAATTATTCAGTCTGCTTTTGAGCATGCAACTGAACGGTATGCCGCGCTTGGCGTGGATGTGAATCGGGCGTTAGCCGATATGAAGAAGATTTCTTTTTCGCTGCATTGCTGGCAGGCGGATGATGTAACCGGATTTGAAAATCAGGGAGGAGCCCTGACCGGAGGTATCCAGGTAACCGGGAATTATCCGGGACGTGCCCGTACGATCGATGAACTGCGTACGGATATTAAGCAGGCTACCTCGTATATCCCGGGTAGCCACCGGCTGAGTTTGCACGAGATCTACGGGGATTTTCAGGGAAAAATAGTAGACCGGGATGAAGTAGAGCCTGAACATTTTCAAAGCTGGATGGAGTGGGCAAAAGAGAATGATCTGAAATTAGATTTTAACAGTACCTCTTTCTCGCATCCCAAAAGTGGGGATCTGACGTTGGCTAATCCGGATGATGAGATCCGTAATTTCTGGATTGAGCATACGAAACGGTGCCGCCGGATTAGTGAAGAGATGGGTAAGTTCCAACAGGACCCCTGTATGATGAACCTATGGGTGCATGATGGAAGTAAAGAGGTTCCTGCGAACCGGTTGAGATACCGTCAGTTGTTGGAGCAATCTCTGGATGAGATTTTTGAAACGAAATATGAACACATGAAAGACTGTATCGAAGCGAAGTTGTTTGGTATCGGTCTGGAAAGTTATACGGTAGGTTCTTATGATTTCTATCTGGAATATGGAGCGAAGAAGGGAAAAATAGTGACGCTGGATACCGGCCATTTCCATCTGACGAAAAGTGTGGCGGATAAAGTATCTTCCCTGTTATTATTTACTCCGGAAATTATGCTGCATGTGAGCCGTCCGGTCCGTTGGGATAGTGACCATGTGGTGATCCTGAATGATGATATTTCAGATCTGGCCCGGGAGATTATCCGTTGCCAGGCGTTGGATCGTGTACATATCGGACTGGATTATTTCGATGCAACGATTAACCGTGTGGGTGCTTATGTGGTAGGTTGCCGTGCGACTCTGAAGGCCTTCCTGCAGGCTTTGTTGGAACCATCGGCTTTGTTGCAGCAATATGAAGATGAGGGTAAATATTTTGAACGGCTGGCGTTGCAGGAAGAGTTGAAAAGTTTACCCTGGGGTGCCGTGTGGGATATGTATTGTCTACAGGCGGATGTGCCGGTAGGGGAAACCTATATTCCTTGTGTACAGCAATATGAAAAAGAGGTGACCAGTAAGCGATCATAAGAGACAGATATGGAGATACTGATAGGATTGCTTATTATTGCAATAGGCAGCTTTGGACAAAGTAGTTCCTATGTTTCGATCAATAAAGTGAAGGACTGGAGCTGGGAGAGTTTCTGGCTGGTACAGGGTGTATTTGCCTGGCTCATCTTTCCTTTCCTGGGCGCACAGTTAGCCATTCCGGGTGGTAGTAGCCTGGCTGAATTATGGAGCGCGGGAAACAGTCTGTAACCTGTGGTCTATGGGATGCTCTGGGAAGTAGGCGGACTGACCTTTGGATTGAGTATGCGCTATTTGGGAGTTGCTTTGGGACAAAGTATCTCGCTGGGTACCTGTTCCGCTTTCGGGACTTTACTCCCGGCTGTGTTCGGAGGTATGGACCTGTTTCATGGCAGTGGATTGGTGCTCTTGATCGGGGTTTGTGTGACGTTGGCCGGTATTGCTGTGATCGGCTATGCCGGTAGTCTGCGGGCCCGGAACATGACGGATGAGGAGAAAAAGGCTGCCGTGAAAGATTTTGCCCTGACTAAAGGACTCTTCGTTGCTCTATTAGCGGGTGTAATGAGTGCCTGCTTTAATTTAGGACTTGAATCAGGACAGGAGATCCTAGAGTTGGCCAAAGCCGGGGGAGCCAGTGAATTGTTTGCATTGAATCCGGTTATTCTGTTAGTAACGATGGGAGGTTTTCTGACGAACGCCTGTTATTGTATTGTTCAGAATATCCGGAATAAGACCGGGAAGGATTATCTTTCGGTTCTGGGTACTGTTCTGGTGAATAACGTCTTGTTCTGTGCCTTAGCGGGATTATTGTGGTACTCCCAGTTCTTTGGCCTGGGAATGGGGAAAAGTTATTTTACGGATTCCCCTGTGATGATGGCTTTTTCCTGGAGTATCCTGATGTCTTTAAATGTGGTATTCAGTAATATCTGGGGCATTGTGCTGAAAGAATGGAAAGGAGTGAGCCGGAAAACGGTGGTTGTTTTGATTACCGGTATTGGTATCCTGATCCTTTCTCTGATGATTCCCAGTGTTCTCTAATACTATACTCCGAAAAGAATGCCATATCGCTTTTGAGAAGGTAAAAGTTTTCAGGATCGGAGTAAAATTGACTAAGGTCGATCTACGGTTCCTTATTCCTGATGGGATGATTAATAACACAAACCTTCTTCTTTGAGAAGGAGGTGTAATATACAATAAATATGATTGGAGATAATAAAGAATTAATGGCAGAGATCGGGCGTATTGCGGAAGTGGCCGGGTATCTGTGGACGAAAGGATGGGCGGAACGGAACGGAGGAAATATCTCTGTGAATGTAACGGACCTGATGACGGAGCAGGAAAAAGCACTACCGGCCCTGGGTGCACCTTATCCGTTGTTAGCCCCTATGACTGCGTTGTGCGGACATATTTTTTATGTGACAGGAACCGGAAAGCGGATGCGGTATGTAGCGCAGGATCCGTTTGCCCATGGTTCGGTGATCCGGATAGCAGTGGATGGCACTTCGTTTGACATTATTGCGGAGCAGCCTATTCCTTCGACTTCGGAACTGCCTTCCCACTTAATGATGCATAATTACCTGCGGTCGTGTGGCCGGGATAATAAAGTGGTTTTGCATACCCATCCGACCGACCTGATCGGTTTTACACATTGCCAACCGTTTCTGGATTCGGAGAAGATTACCCGTGTGTTATGGAGTATGATCCCGGAATGCCGTATTATTGTTCCCAAAGGGATTGGGATTGTTCCTTATGAGATACCGGGTACGCTGGATCTGGCGCTGGCTACGATTAAACAACTCGAAAAACATGATGTGGTTTTTTGGGAAAAACATGGTATTTTAGCGGTGGGCGAAGATATTATTGAGTGTTTCGATGCTATCGATACCCTGAGTAAATCTGCCCAGATCTTTTTTGCTGCCCGCATGGCCGGGTATGAGCCGGAGGGAATGACCGATCAGCAATTGGATGATCTGGTTCTGGCATTTGGGCTTTAACAGCACGTAATGTGCGAGACTTTGTTTACCTTTGGACATAACTTATGAAGAAACGATGTATTGCTTTGCTTTTCATGGCTGGTTTGTCCCTGTCTGCACAGCAGCGGGATAGCCCTGGTGCGGGAGTATCTGTCTCCTGTACGTATTGTCTGGCAGCAGGATGCCGGTTTAATAGAAACCCCGGAAAATCTGCTTCTTCCCGGTAAGGGGCAGTCGGATCTGGCGAATACACATCTTTGTATTATGCGGAGTGTGGGAACAGCGTGTCCGGCTCTTTTACTGGATTTTGGGAAGGAGATACAGGGTGGTTTACAGATCATTACCGGCATGCCCCGTTTCCAGGAACCGGTGTCTGTCTGTATCCGGTTAGGGGAGTCTGCCAGTGAGGCGATGGCTGAAATCGATGGAGTGAATGGAGCCGGGAATGATCATGCTATGCGGGATTTTATTATTAAACTGCCCTGGTTAGGAGCCACGGAGGTCGGTCATTCCGGCTTCCGTTTTGTGCGTATAGACCTGTTGAAGGAGGACGCAGAGTTGCAACTGAAGGAATTGCGGGCTATTTCCACTTTCCGGGATATTCCTTATCTGGGTTCTTTTCGGAGTGATGATGAGTGGTTGAATGAGATCTGGCAAACCGGTGCTTATACGGTGCATTTAAATATGCAGGAATACCTGTGGGATGAGATTAAACGGGACCGGCTGGTATGGGTCGGAGATCTTCATCCGGAGGTAATGACTGTCAACACCATCTTCGGATATACTGAAGTGGTGCCTAAGAGTCTGGACCTCATCCGGGATATTACTCCTTTGCCACAGTGGATGAATGGGATTAATTCTTATTCTCTCTGGTGGATCCTGATTCACCGGGATTGGTATTATTATCAGGGGGATCTTACCTATTTGGCGGAGCAGTGTTCCTATTTGAAAGGGCTGTTAACTTATCTTATTTCCAAAACAAGCCCGGAAGGGGTGGAGCAGTTGGATGGGAATCATTTTTTGGATTGGCCTTCGAGTGAGAATCCTGCCGCGATTGATGCTGGGTTGCAGGCCTTGATGATCCTGGCGTTGAAAGCGTGGGAAGAGTTATGCCTGGTCCTGGAAGAAAAGGAACTGGCTGCTGTTTGCCGGCAAACGATGGAAAAAGCGGTGGAGGCATCTGGTCCTGTCAGGGATGCGGTACTTTACGCCCCGATAGCACCGGATGCACCGGGCATGAAACAGGCGGCTGCCCTGATGGCTTTATCCGGCATAATTTCTCCGCAGGAGGCGAACAGCCGGTTTCTGGCTGTGCATGGACCAGCCGGTTTTTCCACCTTTTATGGTTATTATATGTTGCGTGTGATGGCGCTGGCCAGAAATGTGCAGGGAGCTCTGGATGTGATCCGGCAGTATTGGGGTGCTATGTTAGATCTGGGTGCCACTACGTTCTGGGAAGATTTTAATATGGATTGGTTACCGGAGGCAGGACGCATAGATGAATTAGTGCCGGAAGGAAAAAAAGATATTCATGCGTTGTACGGAGATTATTGCTATCAGGGTTTCCGGCATAGCTTATGTCACGGATGGGCGTCCGGCCCGACCGCCTGGCTGAGTGAATATGTGTTAGGGGTGGAAATGGTGGAACCGGGAAGCCGGGTCATCCGGGTCACGCCTCATTTGGGAGACCTGCAATGGGTGGAAGGAACTTTCCCTACTCCGTATGGCCTTATTCATATCCGGCATGAAAAGAAAGCAGACGGAGCGATCACCAGTCAGATAGATGCGCCTGAGGAGATTACTATTATTCAATAAATACAGATAGAAACGTATGAATTTTAAACAAACAACACTACTCTTATTTTTACTCGCCATCGGTCTGTGTGGCTGTCGTCCGTCCGGGACTTCTGTCGTGCCTGTTCATTTGCGGATGGAATATCTTGAAAATCCCTTGGGTATAGGCACCCGCAGTCCTCGGTTTACCTGGGAATATGCCTCTCCGGACAGTACTTTTGAGGCTTCCCGGTATGAGATCCGGATTGGGACGGATCTGAATGGACTGAAGCCTCTGCAAACAATGTCCCTGTAACCTCACACCCGTTACTACTGGAATGTGACGGTATGGGATCAGAAAGGCCAGAAGGGGGAAACTTCGGATCTGGCCTGGTTTGAGACCGGTAAGTTGGATATCTCGGAATGGACTGCCCGCTGGATCACCGATCATCAGGATAAAGAGCATGAGCCGGCACCTCTTTTCAGAAAAACGTTTGTCGTGGATAAGCCTGTGGAGGAAGCACGTGTATATATCGCTTCTGCGGGATACCATGAACTTTTTATCAATGGTCAACGGGTGGGGTCTGATTATCTGGATCCGGGTTATACTCATTTTGATAAACGGATTCTCTATGTTACGCATGATATTACTCCTTTCCTGAAAGAGGGAGAGAATGTGGTAGCGGCTGTGTTGGGTAACGGATGGTATAATATTCAGTCGGTAGCGGTCTGGGATTTTCATGAAGCCCGCTGGAGAGGCCGTTCTGCTATGATGGGAGAGATCCGGATTCAGTATGAGGATGAATCTATGGATACGATCCATACGGATCAAATCTGGTTAACGTATACGGGGGCCTATACCTATGATAATTTATATAGTGGTGACCGGTATGATGCCCGCCTGGAAGAAGAGGGTTGGAAAGAGAGTGGTTTTGATGACAGTCACTGGCAGGAGGCGCTGGTTACACAGGCTCCGGCTTCCAAAGTGGTGGCTCAGCAAATGCTGGGTATCCGGATTACGGAAGAATTGAAACCGGTGGCAATGCAAACGTTTAGTGACAGATTGTATGTGTATTCGTTTCCTAAAAATATAGCTGGGCTTACCAGACTGAAAGTAACAGGGGAAGCCGGTACCCGTATTACCCTTAAGTATGGGGAGTTATTAAAAGCAAACGGACGTCTGGAACCGGGTAATATTAATGTGTACTACCATCCGGTGAAACCGGGTGAAGTCTTTCAGATGGATGTGTTTACACTTAAGGGTACAGGAGAGGAGGAGGTGTATATGCCTGCTTTTTCTTATCATGGATTTCAGTATGTAGAAGTAGAGAGTAACCAACCTGTCCGGCTGACGGAGGAAAGCCTGACGGCTTTGTTTATGCATACGGATATTCAGCCTGTAGGAAGTTTTAGTTGTTCGGATCCGTTGTTAAATAAGATCTGGGATGCTACTATGCTGGCTTACAGAAGTAATATTCACAGTATTCCGACGGATTGTCCCCAGCGGGAGAAAAACGGATGGACTGCGGATGCGCATATTGCTATTGATCTGGCTTTGTTGGGATTTGACGGGATTACACTCTATGAAAAATGGATGAATGATTTTATAGATAACCAACGGGAGGAAGGAGATATTTCCGGTATTATTCCTTCCAGTGACTGGGGCTATGGGATGGCTATCGGCCCGGTATGGGATGCGGCTATGTTTATTATTCCTAACGCACTCTATAATTACTACGGGGATACCCGTTGTATAGAGAATCTGTGGCCTACCCTGGTTCGTTATCTGGAATACCTGAAAACCAAAGAGGTGGATGGTTATTTAGTACATGGTTTAGGGGATTGGGTCTATTGGAAATCTACTACTCCGAATGAGTATACCTCTACTGCTTATTATTATCTGGATTATACATTAATGGCTCGTTTTGCCTCTTTGTTAGGTAAGGACCCGGCTCCTTATCAACAGAAAGCAGCGTAGACCCGGGAACTGATCAATCGGAAATTCTTTGATTCCTCTACTGGTGTTTATGCAAATGGAACACAGGCTGCCCAGGCTGTTGCCCTTTCCTTGGGATTGGTTCCGGAAGGTAAAGAACAGTTGGTGGCCGATAAATTGCAGGAGGTAGTGGCTGAGAATGATCATTTTTTAGATTTTGGTTTGTTGGGTAGTAAGACGGTTCCGGCCATGTTGACTGCCTATGGATATGTGGAGGATGCCATGCTGATGATTACAAAAACCGATGCTCCTTCCTGGGGATATTGGGTGGAGACGATGGGATATACTACCTTACCGGAAACCTGGACGCTTAGTCCTGAATTCCGGGATGCTTCTCTGAATCATGTCTTTATGGGAGATGTGTCTGCCTGGATGATGAATCAGTTGGCCGGTATTAACTATGATAAACGGAATCCGGGCTTTAACCATATCCGGATCACGCCGCATTTTGTTCGTCAATTGGAGTGGGCCAAAGGAAGTTATTGTTCTGTCCGGGGATGCATTGAAAGTGAGTGGCAACGGAAGGAGGGGCAGGTTGAACTGATGGTAACTATTCCGTTGAACTGTACGGCTGAAATCTCTGTCGGAGACTTTTCCCGGCAGGTGAAGGCTGGCAGACATACCTTTATTTTTCCTGAATAAGATATATATTACCCGGAAATAAGAAATGTATTATTTCCGGGTATCTTTTTGTATGCTGTCTGGTTCAGTAATTTACAGGGAGTTAATATTCAACTTTATCTTCTTTGTGGTTCCATTCCTGAAAGGCTTTAATCGCTTCATTCGGAAGGAGTACTTCGGAAGGCAGTTTCCGGTCTGCCGGTTTTAGTTCGAGTTCATCATAGATAAAGGAATCGTCAAAGCCGATATGTTTGGCATCTGTCTTATTGTTCCCATAATATATTTTATCTAAATGTGCCCAGTAAATAGCTCCGAGGCACATCGGACAGGGTTCACAGGAAGTATAGATCTCACAACCGGACAGGTCAAAGGTGTCCAGTTCCTTACAGGCATTCCGGATGGCACTTACTTCCGCATGGGCGGTGGGGTCACAGGAATCTGTCACCCGGTTTACTCCGGTAGCAATGATCCGGTTGTTTTTGACAATGACTGCTCCGAAAGGACCTCCTCCATGATATACATTCTCTACGGACAGCTCAATTGCTTTCCTCATAAAATCTTTCTTGTTCATCGTTTCGTTTTTCAGATAATCTTATATAACTTAATCACTACTCACAAAATACCCCTCCGGAGAGGGGAAACCGTACTTGCTGATCTATCATAAATTCTGCACTTATCATGACGTTGATTCAACTCTTAAAGATAAAAATAATCCTTTACATAGCATGGTCTGAGGTAAAAAAATGTGTCTTCCAGTTTTGTTTAAAATTTGTATCTTTGTA
Source organism: Tannerellaceae bacterium (assembly GCA_021201295.1). Taxonomy (GTDB): domain Bacteria; phylum Bacteroidota; class Bacteroidia; order Bacteroidales; family Tannerellaceae; genus UBA4116. Next base: position 11,286 of record JAJQFE010000011.1, on the reverse strand, counting down.
CGCCTTTCCGGAAGAATAATCTGGTAAAAGGCTAATTCATTTTTCTATTTTAATTCCTTTGAAATAAACCCTATGCACTCTTAAAAGTAGTATTCATTTTCCTATTTATCCTTCTTTCTTCGCAGATCTTCTCACAGGGGAAGGGACTTGTTTCTGAAAACAGACTTTTTCATATCGAGCGGAGTAAGAACCGGAATCTGGTTTGCTATGATGTACATCTGGCAGATGGTGTACTCGACCTGAAACAACCGATGGATGTCTACTGGGTTAACCAGGAAGAGCGGATGGGAGAGGTGAAAGGTTTGTCTGCCATTGAGAAAAAGTTTGCCTATGGTTATAAGGTGATCTCTAAAGGGGAAGATTCCTGTAATATCACGCTGAGTGCCTATCCGGGACGTGAACTAACTATTCGCAAAGAGGGAAATCAATATATTTGTACTGTTATAATTGATGGTTAGCAGGCTATTCTTGATAAATTATACGTACAAGCTAAAGGCAGTAATTCGTTGAGTGTGGAGTATGTGGAACTGACCGGCAGATCCCTCCAATCCGGTCAGTTAGTAACTGAGAAAGTTGCCAAAAATAATTGATTTACTACAGAAGAGTGATGTGATAAAGTAACTCTCTGATGAATCTTCCGGAAGAAAAAATATTCATTTTCAATTATCAACTGTCAATTATCAATTAATTTATACATTTGCATCCAGTTATTTAATAATAGGTAAAAACCATGAAGAAAAAATTCTTATTCTCATTCCTTGCCACAGGAATGTTGCTGAGTGTGACTGCCCAGACAGTCAGACCTGCTATTCCACAAGATCCGGAGATAGAAAACAAAATTGAAACTCTCCTTACTAACATGTCTTTAGAAGATAAGATTGGACAGATGACCCAATTGACTATTGATGTGGTGGGTAAAGGTATGAATGTCTTCCATACGATCATCCCGTTTGAGTTTGATGAGGCTCTTTTAGACACGGTCATACATAAATATAAAGTCGGTTCTATATTGAATGTACCGGGAGCTACTCCACAGACTCCGCAGGAGTGGACGGATATTATTACCCGCCTGCAGAAAGAGGCGATGGCTGAGAATGGTATACCTATTGTGTATGGAGTAGACCAGATGCATGGTACTACTTATACGGTAGGTGGAACCATGTTTCCACAAAGTATCAATCTGGGAGCCTCTTTCAACCGTGAATTATCTTATGAGTCTGGACGTATTTCTGCCTATGAAACCAAAGCCGGAAACATTCCATGGACTTTTGCTCCAGTAGTGGACCTGGGACGTGATCCCCGCTGGCCGCGTATGTGGGAAACCTTTGGTGAGGATGTCTATCTGGTCACAGAGCTGGGAGTGGAGATGGTCAAAGGATTTCAGGGAGGGAATGGAAAAAGTATCGGCCGGGATTGTGTGGCTGCCTGTATGAAACACTATATGGGATATGGGGTTCCTTTTTCCGGAAAAGACCGTACACCTTCTTATATTTCTGAGCAGGACATGCGTGAAAAACATTTCCAGCCTTTTCTGGAAGCTATCCGTAATGGTGCGTTATCCGTGATGGTGAATTCCGGGATGAATAATGGTATGCCTTTTCATGCTAATTATGAATATCTGACCAAATGGCTGAAGAAAGATTTAAACTGGGACGGTCTGATTGTGACTGACTGGGCAGATATCAATAACCTGGCTTTCCGTGATAAGATTGCCAAAGATAAAAAAGAGGCGATCAAACTGGCGATCAATGCCGGGATCGATATGTCTATGGATCCTTATTCATGGGACTTCTGTGTATTACTGAAGGAACTGGTAGAAGAGGGGGAAGTACCGATGGAACGTATTGATGATGCCACCCGTCGGGTGCTGCGTATGAAATATCGGTTGGGGTTATTTGAAAGACTTTACTGGAATGTGAGTGATTATCCGGATTTTGCCAGTCCTCAACATGCTGCGGTAGCGTTGAAGGCCGCTGAAGAATCCATTACTTTACTAAAAAATAATGATCAGATCCTGCCGTTGGCCAAAAATAAAAAGATCCTGATCACAGGTCTGAATGCCAACTCTATGCGTCCGTTAAACGGAGGCTGGTCGTATAGCTGGCAGGGAGATAAAACGGACCAGTATGCTCAGGCTTATCATACCATCCTGGAAGCTTTCACTCAGAAAGTAGGTGCCGGGAATATTGTATATGAAGCAGGTGTAACTTATAAAGAAGGAGGGGCATACTGGGAAGAAAATGAACCTGAAATCGGAAAAGCTGTGGCAGCCGCTAAGGATGTGGATATTATTGTTGCCTGTATAGGAGAAAACTCGTATTGTGAGACTCCGGGTAATCTGGTAGACCTGACGCTTTCTAAAAATCAGCTTGCATTGGTAAAAGCACTGGCTGCTACCGGCAAACCGGTCGTGTTGGTGTTGAATGAAGGCCGTCCCCGTATCATAGATGAAATAGAATCTTTAGTGCAGGCCGTTATTCAAATCTACCTGCCGGGTAATTATGGTGGGGATGCACTGGCTAATATGGTGTATGGAGATGTAAACCCAAGTGGTAAACTGCCATATACTTATCCCAAATATGCCCATTCTTTGATCACGTATGATTATAAACCTGCGGAAAACTTAGATAAAATGGAAGGTGTATATGACTATGATGCTGTTGTTTCCGTACAGTGGGCTTTCGGATATGGTTTGAGCTATACTACTTTTGAATATAGTAACCTGAAAGCGGATAAGACTTCTTTTACGGCGGATGAAGTATTGACCTTTACGGTAGATGTTACTAATACTGGACAGGTAGCAGGAAAGGAAAGTGTTCTGTTATTTACGAATGATAAAGTCGCTACTTTGACTCCGGATGTTCGCCGTCTCCGTGCGTTCAATAAAATCGAGTTAGCTCCGGGTGAAACCAAAACGGTGACTTTGCAGGTAAAAGGTGAGGATCTGGCTTTTGTCGGATATGATGGTAAATGGGTGCTTGAAGCTGGTGAGTTCGGTGTACAGGTAGGTAATCAGACTACAGATATTGTTTGTTCTGCTACTAAAAAATGGAGTACTCCTAACCGTTAAATTAGAAAGGATAATAGAACTTTTCTGGACAAAAGAAATGGATATATATCGGGTAACCTTCGGATATAGTTGTTGATAACTAATCCGGAGGTTATCTTTTTTTATTCTGATTAGTCGATTGAATCCTCCTGATAGTCGAGTTTAGTAGGTGGATACAAAGAGATGGTATATATTTGTTTTGTAGAAAAAAGGAATTTCTTTTTAAGTAGGACAATTAGGAAATTACATCACAGAAAATAGGTTAATTTAGAATTCCTCTCAGAGGAGGGGGTTGATGTTTTTAAGGCTAAAAGATCCATGTAAAAAAAGCTATCTCACCCGGATTGGGAGGAGATAGCTTCTTTTATAGTTTACCATTCCAAGATTACTTTGCCACAGTTTCCGCTTTCCATAACATCAAATCCTTTCTGGAAATCGTCGATATGGAAACGATGGGTAATAATAGGTTCCAGATTGATACCGGTAATCAGCATCTGTTTCATCTGATACCAGGTTTCCCACATCTCACGTCCATAGATCCCTTTCAGAGTCAGGGCCTTAAAGATGATCTTATTCCAGTCTACGTTCGTATGGTCCGGCAGAATACCTAATAAAGAGATCTTGGAACCGTTATACATATTGTCAACCATTTCGTTAAATGCTTTAGGGGATCCGGACATTTCGAGACCTATATCGAATCCCTGCATATTAAGTTGCTTCATCGCCTGTTGGATGGATTCTCCCTGGGTTGGGTTCACCGTTAATGTAGCACCCATTTGCCGGGCTATGTTCAGACGGTATTTACTGAGGTCACTCACTACAATGTGTCTTGCTCCTGCAAATTGACAGATTGCTGTGGCCATACAACCGATCAATCCGGCTCCGGTAATCAGCACATCTTCTCCGATCAGGGGAAAAGAGAGGGCTGTATGGGTGGCATTACCAAACGGGTCCATAATAGCTGCCATATCATCTGAAATACGATCATCTAATTTGACTACATTTTCTCCCGGAATAGAAACATATTCAGCAAAGGAACCATCCCGGTTAACCCATACGCCAATCGTATTCGCACAGACATGTTTTTTACCACGGCGGCAATTCCGGCAATATCCACAGGCAATATGTCCCTCTCCGGTTATCCGGTCACCAAGATGGACATTTTCCACTCCTTTTCCTATTTCCACTACTTCTCCCACATATTCGTGCCCGATAATCATAGGTGTTTTGATGGTTCGTTGCGACCAGTCATCCCATTTATAGATATGTAGGTCGGTTCCACAAATAGCTGTTTTACGGATCCTGATCAGGACATCATTAATCCCTACCTCCGGAACAGGAACCTCCTGCATCCAGATCCCTTTTTCGGGACGAAGTTTTACAAGTGCTTTCATACACGTTAGATTTATTATAGCGATGTTGTGTTAATTATAATGAGGCAAAAGTAAAAAGATTTTGTGACAAAAAGCCGGGAGCTATGCTTAATAAATATTTTTGGCAGTAAAATCTGATTCCGCTTTCTGGATAGACTTTATATGAGAAATAAATATCTGTTTTTTCCTCTTATCTCATAACATTATTTTCTACCTTTGCGCCTTTAAATGGGATGATGTATGTCAAAAAAATATACGGAATTATTTAATCTAAACATTGAAGAAGCACAGGAACGGTTAAAGGAAGTTGTCGCGCAGACACCTCTTCAATATATTCACTCGTTCTCGCAACATTTCGGAGCCAATATTTATCTAAAACGGGAAGATTTACAGGTGGTGAGGTCTTATAAACTACGTGGTGCCTATAATATGATCAGCAGCCTGGGACGCAACCTTTTAGATAAAGGGGTGGTATGTGCGAGTGCCGGAAATCATGCACAGGGATTTGCCTATAGTTGTAACAGATTAGGCGTCCACGGAGTTGTTTTTATGCCTAAAATCACTCCCCGGCAAAAGATCAAGCAAACTAAAATGTTTGGGAATGGGTTTGTGGAAATTATTCTGACAGGGGATACCTTTGATGAATGTGCTGAGACAGCTAAAGAATATACCTGGATCCATAACCGGATTTTTATTCCTCCTTTTGATGACCACCGGGTCATTGAAGGGCAGGGAACGATCGGTGCTGAAGTTTTACAGGAGTTTCCGGATCAACCTATTGACTATTTGTTTATTCCTGTGGGAGGTGGTGGATTATGTTCCGGTGTCGGAGCCTATTTTAAAGATTATTCTCCTGAGACTAAGATTATAGCTGTAGAGCCGGAAGGTGCACCTAGTTTAAAAGCTGCTCTGAAAGCCGGACATCCGATTACACTGGTGCATATTGACAAGTTTATTGATGGGGCTGCCGTACAAAGAGTGGGCGACCTGACCTATGACATTTGTTCTCGTGTAGTGGATGAAACCTGTCTGGTCCCGGAGGGAGAGGTTTGCACAACTATCCTTAAATTGTATAACGAAAATGCCATTGTGGTAGAACCTGCCGGTGCATTGAGTATCACTGCACTGAACCATTATACTGAGCAGATCAAAGGAAAAAATGTGGTTTGTATTGTAAGTGGTAGTAATAATGACATCGACCGGATGCAGGAAATCAAAGAATGGTCACTAATCTTTGAAAGACTTAAACATTATTTTATTATTCGTTTTCCGCAACGCGCCCATGCCCTGAAAGATTTTGTCAATCAGGTGTTAGGGGAAACAGATGATATTGTGCGTTTTGAGTATATGAAGAAGAACGAAAAAGAAAGTGGTCCTGCATTGGTCGGTATTGAATTGGAAACCGTAGAAGACTATAATAAACTCCTCAGACGTATGGTTGATTACGGTCTGGATTTTACTGTACTCGAGCCGGATAGTGACCTGGGACGGTATATCGTCTGAATCTGTCCATTCTTTTCCTTTTCATTCCTCTATTATTCCGGATAGGTGGATTCCTTACTTTTATTTTTTACGTTTGAATAGCCGTATCAGGTATTTGAATGACAACCAGGTGCCGGTGGCTGTTACTACTATGCAACCTAACGTGAGGGTCCAGATCAGGATCGTCCATACTACCGGATAATCTGTCAGGGGTTTAAAATGAAAGTAATGCAAACCACTGAACAACCACTTACGCATTTTACGGTTTGTGTTCAGGTATTTATATTCTCCGGTACGGGGATTAATGTAATACAGGCTTTTATCCGGATCTGCTACTTCTACTTTATAAACCGGCAAAGACAGATCCCGTTTCCAGGGCAGGTAGTAATTTTCGTACTCTTCTATCCGGTGGATCTGATAATGAACAGAATCTCCATGAATGTTGAGAATCGCTTTTTCTATGGCTGTTACCGGTATTGCCAGTTCCCGGATCTGATCTTCTGATGCATCGAAAAAGTGTTCTGTATTTCCTATAATAACCTGATAAATGGGGATTCCCTGAAAATAACTCCACCGGATCTCTTTTATGTCAGTATACTTCTGTAATAAGGTTCGGTAATCTAGTTGATAATTCTCTAAAGCAGGCTGTTTCCCTTTTATCCGGGAAGATACTTTATCATCTGTATGTGTCTTTGCGATCCACTGAGGTATTTTTTTTAGCGATATAACTCCGCTTAAGGTCCAGGTGATAAGAAAAACAGAGAACCATACCCCAGATACGTGGTGCCACTTCCAGGCAGTTTTCCGGTAAGGAGTCGTGAAGGTCCCATTTTTTATATTGGCGATAATACCTGTATAATCCAGCTATTAATCCGGTCAGGCATACTAAAAAAGCGATCAGTGAGGTAATGGTAATGGTTCGGATCCAGAGTGGTGTATGTTTTCGTAAAGCGGGAAAATATAGTTTATGAGGAATAGCGCCTATCCAGGCATAGAATCGCTGGCGTCTGGTGGTATATTGTTGCACTTCTCCTGTTTTGGAAGAGATATATAGCTGATGTTTTTCAGGATCATCAAAATAAAATTTGTAGATCGGGAGTTCTCTTTTGTATCTGGTATACATGATCCAGACTTCCAGATCATATAGTGTATCTACTTTCAGGATAGGGGCGTCTACCCATTGGGTAGCTATTTCTTCAATCGTTTTATAGGTAAGGGGCAGCATCTTTTCCAAAGGATCTGCACAAATGATATAGTTTTTTGGGGGGTGGAAACAGCATATAAAGTCTGTCCCTGAAACTGGCGGACTTTCTGTAACCGGGGAAGGGAATCTACCGGAATGGATGATAGAATTTCGTCAACAGGAGGGAGTGAGGAGGGAAGAGGTTCCATTTTTTCATACTTCTGTTCTTTGGTTACATTCGGGAAAGAATGGTAAATTAAAACCAGCCCTGTCACAAACCACATCAACAGAAATAAACAGATAATTACACCTAACAGGCGATGCAATGAAAATAATAAGGAACGTATTTTATTCATAATGAGTTGGAAATCTCTCCTTGTAAAAGGGGAGATTTTTTAGTAAATAGAATAATTAATTTTAGTCTTCTACTACCCGGATACAATCAAATGCATATCCCTGGCAAATGGTTAACCCTTTTTCCACATTTCCTGTGGCAATATCATATATATATACGGCTGGTTCTTCGCTTTCCGGATATACCCCTATGTATGCTTTATCATCTAATATAACTGAACGTTGAGAGAAGGTTCCGCTACAAAAAGGAAGTTGAGTAATAATTGCGGGAGTTGCGTCTGTCTGTAGATCCAGAATAGCATAATAACAGTTAAAATTACTACCCCATTCAGCAGCCCCGGTAACAACTGGGTCCTGAAAATAAACTAATGCTTTTTGAATCATTCAGATTACTTACCACTACAATTTTACTATCTGTATTTATAATAAAATCAGAATCAAACTCCATGGTACCATTGTTTATACATAATAAAGTTCCACTTTGTTGAGTACTACTTGTTGCATCTGGAAGACGGTTATTACAAGCCAGATAATAATCTCCATTTGAAGTAAAGAAGGATTTTTCCTGTAACAACTCTCCGTATGCGGTTCCTGCCATTATTTCAGCCCATTCTTCTTTTACAATTGATAGGGTAGACATATCTGAGGGATTAATGAAAGCCATATAAAAGTGATTCCGGGAAGTACTTGGATTGTATAAGAAAGAATAAAGAAACATTCCGTCTGTTTTTCGATAGGCAGCAATCCCGGATGTATTGAATGTTTCCCCAGCTTCTGCATCAGGATCCGGAAGATTTAATTCACCTTCACCTATTATGGTCATAGATTCGACATCTACTTTTACCCATAGGATTTTACTGGAATCACCATTTGAACCAATCAATACTAATGTATTATCATCAATCCAGGCATGTGTATGGCGACGGTCTTTTAATGTAGTAAAAGGAAATTCAGCAACAATCTCTATTTCATCTTCCAGGATACGATACTTACCAAAACGTGTCCCGTCAGCTCTGATCTGATAATAATACTTTCCTTTTACAATGGTTTCCTGATTAAGTAATTCGGACACATCTACTCCTTCATTTATAAAGTCGATATCTCCTTCTTCCAGTGTACTTACACTTTTAACCAATTGAGTAGAAGTAGAACCCATTCCTCCGCTACTACCAATTGAAACCCAAAGGTCAAAATGAGTAGTGACAGGTGTAGGTATATCAGGATTATCCGGACCGTCCGGATTTTCCGGTGTGTTCGGATCCTCTGTCACAGGATCATCATCTGAACAAGCTACAAAAGAGACAGTCGCAAAGACCATCCATAAAGTCCATAAGTAAAATTTAATCTTTTTCATTGTCATTATTATTAGTTAATAAAAAGGCGGAATTTACAGAAAAAAGAACGACCGGGTTTCTGTAATTTATAGTTGTCATAGAGCCGGCGGTCTGTGAGGTTATTACATTCCAGAGAAATGTTATATTTCTTATTTTTCCGGGAATAGGATAAGGCCAGGTTATGTGCATGTTGGGTTGGAATGGTGGCTTTACTTTTTAAGCTTCCATAGCCTTCCCAGGTCAGGAAAAACCAGTGAACGTATTGATAATAATAACTCAAACGTAGACGGCTCTCTTTTTGTAACAGGTTACGTTTGGAAAGTGTGGCTTTCACATTGCTATAGACCCAGGGCTGATTCGGGATTTTATTGTTATAGGTGATCTGTGGTGTACCATCCTGATAATATTTGGTTTTGCTTCATGCATCCTGGTAACTACAGTTGGCAATAAGCTGAAACAGATCGGCATATTCATATTTTACCTCTGCTTCTGTCCCTTTTACTGTTACATTATTTACATTCGCATACTGCGCCAGTCCGTCAGACTCTGTCAGTACCAGATGGATATAATCCCTGACTTTCCGGATGAACAAACCGGCTTCATAATAAAACAGATGTTTCGGGAGTGGCTGCCAGGTTCCGAAAATGCCTGCATTATAATTGTCACTGTTCTCCGGATTAAGGGAGAAGTTTGAATAGACTGTTGTTCCGTTTCCTAAAAACTCATTTGCGAGAGGTAGGCGAATGCTATGTTCATAAGAGGTTTTTAATGAAAAAGCCTCCTGAAGAAGATGCCTTATTCCTACTCCATAACTGGTGTAATTCGATGTGGATGATCCTGATTCGTCCTGTGAACCGGTAATCCAGTACAGATCCTGCTGGCGGACTTCTAAATGGTTGATATAATGTTTGACAAAAAAGTATTATTCAGTTTGCTGTTAAAGAAATTCTGGGTATAGGAAAGACTGATAATCTGTTTGGTTAATACATCTGTGGACGGTTCAAATTCTGTGTCTATATCATCCCAGCGATCATTCCGGATACTATTCAGCATGTAATTCAGATTAAATACATGCTGGGGATGTAGCATATAATCAAAATTGGTTCTTATGATAGTCAGTGGACGTTTATAATTGCGTAGCATACGGCCTCTTTTCAGAATTTCATTCTGGTAAGTATCTGTGTAGGATCCATCCCACATATAGCTACGGTAAGCTGTATCCATAGTCACAGAATGATCCAGGGTGTGAGATAATGAAAGATTAACATCCAGATTGTCTGTAAAGAGATCCCTTTTCCGGTATTGTGCTGCCATATTGAGCGATTCTCTTTCCCGGCGTGCTTCGCCATAGACAATTGTCTGGACATTTCCAGTCTGGATTTCTTTGTTTTGAGTAGACCAGGTGGTAGAAACCAGGAAGGCATCTGTCCAACGCCGGTTGACAACACCGGCTTCTAATTGTGCAATAAAAGAGAAATAATCATCATGGAAGCGTTTGACATCTTTTTCTTTATAGATACGTTCTTCTTCATCCCAAACTTCCATATCATACATGGTGTAGTCATTTTTGGAGTAGTTTAATCCAATGACGGGCCGCACCATAAAACCTGTTTTATTATCTACATACTGGGCATTCAGGTCAAATTTATGCGTATGAAAAGAACCTATTCCATAAGAAATATCCAGGTAGTTTTTCTTTTCCTGTTTGGTGATTATATTGATGGCACCCCCTAATGCATCTGATCCCAGATAGGTAGGAACTACTCCTTTATATATTTCAATGCGGTCTACTATATTGATGGGTAGATTGGCCAGCGTAATTCCACCGCCCATAGCAGAGAGAGGAATCCCATCAATAAAATAGCGGACGGAATTACCGGATAGTCCATTAATAGAAAGTTTAAAATCAGATCCCACTCCTCCTTCTTCACGGATCCGGACACTGGTTGTGCGATTAACTATATTACTTAGGCTGGTAGAAGTATTCATCATTGGTTTAATATCCAGAGCAGTCACATTAAATACCCCTTCACGGATTTCCTGGCTTTTCGTTTTGCCATATATTTCCACTCCCTGCAAAGAGATAATATTTTCTTCTAATACCAGATCGAATCTTTTATGACTACGGAGATTGACCTCAGCTTTCACTGTTTCATAGCCGACAGACGAAATAACGACGGTATTTTTACCGGCTGAAAGTTCTAAAGAATAATACCCCTTTTCATTGGTATAAGTACCTATCATCGTCCCTTCTACTGCGATTGTTGCCGGAAAAATCGCTTCTCCGTTTTTATTTTTTACCTCTCCCGAAAGCATCAATTTTTGTTGTGCTATTACCGGTAAGTGACATAGAGTTAAAAATAAAATCAACCACACATAAAAGTGTATAACTTTCATGATACGGCATACCCATACAGGTAGCAGTATTTGTTTTTTCATTAAGAAATATGAGATAATTTATATGATTATCCGCATGATGTCCGTTGATTTATTGAACATCATATGAATGTT